>NZ_JBPGNZ010000004.1:271537-580151 GCF_051133415.1 Nitratidesulfovibrio sp. D1 | reverse complement strand
CCCCCCCCCCCCCCCCCCCCCCCCCCCCCCCCCCCCCCCCCCCCCCCCCCCCCCCCCCCCACATTCTCTTCATCGGTTTTCTTCCGTCCCCCCCCCTCCGCTACCCCTCGGGCTTCACGCCATCGCGCGGCACGTCCTCGTAGCCGGTGAACATGGCGGCGATGTGCGCGGAGAGGGTGTGGCCGGTGGTGGTCATGTATACATGCACGATGACGAAGGCCAGGAAGGCGAACGCGCCCAGGGTGTGCAGCACGGCCACGGCCTTCAGGGTCAGGCTGCCCGCGAAGCCGAGTTGCGGCCACTGGTTGTAGGTGTAGTAGAGAAAGCCGGTGATCATCTGGAACGGCACCAGGAACGAGACGATGCCGAGGTAGGTGAGCCGTTGCAGGGGGTTGTGCTTGGCGCGTTCGCTCTTGGGCACGGGGTGGGGTTCGCCCCTGAAGATGCCGGAGAGGTAGTAGCGCACTACGTCCATGAGCTTCAGGAACGTGGGCACGTAGTGCTTCCATTCGTCGGTGACGGCCATCCAGAACACGATGAAGGCGTACAGCACCAGCCACGACCACGCGCAGAAGTTGTGCACGGCGAAGGCCCGCTCGAAGCCCAGCAGGGCGAAGGTGCCGTGGATTTCGAAACCGGTGACCAGCAGTACGAGGATGAGCAGGGTCTGCGCCCAGTGCCAGAACCGCTCGAACCGGCTGTACAGGTAGAGTCGTTCGGTGGCGTGCATGGCTAGTCCTCCTTGCGGTTGTTGCGGCCGCGCGCGGCCAGGCGCAGGAACCCGTGCACGCCCACGGCCAGCACGGACCCGGCCACGGCGATCCACCCCGCGGCGTCCACGCCCGCGTTGCGGTCGCGCCCCGGCATCCATACCCCGGTGACGGCGGCAAGGCGGCTGCCCGCGGGCTTGTGGCATTCGCCGCAGGTCACGGACCGTTCCTTGGGGGCCACCTGGTGGGTGATGGGGTAGTAGTAGACGGTGTCCACGAATTCCAGCTTGCCGCTGAAGGGCAGGTTCAGCGACTTCTGCCCGGCCTCCACGGCCTTCTGCCAGTCATAGGTCTTCCAGTAGGCGGCGTCGTCCTTGCCGAACAGGTGCGGGGCCACGAAGGTGCGGTTGCCCGCGTCGAAGGGCTGGCGGCCCCGGTGCGCCTTGAAGGGCATGATGCGCGACCTGGGGTCGGCGGGGCTGCCGTCGATGCGGTTGATCGTCACCGGCTGCGAGGTGTCGGCGATGACGTCGGTGAGCAGCAGGAATTCCATGCGGCCGTTGGACCAGTGGTATTCGGGAACGACGTCCTTTTCCCAGCGGAAGTCGCCCTTCTTGCTGTCGTAGACGGCCTTGCCGAAGGGACCCTTTTCCGCGAACGGCTTGCCGTCCTTCTTCTTGCCCGCCGTGGACCAGTCCCACCACATCTTGGTGGCCTGTTCACGGGCAAAGGCGGGGATGTGGCAGGTCTGGCAGGCCAGCTTGTCGGTGTGGTCGTTGGCCTTGTGCCCGGCCTTGTGCGGGGTTGCGGTGTGGCACGATTCGCAGGCGATACGGTGTACCCGGTCGTCGTCCAGCACGCTGGTGCGCTCGGTGAAGGCGGGCTGCTTGTAGGTGCGCCCGGCGATGACGTGGGCCTCGGTGGTGTGGCAGCGCTGGCAGGTGAAGTTGGCGCCCTTCACGTCCATGTGCACGTCCAGTTCGCGGCCGGGCTTGAACATGGTGGAGTCGAGGTCGCCGTGCTTCACCGCGTCGCCCCCGCCGCCGTAGAAATGGCAGGTGCCGCAGTTGTCGCGGGTGGGGCGGCCCACCGAGGCGGCGATGGCGTTGTAGTCGGGCGGGTTGAAGGTCTTGCCCTCGAACTCGGTGGCTTCGCTGACGGGCAGCCCGGCCATGGTGGGGAACTTCTTGTAGGTGCCGGTGTGGTCGTGACAGACCATGCAGTCCACGTTTTCCTGCGACGAGAAGTCGAACTGCGCGTTCTTCCAGCCGAAGCCCGCATGGCACGAGGTGCAGCGCGGCTCGTTGGACGGGATGGCGATGCAGAAATTGTTGAAGGTGATGCCGCCCTTGCCCATCTTGCGTTCCGGGTCGGCCGGGTCCAGCCAGGTCCAGTGGATGGTCTTGTGCACCTGCTGCGCGGCGGCGTTATGGCACGACAGGCAGGCCTTGGTCACTTCCTGCGGCGTGGCGAAGGGCTGTTGCAGGGCCGGGTGGCGGGAATGGTCGGCGGTGATGGCGTGGGCCTCGGGCTTCTTTACCGCTCCGGTGGCCCCGGCGGGCACCTCCGTGGCCAGTTGCGCGGCGCGCGCGGGGGCGGCCGGGGCAAGGGACAGGGACAGAAACAGGGCAAGGCCCGCAACCAGGCACGGCAGCGGAAGCAACAGGGCGGCCAGCGGTACGGGGAGCAGGGCGGGCGGCGAACCGCCGTGCGCCCGGTGGGCGGAAACGTGTGGCGACGGCATGGGGACTCCTCCTTCGGCTTCAGCGGGTAAGCCCGGCGCTACGCGCGGGGCGGATGTTCCGGCAGATGATGTCGGGCGTGGTCCGCGCCCTTTGGCGGGGTGTGGCGCGGTGCGGTCCAGGCGGACCGGCCCGCCAGGGCCAGCGCCAGCGAGACCAGGCCCAGCAGCCCGGCCAGGCCCAGGTGCGTCCAGTCGAGATACATGGTCAGGATGGGGCCCCAGTCGAAGCCGGGCAGGTTCTTGGCCACCCGCATGGCTCCGGTAACGACGAGCGCCGCTACCAGCCACAGGCGGACCGCGCCGCCGCCCGTCAGACGATGCGCGGCGAACAGGCGGGACAGGCGCGGCCCGGCAAAGGTCCGCACGGCCAGCCACGCGGAAAGGGCCAGCAGCACGGCGGCGGCCGCGTAGTGCATGAGGTGGGTGAAATAAAAATCGGCGGTCCAGGCCAGCCCGGGCACGGAGGAAATGCCGTAGCGCGCGGCAATGGGCATCTGGGCCATGCCGGTGACCCCGAGCACGCTGGCGCAGGCGATCCACAGCCAGCGGGCCATGGGCAGGGGGCGGGCTGGGGATATGGCGGCCCTCGCGTCCGGCGAATCGGGCTCGTCCGGCACATTGGGCGCATCGGGTCGGGCATCGGCGCGGGCCATGTCGCCAAGGCCGCGCGCCACGCGCAGCAGGGCGGCCCCGGTCCCGGCCAGTGGCGCGGTGACCAGCGCGGCGGCCAGCATGGTTTCGTTGCGCATGGAATCGTCCACGGCGCGGAAGTGCGGCCTGCCGGGGCCCAGCGCGGCGGGCGTCTGCCCCGCGCCGTTCGCCGCGGCCGTGGTCGCGGCTTCCAGTGCGGCCTGGATGGCCGGGAAAGGCACGGGCGAAAGGTAGACGGTCGAGGCGCCGCCGTTCTCGTCAAGGCCGTACAGATACCCGCCGCGCTCTGCGGCCAGGCGGCGGGCCTCGGCGATGACGGCGTCGCGCGGGCCGAAGGACTGCACCGCGTTGGGGCAGGCTTCGATGCAGGTCGGGGTGCCGCCGCGCGCCACCACGTCGGCGCAGCGGTCGCACTTGTACATCACCCCGTTGCCCGCGTAGCGGGGCAGCAGGTCCAGGTACAGTCCCACGCCGGTCTGGCGCTGGGGGATGTGCCACGGGCACACCGTGCGGCACTTGGCCCCGCCCAGACAGATGTCCGCGTCGATGGACACGGTGCCGCTGGCCTCGCGCCGGGCCGCGCCCCACGGGCACAGGTTGGCGCAGGGCGGGTTGTCGCAGTGCAGGCAGCGGCGGGGGATGTTCAGGTCCACGGATTGCCCGCCGTATTCCACGGTTACGCTCTGGATGTACAGCCAGTTGTAGGGGGTCAGGCGGTCGTCCACGTCGCGCCGGGCGGACCAGTCCTCGGCCTTGACCGAGGCCGGGAACATGGGCGGAAAGGGCTTCTTCGGCTCCGGATGCCGGGCCGCGTTGCGCTCGCGGCAGGCCTGCACGCAGGCCCCGCAGCCCACGCAGGCGGAAATGTCGATGAGGGTGGCGAAGGGGCCACTGGCGGAACCCGAGCCGTCCCGTCCGGAGGGCGCGGGCGCGCTGCCACCCGCGCCCGCGCCCTCTGCCGTGGAGGGGAACATGCCGGTTGCGAGGGGGACGGACCCGGCGAGCCCGGTGCCCGCGAGGCCCTTGAGAAACCCGCGCCGCGACAGGCGGCGGGGTGAAATGGCGCGGCTGCGTGAAGTCATGTGGTCGTCCGTGTGCTGGTGTCGGTGCGGGGCGGGCGCGCCGTGGCGACACGGCCCCCCCCCGCTTTCCCTTGAGCAGGAAGCGTGCCCGGACGTCGGATTCATGTTTGTCTTTTGGAACCAGCCTGTTGCATGCATGGCGGTGGCGGGAAAGCCTGCTTGCGCGGTGGGGAATATTCGGCATATGATGCGCCATATGATGAAATTTTGATCATGTGCCGCGTGGCGCCGCGTCCGGTCCCGCCCCGGCCCCCCATGGTTTCCGCACTCGTCGCACCAAGGAGTACCCAGCATGGACGCCCTCGAATCCGGTCGTTTCCTGCGCGAGGTCATCAACACCATCAACGACGGCTTCTTCCTGGTGGGGCCGGACGGCCGCATCCTGATGGCCAACCCGGCCCTGGAACGGCTGACCGGCTACGAGGCGGGCGAGCTGACGGGCCAGACCTGCGCGGTACTCAACTGCGACGCCTGCGTGCGTTCGCGCTCGCTGGGCGGCGGCCACTGGTGCCGTCTGTTCGACCGCAAGGACGAGCACCGCAAACGCTGCACGCTGGTGCGGCGCGACGGCACCAGCCTGACCGTGCTCAAGAACGCCAAGGTGCTGAAGGACGGCGACCGGGTCATCGCGGCGGTGGAGACCATCACCGACATCACCGCCGTGGTGGAGAAGGACCGGCGCATCGAGGAGCTTTCGCGCCTGCTGGGGTCGGACGAGGGCTTCGCGGGCATGGTGGGCACCTCGGCCGTCATGCAGCGGGTGTTCCGGATCATCGAGCGGGCGGCGGAAAGCGACGCCCCGGTGCTGGTGCTGGGGCCGTCGGGCACGGGCAAGGAACTGGCCGCGCGGGCCATCCACGAACTGGGCCGCCGCAAGAACGGGGCCTACGTGCAGCTGAACTGCGCGGCCCTGAACGAGGCGCTGCTGGAAAGCGAGCTGTTCGGCCACGTGCGCGGGGCGTTCACCGGGGCCATCCGCGACCGGCAGGGCCGCTTCGAGGCGGCCCACGGCGGCGACATCTTCCTCGACGAGATCGGCGACATCCCCCTGCCCATCCAGGTGAAGCTGCTGCGCGTGCTGGAGACCAAGCGCATCGAGCGGGTGGGCGACAACGCCTCGCGCGAGGTGGACGTGCGCGTCATCGCCGCCACCAACCGCGACCTGGGGCGGCTGGTGCGGGCGGGGCGGTTCCGGGAAGACCTGCTGTTCCGCATCAACGTCATTCCCATCCACCTGCCGCCGCTGGCGGAGCGGCGCGAGGACATCCCCCTGCTGGCCGCCCATTTCCTGAAGGGCATCCGCGAGCGTGACGGCCGCGACGTGACCGGCCTGACGCCCGAAGCCCTGCGCCTGCTCACGGCCTACTCGTGGCCTGGCAACGTGCGCGAACTGCGCAGCGCGCTGGAATATGCCTGCGTCATAGCCGAAGGGGGGCGGCTGGGCGTGGAACACTTGCCCCAGCACATCGCCGGGGCGGCGTGGCATCCGGAATGCGCGGGGCCGGGGATGACGGCGGGACATGCGGGGCATGGGGGCACGGGCGACCGGCACGCTGGCCCGCACCCGGCCCTGGCCGGGCACGAGGCGCAGGGACAGGCGGCCCGCGCGGAGGGCGGGGGCATGCCGCCCGCCGGATCATTGGCCGGCGTATCCGCCGGGGCGTTCATGTACGGGGGGCGTCCCGCCCGGCATGAGCGCGAGCGGGCCGAACTGGTGGAGGCGTTGCGCGCCGCCGGGGGCAATGTCTCGGAGGCGGCGCGGCTGCTGGGGGTGCACCGGGGCACGGTGCGCAACCGCATGTTGCGGTATGGCATCGACGTGCACAGGGCCGTGGGGGGGTAGCCCGCCCAGGCCCTGTCCGGGACTCGCGCGGCGGAGGCCCGAGGGGGGCAGGCCAGTGGACAGCCGCCCGTTGCCGGGAGTATAGAAGGCGGCGTCACCGTCCACGCGCCAACGTACCCAGAGGTTCATTTCATGTCCGCCATCCGCCGCTTCCGCCCCGCCGCCGTGCTGGCCCTGTGCGCCTTGGGCGTGCTGCCCGTCCTGCTCGCCGCCTGCGGGGGGCGTCAGCAGCCTGCGCCGCAGGCGCAGGAACAGGCCCTGCCCGCCAGGCCCATCCTGGAATTCATGACCGGCAATCCGTCCGGGTCCTCCGCCGTGCTGGACGACCCGGAATTCGGCACCGGCATCCGGGTGGTGGTGGAAGGGCTGTTCATCTCGGCCACCGGCGAGGAATGCCGCCGGGCCACGCTGCTTTCCGAGCACGGCGAGGCGGAGGTGGTCATTGCCTGCCGCCCGGTGGGCAGCGGCGACGACACCGCGTGGCAGATGGCCCCCCGTATCTGGGGGCAGGGGATTTCCCGGCCGCCGCAGTAGAAGATTTCCGCGTTCCCGCGCGTGCCGGATGGCTTCCGGCTTCGGGCGGGGAAGCGCCTTTCCCGCCGGAACCTTCATGACAGCCGCACCACGTTTCCATCCGCCGGGTGCGCACCGCGCCCGGCGTAGCCGATTACGGATACCCGCCATGGATACCGCACCGCTTTTCCGCCACGCCGCGCCGCGCCGCGCGGGGGCCGCCGCATGGCCGCCCGTCCTTGAACCCAGGGTCCCCCGGCTTGCACTGGTCCTGCTGCTCGTGCTGGCCGTGCTGCTTGGCCCGGCGGGCTCCACCGCGCTTGCCGCCCCGTCCGAGGCCAAGTCGCCCGCATCTTCCGGAGCCGCCTTGCCCTCCGGCGCGGCGGCCGACCTGCCGCCCTTCGCCGCCAACCTGTTCCAGGGCAACTTCGGGCAGGCCCGCAGCGCCGAGGCGCGCGAACTGGCCCCCGGCGACCGGCTGGTGCTGCGCCTGTGGGGCGACCGCAACTACGACGGCGTGGTCATGGTGAACGATGCGGGCGACATCGAGTTGCAGGACCTGGGCGGGGTGCCCGTGGCCGGGCTGGCCCAGGCCCAGGTCACCGAGGCCATCCGCAGCAAGCTCAGCGCGGCGGGCGTGGAGAACGTGCAGGTCTACGTCAGCCCCATGGACGGGCGTCCGGTATCGGTCTTCGTCACCGGGTTCGTGATGAAGCCGGGCCGCTACGGCGGTTCGCCGTCCGATTCGGTGCTGGCCTTCCTGGACCGCGCGGGCGGCATCGACCCCCGGCGCGGCAGCTACCGCACCATCCGCCTGCTGCGCGGCGGGGCGGAGATGGGCAGCTTCGACCTGTACCCCTTCGCGCTCAAGGGCGCGTTGCCGCTGGTGCGCCTGCAGGATGGCGACACCATCGTGGTGGGCGAAAAGGGCCCGGCCGTGTCCGCCAGCGGCGAAATCCGCAACGCGGCGCGCTTCGAATTCCGCAAGGGCGAGGCCACCGGGGCCAGGCTGGCCGAAATGGCCGACCCGCTGGCCACGGCCTCGCACGCCAGCATTGTGGGCACCCGCAACGGCGCGCCCTTCAACCTGTACCTGCCCCTGCGCGAATTCCGCACCCTGCCGCTGGCCGACGGCGACCGGGTGGAATTTCTGGCCG
The DNA here is from genome assembly GCF_051133415.1 of Nitratidesulfovibrio sp. D1. Classification (NCBI taxonomy): domain Bacteria; kingdom Pseudomonadati; phylum Thermodesulfobacteriota; class Desulfovibrionia; order Desulfovibrionales; family Desulfovibrionaceae; genus Nitratidesulfovibrio; species Nitratidesulfovibrio sp. D1. The sequence continues at coordinate 572,451 of NZ_JBPGNZ010000004.1, read as the reverse complement.
ACACTCCCGGCGACACCATCATGGTGGAGGTGCAGGGGGCCATCCGGGGGGCGTCGCGCTTTCCGCTCAAGCGCACCGCCCGCTTGCGCGACGTGCAGCAGTACATCGCCGTGGACGCCGACCGGGCCGACCTGACCGGCCTGTACATCAAGCGGCGCAGCGTGGCGGCCCGCCAGAAGCGCGCCATCGAGGACGCCCTGCGCCGGCTGGAGGAAAGCTCGTTCACGGCTACCTCGTCCAGTCCGGAAGAGGCGCAGATCCGCAACCACGAGGCGGAGATGATCGGCAAGTTCGCCGAAAAGGCCCGCAACGTGACGCCCGAGGGCATCGTGGTGGTGGGCAGCGGCGGCAAGGTGGCCGACATCGCGCTGGAGGACGGCGACGTCATCGTCATTCCCGAAAAGAGCGACGTGGTGCTGGTGACCGGCGAGGTGGTGATGCCCCAGGCCATCGTGTGGAACGGCGACAAGCGGCTGAAGGACTACGTGCGCGGCGCGGGCGGCTACACCAACCGCGCGGACACCGGCACCATCCTGCTGGTGCGTCCCAATGGCGAGGTGTTCCGCACCGCCGACACCACCATCGCGGCGGGCGACCAACTGCTGGTGCTGCCGCGCGTGGATTCCAAGAACCTGCAGACGGTCAAGGACATGTCGCAGATTCTCTACCAGATCGCGGTGGCGACCAAGGTGGTCATCGGCCTGTAGGGCGGCGGGAAGACTGGCCGGGCCGGAAGCAGACGGAGAAGCACATGAAGGACCGCGACCCCAAGGGGCAGGACCGGCGGGAAGACGCCAGCGAGGAACTCTGCCTCACGGAGGAGGAACGCCGCGCCCTGCGCGCCGCCCGGCGCGATGCCCTGCTGGATGCGCCGCTGGACCTGCGCACGCGCGTGCAGGAGGACAAGCGCCGCAAGCGGCGCGACGCGCCCAAGCACAAGGGGCGGGCGCTGGAGGACGGCGACTCGGGGGGCGGTGGGCCCGCCGGAGAAGACTAACCGGACCGGATTCCGGTTACGGCAGGAAATGCGGAAGCGCCGATGGATGTGATCCAGCGGCGCTCTTTTTGCGCTCCGGCTGTGGGCCGGAGGGGAATGTTGCGATCAACGGGGGCGAACGCATGGGGGATGGCGTCCCCGCGCGGCGTCCACAGGCCGGTCAGGCCGTGGAGCAGGTCTTGCGCAGGGTCTCCAGTTCTTCTTCGTCGTCGGCGGGGTTGCCCAGGTCCAGCACGTGGCGGCCCATGACGTAGTGCATCAGGCGCGGCCGCTCGGCCGATTCCTCCAGCGCGTCGATGATCCGGGCGATGCGCCGGGTGGAGCGCAACACGCCGTCCAGCTGTTCGGTCAGTTGCAGGGTGTCCATGCCGTGCAGGGCGGTGGCCAGCCGCGCGGCGGCGGCGTGGGCCTTGGAACCCTCGGGCAGGAGTTCGCGCAACTCGTCGGCGGCGTGCACGGCGTCGTCCCAGTCGTCGGCCATGTCGTCCAGAAGTTCCGCGCAGTATTCCGCGTGGTTGCGCAGGATGGCCAGGGCGTTGTTGCCGTGGTGGGCCACGGCCCCGGCGGCCTTTTCCAGCGCGTCGCGGGCCACGGCTACGCGGCTGCCGGTGGTCAGGGCCACGATGCGCGAGCATTTGGCCAGAAAGCGCGCGTCGTAGCTGTCGAAGCCGTGCTCGCGTTCGGAATACAGCAGCACCAGCCCGAAGGGCGGGCGGCCGCCCCGGTCGCGCAGCACGAAGGCCAGGCGCGAGCGGTAGCCCACCTTGTAGGCCATGCAGTCGTAGGATTCGCCGCCGCGGTCCATGCCCATCAGGTTGTTGGAGAGCACGTGGCGGGTGCCGTCGCACACCGCCCGCATGACCGGATGCCCGGCCAGACCTTCTTCCAGCACCGGCGAGAAGAGCGGGATGGGCCCGCCGTCCTCGCGTTCCGCCGCGATGATCTGCCATTCGCCGTCGTCGTCGCGCAGGCGGCACACGAACATGTCGGCGTGGAAGGCGCGCAGCAGCACGGCGGCGCTTTCGCGCAGCACCACTTCCGGCGGGGCCATTTCGTCGGCGATGCCCAGAAGTTCGCTGGTAACGCGCAGCAGGGTTTCCGTGTCGTGGCGCTGGGCGGTGAGGCCGGACAGCAGCTGCATCAGGTCGCGCCAGTTGCGGATGGGCGCGGCGTGCATGTCGGGCCGCCAGCCGGTGTCCAGCACGGCCTTGGCGGCGGGCAGCAGGGCGAGGATGGCGGCGCGCGCCTTGGGCGGCGCGGAGCGGAGCAGCAGTGAGATGTCCTGCCGCAACGTGCGGGGGGCGGTGGGGGGCATGAGGGGCGGATTCACGGTCCGTCTGCCGGTTCGCAAGTCGTCGCGAAAGCGCGGCGCGGGCACGGGTGTCCGCCGCCGCGGGAGAAGGCGGCACGGCGGGCACGGGGCGGCGCGGGGCGCGGCGTCAGGCCGCGCGAGTGCTACATAGATATCCGACGACGCAATGTCCAGTACAAAAGCACAAGGTGTTTGACATGACCGCCGCCCCTGCACTATGAGCAGTATCCCATCACGGTCGGTAGCGGCCCGCGGGGCCGCCATGGCGGTCTTGACTGTCCTGCCGCATCGTCCTGCCATATCGGGGCGGTTAGCTCAGCTGGTAGAGCGTCGGCCTTACAAGCCGAATGCCGGGGGTTCGATCCCCTCACCGCCCACCATCCTGAAGAATGAAGGGGTTCGTCGCATGCGACGAACCCCTTTTCGTGTCGGGTGCGGGCCACGCCCGCGCCAACCCGGCTACGACTTCATGCTCTCGATGATGGCGCGCAGTTCCTCGGCCATGCGGGCCACTTCCGCTATGGCCAGGGCCGACTGGTTCATGGCCTCGGCCGTCTCGCCGGAGATGACGTTCAGTTCTTCCGTGGCCCGGGCGATCTGCTCGCTGGCCGCCGACTGTTCCTCGGCGGCCGATGCGATGGACCGCACCATGTCCGCCGTGTCCACGGAAACGCTGAGTATCTCGCGCAGCGAGGCGCCCGCCTGGGCCGACCGTTCGGCCGAGGCGTTGGCGTCGGCGTCGGCCAGGCCCATCAGGTCCACGCTCTTCTGGGTCACCTGCTGGATGGCCCGGATGACCTGCCCCACCTCGCCGGTGGCGTTCATGGTCTTTTCCGCCAGCTTGCGCACCTCGTCGGCCACCACGGCGAAGCCGCGCCCGGCGTCCCCGGCCCGGGCCGCCTCGATGGCCGCGTTCAGGGCCAGCAGGTTGGTCTGGTCGGCGATGTCCGAGATCATGTCGATGATGGCGCCGATGCCGTCGGCCTGCCTGCCCAGTTCGTGCAGGCTGCCGCCCATTTCCGCCATGCGGTCGCGCAGGGCGCGGATGGAGCCCACCGTGTCCTGCACCACCTTTTCGCCCTGCCCGGCGCGCGAGCGGGCGAGGTCGGCGTTTTCTGCCGCGCTGCCCGCGCTACGCGCCACCTCCAGGATGGAGGCGTTCATCTGTTCCACGGCCGTGGCCGACTCGGCAACGCGGGTCTTCTGGTTTTCCGTGCCCCGGCTGGATTCCTCGATCTGCGACGCAAGCTCTTCCGCCGCCGTGGACAGCCGGGCCGAAACGTCCATGGCGGCACGGGCCGCCTCGGCGATGCGGTCGCGCTGGGCCTCGATCTGCTGCTGCTTTTCCACCATCTCGCTGATGTCGTTCCAGAACGAGATGGAGCCCAGCAGTACGCCGTCCATGTCGTAGAACGGCGTGGTCACCACGCTGATGTGCACGGTGCGCCTGCCGTCCCGCGACGTCCACACGGTCTGCCCGGTCAGGGTGCGCCGTTCCTTGATGGCCTTGTCGGACAAGGTTTCGCGGTCCGGGTCGAACCAGTAGAATTCGCCGGACTTCAGGCCGTAATGGTCGGAGGGCGGATTGGGCCTGCCCAGCAGTTCACAGACCTGGGTGTTGGCCCAGGACATGGTGAAGTCGGGCGCCACGATGCCGCACGGGGTGGGAATGCTTTCCAGCACGCCCCGGGCAAAGCCCAGTTCGTGCTTGATGCGGTCCTTCATGCGCCGGGTGTTGTCGGCAAGCTGCGCCAGTTCGCAGGAAAAGCGGCCTTCCAGCGTGGTGCCGAAGTTGCCGCCGGCGATGTCCGCCGTGAATTGCCCCACGGCCTGCAACGGCACCACCACCAGCCTGCGCAGCAGCAGCACGACCGTTACGGCCAGCACCACGCAGACCAGCGCGGCGATGCCCGCCACCACGTTGCGCAGGAAGTACGCCTCCGCCAGCAGTTCCGACTCGTTCACGGTGCTGGCCATGATCCAGCCGGTCTGGGCGACGCGGGTGTACGCCGCCAGCTTGCGCGCGCCCTTGAATTCGTACTCCAGCGTCCCGCGCGGGTTGGCCAGCATCTCGCGCACGAACGGCATGTCCTTGCCCGGTTGCAGCAGCATGGCCGGGTCGGGGTGGGCAATGAAGGTGCCGTCGGCGTCGAGTATGTACAGGTAGCCGGTCTGCCCGACCTTGATGGGCGAGATGGCGGTTTCGGTGAACGCATTGAAGTCGAAGGATATCTGCACCCCGCCGGTGACCGCCCCGGATGCGTCGCGCAGGGCGGTGGCCATGCGGAAGATCATCCGGCCGCCGTCACCCTTCGCCACGGTCTTGTCCAGGGCCGTTTCGCTGCCGTTCAGCACCTGGCGGACCACGGCGTGCCCGCTCTTGTCCTTTCCGCGTTCGTCCTCGCCCCCGTTGTTGGCGCCGGCCACCACCACGCCGCGCCGGTCGAAGGCGTAGGCCGACCAGATTTCCTTGTAGGTGCGCAGGTAGTCGCGGAAGCGCCCCTGGGCCACGCCGTTCTCGTCCCGGCCGTCCGCCACCGCCTCCACGATGGCCCTTTGCCGGGCCAGGGCGGCGGTCAGCTTCTTTTCGTTCTCCAGGTTGAGATCGGTGGCTATCCGCGCCGTGTCCACCAGCCCTTGCGAACTGGCCTGGCGCAGGTGCAGCGCCAGATTCGTGGTGGCCGACATGACGTACCAGCCCAGCCCGCCGAAGCCTGCCACCAGCAGGGCCACGACCAGCGCGCCGATTCTGGTATTCAGCCTGTCGAAAAATCCCGTTGTGCCCCGCATTGTGCCTCCCTGATGATGCAGCCCCTCTGTGTTTCATCGGCAGTCATGCCGGAGAGGTTAGCGCGCGAGGCGAAATTTTAAAGTATTTTCCGGGGGATGGCAGCGCGGCACATTCTAACGGAAAATGCATGTTGAGTGCCGTATTCCAGATTGCGTATGATATCCGGTAGCTGCGGCCACGCAGGAGGTAATCGCCCCGGCGTGAACCAAGGGACGGTGGGGCGGCGGACGGGAAGGCCGGGTGGTGCGCCGGAGGGGCTACTGCGCGGCGTGGCGCGCGCGGAGCAGGCGCAGTTGCGCCTCCAGTCCGCCGCCTTCGCGGTTGGCCAGGGTGATGTCGCCGCCGTGCTGGCGGGCGATGTTGCGGGCGATGGACAGGCCAAGGCCGCTGCCGCCGGTCTGGCGGTTGCGCGAATGCTCCACGCGGAAGAACGGCTCGAACACCTTGTCCGTGTACTGTTCCGGCAGGCCGGGTCCCCGGTCGCGGATGGCCACGGACAGCATGTCGTCCGCGTCCCGCACCTCGATGTCCACCTGCCCGCCGCCGTAGCGCACCGCGTTTTCCAGCAGGTTGGACAGGCAGCGCTTCAGCGCCAGGGGCTGGGCCTGGATGTGGGTGGGACGTCCTTCGGCGGTGCCGTGCAGGGTGATGCGCAACTGCGGCGGCCCCGCGTGCCCCGTCTGCCCCATATGCCCCATGTGGAGGTCGCGGCAGTCTTCCGCCAGGCTTTCCAGCAGGGCGGTCACGTCCACGGCGGCCGTGGCTTCGCGGCTGTCGGTGCTGCGCACGAAGTCGATGGTGGTGGAAAGCAGGTCCCGGATCTCGTCCAGGTCCGCCAGAAACCGCTTGCGCAGTTCCGGCGGCTCCATCTGGTCCGCGCGCAGGCGCATGCGGGTGACCGGGGTGCGCAGGTCGTGCGAGATGGCGGCCAGCAGCCGTCCGCGTTCGTCCACGAACTGGCGGATGCGGTCCTGCATGCGGTTGAAGGCCTGGGCCGCGCGGCGGATTTCCAGCGGGCCGCGCTCTGGCAGGGGGGCGCGCACCAGCCCCGCGCCGAACTCGTCGGCGGCGTCGGCCAGCATGCGCAGGGGGCGGGTCATCCAGCCCACCACTACCAGGCCCAGCAGGGCCACGCCCACGATGCGCCAGCCCAGGTCCCACAGCATGGGTTCGGGTATCCACGGCCGGTTGCCCTCGGGCAGCACGTGGGTGAACACGGCCCACATGCCGTCGCGCAGGCGCACGCCCACGGTGTAGCCGATGTCGTAGTGGCCGTCGTCGATGCGGCCCGGGGGCGGCGGCGGGCGGCGTCCCACGTCGCGGGCGATGCCGTCCACCCGGCAGACCAGCTGCATGTCCGGGGCCAGCAGCCCGCGCAGGTGGTCCGCGAAAATGGAGGAATACACGTCGGCGGCCCAGTCGGATATGTCGGCCGGGGCGGCGGCGGGCGGGGTGGTGGTCATGGCGATGCGGCTGGCGCCCTGCGCCATCTGGCCGATCATGTCTGCGCGGGCCTCGGGCCGGGCCGCGTCCAGCACCAGGGCCTGCCCGGCAAGGCGCATGGCCGCCTGGCGGGCCACGGAACTGTAGACGAACGGCCCCCCGCGCGAGACCACGTACAGCATGCTGACGATCTGGATGAGCACGATGCCGCACACCAGCACCAGCACCACCCGGCCGCGCAGGGTGCGCGGGGGCAGGGCGGAGAGCAGCCGCGCTCCGGGAAACGGCGGGCGTGCGGCGGGGGGGACGGCGGCGGGGCTCATGCGTCGGCCGGGGCGTCGCCGGTTTCGGCGTCGCGTTCCACGTCGGTGGCCAGGTAGTAGCCGTCGCCGCGCACGGTCTTGATGATCTGAGGTTCGCGCCCGTTGTCGCGCAGTCGGGTGCGCAGGCGGCTGACCAGCACGTCGATGGACCGGTCGAAGGCTTCCGCCGCGCGGCCCTGGGTCAGGTCCAGCAGCTGGTCGCGGCTCATCACCCTGTTGGGATACGTCAGGAACACCCGCAGCAGGCGGTATTCCGCGCCGCTCAGGTTCACCACCACCCCGTCCGGGGCCACCAGGTGGCGGGGCACCGTGTCCAGCGTCCACCCGGCAAAGCGGATGGCGCGCGACATGGCCTCCGGCTCGGCCTTGGCGATGTTCTCGGGCAGGGCGCGGGCCCGGCGCAGCACAGTGCGGATGCGGGCCACCAGTTCGCGCGGGTTGAACGGCTTGGCCACGTAGTCGTCGGCCCCCAGTTCCAGCCCGATGATGCGGTCCGTGTCGTCGTCCAGCGCGGTGAGCATGATCACCGGCAGGTCGGAGCGGGCGCGCAGCCTGCGGCACAGGGTCAGCCCGTCGTCGCCGGGCAGCATCACGTCCAGCACCACGAGGTCGTAGCGCCCCACTTCGAGCATGCGGAACATCTCGACGCCGTCGGCGGCCGATTCCGCGCGGAAGCCGTGCTTGTCCAGAAAGCCGGTGAGCAGCTCGCGGATTTCGGGGTCGTCGTCCACGACAAGGATGTGTTCCGGGGTGTTCATGGGCCTCCTATAGCGCCGCGCCGGGCCTCGTGCACGGTTTTTTTGCAACACAGTGTTTCCGCCGCGCCGGGTGCAATACGCGGCAACACTTTGCCTGTTGCGGCAACGAAGCGGCAACGGGCAACACATATTGCGGTTACGCCGCCGGGCTAGACCCTGCCCCACGCGCCGTGCACGCGGCACCGGCGCGACGCCCCAGCCATCGGAACCCGCATGTACCAGATCGCCCTCAAGATGCTGCTCGCCAACCGGGGCAAGTACCTCGGCATGGTGCTGAGCCTGGCCTTCACCTCGCTGATCATGACCCAGCAGCCCGCCGTGTTCGCCAGCATCCTCACCCGCACCTACGGCCTCATCGACGACATCGCCATCGCCGACATCTGGGTCATGGACCCCCAGGCCCAGTCGGTGGAGGAATCGAAAGCCATGCCCGACACGCGCCTGTCGCTGGTGCGCAGCGTCAGCGGCGTGGAGTGGGCCGTGCCCCTGCACAAGGGCTCGCTGAAGGTGCGCCTGCCCGACGGCAACACCGTGGGCTGCGGGCTCATCGGCGTGGACGACGTGTCGCTCGTCGGCGCGCCGGGCGTCATGAGGTCCGGCAGCATGGCCGACCTGCGCATGAGCGACGCCGTGGCGGTGGACGCCGAGGGCGCGGCCAACCGCCTGGCCGTGCGGACGGAACGCGGCATGCGCCCCCTGGGCGTGGGCGACGCGCTGGAGGTCAACGACCGCCGCGCCGTGGTGGTGGGCGTGGCCGACGCCACCCCCACCTTCCAGTCGCAGCCCATGCTGTACACCACCTATTCGCGGGTCAAGCTGTTCAACAAGAGCGAGCGCAAAGTGATGTCCTTCGTGCTGGTCAAGGCCCAGCCGGGGCAGGACCATCGCGGGCTTGCCGCACGCATCGCGTCGGAGACGGGGCTGACCGCCCTGACCGCCGACGACTTCCGCGCGCGCACCTTGCAGCATTTCATCAAGCGCACGGCCATCATCATGCACTTCGGCACCACCATCCTCATGAGCTTCTGCATCGGCGCGGTGGTCACCGGGCTGATGTTCCACAACTTCACCCAGGACGCGCTGCGCCACTTCGGCGTGCTGAAGGCCATGGGCGCGGACGACCGCACCCTGCTGCTGATGATCCTGTCGCAGGCGCTGCTGGTGGCGGGCACAGGGTTCGGCCTGGGGGTGGGCATGGCCATGATCATGGGCAACCTGCCCGGCGACCCCATGGGCATGCGCCTTTCCCCGCTCATCCTGGCGGTGGGCGGGGGCGCGGTGCTGTCCATCACCCTGGTTTCGGCGGCGCTGAGCATCCGCCAGGTGTTGCGGCTGGAACCGGCCATCGTGTTCAAGCAATAGGGGACGGCATCCATGCAGGACGGAAACATCCGCGTTACGCCCGCCACTGCCGCCGCCAGCGCCGCCTCCGGCATGACCGGCGGCCCCGCAGTGGTCTGCGCCGGGCTGGAGAAACGCTACGGCGAAGGGGCCACCGCCGTGCACGCCCTGCGCGGCGTGGACCTGACCGTGCAGCGCGGCGAACTGCTGATGCTGGTGGGCCCCTCCGGCTGCGGCAAGACCACGCTGATCTCGGTGATGGCGGGCATCCTGGACGCGACAGACGGCACATGCCGCATCCTGGGGCAGGACATGACCGCCCTGGCCTCCCGGCCTCGGGCGGCCTTTCGCGCCCGCAACATCGGCTTCGTGTTCCAGGCCTACAACCTGAACCCGGCGCTGACGGCGGCGGAGAACGTTTCCGTGCCCTTGCGCATCTGCGGCGCGCCGGTGCGCGAGGCCATGCGCAGGGCGGAAGCCGCGCTGGACCTGGTGGGCCTTGGCGACAAGACGGAATCCGCGCCCGGCGACCTTTCCGGCGGGCAGCAGCAGCGCGTGGCCATCGCCCGCGCCCTGGTGCACGAGCCGCAGCTGATCGTGTGCGACGAGCCCACCAGCGCCCTGGACCACGCCAACGGCCAGCGGGTCATGGAACTGTTGCGCCGGGTGGGCACCGTGGACGGCCGGGCGCTGGTCATCGTCACCCACGACGCGCGCATCTTCGACTTTTCGGACCGCATCGCGGAACTGGACGACGGACGGGTGACCCGCGTGGGCACGCCCGGCGCGGCCCGGCATTCCTCCGGACCTTCCTCCGCTACTTGAAAATACAGGGACAACCATGCGACGCAACATCATCCTGACCTACGTCCTGCCCGCGCTGGCCCTGGCTGGCCTTGCGGCGGGCGTCGTGCACGCCTCGCGCGCGTCCGCGCCCCCGGCCCCGGTGCCCCCGGCAGCCGACCCGGCCGCGCCGCCCTATGAAAGGTACATCAGCGGTTCCGGCATCGTGGAGGCGGCCAGCCGCGACGTGGGCGTGGCCACGCCCACCTCCGGGGTCATCGTGGAGATTCCCGTCACCGTGGGCGACGCGGTGCGCAAGGGCGACCTGCTGTTCCGGCTGGACGACCGCGAGCGCAGGGCCGCCCTGGCCGAGCAGAAGGCCGCCCTGGCCGTGGCCCGGGCCAAGCTGGCCGAGGCGCGCGTGGCCCTGGAAAAGGCTCGCGCCGACGCCGCGCGGGTGCGCAGCCTGCGCGACGGCCGCGCCGTGAGCGCGGAAGAGGCGGCCCAGCGCGGCTACGCGGAAGAGACCGCCCGCGCCGCGCTGGCCTCGGCCACGGCCGACGTGTCCCAGGCCGAGGCCGCCGCCCGCGCCATCGAGGTGGACCTGGACCGGCTGTGCGTGCGCGCCCCCATGGACGCCACGGTGTTGCAGGTGAACGTGAGCGAGGGCGAATACGCCACGGCCGGGGCGCTCTCCACGCCGCTGGTCATGCTGGGCGACGTGACCCGGCTGCACGTGCGGGTGGACATCGACGAGAACATCGCCTGGCGCTACCGCGCGGGCATGCCCGCCACGGTGTTCCTGCGCGGCAACCGCGACCTTTCCGCGCCGCTGCGCTTCGTGCGGGTGGAGCCTTACGTGCTGCCCAAGACGTCCCTGACCGGCGACACCACCGAGCGCGTGGACATCCGCGTCTTGCAGGTGCTGTACGCCTTCGACGCCAGGGACATGCCCGCCTACGTGGGGCAGCAGGTGGACGTGTATTTCGACGACACCGGACAGGCGGGGCAACCGGGGCAACCGGAGCAACTGGGGCAACTGGGGCAGCCCGTCAGGCAGTCTGTACCCGTCAGGCAGTCAGTAAAGGACGGGCAGCTTCCCGAGGTGGTGGTGCCGGTGCGGGACGCCGGTGCGCGCCCCATGGGCGGCAAGGCCGCATCCGGCGCGGGGGTGCGGGGATGACCGCGCCGTTCCGTTCCCGCCGCGTGGCGGCCCTGCCGTGCGTCCTGCTGTGCGCGGCGCTGACGGCGGGCTGCGCGGCCTCGCCCGCCGCGCCCCGGCCCGGCATGCCCGCCGCGTGGAGCGCGGAGGCGGATCCGTCGGCGTCGGGTGCCCCGGTGGCGGGCGTGCAGACTGGCGTCACCCTGGCCCGATGGTGGACCAGCTTCGGCGACCCGGTGCTGGACGGCCTGCTGGTCCGCGCCGCCACCGCCAACTTCGACGTGCGCATCGCCGCCGAAAAGGTGCGCGAGGCCCGCGCCGCCGCGCGCGAGGCCGGGGCCGGCCTTGGCCCCACGGTCACCGGCTCCGCCTCGGCCACCCGCAGCCGCGCGGGCACGGGCGAGGCGCAGTCCACCGGTTCGCGCAACGGCAACGTGTACGCCGCGGGCCTGGACATGGCCTGGGAGATCGACCTGTTCGGGCGGCTGCGCGCCACCCGCGAGGCCCGCGTGGCCGACGCCCAGGCGGCGGAAGAGGACCGGCGCGACACCCTGGTCGCCCTGTTGGCCGAGGTGGCCACCCAGTACGTGACCCTGCGCCAGGCCCAGAACGAACTGGACCTGACCCGCGACATCGCGGCCAGCCGGGCCGAAACCCTGGCCCTGGTCACCGCCCGGCGCGACGCGGGTCTGGCCGGGGACATCGACGTGGCTCAGGCCGCCGCGCTGTGGCATTCCTCTCTGGCCGACGCCGCCGATTACGAGAACAACGCCTGGGCGGCCCTGGCCCGCATCGAACGCCTGACGGACGCGGCACCCGGCGAACTGCGCCCGGCGCTGGAACGCACTGCGTCCATCCCCGCGCCCGCGCGTCAGGTGCCCGTGGGGTTGCCCGCCGACCTGCTGCTGCGCCGCCCGGACATCCGCGCGGCGGAGCGTTCGCTGGCCTCGGCGGCGGCGGACCTGGCCGCCACCACGGCGGAACGCTGGCCCACGCTCAGCCTGTCGGCGGCGCTGGGCTCGCAGGCGTCCACGGTGAACAGGCTGCTGTCCTCGGGCAGCGGGGTGTGGTCGGTGGCCCCGGCGCTGGGGTTGACCCTGTTCGATGCCGGGGCCACCACCGCGCGCATCGAGCAGGCCGACGCCCGGCGCAGGCAGGCCGCGCTGACCTACCTGTCCACGGCCCGCACGGCGGTGGAGGAGGCGGAGGCGGCCCTGTACGCCGTGGACCGCCAGCAGCGCAGGCTGCCCGACCTGGCCGCCGTGCTGGAGGCCGACCGCACCGCCCTGACCCTGGCCTGGGACCGCTACCGGGCGGGGCTGACCGACTTTCTGGACGTGGCCGACGCCGAGCGCGAACTGTCCACCGCCGCCCTGACCCACGTGCAGGCGCGGGCGGTGCTGGCCACCCGCGCCATCACCCTGTACCGGGCGCTGGGCGGCGGCTGGGAAGCGCCGGAGGGCGCGGAACCGGCCGTGGCGGGGAATGGCGGTCCGCTGCGGGCAGTTTCGACCCAGTAAAGAAATGTAAAGAAGCCGCCCGGCAAAATTTGCCCGGCTTTGCCCGCCCCGCACGTTGCCGTGCGGGGCGGGCCGTTTTTTGGGCGGAAAGCGGGGCAGCCCCCCTACGCGGGCAGGCGGATGGTGACCTTCAGCCCGCCCTCGGGCAGGTTTTCGGCGGCTATGCTGCCGCCGTGCAGTTCCACGGCGCGCTGGGCGATGGCCAGGCCAAGCCCGGTGCCCGAGCCGCGCGGGGCATTGCCCGCCCGGAAGAACGGCACGAAGAGCATGGGCAGGTCGGCCTCGGGCACGCCCGGCCCCTGGTCCTGCACGGAGATCACGGCGTGGCGCTCCGGATGGGGGCAGGCGGAACGCACGGTGGCGCAACCGGGCCGTTCCGGCCCGACCATCGCTGCCCCGGTCGACAGGGAGACATCCACCCGGCTGCCCGGCGGCGAGAACTTCAGGGCGTTCTGCACCACGTTGTCCAGCGCGCCATACAGCATTTCACGCATGCCGTGAAAGGGCGCGCACGGCCCGTCCACGTGCAGCACCACCCGCTTGCGGTCGGCGCGGGCCTGGAAGTCGGTCTCGTCCGCCAATTGCGTCAGCATCGCTTCCAGGTCGAACCAGGCGGGCGGGTCGTCCTCCTTCTGGTGGTCCAGGTGTCCCGTGGCCAGCAGGTGCGAACTGAGGGCCGAAAGGCGCTCGGCGTCGCGGCGGATGCGCTCCAGAAAGCGCTGCGATTCCGGAGAGACGGTGCGCGAGGCCATTTCCAGCGCCAGCGCCACCCGTGAAAGGGGCGAACGCATCTCGTGCGACACCTCGTGCAGCAGGCGGCGCTGGGTTTGCAGCAGTTCTTCCGTACGTTCGGCCATGGTGTTGAAATCGCTGGCAAGATGCGCAAGCTCCGTGCCGTGCGAGGCCACGTTGCCGTTGACGCGCACGTGCAGGTCCCCCCGCGCGAAGCGTTGCAGGGCGCTGCCCACCTCGCCGATGGGACGGCTGGTCTGGCGCAGCAGCAGGTGCAGCACGCCGCCCGCCAGCACCATGGCCAGGGCCAGGGGCAGCACGAAGGGCGGCAGGCGCATGTCCGGCGGGGTGGGCATGTCTTTGCGCAGGGTGAGCACGCCGTGTTGGCCGCCGGGCAGGTCGATGGGGTCGGCCATGAGGATCACCGGCCGGAAGGCGAACGGGGGAGGGAAATCGACCTGGGTGGCGCCCGTGTCGCGCGCCTCCTCGGCCTGCTGGCGGGCTTCGGCCTGCACGGCGGCCTCGGTTTCCGGCGACTGCCGGGCGGGCGCCGGGGGCGGCCCCGCGAGGGAACCCGGAGGCGGGGTGCGCCCTTCCAGGGCGGCCAGGACGCGTTGCGGCCAGGAGGGGGGCGGCGGGCCGAAGGGCACCGGCGGAACTGGCAGAACTGGCAAGACCGGGCCGTTGTCGGCCAGGGGCTGCAATCCGGCGTCGTGCACCACCACGTGCACGCCGCGCCTGCGCAGCGTGTCCAGCAGGGCGTCCAATTTTTCCGTGCGCCCTTCGGCCATGTATTCCGAGATGCGCTCGCCCAGCAGGTCCAGCAGCACGGCGTTCATCTCGAAGGGGCCGCGCTTGGGGCGGTCTTCCAGCCGGATGCGGACGAAGGTGCCCAGGGTGAAGATGCCGCAGCCCACCAGCAGCAGCACCAGCAGCCTAACGGGCCACGTTCTCATGCCCCGCCCCGAGGCGCGGTTCCTCCGCATCCTGCCCGCCGAAGGTGGATTCCGTGGGCGAGACGCGGAAATAGTAGCCCACCCCGCGCACCGTGCCCACGCGCGGCTGGCCGTCGTCGCAGGGGCCCAGCTTCTTGCGCAGGTTGCTGACGTGCACGTCTATGGACCGGTCGAAGGGCAGGATGTCGCGCCCCAGCACCCCGCGCGAGATGTCCTCGCGCGCCACCGTGCCGCCTTCGGCCTCCAGCAGCAGCACCAGGATGGCGTACTCCACGGGGGTCAGGGGCAGGGGGGCGCCGTCGCGCAGGGCCGTGCGGGCCGAACGGTCCACGGTGATGCCCCCGAAGGTCAGGTTGCGCTTGCGGTACGGTCCTACACCGCCCATGAAGCCCGGGCCGCCCATGAAGCCCGGCCCGGCCGCGCCCGCCGTTCCCCCGGTTCCCCCCATCCCCCCGATCCCGTGGACGCGGGTGCGGCGCAGCACGGCGCGCAGGCGCGCCAGCAGTTCGCGTGGCACGAAAGGTTTGGGGACGTAGTCGTCCGCGCCCATCTCCAGCCCCACGATGCGGTCCACGTCGTCGCCGCGCCCGGTCAGCATGAGCACGGGCAGGGCCGAACGGGAACGGATGGTGCCGAGCACGTCGAAGCCGCTGGTGTCGGGCAGGGCCACGTCCAGCAGAGCCGCGTCGTAGTCGCCCGACAACGCGCGTGCCAGCCCCTGGCCACCGGTATGGCAGGGTTCAACGGCAAGCCCTTCGGGAGCGAGATATTCGGTCAGTAATGCGCAGAGTTCCTTGTCGTCGTCGATCAACAGGACTCGTTCCATGATGTCACCCTCTGGGCGGTGGCACATATTACCCGGTTGCCGCTTGCGACCGGATATACTGCAAGAATCACGCCCGAATGATTTCCGCTAGTGTAAAACAATGTAAACTAGTGTGTCCGATGTTTTCGAAACACTACCCGATCTGAACGGACAATGCGGGTGGCCGCGCGTATACATGATGACAGCCCGCGATGCGCGGAGTTTGGCTTTTCCACAATTTCCGGCGTGGTGCATGGATCCGGTTGCCGCAATTCCGGCTCCACAGAACGCACGACTGGAGATGAAGATGGAAGCCAATACAGGAACCGCTACGGACATAACGGCATGCATGACCGGCGACGGAAAGGCATGGCGCCGTTTCGTGTCTGCCTACGCCCCGGTAATCCACAAGGCCGTGCACTACACCCTTCAGTGGAACGGCGGGCACGCCGCCGGACTCGATGTGCAGGACGTGACGCAGGAGGTGTTCTGCCGTCTCGTCGGCGATGGGTTCCGTCTGTTGTCCACCTACGATCCCGCCCGGGCGGGCCTGTCCACCTGGCTCACCGTGGTGGCGCGCTCCACCGCGCTGGACTGCCTGCGCGCGCGCCGCACCGAACGGCTGGCGCGCCACGTGCCCTATCCCCACCATGACGGCCATGATGTCCATGACGTTGAGGACGAACTGGCCGGACGGCTGTGGGCGGAGGCCCCGGTTTCCGACGACCGTGGCGAACTGGACCTGCCCCCCGGCCTGCTGAGCAGGCGGCAGAGCACGGTGCTGCGGCTGTTGTTCCAGGACGACCTCGATACCGATGAAGTGGCGCGCACGCTGGACATCCATCCCAAGACCGTGCGCAGTCTGAAGCAGAACGCCCTTGCGCGGCTGCGCCATCACTTCTGCCTGTGATGCGCGCCGCGCAACGCAAAGGCCCGGAACCTTCCGGGCCTTTTTCTTGTGCCAAAGGCAGACGCCGCAGGCAACGCAAAGTAATGCAAAGATACTGTTATGAACGTTAATTGCGTTGATTTCAGAGTGGTTATGGAAATTTGAAAATTAAGAGCGCGGCGTTGCTGCGTCGATAAGGCCAACAAGCATGCGCTGCATGCATGGCAGAAGCACACAAGGATAGTGCATTCTTCATGGAGGAAACATCATGTCTCTCGTCGTCAACAACAACTTTACGGCGCTCACCACGGCCAATACGCTGAACGCAACCTACAACAAGCTCGAAAAGTCCACCCAGCGCCTGTCTTCCGGCCTGCGCATCAACTCCGCCGCGGACGACGCCGCCGGTCTTGCCATCCGCGAACTGATGCGTTCGGACATCACTGCGCTGAATCAGGGCGTGCGCAACGCCAACGACGCCATCTCGCTGATCCAGACTGCCGACGGCGCCATGGAAACCATCGACGAAAAGCTCATCCGTATGAAGGAACTGGCGGAACAGGCCGCCACCGGCACCTACAACTCGGACCAGCGCCTGATCATCGATTCCGAATACCAGGCCATGGCCTCGGAAATCACCCGAATCGCCAGCGCCACCGACTTCAACGGCATCATGCTGCTGAACGGCAACCTGTCCGGATCGACCTACGACGGCTCCGGCCTGCAATCCACGGGGCAGCTGCACATCCACTTCGGCTCGGGCAACGACAGCGCGCAGGACTACTACAACATCCGCATCGGCGCGGTGTCCGCCCAGGCGCTGGGCCTCGGCAGTTCCGCCTCCGGCAACGGGGCCAGCATCTCCACCCAGCAGGCGGCCCAGGATGCCCTGACCGCCATCGACAACGCCATCATCTCCAAGGACCAGATCCGCGCCTCGCTGGGGGCCATGCAGAATCGGCTGGAAGCCACCATCACCAACCTCGAGACCCAGGCCGAAAACCTGTCCGCCGCCGAATCGCGCATCTCGGACGTGGACGTCTCGCTGGAAATGACCGAGTACACCAAGCAGCAGGTGCTGGCGCAGACCGCCGTGGCCATGCTGTCGCAGGCCAACTCGCTGCCGCAGATGGCGCTTTCGCTGATCAGCGGCTAGCCTGACCCTTTCGGGGAACGACGGACGGACACACCGACGGCAAGGGGCCGGGCGAAAGCCCGGCCTCTTCAGACTGCTGACAAACCCAAATTCTTCCGGGGGAGGGACCCTTTTGGAAAAGGGTCTCCTCCCCCGGACCCCCTCCCCCCAAAACTTTTATTTGTATTCTCCGCCCATTACGAGAATACAAAACATGGGGTTCCAAGGGGCGGTAGCCCCTTGGCCGCCGGAGGCGTCCAAAAGCAGACTTTGTCAACAACCAGAAGGGGCCGGGCATATGCCCGGCCCCTTTTGTATGGCCCTTGCGGCATGCGGGCTGGTCCGGGCTAGTCGCTGTCCAGCGAGGCAAGCAGCGAATCGATGGTGGACGACAGGTTGTCGTAGCTGGTGAGCAGGGTTTCCAGGTTGGAATAGCGGGTGCGCAGGCGGCTTTCCACCAGGTCCAGCCGTTGCTCCTCGCGGGATATGGACTGCGAGTACTGGTCCAGGATGTCCTGGAAGCTGTTCTCCATGATCTGGAGGGTGCCTTCGCTGCTGGTCATGTCCTCCAGGGTGTCGACGAGCTGCCCGATCTTGCCCTGCTTCAGGTACACGGCGCCGGTGTAGGCGCCGTCCTCCGTGTTGTCCACGCTGATGGCAAGGCCCTGCTCGTCCTTGCCCGAGGCGCCGGTGATGGTCCAGCCCGAGATGGAGGCGGCGTTGCCGTTGATGTAGGCCGAGGTGATCTTGCCGTTTTCGATGGTGTACGACACGTCGTACTCGCCCGCCCTGGTGGTGCCCGAGATGGCGCTGTCGAAGGAAAAGTCGCCGGAATCGGTGCTGCCCGCGACGTCGGCCGACAGCAGTTCGGCCACGGCCTGCGGGTCTTTCTTTATGGCCGCTTCCAGTTCGTCGTAGTCGATGACCAGCAGGCCGAAGGTTTCCGAATCCTCGTCGGCGTCGGTGGAGATGCCGATGGTGGACAGGCTGGTGAACAGGTCGCCCGTCCCGTCGGTGGCATTGTAGTAGGAGAAGCCCAGCCCCTTGGTGGACAGGATGCTCTTCAGGCTGCTCTGCACCAGCTTGATGCCGTAGTTGCTGGCCAGCACCGAAGCGGCCGTGGAATCGTCGTCCTCGTCGTCCTCATCGTCGGATGCCGTGGCCGTGGACACCGACGACGACACCGTGCCCTGGTCGCGCAGGTCCATGAGCAGTTGCAGGATGGTGTTGATGCTCTCCACCACCGTTTCGATGGCCTCGACCATGGCGTCGCTGTCCAGCGTGACGTCCACGTTCACGCCGTCGCTGCCGGTGGCCTTCTTGAGTTGCAGGGTCACCCCGTCGATGACGTCGTCGATGGTGTTGGTGGAGCGCTCGATCCACTCGTCGGCGGCGGCGGGAAAGCCGTCCACCTTGATCTGGGCGTTCTGGGCCTTCTGGGTGTTGGTGAAGGCGTCCGGCCCCATGGCGTCGAAGCCGGTATCGTTGATGGTCACGGTGTTGTCCGCGCCAAGGTCCATGCCGCGTATTTGCAGGTGGTAGGCACTGCCTTCATTGATGATGCCGGCGCGCACGTCGTCGTTGTTGCCGCTGGCGTTGTTGATGAGGCTGGCGAACTCCGAAAGGGTGGCGCCGCCCGGCACGTCGATGGTGTACGTCTGGTCGCCGTAGGTGAACGAGAAGGTCTGGTCGGTGTCGGTGATCACCGTGTCGGTGGAGGCGTAGCCGTCGTCGCTGCTCCAGATGTCGTTTTTGGCCAGCTGGTTCACCACCACGGTGTGCGAGCCTTCTTCCGCATCGTTGCCGGCGGTGACGGTGACGCAGGTCTCGTCGGAAGAGGTGGCCCCCTTGGCGAGAAAGTCGGACACGTCGCTGTAGCTTTGCAGGGTCTGGTACAGCGTGGTCATCTGGGTTTCCAGGTCCTGCACCGCGGCCAGCCTGGCCTCGTAGTCCGACTGTGCCGCAAGCATGCTGTTGTAGCGGTATTCCTCCACGGCCATCTGGGCCTCGATGATCGCATCCCAGTCGGTGCCGGTGTTCAGGCCGGTGAAGGTGATGGAGCCGGACCAGTATTCGGACATGGATTCCTCCGTGGGGGCAGGGGGCGAGCAATGCGGGTGCTGGCCGGTATCGGGCTGGCGCCGGACCAGGGGATGCTTCTAATTTAGGATTTTCGTTCGTTGGCAAGGAAAACGAGTCTGCCATGAGGGAGTATACTCTTCTCGTATTCGACCGATATGGCAGGCGAAGTTTGACGAAGCCAACGGGCGAAAAGACAAGTTGGAAGTATCCCCTAGAGATAATCGAGCAGGCTGAGCTTCATGACGGCGGACGATGTGCTGAGCACCGCCTTGTAGATGGTGGTGAGCTTGGAGAGTTCGGTGGCCAGTTCCGTGGTGTCGGCGTCCACCACGTTGCTGACGGCGTTCTTGGCCGTGGAGGTGAGCAGGGTGTTGGCCGTTTCGATGTGTTCCAGGCGTATTTCGCGCGCGCCGATGTCGCTGGCGGCGGAAAGCATCCTGGCCTGCCCTGCGGTGATGGCCTCCAGGCTTTCGGCGATGCCTTCCTCGTTGTTGGTCTCCAGGTAGCCGATGAACTGGCCGATGGCCTCGAACAGGTCGTCGCCGCCGGTGCCGGAGTAGCCGGTGCCGTCGGCACTGTAGAGCCCGCCGAACACGTCCAGCCCGCAACTGTTGATGGCGATGCTGGTGCCTGTGGAGACCCGCACGGTGAGGTCGGTGGAGTCGGAGGTGACGGTGAAGGTGTCGCCCGCCGCAAGGCCGCTGCCGCTGCCCGCCGAAAGCTCCAGGGTGCCGCCGGGCACGGTCAGCGTGCCGTTGTCCGAACTCTTCACGTCGGACCAGGTGAGCCCGCCGTCGGTGGAATAGCGGTACGATACGGGGCCGGACACGTTGGTGTCGCCCTCGATGCGCACCACCACCGAACTGCCGAAGGTGCCGGTGGGCGTGGCCGTGACGCCGGTGTTGGTCTGGGCCGTCACCTTCGCGCCGTCGTCCGCGTCGCCGGTGTAGATGGCGGCCGGGCGCACGGTGATGCGCGTGCCCGCGCCGGTGTCGTCGTCGGATACGGCGGTGACCCCGGTGCCATCCTGCATGTGCACCTGCACCCCGTCGCAGGACAGGGTGGTCTCTCCGGCGGCCAGGGTGGCCTCGGTCCAGGTGTCGCCGCCGTCGGTAGAGTAGCGGTAGGAAATGGCGTCCGTGCCCACGGCACCGTCGCCGGTGAATTCGATGCGGATGCTCTGGTCCGCCTCGCCGTCCACCGAGAGTACGGCGGACCCCGCGCCCGAGGCCAGGGTGGCCCCGCTCACCGTGGCCCCCAGGCCCAGGGTGTAGGCCGTGCCCCCGGAATCGCGCCCGGCGAAGATGGACTGCCCGTTGTACTGGGTGTTGGCGTAGGTGATCAGCTGTTCGTACAGGCCGCGCGCCTCTTCGGCGATGGCCAGCCGGTTGGCGTCGGTGAGCGTGCCGTTGGCCGCCTGTTCGGCCAGTTCGATGAGGCTGGTGATCACGGTGCTGGCGTCGCCCAGGGTGTCGTCGGCCAGCGAGAGCCAGCCTTTGGCCGTGTTCACGTTGCTCTGGTACTGGGTCAGCTGGCTGATCAGCGTGGAGTTGGTCAGCGCCACCTCGGTGCCGTAGGGGTCGTCCGACGGGCAGTTGATGCGCTGCTGGGTGGCCATCTGGATGGTCAGCCGGTTGATGTCCGATTGCAGGCGGGTCATGTATTTCAGCGAGTTGTCGTAGGTCATGCTGGTGGAGATGCGCATGGTGGACTCCCGGGAGAAATGGCGGCGTGCGTTCGTCTAGGGGCTGTTTCTAAGTTAGGGTTTTCGTTCGTTGGCAAGGAAAACGAGCCTGCCATGAGGGAGTATACTCTTCTCGTATTCGACCGATATGGCAGGCGAAGTTTGACGCAGCCAACGGGCGAAAGGACAAGTTAGAAACAACCCCTAGTCCCGCAACGAAAGAACGGTTTCAAACATGGAGTTCGCCACCTGGATGAGTTGCGCGGCGATGCTGTACGCCTGCTGGTACCTGGTGAGGTTGATCAGTTCTTCGTCGGTGTTCACGCCGGAAATGGACTGCTGGAGGCTGTCGGCGTTTTCGGCCAGGGTGCTGTAATAGGTGTACTTGCGGGCGGAGGTGTCCACGTCGGTGCCCACGGTGGAGACCAGCGCGGCCAGTTGCTTGCTCAGGGTCCTGGAGGTGGAACCGCTGGCCAGGTCCAGGGTCACCTTGGCGTCCGCCAGCGCGGCCAGGTTGTTGGCGCAGGTGGAGTCGCCGGAAAGCACCTCGCCCGAGGCGTCCACCACGGCGGCGTTGACCCGGTTGGGGTCGTTCAGCACCGCGTCGGACACGGCGATGTTCCCCGCGTCGTCGCCAGAGAAGAAGGTGTTGATGCCCAGCGCCGCGAGCAGGCCCGAGGTGTCGCCCGCGAACTGGAACGAATGGCCGTCCGCCGCCGCGATGGTGAGTTGCCCGTTGCTGATGCTGGCCGTGAGCAGGCCCGAAAAGGTGGTGTTGAGGGCGTCTGCCACGTCCTCCAGGCTGTCGGACGCGGGGTCGATGGCGATGGACGACAGTGTGGACACCTCTCCGGTGGCGTCGTCGTACACCGAGATGGAGAGGGTGCCCGTGGTCAGCCGGTCGGCGTAGGCCAGGCTGCTGTCCGAGAGGGCCGCGGTGGTGTCGTCCACGGAATTTCCGGACGTGGCGGACGAGAAGTTGGTCAGCCCCGCGCCCTGGCTGTGCACGTAGTTGACCTGCCAGACCAGTTCTTCGGCCAGGGCGTCCAGCGTCTCCAGATAGCTGCCCACGTACTGGTCGCGGGTGGCCAGCAGCCCGGCCAGGCTGCCGCCGGAAAGGCGGTTGTTGCTGTCCGAGTCGGTGACGTCGATGGGGGTGACGTTCACCTTTCCGGAGGTGGTCTGGTACCAGTACACCCCGGATTTCGCCATGACGGTGAAGTCGTCGCCCACGGCCAGGCTGCCGCTGGCGGCCGCGCCGGAATCGGTGGACGAGCCGAACCAGATGGACACCCCGGCCACGGTCACCTTGTCGTCAGCGCCCGAGGCCGTGAACAGCAGGGTGTTGCCGGAATCGTCGGTGAGCCAGGTTTCCCCGCCGTCCAGCGACACCTTGTAGGTGGCCGCGCCCGCCGAACCGTCGGCCGTGCCCGAGGTGACGAACTCTATGGTGATTTCGTGGCTGCTTTCGCCCTCGAAGTAGATCTGCCCATCGAAGGTGGAGGCGGAGGTCAGCGACTGGGTGGCCTGCGGCCCCTCATAGGCCAGCTTGTGGGTGGTGCTGCCTTGCACCAGGGTCTGCCCGGCGGCGGTGTACACGGTGGCCTGGCCGTCGTCGTTGTAGACGACGGAAAGGGCGAGATAGGTGGAAAGCTCGCGCAGGGCGGTGGCCTGGCTGTCCAGCAGGGTGGCGTTTTCCGGGTCCCCGGCCAGTTGCGAGTTGAGGCCGGCCAGGGTGTCCAGCAGGTCGTTGATGTCGTCGACCTGCTGTTCGATCTGGGAATTCAGGCTGGTCTGCACCGCCTCCAGGCTGGCGCTGGTGGAATTGAGCAGCGTGGTCAGCGTTTCCGCGTAGCCGGTCAGTTCGGTGCGGGCGGCCTCGCTTTCCGGGTTTGCGGCCAGCGCGTCGAGGCTGGTCCAGAAGGCGTCCAGGGCGGTGGACAGGTCGTAGCCCTCGTCGTCGCTGTCGTCGAACAGCGTTTCAATGGACGAGAGGGTGGAGGTGATGGTCTCCCACATGGACGCCTGGGAGCTGTACGTCAGGTACTGCGACTCCACGGTGTAGCTGAAATGCCGGGTGATCTCCGACACCGTGGCCCCGGAACCGTAGGTGTACCCGCCGCTGCTGACCGTGGGTCCCGTGGCGTACTGCACCGTCTGGCGCGAGTAGCCTTCCACCCCGGCATTGGACAGGTTGTTGCTGGTCACCGATATGCCGATCTGCGCGTTGGAAAGCGCGTTGGCGCCGATGTTGAAAATGGAACTGAGCGAGGACATGGCGCGTCCTTACGGGCAGACCCGTGCGTTGCGGCGGAACCGGTAGGCGGGCGCGCGGCGCGCGGGGCCGACGATCCCCGCGCGCCCCGGCCGCCCTAGCGCTTCAGGCCAAGAGCGGTCTGAAGCATTTCGTCCACGGTGGTGATGACCTTGCTGTTGGCCTGGTAGGCGCGCTGCATCACGATGAGGCTGACCATCTCGGTGGACACGTCCACGTTGGATTCCTCCAGCTTTTCCCCGTAGATGCTGCCGTAGATGCCCTGCCCCGCCCGGCCGATGTTGGCCGTGCCCGATTCCGTGGTGGCCGAGTACAGGTTGCCGCCCATCAGCTTCAGCCCCTGGTCGTTGTCGAAGCTGGCCAGGGCCACGATGAACAGCGCCTGGGTCTGGCCGTTGGAGTAGGTGCCGTAGATCACCCCGCCCTCGTCCACGTAGTAGCTGGTCAGGTAGCCGGTGGCGTAGCCGTCCTGGCTTGATTTGTTGGTGCTGCTGGCCGAATCGTAGCTGGTGGAACGGTTGGTGCCGTAGGCCGTGGAGGTGAAGCCGAACAGCAGCGAACTGTCCGTGCCGATGTCCGCCGCGCTGGTGACGGTGGTGTTCCAGCTGTCGGTGATGGACTTGGCCGACAGGCCGAGGTTCAGTTCGACCTGAATGGCGTTGGCCGCGTCGGTGGTGCTGGCGTCGGCCGAACCGGAGAAGTTGCAGGCGAACACCGGCAGGCCGCTGGTGGAAAGCTCCGCCAGGGTCCAGTTGGACAGGTCGGTCAGGTCGCCGCTGGCGGTGGAATCGAGCGTGAAGGCCGTGGTGGAGACCAGCGCGCCGGTGGCGTCGAAGGTCAGCGTGCCCGCCATCAGCAGCCCGGCGGCCGAGGTGCCCGCCAGGCTCTGGCCGTTGATGGTGCGCACGTCCTCGCCGGGGTCCATGGTGACGATGTATTCCCAGGTGGTGGCGCCGGTGGTTCCGTCCTCCACCTTGTCGAAGTACACGGTCAGTTCGTGGGCGGAACCGGCCTCGTCGTACACGGTGATGGTGGTCTGGTACTCGTACTTGGCGGTGCCCAGCGGGTCGTCGGCGGTGCCGTCCCATTCGGTGAGCAGCGAGAAATACGGGTCGGTGGTGGAGGTGGAGTTGTCCTCGCCGTCGGAATCCAGGTTCACCGTCAGGGAGATGTTGGTGGTGGCGGACGCGGGCGAGGTGCGGCTTGTCAGCTGGATGTCGCCCAGCGCGCCGGTGGTCTGCGGGTCGCTGGAACTGGCGGTGTCCGGGTCCACGGCCCAGCCCTGCACCTGGTAGCCGGAGGAGTTCACCAGGTACCCTTCGGTGTTGAAGGTGAAGTCGCCCGCGCGGGTGTAGTATATCTGGCCGTCGTTCTGCGGGTCCTCCACGATGAAGTAGCCCACGCCCCCGATGGCCATGTTCATGGCCTCGGAGGTGTCCTTGTACGACCCCTGCGAGAAGTCCGTGGCGATGGCCGCGATGGACGAGCCGTTGCCGATCTGGTCGATGCCGCCGGAGGTGGTGATGGAGGAATAGAATACGTCCTCGAACAGCATGGACATGGACTTGTAGCCCGTGGTGCTGGAGTTGGCGAGGTTGTTGCCGATGACGCTGATGGACTCGGCGGTGCTCAGCAGCCCCGAGACGCTGGCATACATGGAGGATGAAAGGCCCATGGCGTGCTCCCGCGACAGTGCGCGTGCTGGTTGTTATGCGTCGGAGGAGACGACGCTGTAGACGTCTTCGAGGTTCACCGTGCGGCCGTCGGACAGGGTGAGCACCGTGACGCCGTTCTCCACCGAGACGCCGGAGACCGTGCCCGCCACCATGGTGGAGACCTCCAGGCTGTCGCCGTCCTCGTCGTAGGCTTCGAACACCACGCTGTAGGTGCCGTTGGCCACTTCGGCGCCGGTGTAGTTGGTGCCGTCCCAGGTGAAGGTGTAGGTGCCGCTGTCCGTGGCGCCGAGGGAGATGGAATTGATGATGGTGCCGCTGGAGTTGTAGACGTGCGCAGTCAGGCTTTCCGCGTCCGATTCCAGCGTGAAGGAGACGGCGGTGGTTCCGTCGCTGGTCTTGGAGATGTCGTCGCCTTCGGCCAGCACGGACTGCCCGATGAAGCTCACGGCGGAGTTCAGGCTCATGGCGGTGAGCGAGTCGTAGATGGAGGTGGCCGTGTCGTTGAGGGCCGACAACTGCTCCACCGTGGAGAACGAGGCGATCTGGTTGATCATCTCGGTGGAGTCGGTGGGATTGGTGGGGTCCTGGTTCTGCAACTCCGCGATGAGCAGTTGCAGGAAGGCGTCGGAATCCAGCGTGGTCCCGCTGCTGCCACTGCTGGAAGACGACGATGTGTTGGTGGCGCTATACAAGGATGAGATAGTGGTCATTGCTGTCCTCCGGGCCTTGTTCCGGCGTGCCCTGTTCCGGCGTGCCCTGTTCCGGGTCATGTCCCGTTTCGTGCCGGGTGGAGAGGGCCAGCGCCGCCTCCACGGCCTCGAACGGCGTCTTCACTTCCGGCGCCTTCATGATCTTGCGCAGTTCCAGAAGGTCTCCCCTGCATGACCTGCACGATGCGAAGTGCGATTCAAGACGCCTTCGTTCAGCAGGTGTGGCCGATTTTTCCAGGTAGCAGGCGATCATGTTCACGCCGGGACATGGCGAATCGTCCGTGCACAGTCCTTCCTCGATGGAATGGAGCACCGTGGCGTGGTGCCGCTGCTGTCTCATGGGCTGAACTTCCGTGCTGAGGTGTGAAGGACCTGTTACCGGTATGTACGGAGGCAACAGGCCGGAACGCCCATCAAGAGACGGAAAGAGATGTAAAGGCGGCTTTACGGAGAGGAGGGGGGAGAGCGGCGGCGGGGCATGGGGACGGCGGGTGCGGTTCTGGGCGCGGCCCGGAAACGGCAAAGGGCCGGAACATGTCCGGCCCTTGCGGTGTGCGGCGGAGAGAGCGGGGCGGGGTGGGGGGCGTCAGGCGTCGGTGGCGGTTTCTCCGGACGGGTGCGCCACGGCCCCGCCCTGCTGGTACTGGCGGGGGGTGGCCCCGGTCAGGTCGCGGAACACGCGCGAAAAGTGGCTCTGGTCGGAAAAGCCGGTTTCCGCCGCCACGTGGCTGATGGCGTGCCCGGCGGCCAGCAGGCGCCGTGCCGCGTCCACGCGCAGTTGGGTCTGGTAGGCGTGCGGGGGCAGGCCCGTGGCCTGCTGGAACATGCGCAGCAGGTGGCAGCGGCTGCGCCCGGCCAGCCGGGCCAGGTCGTCCAGCCGTACCGGGTCGGCCACGTGGCCGCGCAGGTGGCGGCGCACCGCCTCCACCGCCTCGGCGGGGTCCGGCGGGTTTGCGGCGGTGGCCGTGGCAGGGTCTGGGCCAGGGTCTGGGCCAGGGTCTGGGCCGGGGCCGGAAGCGGGCAGGCAGTGGCGGGCCAGCAGCAGTTCCGCCGCCTGCACCAGCAGCGACTGTTTTTCCAGCACCGAGCCGCCGCGCGTCACCGCGTCGTACAGGGCCGACCACGCGGCCGTGGTCTGCGCGCAGTCCACCACCGGCGAGCGGAAGCGGGGGAGGCAGGGCCGGGCGGGCGCGGTTTCCGGGGCCTCGGCGGTTGCCGCCAGTTCCGCCAGCCAGTCCGGGTCCACGTAGAACATGCGGTAGGCGAAGAAGGTGTCGCGGTCGGGGTTGCAGGCATGCACCCGGCCCGGTTCGATGAGCACCAGTTGCCCGGCCACGGCCCGGTGCGGCGCGCCCTCCAGCATGAACGAGGCGGCCCCGCCGTCCATGAGCCCGATGGAGTACGCGGCGTGGGTGTGGCGGCGGAAGGTTTCCTCGTTGTAGCTCGACCGGCGCACCTCCACTCCGGGCAGGTCCGGGTCGCGCCAGAAGCGGACGGCGGCATGGCGTGGGCTGCGGCTCATGGGGGGAAGTATCGGGGGGCTTGCCGGGCGCGTCAAGTGTGTGGGGTCGGCAGCGGCGAACGCCGGAAACGGAAAAACCGGGAAGGCCCGCGCCTTCCCGGTTTTGCTCGTGATCAGGTGCCGTCCGGGCGCTATTTCCCGAACGGGCACTTGGGATAGGTGCAGCTCTTGCACTCCATGCACAGGCCGCCCTCGCCCAGTTTCGCCAGGTCGCGCCGGGTGATCTCCACCCCGGCCAGCAGGCGCGGCAACAGGATGTCCAGCGCGGTGGTCTTGTAGAACAGCGCGCAGGCGGGCACGCCCAGCACCTGCACGGGGTGGGGGGCCTGTTCGTTGGCGATGCGCCCCACCAGGCTCATGGTGCCGGGCAGCATGGGCAGGCCGTACAGCATGTCGGCAAGGCCCGCGTCCACCAAACCCTTGCGGGTCACGTCGTCCGGGTCCACGGACAGCCCGGCCGTGGTCACCACCAGATCCGCCCCGGCGGTGATCAGGTCGCGTACGCCCTGGGTTATCAGGGCCGCGTCGTCGGGGGCGAACACGGTCTTCACCACCTCGCAGTTCAGGCGCTGGGCCTTCTGGGTGATGATGGGCGCGAACTTGTCCTGGATCAGCC
This sequence comes from Nitratidesulfovibrio sp. D1, assembly GCF_051133415.1. NCBI lineage: Bacteria > Pseudomonadati > Thermodesulfobacteriota > Desulfovibrionia > Desulfovibrionales > Desulfovibrionaceae > Nitratidesulfovibrio > Nitratidesulfovibrio sp. D1. Next base: position 544,939 of record NZ_JBPGNZ010000004.1, on the reverse strand, counting down.
CCTGGAAGACCTCGGTGCCGGTGACCAGGATGCCGATTTTCGCGGCGCGCATGGGCAGCACCCGCAACAGCGGGCCGTCCTGCAACATGGCCGTGGCCTTGATGTAATTCTCGCGCGAGAGGTACAGCGGGATGGCCCGCGTGCCCGCTACCTTGGTGCCCGCCAGCACCACGCTGTAGCCCTGGCGGGTGGCGCACATCACGTCGGGCACCAGGTTGAAGCGCTCCAGCCGTTCGGCGTCCACCAGCAGCAGGCCGTCGCGGGTGGCGGTGAGGTTGGCCTTGCCCTCGCGCGGGGCGTCGCGCATGGCCACGCCCTCGCCCGCCATCAGTTCGGCGAAGGTCTTGGCGGCCTCGTCCTCGTGCACCCAGGCCTCGGCGGCGTCCGCGTCCTCCTGCACGTAGATGGAGTTGCGCCCCATCAGCTGCAATCTACAGATGTCGCCCGCAGTCAGTTCCTGCCCGGCGGTGAATTCGGCGTCCTTGTGCTCGCCAGGGACGATGCGGGTCATGTCGTGCAGGGCGCGCTTGCCCACGGCCTCGGCCACGGGCACGGCGCGCAGGGCGGGCTGGCCCTCGAAGGCCAGGCCCGGACCGGCGTGGTAGGGCGATTCGCCCTGGCACGAGCGGCAGATGCCGCCCGAGGACACCGGATAGTATTCGCCGCACAGCGGGCAGCGGCCCACCAGCCCCTTGCCCTTGTGGCCCAGCCGGTCGGGCCGCACGGTGACGGGCCGGGCGGTGAGGATGTCCGGCCCCGCCTCCTTGATCTGGGCCTGCAACAGCGGCGTGTCCTGATCCTTCTTGGGCTTCAGCTTCAGGAACCAGGTGCGGATTTCGCCCCACGGCCCCATCTTGTCCACGTCCAGGTGCACGCGCACCCCTTCGCCGGTGCGCTTGTCGAACAGCGACACCGCGTAGATGCCGAAGTTCATGATGCGCAGCCAGCCGTTGCCCACCGTGCAGGGGGTCAGCAGCTGCACCGCGTCGGGCAGACACTGTTCGGTCTCGGAAATGGCGTCGAACAGCACGCCTTCCGGCAGGCCCTGCCGGGCCAGTTCGACCATGTAGCCGCCGATGATCAGGCCGGGGGCCGGGTAGCCGTGGAACCTGCGCGCCACTTCCATGAATTCGTCGTGGGTGTGCGGACCGATGAGCATGTGGTGGTTCTCGTGAAGGCAAAGGTTGCGTGAACGGCGCGGCGGCGGGGAACCGGCCGGGGATGCCTGCGCGGCGGACTGGATGGCCGGCCCGTGTGGCCGGAATTTCAGGGAAAACCGGTGTGTTGCCGTAATGTTCCCGCCCTGCGGCAGGACACTAGCAGGTTTCGGCGCGGCAGTCACGGAAGCGCGACTTGGCGTGACATTGGCACCACATGCCGCCGGGAGCCATGCTCTCCTTGAGAGTGCAAAATCCCCCTGCCCCGCGTGGGACAGGGGGATTCCGTATGTTTTCGGGAAAGCCGGGGCTGTGGACGGCCCCTTCGTTTTTAGCCCCGATCAGCTCAGGATTGGATCAGCCGAAGAGGGCCATCCCCGCCTTGACCGCCTTCTCGAACAGCGGCGCGGGCACGATGCCCAGCACCAGCGTGGCGGCGGCCAGCGCCACCGCGCCGCCCAGGCTGAACGCGCTCTGGTCGGGCGCGGGCAGGGCCGTGTTCTCGTCCGGTTCGGTGTAGGCGTGGCGCACCAGCGACAGGTAGTAGTAGATGGCGATGGCGCTGTTCAGGGCCAGGGCGATGACCAGCCAGTTGTACCCGTGGTTCCACGCCGCCGTGATCAGGAACAGCTTGCCCATGAAGCCCGCCGTGGGCGGCAGGCCCACCAGCGCGAAGGCCCCCACGCCAAGGGCGAAGGCCAGCACCGGAGAGCGGCGGTGCAGCCCGTTGAGGTCGGACAGGACCAGGTTGCGTCCGTCCACGGCCACGCGGGACACCACCCAGAAGCACAGCAGGTTCATGACCACGTACACCAGCGCATAGAACGCGGCGGCGGCAAGGCCCTCCGCCGTGCCGGACACTAGGCCCACGGTCACGTAGCCCGCGTGCGCCACGGACGAGAAGCCCAGCATGCGCTTCACGTCCTTCTGGACCAGCGCGCACAGGTTGCCGAAGGTCATGGAGATGACCCCCAGCCAAGCGATGGCCGTGGTGATCTCCAGCCCCGGCTGGAGCAGGGCCGCCAGGCGCACCAGCACCACCACCGCGCCCAGCTTGGGCAGGGTGGCCACGTAGGCGGCGGTTTCGTTGCTGGCCCCCTGGTACACGTCGGGGCACCAGAAGTGGAACGGGAACAGGGCCAGCTTGTAGAACATGCCGCACAGGAACAGCGACAGGCCTACCACCGCCATGGGGCTGGCCGCCCACGACCAGTCGCGCGCGGCCAGCGCCGCGATGTACGTGGTCTGCTGCGCGGCCATGATGTACGATAGCCCGTACAGCGAGATGGCCGTGGCCGCCGCGCCGAACAGGATGTACTTGACCCCGGCCTCGGCCCCCTCGCGGGTGCGCCCGCGCAGGGGAATGAGCACGTACAGGCTGTACGACGACAGTTCCAGCGCAAGGTACAGGGTCACCAGTTCGGCGGCGGATGCCAGCAGCATCAGGCCCCACGCCGACACCCCCAGGAACAGGAAGTAGTCTGCGCGCTTGCCTTCCTCCAGCGTGGGCTGGCGGGTGGCGTTGAGCACGGCGATGCAGAAGCCGCCCGCCACGCACAGCTTGAAGAACTGCGACAGGGCGTCCACCTTGTAGGCGTCCCACAGCAGCATTCCTTCCGCGGGCAGACCGGCCACGGTGGCGGCCGTCACCGCCAGCGCCCCGTAGGGCAGCCAGCGGTGGGCGGACACGGAAGCGGCCCCGGCGGCCAGCGCCTGCACGAACAGCACGGCCACCAGCAGCAGCATGGCGCACTCGGGCAGCAGCAGGGTAAGGTCGAGGTTCACTGGCGCACCTCCTTGGCGATGGCGGCGGATGCGAGGATGGCGGGCGGTTCATGGCGCGGGGCGTCCGCGCGGCCGAAGGCAAGCTGCGCTTCGGCCACCGGGGCGCGGTTGCGCAGGTCGGCCAGCAGGCGGTCCACGGCGGGGTCGATCAGCCGCAGGAAGGGCGCGGGCGCAAGGCCGATCCACAGCACCAGCACGGCGGGCAGCAGCAGGTAGGCCCATTCGCGGCGGTTCAGGTCGTTCCACGTCTTGGCCGTGGACGGGCTGCCCCAGGCCATGCGCAGGCTGACCCGGAACATGTACGCCGCCGCCAGCAGCGCGCCGGGCACGATGAGCACGCCCACGGTCAGGCTTTGCTGGAAGGCGGCCACGAACACCAGCACTTCACCCACGAAGCCGTTGGTGCCCGGAAAGCCGAACGAGGCCAGGGCATACAGCCCCCAGAAGAACATGAACGCGGGCAGGTACTTGCCCAGGCCCATGTTGTCCGCCACCTCGCGGCTGTGGCTGCGTTCGTACAGCGCGCCGATCATCATGAACATGGCGCCGGTGACGATGCCGTGGTTCAGCATCTGGAGCAGCGCGCCCTGCACGCCGCTTTTCTGGAACAGGAAGATGCCCAGCGTCACGAAGCCCATGTGGGCCACCGACGAATAGGCCACCAGCTTCTTGATGTCGGTCTGCCCCAGAGCCACCGCGCCCCCGTACAGGATGGACACCACCGACACGCCGATCATCAGCGGGGCGAAGTGCACGCTGGCCTCGGGCGTCAGCGGCAGGCAGAAGCGCAGGAACCCGTAGGTGCCCATCTTCAGCAGCACCGCCGCAAGGATGACGCTGCCTGCGGACGGGGCCTGCACGTGCGCGGCGGGCAGCCAGGTGTGGAACGGGAACATGGGCACCTTGATGGCGAAGGCCAGCGCCATGGCGAGGAAGGCCCAGTACTGGAAGCGGAACCCGAAGGTCTGCTGCATCAGGTCGGGGATGGAGAAGGTGCCCCCGGCGATGCGGAAGGCCACGATGGCCACCAGCAGCAGGGTGGACCCGGCAAGGGTGTACAGGAAGAACTTGATGGATGCGTAGCGCCGCTCGGCCCCGCCCCATACCGCGATGAGCAGGTACATGGGGATGAGCATGGCCTCCCAGAACACGTAGAACAGCACCAGGTCCATGGCCGTGAACACGCCGATGCAGGCGGAGGTCATCAGCAGCAGGCAGACGTGGAACTCCTTCACCCGCTTGCCGATGTACGTCCACGAGCACAGCACGCACAGCGGCAGGGTGAACAGGGTCAGCCACACCATCAGGATGCTGATGCCGTCCACGGCCAGGTGGTATTCAAGGCCCCAGCGGGCCACCCAGGTCATGCGCTCCACGAACTGGAACCCGGCGTCGGGGTTGAAGGCGATGAGCGGCCAACCCGCCGCAAGCCCGGCGAGCGACGCCGCCAGCGACACGCGGCGCACGGTCTCGTCGTCGCGCAGCGGCAGCAGCAGCGCCGCCGCCGCAAGGGGCAGGAAGATCAGGATGCTGAGGACCGGTATGTCAGGATACACAGGCGTCTCCGTTTTTTGTGGGTCCCGTTGCGGCTAGCCGAGATACCAGACCAGGCCGAACACGCACAGCGCCAGGAACGCGGCCAAGCCCAGGTAGTCCTGGAGGCTGCCGTTCTGGGTGCGCGCGCCAAGCCCGCCGATGCCCCGCACCGTGCGTGCGCTGCCGTCCACCACGCCGTCGATGGCCCTGCGGTCGAACCACACGGAACCCAGCGCGATGCCCATCAGCCCGCGCAGGCCGCCCGTGCGGTATGCCTCGGTCCAGCGGTCGTCCAGGAAGGCCAGCGGGCGGCACACGAAGCGCAGCGCCCCGGTGCCCACCGCGCGGTAGGCGATGTCCACGTCTAGGTTCAGCCCTTCGTGCGGGGTGATCACCTTGCGCAGCAGGTAGAAGGCCAGCCCCGAGAAGCCCAGCAACAGCAGCGATTGCAGCACGTGCCACGCGGTCCACGGCACGTAGGGGTGCTCCACCTCGAAGGGCAGCCAGGCGTACAGGATGGACGGGGCCACGCCCTGCGCGATGCACAGCACGGCCAGCACGGTCATGCCCGCGTACATGTTCCACGGGATGGGGGCCAGCGCACGGTCGTTGTCCGTGGGCTTGCCGCCCCAGAAGGCGAAGTAGGGCAGCTTGATGCCCACCGAGATGAACGTGCCCACCGCCGCGATTTCGAGGCCCAGCGCCACGAGGGTGCGGTGCGCCTCGGCCGCGCCGGTGATGGTCATGGTCTTGGAGATGAACCCGTTGAACACCGGCATGCCCGAGATGGACAGGGCCGCCACCATGTACAGCACCATGACCCACGGCAGCCGCGCGGCCAGTCCGCCCAGCTTGTCCAGCTTGGCCGTGCCCGCCGCGTGCAGCAGGCAGCCCGCGCCCATGAACAGCAGGCCCTTGTACAGGATGTGCGCGTAGGCGTGGGCCACCGCGCCGTTCAGGGTCATGGCCGTGCCCACGCCGATGCCCGCCACCATGTACCCCACCTGCGAGACGATGTGGTACGACAGGATGCGCCGGGCGTTGTTCTCGATGCAGGCGTACAGCACGCCGTACACCGCCATCACCGTGCCCGCCGCCGCCAGGATCTCCCATCCGGCGAAGCCGCGCGCCAGCACGTACACCGCCGTCTTGGTGGTGTAGGCGCACATGAACACCGAGCCGGTCACCGTGCCGCGCGGGTAGGCGTCGGGCAGCCATGCGTGCAGCGGCACCACGGCGGCGTTGACGCAGAACCCGGCCAGGATCAGCCATTCGTACAGGGGCGGGGTGGCCCCCGGGGCCATGGCCGTGAACTCCCACGTGCCCAGCGCCTTGTAGCGCAGCAGCAGGCCCGCCAGCAGCAGCAGGCCCCCGGCGGTGTGGTAGAGGAAGTAGCGGAAGCCCGCCAGCACCGACTCGCGCGTGCGGTTCAGCAGCACGAGGAAGGTGGAGCCGATGGACATCAGTTCCCAGAACACGAACAGGGTCAGGTAGTCGCCCGCGAACACGCAGCCGAACCCGCCCGACACGTACAGGGCGGCGGCGATGTGCTGGCCCCGGTCCTCCACGTGCATGGCGTACAGCATGCCCGCCAGCGACATCACCGCGAACACCTGGGCGAAGACCAGCGACAGCTTGTCCACCCGGCCCAGCAGCAGGGTCTGGCCCAGCCAGTTCAGGGTCAGGTGGTCGCCCGGCGTCATGGTGAACACGGCGAAGATGGCCAGCACCGCCGGGGCGGGCAGCAGCCAGTTCCACCATTTTCCGCGCAGGAAGGGCAGCACCGCCGCCAGCGCCAGGAACCCGATGGCGGGGTGGATGAAGGGAGAACTCATTACGCCACCTCCTTTGGCTGCAAACGCGGTCTTTGGGCACCGGCGGCGTTATCGGCGCAAAAGCCTCCTCGCCGTAGCGCTGCTACGCCTGCGTCGTCTTTTCCGCCGCTGCCTTGCCGCTGCCGGGAAGCCCGCGTTTTCGCGTCAAAGGCGATGCCGCAATGAGTTCTACACGTCTCCATAGTGGTCCTCCTTGCGCACGATGGCGGGCTGCACCATGCGCTTCATGATCACCACCATCAGCACGCCCACCACGAGGCCGAACAGCGCCCAGAAGCCGGGGTAGGCGTCGAGGACGAAGTGCGGGTCGTGCGGGCCGATGAACAGGTTCAGCAGCACGAGGGCGGCCAGCACCCCGTACAACGCCTTCAGCCATGCGCCGCGCAGTTCGCGCTGGCGTTCAAGGAATGCTCCGAGTCCGTTCATGGTGCGCTCCTAGAAGTGGCCGAACGCCTGGATGAAGTTCAGGAACACCTGCGGGTACAGGCCCAGCAGCAGCGATATGGCCCCGGTCAGGCACAGCGGCACCACCATGGAGGCGGGGGCCTCGCTGTATTGCTCGATGTTGGCGTCGGGGGCGGGCGGCAGCATGAACGCCCGGTAGAAGATGGGCACGAAGTAGCCCGCGTTGAGCAGGGTGGACAGCAGCAGGGCCACCAGCAGGGCGGTCTGCCCGGCCTGGAGTGAGCCGTTGACGATGTACCATTTGGAGACGAAGCCGCACACCGGCGGCATGCCGATCATGGACAGCGAGGCCAGGCCGAAGGCCCCGAAGGTCCACGGCATGCGGCGGCCAAGGCCGTTCATCTGGCTGATCTTCTTGATGTGCGTGGCCACGTAGATGGCCCCCGCGCCGAAGAACAGGGTGATCTTGGAGAAGGCGTGGTGGGGGATGTGCATCAGCCCGCCCTGCACGGCCGACGGCGTCAGCAGGGCCACCCCGATGATCACGTAGGACAGCTGGCTGACCGTGGAATAGGCCAGCCGGGCCTTGATGTCGTCCTTGGTCAGGGCGATGAGCGAGGCCCCCACGATGGTGAACGCCGCCAGCCACGCGGTGGGAATGCCGAGGCCCAGCGTGTCCATGGCCTCGACCCCGAAGCCGGACAGGATGATCCGGCTTACGGAGAACACCCCCGCCTTGACCACGGCCACCGCGTGCAGCAGGGCCGAGACGGGCGTGGGGGCCACCATGGCCGAGGGCAGCCAGTTGTGGAACGGGGCAAGGGCCGCCTTGGCCAGGCCCGCGATGTACAGCACGTAGGTCAGCCGCACCAGGTTGGGGTGGGCGGCGATGACGTCCGCCGGGAACATGCCGGTGAGCACGTCGCCAAGGCGCATGTCCAGCGTGCCGGTGAGCACGTAGGTCAGCACCATGGCGGGCAGCAGGAACAGCTTGGAGGTGCCCATCAGGTACACCAGGTACTTGCGCGCCCCGGCAAAGCCCTCCGCGTCCTGGTGGTGGGCCACCAGCGGGTAGGTGAAGACGGTGATGACCTCGTAGAACAGGTACAGGGTGAACACCGTGGCCGAGAAGGCCACCCCCACCGCGCCGAAGATGGCCACGGCGAAACAGGTGTAGTAGCGCGTCTGGGCGTGTTCGTTCAGCCCGCGCATGTACCCGATGTTGTAGCTGGTGGCGAAGCCCCACAGGAAGGTGGCGATGAGCGCGAAGATCATCCCCAGCCCATCGGCGCACAGGGTCAGGCTGATGCCGGGCAGGATGGTGGTGACGGTGTAGGTGTAGATGGTCCCGCCGATCACCCCCGGCGCCAGTTGCAGCACCGAGACGAAGGTCAGCGCGGCGGCGATGAACGACACGGCCTCGCGCCGGTTGGCGTTGCCGCGCGCCAGCATGATGGCGAAGGGCGCGACCAGGGTGATGATGAGCGGAACGAGCAGGCTCGCGGTTTCGATGGTGTTGGGCGCTGTCATCACGGCTGCTCCCTCAGGGTGGTCAGGGCGTCGGTGCGGGTGGAGCCGAAGCGGCGGAACACCACCACGATGGCGGCCAGGGTCACGGTGGCTTCAGCCGCCGCAAGGCCCATGACCAGCAGCGTGGCCAGTTGTCCGAGGGCGGCGTCGCCCCCGGTGAGCTGGGTGGCGGCCACGATGGACAGCCCCGCGCCGTTGAGCATCAGTTCAACGGCGATGAGCATGCCCACCAGCGTGCGCCGCTTGACCAGCCCGGCCAGGCCCGCGCCAAGCAGCACGAGGGAGGCCAGTTGGTAGAGCACGAGCGGTTTCACTTGTCCCTCCTTTCCCAGACGAGCAGCACGGCCCCGGCCATGGAGATGAGCAGGACCACCGAGATCAGTTCGAAGGGCAGCACGTAGTCCTCCATCAGCCTGCGGCCGAGGTCGGCCAGCGGCACGTCCGGCGGCAGCAGGTGCGACGCCGTGGGGTGCAGCAGCAGGATGGGGGCCAGCAGCGCGCCGGGCAGCATGGCCGCCAGCACCCCCTTGAAGGTGCGCGCGGCCGGGGCGGGGTCCGCCTCGTCACCGTCCGCGTCGGCCCGGGCCAGCATCAGCGCGAAGAAGATCAGCACGCAGATGGCGCCGATGTAGATGAGGATCTGCATGAAGGCCATGAACGGCGCGTTGAGCAGCAGGTACATGCCCGCCACGCCCAGCAGCGTGGCGACCAGCCCCACCAGCGCCCGCACCAGGCTGGCGCAGCCCACGGCCATGAAACAGCCGACGACAATGACCAGGAAGTAGAAGCCGAAGGCGAGGATTGCCGGTGTTTCCATGTCATGCCTCGCTTGCGGGGGTTGCGGTGCCGGGTTCGGAGGGCGCGGCGGCCGGTGCGGCCGGTGCGGGCGGTCCGGCGGGCGTCGGCGCGGGGGCGGCCTTGGGCTCCGGCTTGCGCGCCGCGGCCTTGCGGGCCAGGCGGGCCAGCTGGTCGAACACGAAGTCCTCGCGTTTCGTCCCCACCATGTAGATGTCGTTGGAGAAGCCGAGGGAGTCCACCGGGCAGACCTCCACGCAGCTGCCGCACAGGCTGCACAGCGAGAAGTCGTAGGTCCAGGTGCCGGGGGCCTTGGGCGGCGCGGGCTTCTTGGGCTTTTCGCCGCGCGCCTCGGCCTCGGCCATGGCCTTCAGTTCTTCCGGCGTGGGCTTGGGCGCGACGGCGCGGGTGACGGCGATGCACCCGCTGGGGCAGGCCGACACGCAGAGCATGCAGGCGATGCACCGGGGCTTGGCCGGGTCCTTGTCCAGTCCGATGAGTTCTATGGGGCCCCGGAACGAGGCCGCCGCCTCGGGCGCTACCTCGGCCCGGGGATAGTGCACGGTGACGCCGGGTTTGCAGAACTCCTTGCCGGTGATGCCAAGGCCCACCACAAGGCTCCACAGGTCGGCGATGGTGCGGAAGATCGATGCCATTATATCCTCCTTAGAGAGCGGGGGGCTCTGCCCCCCGGCCCCCCGCAAGGGGGCCGCGCCCCCTTGACCCCTTCATGTGGGCGTCCACCCTAATGAAAAGTTTGGGGGGATGGGGGTCCGGGGGAAGGGGACCCTTTTCAAAGGGTCCCCTTCCCCCGCCGCCTTTCCGTCTCTACAGCTTCATGACGAACGCGGTCGCCAGCAGGTTCAGCACGCCGAGGGGCAGCAGCCACCGCCAGTTCATGTTCAGCAACTGGTCGAAGCGCACGCGCGGGAAGGTCCAGCGCAGCCACATCATGGTCAGCAGCAGCGCGTAGACCTTGGCCAGGAACCACCACACGCCGTCGAGGAACGGGCCTTTCCACCCGCCCAGGAACAGCACGGTGCACACGCTGCACGCCACGATCATGCTGGCGTATTCGGCCAGGAAGAACATGCCGAAGCCCATGCCCGAGTATTCGGTGTGGAAGCCTGCGGTCAGTTCCGATTCGGCCTCGGGCAGGTCGAAGGGGGCGCGGTTGGTCTCGCCCAGGGCGCTGACGAGGAAGATCAGGAACGCCAGCGGTTGCACGGCGATGTTCCACTGCCACGGCATGCCGCCCTGCCCGTCCACGATGGCGGTGAGGCTCAGCGTGCCTTCCTGGAAGGCGATGGCCAGCACCGAGAGCAGCAGGGGGATTTCGTAGGCCACGGACTGGGCCACGGCGCGGGCCGCGCCGAGCAGGCCGTACTTGTTGTTGGAGCCCCACCCCGCCAGCAGCAGGGCCAGCACGTTGAACCCGGTGAAGGCGAGGATGAGCAGCAGGCCCAGGTTCACGTCCCACCCGGTGAGCAGCGGGCTGAAGGGAATGGGCAGGAACAGCAGCAGCACGGGGAAGAAGGCCAGCACCGGGGCCATCCAGAACAGCAGCGGGTCCGCCCTGTCCGGGCGCACCAGCTGCTTGCCGATGAGCTTCAGGGCGTCGGCCACGGCTTGCAGGATGCCTTGCGGGCCGACCTCGTAGGGGCCGGGGCGGCGCTGGATGAAGCCCGCCACCTTGCGTTCGGCGTAGACGAGCAGCAGCCCGTTCAGCCCCACGAAGACGGCCACGCCCACCAGCGCGAGCACCACGTGCAGCACGGAATCGAAGGAGATGGTTGCATTCATGGCGGCCTACCTGTCGATTTCGGGGATGACCATGTCGAGGCTGCCGAGGATGGCGACGGCGTCGGCCAGCAGGGTGCCGCGCGCGCATTCGGCGAACAGGGCCAGGTTGGAGAAGCCCGGCGCCCGCAGCTTGACGCGGTAGGGCGTCTTGCCGCCGTCGCTGGCGATCCACACGCCGATCTTGCCGCGCGCCCCTTCCACCGCGAAGTACGATTCGCCCGCGGGCAGCTTGAAGCTGGGCTTGGGGGCCTTGGGGTGCATGTGCTCGCCCTCGGGCAACTGGTCCAGCGCCTGTTCCACGATGCGCAGGCTCTGTTCGATCTCGGCCATGCGCACCATGTACCGGGCCATGGAGCACTGCTCGTGGCGGACGGGAATCTCGTAGTCCACCCTGTCGTACACGGAGTAGGGTTCCGCCCGGCGCACGTCGTAGGCGATGCCGCTGCCGCGCGCCACCGGACCGCTGGCCCCGTAGCGGGTGACCATGTCCGGCGGGATGACGCCCACCTCTTCGATGCGGCGGCGCAGGATGATGTTTTCCGTCACCAGCGCGGTGTACATGGGCAGGCGCGAGCGCATGTGCGGGATGAACTCGCGCACGCCCTGCACGAAGGCCGGGCTTGCGTCGGAGTACACCCCGCCGAAGCGGAACGAACTGTACGTCAGGCGCGAGCCGGTCATCATCTGCAACAGGTCCAGCAGCCGTTCGCGGTCGTCGAAGGCGTACATGATGGGGGTGAAGGCCCCCAGGTCCAGCAGGTACGCGCCCCACCACAGAAGGTGCGACGTGATGCGGTTCAGCTCGCAGGTGATCACCCGCAGCCATTCGGCCCGCTCGGGAATCTCGATGCCCGCCAGCTTTTCCACCGCGCCCACGTAGGCCCAGTTCCAGGCCAGGGCGTGCAGGTAGTCCACCCGGCCCATGTTGGGCATGAACTGGGCGGGGTTCTTCACCTCGGCCATCTTCTCGTGCATGCGGTGCAGGTAGCCCAGCACGGGTTCCGCCCGGACGATGTATTCGCCGTCCAGTTCCAGCAGCACGCGCAGCACGCCGTGGGTGGACGGGTGCTGCGGCCCCATGTTCAGGATGAGCGATTCCGGGCGGGCCCCCTGCTCGAAGCGGCAGGTGTAGCCGTCGCCCGCGATCTGGTCGTCGGCGCAGCCCCCGTCCGCCGAGGCGGCGGGACAGGACGTGGCGCGCTGCCGGAGGGTGTCGGTGCTATGCATTGTCGGTGCCCTCCCCGGTGGCGGCGGCCTTGGCCTTGGCGGGCTTGGCCGGTTTGCTGTCTTCGGCCGGTTCCAGCAGGTTGAAGCCGTCGGCCTTGCGCAGCACTTCCGCCTCGCGGCCGGGCGCGGCCAGCAGGGCGGCCAGCGGCGCGCGGGCGGCGGCGTCCTTCAGCAGGGGGTAGCCCTGCATGCCTTCGGGCAGCAGCAGCGGCGCGGGGTTGGGGTTGCCGGTGAAGGCGATGCCGTAGAAGTCGGCGGTTTCCCGTTCGTGCCATTCCGCGCCCTGGTAGATGTCCGCGATGGAGGGCAGCGCCGGGGCTTCGCGGTCCGTCAGGATGTGGATGGCCAGGCGGCCGGGGGCGGTCATGCGGTCGAAGTGGTACACCGCCACCAGCCCTTCGCGCACGTCCAGGCCGCAGATGTCCTCCAGGTGCCAGCCCGCCTCCAGCAGCAGGGCGGCGGCGCGGGGCAGCGCGTCGGCGGACAGGAAGGCCGACCAGGCGAGGCCGGTGCGGGCCGGGTTCTCGCGGGCCATGTACGCGGGCTCCAGCGGGGCCAGCAGCATGTCGGGGGTGGGAAGGGAGGTTCCGGGCGTCATGCGCCACCCCCCAGCGAGCCGGAGACCTCGGCGGGCACCGGCCACCAGCGGCGGCCGGTGATCTTGTGCTGGATCTGGAACAGCCCTTCCAGCAGCGCTTCGGGCCGTGGCGGACAGCCGGGCACGTACACGTCCACGGGCACCAGGTTGTCCACGCCCTCGATGATGGCGTACTGCCCCTCGAAGTTGAACGGCCCGCCCGAGATGGCGCAGTTGCCCAGCGCCATGACGTAGCGCGGCGCGGGCATTTGCTCGTAGAGGCGCACCAGCGCCGGGGCCATCTTGCGGGTGACGGTGCCCGCCACGATCATCAGGTCCGACTGGCGCGGCGAGGGCCGGAACACTTCGGCCCCGAAGCGGGAAATGTCGAACCGGGCCATGCCCACCGCCATCATCTCGATGGCGCAGCAGGCCAGGCCGAAGGTCATGGGCCACAGCGACATGGCCCGGCACACGTCCAGGATCTTCTGCACCGGCGCCACGTTGACGATGGGCGCATCGACCCCGCCCGTGGCCGGTACGATGACCGGCGGCCTTACAGGGCAATCTTGCGCGGCCATGTGAACACCCCCTTGGCGCGGAAATAGACCAGGGCAAGCACGAGGAAGAACAGGAAGACGCAGATCTCGACGAAGGCGGCCCAGCCCACGGTGGCGTGGTAGTGGGCGGCGGCGGGGAACAGGTACAGCACGTCCACGTCGAAGGCGATGAACAGCAGGGCGTAGACGTAGTAGTTGATGCCGAAGCGGGTCCAGGCGTTGCCGTGGGGACGCATGCCGCATTCGTAGGACATGCCCAGGTCGCCGCCGCGCGCCCGTGGAGCCACGAGCAGGGCGAGGATGAGCGGGCCGCCCGCGAACGCGAGCCCCGCGATGAGGAAGAGAATGATAGCAAGATGCAGGATGTCGAAGACCATCGGTCACCTCCGGAAACCAGTGGAACCGCGGCGCGGCCGCGGCATTGGATTGCCCGTTGCGTGCGCAGGCCACGTCAGGAGCGCCTGACGTGCGGTGCGCGCCGGCGGCGACCGTGTCCGCCGGGTTGGCGTTCCGCCGGTGATGGCGGGCGGAACGCGGAGGAAGGTGGAGTTGGGGTGGGTTACCTCGCCGTGTTACGTCTGTCAAATTAGTGTTACTGATTGGAATGCCGTACTGCGATCACTGCCGTGCCCGTGCGGTCCGGGACATCCCTTCGCCCCGGTGGCAGCCGACGCGAAAAGGCCCGCCTGGCGAGGGGCGTGGGCAGTTTCGCGTACCGAATGGAATAATGGTCTATCATCCGTATATCACCCAAAGTCAGTAACCGCTACCATGTTTGGAAATTCACGTGGAAATATTTGGGCTTCGCCGCCGGGCGCACCCGCGCGGCCGGTGAAACCGGGGCAAGCGGGCGTAAACCGGGGGTGTGCGGGGGATGGGGGCGAGATTGTCTGGTCAGGCAAACGAATTGGTTGAACGGCGAAAGAAGTTTTTGCGGAACCTGCCGTCAATGCTGACTTTTAAGGTCGGGATATGTCGCCCGGCGCGCGTGGGATGCGGGCGGGTGCGGGATGCGGGAGGAAGGGGGAGCGGACGCGGCGGTTCCGCACGGACCGGGGACGGACCTGCTATTCGGCGGCCTGCTCCGCGTCGAGCATGGCGTCCATCCACAGGCCCGCCACGATGTCGCCACCTTCGTCGGTGAAGTGGCAGCCGTCGCGGCGGAAGGGCAGGCCCACCTCGTCGGTGTCCGGCCCCAGGGCCACGTTGGGCACCTGGCGGGCCAGTTCCTGTTGGGCCTGGCGCACCGATTCGCTGCCGTAGCGGCGGCACAGCGAAGTCTGCGAAACCAGCACCGGGTTGTCGATGCCGAAGGTGCGCAGCGTGCCCACCAGATCGAGGAAGTCGTACTTGTAGAGCAGGCGCGGCAGGGAATTGAGGGCGTCCGATTCGCCGTGGAACCAGAACACGTAGTCGGGCCGGATGGGCAGTTGCTGGATGGCCCGCAGGCGTTCCTCCAGCTTGGGGCGCACCGGGCCGCCGGGCAGCCAGTAGGACAGCGGCGAGCCGCCCTCGGCGATGACCGAGAGCACCACGTACCGCCAGCGTCCGGTGGCCAGCGCCAGCCGCGCGAAGCGCGACCACACCGAACCCCGCTCGCCCGTGGCGCCCAGCATGGGGTCTTCGGCGGGGTACAGGGTGCCGTCGTATTCGATGAACACGTTGTCGAGATCGTCGGAGGGCAGGGGCGTTTCCACCTCGTTGGCGGCGTTGGACTGCCCCATGACCAGCACGTACAGGGTGTTGCCGTCGGCCAGCCGCTCCAGCGGCACCGGTTCGCGGTTGGAGATGTCGGTGACCAGGTCGGAATCGTCGAACTGGCTGTAATCGTACAGCCTGGCCTTGACGTAGCGGGCCAGGCCCACCAGGCCGTCGCGCAGGGGGGCGTGCAGCAGCACCGCCGCCGCCAGCAGGGCCGGCAGGACAAGGAGGCGGAACTGGCGGGAGCGGCGCGACATGGTGGGCTTTCCGGCGGGCTTTCCGGGACTGGGGAAGGACGGCGGGACGGTGACGGACTTTGCCGGGTTGCAGCGGGGTTTTGCCGGGTTGCAGCGGGGTTTTGCTGGATGCCTTCTAGAACCACCGGGGGCGGATGGCAAGGGACAAATGGTAACGGCGGGCGGCCGCGCCGGGAGCGGGCGGAAACCGGAGCGGAGGGCACGGTTTGCCATGCCTGCGGCCGGGGTGTACGGTGCGGGACACTCCCCTCCAATCGGCTCAACCTGTCAGTCAACTGAGGGACGGCTTGCCCGCGAAGCTGTTCACGGTGCCCTCATGTTCCATACGCCCTGTGTCGGCTGCGGCTGGTGCTGCCTGTCCGACCAGTGCCAGGTCTCGCACCGGCTGCACGGCTACCTGCCGCGTTGCCCGGAACTGGTCTGGGATGGAGCCCTTGGCCGTTACCTGTGCCTGCTGATGGCCCCGGACCGCGCGGCATCCGGTCCGCTGCCGGATATTGCGGAACTGCGGCAGGGGCTGGGCTGCTGCGCCCCGCTGTGCTCGTGGCGGCGCGACGTGCGCTGCCGGGGGTAGCGCCGCCGCGCGGACGAGGCCGTTCCTGCCCCGGTTCCTGCCCTGATTCCTACGCTTCCCAGACGTCCAGCCTGTCTTCGGGAATGGCGTGTTCGGACAGGAAGGCCCAGGCCACGTCCTCTTCGCCCTCGGGCACGATGAGCACCAGGTGCCCCTTGATGACGTCCGCGTGGCGGGAGAAGGCATGCAGCCGTTCCGCCAGTTCCTGCGTGGCGAAGGCCTCGCGCGGGCAGATCTCGAAGATGCAGGGCACGCCCTTGGCGTTGGTGGCGGTCAGGTCGGGCACGTGGCCCTCCACCGGGGCGGGCTCGGGCATGTCCTCGTAGCCGCTCACCAGCAGGCCGGTGAAGCCGCTTTCCTCCAGCGCCTCGTAGGCCGCCTCGATCAGGTAGTCGTAGCCGTCGTCTTCTTCGTGGTTGGCCATGAAGTCCTCTTGCGGAACCGCGTTCGCGGGGATGTGCGCGGCCGGGCGGGCCGATGGGCGGCGCATGCCGCCATGCCGCGTGGTGCCTCATGCCCTAGACGGGGCCGGGCCTCGCGTCAAGCGCGGGGCGCGCCCGCCGTGGCGGCCCGCAGGCAGGCGGCTCCACGCAAAGGGCCGCCCCCAAGGGCGGCCCGTGTCTTTGCATGTCTGCCGTCCGGCAGGGCGCGGGCCCTACTTGATGAACAGCATTTCCTGGTAGCTGGGCAGGGCCCACAGGTCGTCGGCCACCACGGCTTCCAGCGCGTCGGCGTATTCGCGCACCTTGAGCATGGCGGGCAGGATCACGTCGCACATGTGCTTGGCTTCGGCGTGGGTGCCGTCGGCCTCGTGCTCCAGCTTCTTCTCCAGTTCGCCCACGGCGGCCTGCATGGCGCGCAGCTTGGTGGTCACGTCTTCAAGGGTGACCACCTTGTAGTCGTGCCCGGCGGCCTTCAGGTTGGCGCAGGTGGCGGCCAGTTCGCCCTGGTAGCGCATGGCGGCGGGGAAGATGATGGTGCGGGCCATGCGGATGACCAGGTTGGCTTCGGTCTTCACGGTCTTGCAGTACTGCTCGAGGTAGATTTCCTCGCGCGACCTCACTTCCGCCTCGCTGAACACCCCGTAGGAGGTGAACAGCTTGACCACTTCGGGGCTGCCCAGCACAGGCAGGGCGTCGGGGGTGGTCTTCAGGTTGGGCAGGCCGCGCTTTTCCGCTTCCTTGTGCCATTCCTCGGAGTAGCCGTCGCCGTTGAAGATGACCTTGTCGTGCTCCTTCATGATCTTCTGGAGCAGCTTCTGCACGGCGTCGTTGAGCTTCTTGGGGTCGCCCTTGGTGGCCTTTTCCAGTTCGGTGGCGATGTAGTCCAGCGATTCGGCCATCATGGTGTTCAGGGCCACCTGGGGACCGGCGATGGACATGGACGAGCCCACGGCGCGGAACTCGAAGCGGTTGCCGGTGAAGGCGAAGGGGCTGGTGCGGTTGCGGTCGCCCGGATCCATGGGCAGCGGCGGCAGCACGTCCACGCCGATGTTCATGACGCAGGCCTTCTTGCAGCCGTTGACCTTACCGGTCTTGATCTGCTCGAAGACGTCGGTGAGCTGCTCGCCGAGGTACACGGACATGATGGCCGGCGGGGCCTCGTTGGCGCCCAGGCGGTGGTCGTTGGAGGCGGACGCCACGGTGGCGCGCAGCAGGGCGCCGTACTTGTGCACGGCGCGGATGGCGGCGGCGCAGAACACCAGGAACTGGGCGTTCTCGTGCGGGCTTTCGCCGGGGTCGAACAGGCTGCCCAGTTCGGCGTTGCCGATGGAGTAGTTGAGGTGCTTGCCCGAGCCGTTGATGCCCGCGAAGGGCTTTTCGTGCAGCAGGCAGACCATGCCGTAGCGCTTGGCCACGCTGCGCAGCACGGTCATGATCAGCTGGTTGTGGTCGGTGGCGAGGTTGCTGGTTTCGAAGATGGGGGCGATTTCGTACTGGCTGGGGGCCACTTCGTTGTGGCGGGTCTTCACCGGCACGCCGAGCTTGAACAGCTCGCGCTCCACTTCCATCATGAACGACAGCACGCGGCGGGGAATGACGCCGAAGTACTGGTCCTCGAATTCCTGGCCCTTGGCGGGCTTGGCGCCGAACAGGCTGCGGCCGCAGATGTGCAGGTCGGGGCGGGCGAAGGCGAAGTTGCGGTCGATGAGGAAGTATTCCTGCTCCGGACCGGCGAACGAGCCCAAGGGCAGCTTGGTTTCGGTGCCGAACAGCTTCAGCACGCGCTGGGCCTGCTTGTTCAGGGCCTGGTTGGCGCGCAGCAGGGGGGTCTTCTTGTCCAGGGCTTCGCCGGTCCAGGAGACGAACGCGGTGGGAATGCACAGGAAGGTGCCGTTGGGATTTTCAAGAAGGTAGGCGGGGCTGGTCACGTCCCAGGCGGTGTAGCCGCGCGCCTCGAAGGTGGCGCGCAGGCCGCCGGAGGGAAAGCTGGAGGCGTCGGGCTCGCCCTGGATCAGCAGCTTGCCGCTGAATTCGGACAGGGCGCCGCCCTTGCCGTCGGGCACCAGGAAGGCGTCGTGCTTTTCGGCGGTCAGGCCGGTGAGCGGGTAGAAGACGTGGGTGAAGTGCGTGGCGCCCTTCTCGATGGCCCAGTCCTTCATGGCGTTGGCGACCACGTCGGCGATGGAGGGGTCGAGCTTCTCGCCGAGTTCGATGGTCTTCTTCAGCGACTTGTAGACGGTCTTGGGCAGGCGGTCCTTCATGACCTTGTCGTTGAAGACGTTGCAGCCGAACAGCTCGGTGGGCTTGGTTTCGGCGAAGTTCATGGGGGCCGCGCTCGGCTTGTAGTTGGTGATGGCCGAGATCGCGTTCAGACGGGCCTGGATTCCGCTCATGGACGTTCTCCTGAAAGGGGGTTGCGGTAATCGCGATACTTACAAATTTGTCGCATTTGTCCGGCGCGACCTGCTCGCGCCGGTGTCCCTGTTCACGTGGTCGCCTGCCGGGGTGCGGCTGTGTGCCGGTTCCGCCGCGTACCGCGTGGCGGGTGTCGGCGCGTTGCGACGCCAAAGGCAAAGCAAGAAGCGGTCCACCAAAAAAAGGTCCGGTGTTCCGTGCGGTTGGCAGTTCGGCCTGTGCACGGGGCCGGAGAAAAAACTGCAAATTTTACAAATTCGTTCAAAGTATGGGGTGCTATAGCAGCCTCATTTTTGCAAACTTGTAACAGCAGCCTCTTTTGGAGGCAAGCAAGAAACATGGGGGGAACTCCGGTTTCGTCCGTATCTTAATGATGGAGGACGGCGCAACGGAAAAGGGCCGGGAAACTTCCCGGCCCTCGCGCGCGTCGTGCGGCGCGGCGCTACAGCGCGTGCACCAGTTGGAACGGGCTTTTTTCGATGTCGTCCACCAGCCCGGCCCAGTCGCCTTCGCCGCGCAGGCGCAGCACCACGTAGCGGGTGCCGGGCGCGGCCTTCTCGCTGGTGGACATGATGCTCTGCAACCGGAAGCCGCGCGCCCGCGCCAGGTCGCCCGCCTCCTTGATGGACCCGGGCTGGTCGGGCAGCGCCAGGGCCAGCCGGTGGCCCCCGCCGCGCACGCCGGTGATGTCCACCATGACCCGGAACAGGTCGTTGTCGGAGATGATGCCCGTCAGGCGCTGGCCGCCGGGGGCGGGCTCCGTCACCGGCAGGCAGCCGAAGTCGCGGTCGTGCATGATCATGGCCGCCTCTTCGATGGGCGTATCCGCCGGTATGGAGACCACCGGGCGGGTCATGGCCTGGCTGACCTTGGTCTTGGCCAGCAGGTAGTTGAGTTCGTAGATGTCCAGCGACGTGCCCTTGGAGGGCAGGTACGCCTTGATGTCGCGGTCGGACAGCATGCCGACCAGCAGTTCGCCCTGAACCACCGGCAGGTGCTTCACGTTGCGCTCGCGCATCATGCCCGCGGCGGACGAGATGGAATCGTCCGGCGTCACCGTGTAGACGTGGGTGGTCATCCAGTCCTTGACCAGCATGGGAACCTCCGTTGGATGAAGCCGGGTGGGTGGCCGCCGCGCGCGCTACACGCCAAGGTACGCGGCCTTCACGTGGGGGTCGCGGAGCAGGTCGGCCCCGGCCCCCTCCTGGGTGATGCGTCCGTTCTCCAGCACGTAGGCCCTGTCGCACAGGGCCAGCGTCTGCCGCACGTTCTGCTCCACGATGAGCACGGTCATGCCCTCGTCGCGCACCGTGCGGATGACGTTGAAGATATCCTGCACCAGAATGGGCGCAAGGCCCAGGGAAGGCTCGTCGAACATGATCAGCCGGGGCAGGGCCATCAGCCCCCGCCCGATGGCCAGCATCTGCTGCTCGCCGCCGGACAGGGTGCCGGAAGGCTGCCTGCGCCGCTCGGCCAGGCGCGGGAAGATGGAAAACACCCGCTCTCTGGTGCGCGCCCGTTCCTTGCGGGCCCGGCCGCGCAGCGAGCCCATGTCCAGGTTTTCCTCCACGGTCATTTCCGGGAACAGCCGCCGCGCCTCGGGCACGTGGGCCAGCCCCTTTCCGATGAGGGTGTAGGGTTCAACGGTGTGGATGGCCTCGCCCGCCAGCAGTATTTCGCCCTTCAGGGGGCGCAGCACGCCCGACACGGTGCGCATGATGGTGGACTTGCCCGCGCCGTTGGCGCCGATCATGGCCACTATCTCGCCCTTGCCCACGCGGAACGAGACGTCCCGGATCACCTGCACGTCGCCGTAGGCCACGTCGATGTTGCGTACCTCAAGCACCGTGCTCCTCCCCCAGGTACGCTTCCACGACCTGCCTGTTGGCGCTGATTTCGCCGGGCGTGCCTTCGGCGATCTTCTGGCCGAAGTTCAGCACCACGATGCGGTCCGAGATGGCCATGATCACCTTCATGTGGTGCTCGATGATCATGACGGTGACGCCCTGCCGCCTGATGCCCCGGATGATGTCGATGGACACGTCCAGTTCCGCCGGGTTCAGCCCGGCGAACGATTCGTCCAGCAGCAGGAATTCCGGCTGGGTGGCCAGCGAGCGGGCGATTTCCAGCCGCTTGCGCTTGCCGAGGGGCAGCCCCTTGGACAACTGGTCGCGGTCGTCCCACAGCCCGGTGAAGTGCAGCACCTCTTCCGTCACGTCCTCCGCGCCCTTGCGGGTGGGGTTGCGCAGGAAGGCGGATGCCAGCACGTTGTCGAACACGCTCATGCGCGACAGCGGCTTGACCACCTGGAAGGTGCGCGCGATGCCGAACTGGCAGATCTTGTGCGGTTTCAGCCCGGTGATGGGGCGGCCCTTGAACAGCACCTGCCCTTCCGACGGGTTGTAGAACCCGTTCACGCAGTTGAACAGGGTGGTCTTGCCCGCGCCGTTGGGTCCGATGAGGGCCAGGATTTCGCCCTGGCGCACCTCGAAGTCCACGTCGTGCAGGGCGGCCAGCCCGCCGAAGAACATGGACATCCTGCGGATTTCCAGCATGCTCATGCCGTGGCCCCCCTGCGCAGCAGCTTGCGCCGGAGCACCGGCCAGTCGCCCACCAGCCCGTTGGGCAGGTAGATGATGATCACGATGAGCAGCACCCCGAACATGGTCTGGTAGGCCACCCCGATGAGCGGCAGCGAGCGGATGTATTCCGCCAGGATGACCATGATGCCCGCGCCCAGCGCCGGTCCCCATTCCGTGGCCACGCCGCCCACCATGACCACCATGATGATCAGGATGGAGATTTCGCCCAGCGAGAACACCACCCCCGGATCGATGTACCCCATGTAGTTGGTGTAGAACGCCCCGGCCAGGCCCGTGAGCATGGCGCTGACCGTGAGTGCGATGGTCTTGTAGCGCGTGGTGTCGATGCCCATGGATTCTGCGGCGTCCTGGTCCTCGCGGATGGCCACGAAGTAGTAGCCCCAGCGCGAGCGCACGATGAGCCGGCAGACCACGAAGGTCAGCACGGCCAGCCCCAGGATGATGTAGTAGTAGTGCGTCTTTTCCACCCAGGTGCGGGTGATCATGATGCCAAGGGTGCCCTTGGTGAAGTCGGTGAGGTTTTCGCAGGTGATGCGCAGCACTTCGCCGATGGCCAGGGTGGCCAGCACGAAGTAGGGGCCGCGCAGCCGCAGCACCACCATGCCCATGCCCAGGGCCACCAGGGCCACCAGGGGCAGGCTGGCCAGAAAGCCCCACCAGGGCGACAGGCCCAGATGCAGGTGGACGAGCCCGGCGCTGTACGCGCCCATGCCGAAGAACGCCGCGTGCCCGAACGAAACCTGGCCGCAGTACCCGCCCAGCAGGTTCCAGGCCATGCCCGCCAGGGTCCACATGATGGTCAGGATGAGGATGTGCATGACGTAGCTGTTCAGGCCCAGCAGCGGCAGCCCGGCCAGCGCCGCCAAGATCGCCAGTGGCAGGAGATGTTTTTTCATTTCGTGAGCTTCCTGGTCTTGAGGAGCGAGGCGACGCCGCCCGGCAGGAACACCAGCGCGGCCACGAAGATGACGAAGCGCCCCACCGGCGCCCAGCCCATGCCCACGTAGGTGGCGGTCATGGATTCGAACACGCCCAGGATCAGCCCGCCCAGGATGGCCCCCAGCGTGGAGCCCAGCCCGCCCAGGATGGTGATGACGAAGGCGATGAGCGTGAACTGCGAGCCCAGCGCGGGGAACAGGTAGTAGATGGGGATGAACAGGCACCCGGCGCAGGCCACCAGCGCCGAGCCGAGGCCGAAGGTGATGACCCGCATCAGCCCCACGTTGACGCCCATGATCAGGGCGGCGTCCTTGTCCTGGGCGGTGGCGCGGATGGACTTGCCCGTGTCGGTGTGGGCCAGGAAGAACCACAGCAGCACGGTGATCACCACCGACAGCAGGAACGACACCCCCCACGGCAGCGACAGCGAGATTTCCACCGGCGTGCCCGGCCACAGGTCGGACAGGTAGAAGGCCGTGGTGGCGTAGTCCACCGGGGTGGAGCGGTAGTCCGACGTGAACAGGATGGTGGCCACGTTCTGGAGCACCAGGCCGATGCCCACGGTAAGGATGACCTGGTTGTGCGGCAGGATGGATTCCACCCGCAGCACCGGGTTCACCAGCGCCTTCTGGATCAGCATGCCGAAGGCGAACATGAGCGGCGGCGCGATGAGCAGCGACACGTACGGGTCGATGCCGAACAGCGTGAACAGCCAGAAGGCGATGTACATGGCCACCATCATCAGCTGGCCATGGGTGAGGTTGATGATCTTCATGACGCCGAGGATCAGCGTCATGCCGATGCCGATGAGCGCGTACAGGCCGCCGAGAAGGATACCGGCGACAAGGGTTTGCAGGAACACTTCGGCTTGCACCCACATGGGGCGTGACCTCCCAGTGACTGGCGGCGGGTTGTCCGTGCGGCGGCGGAAGGGGCATGCGTGATTACGCAACGGTGCGCAAACGTGCCCGAAGGGGGCGGGCGTTGCGTCCTCCGTCCTGCCGGGCCGGGTCTTGGCGAACCCGGCCCGGCAGGGGCGCGGAGGGGCGGACGGCGGACGGCTTGCGCGAAGGCGGGCCGTCCGGGGGCCGGGTGTCACGCGGGGCGGGAGGCACTCCGCCGCCGCGCGGTTACGGCGTGGCGATGAGGGGCGCTACTTGCGTTCGCGCCACTTGGGGATGGGGAACACCGGCTTGGCGCTGGCGTAGCGCTCGGGCCAGATGGTCTCGTGCTTGCCGTGCAGCACCTGCAAGGCCAGGGTGTCGATGAAGTTCTGGTTCTGGTAGCCGTCGCGGCTTTCGAACTTTACCGGGCCGAAGGCGGTCATCATGTCCACGCCCTTCATGGCCGCGTTGATGTCTTCGGTGGTCAGGGCCTTGGCCCGTTCCACGGCGTCCTTGACCACGTACACCGAGGAATAGGCCAGCGCGCCGTGGTACGAGGGGTAGTCGCCGTGGGCGGCCTTGTACTTTTCGGCGAATTCGTGCGCGCCGGGGTAGCTCACCTGCGGGCTCCACAGGGTGGCGGTGACCACGAACTCGGCGGCGTCCTTGGCGTTGTCGATGAATTCGGGAATGGCGAACCCGGCGGCCCCGCCCGCGAACAGGCGCGCGTCGATGCGCAGTTCCTTGATCTGGCGCATCAGCAGGGCCGCGTCCATGACGTAGGAGACCATGTAGATGACGTCGGGGTTCTGGGCCTTGACCTGCGAGAGCATGGGCTTGAAGTCCACCGCGCCCTTTTCGTACTTCTCCTTCATCAGCACCTTGATGCCCGCCTTTTCGGCGGACTTGGCCATCTCTTCCGCGCCCGAGGTGCCGAAGTCGGACGATTCGTACAGGATGGCCATGGTCTTGGGCTTGACCACCTTGTCCATGAACGAGAGCAGGCCCGAGGCGTAATAGGCGTTGGTGGGGTTGATGCGGTAGACGTACCTGTAGTTCTGCTGGGTTATCTCGTCGGCGGCGGATGCCACCACCACGTAGGGGGTCTTGCGCTCTTCCGCCACGGCGGCCACGGCCTTGGCGCAGGCCGAGGTGTATTCGCCGAACAGCAGCGGCTGCTTCTGCACGTCGATGATCTTTTCCGCGATGGACCGCGCGATTTCGGGCTTGCCCTGCGAATCCTCGAAGCGCAGCACCAGCTTGCCGCCCTTCACGCCGCCCTTGGCGTTGATTTCCTCGGCGGCGATTTCCATGGATTTCTTGATGATCTCGCCGAACTTGGCCTGGCCGCCGGTGAGCGGCAGCGGCACGCTGAGGGCAAGGTCCGCCGCGAAGGCCGTGGCGGGCAGGACGAGGCACAGGGAAAGACACAGGGCCAGCAGGACGTTGCGCATGGTTCGACCTCCGGAAAAGTGAAGGAAACGGACGCCGCCCGGCCACGGGGCCGGGTGGGGGGCATGCGCTCACGAGGCGGCGGCACGGCGGGAGGGGGCGTCGGCAGCCGCCCGCGAAGGGCGGACTGTCTGGGCGGGGCGCCCGGCCCGGCCATGCCGCGAAGTGCGGCGGGCTCCTTCTCGCGAGCCGAAAGTTGTAATGGCGTCCCAATACGCGCGTTTGGACGAGAATGTAAATACGGCAAACAGTGGCACGGATGTCACTGGCGTGGGGTAATGCTCCGGTTTGGCTGGACATCGCACCGCTGCAAAAAATTTTGCAATCAATACGGTTGGTTGTTCAACCTATGGGGTGTTCGCACAGTCCGCGTTGCGGGGCGGAAGGGAGGATGGCGGGGGCCGATGGGGCGGGGAAGGGGGGGGAGGGGGAGGGCAGGGGAGAAAGAACCGCGAGCGGCGGCGCAGCGCGCCGCAACGTCCGGGCCGCGCGCCCGGTCAGTGCAGACAGAGCGGGCCGGAGGTCTCCACGTATTCCGACATGGTCACGAAGGTGCAGCCCGCCTCGGTCAGGCGGTCGATGAGGTTGGGCAGCGCCTCCACCGTCTCGCGGTGGTTGTCGTGGAACAGGAACACCCCGCGCACCCCGCGCACGCCGTAGGACTTGCGCGGCAGCACGGCGGACAGGTCGTGCTTGCGCCAGTCGCGGCTGTCCACCGACCACAGGGCGATGGTCATGCTCAGCGCGGCGGCGGCGTCGATGGTGGCGTTGTCGTACCGGCCATAGGGCGGGCGCAGGTAGCGCGGCACGATGCCCAGCCTGGCCAGTTCCTCGTTGGTGCGGGCGATCTCGCTCAACTGTTCCACGGGGGCGCGCTGGCGCAGGCTGATGTGCGAGAAGGTGTGGTTGCCCACCTCGTTGCCCTCGGCCACCAGGCGCTTCAGGGTTTCCGGGTACAGGTGCACGCGCGAGCCCACCACGAAGAAGGTGGCCCGTATGCCCTTGTCGCGCAGGATGTTCAGCAGCGCTTCGGTGGTCTGGCCGGGGCCGTCGTCGAAGGTCAGGGCGCACAGGTTGGCGCTGACGCCGCGCTGGGCCAGGGCCAGACCGTCGAGCACCGAAGGGTCGCGGGCAGCGGCCGGGGCCGGGTGCAGCGCCAGCGTCGCAACCAGATGGATACACAGGAAAAGGAGGAGGAGAGCGGCCGAACGGCGCGCGAGAGGAGCCGGGCTCCGGCGCCGGGGGCGCGGTGCATGCGTGGGGTGCGCGGTGATCTGGGCGAGCATGGGGGCTCCCGCTGTGGGGGTGCGGCGTGAAATCGCGTCAGTTGCTCCGGGCCGACGTGTCGGGCGTCGGCGGCGGGGCGTGAGGGCGTTCATCCGCAAAGCGGGTGCGCAGTTGGGCGGCGTAGGCGGTTGCGTCGCGCAGCAGCAGGGTGAGCTGCATGCTGTGGTCGATGGCCGGTTGTATGCAGGAGCGGCAGGGAAGGTCCTCTGCGGCGTCGATATCCGTGGGGTCGAACATGTGCGTGCGTCGCACTCCTGAAAGGAAGTTCCGCCTCCGGCGCCGGGCGCTGCACGGGATCGCCGCGCATGACGACGGTATGCGAGTACCCTTGTATAGAGAGACGTGTCGGCATGCAAGGATTGTCTGCGTCCTGCGTGCGGATTGCGGGCGTGTCCGGCGGAGCGTCGGGCAGGGCGTCGGGCAGGCTCCGCCGCATTCGGCTGGCCTTGCGGGCCGCTTGCGCGGGGCGCAGGCAGGAATATTTCGTGGTTCCGGAATGTTGACCCGCGAAATCGAAAAAAAGCGGCGCCCCGGAAAAATTCCGTTGACAACTTCGGGGGGGTGAGGATAGACAGTCCTTCCTACGTGGGCAGTTAGCTCAGCTGGGAGAGCACCGCCTTCACACGGCGGGGGTCGCAGGTTCAAGCCCTGCACTGCCCACCACCACGCGGAGC
Source organism: Nitratidesulfovibrio sp. D1 (assembly GCF_051133415.1). Taxonomy (NCBI): domain Bacteria; kingdom Pseudomonadati; phylum Thermodesulfobacteriota; class Desulfovibrionia; order Desulfovibrionales; family Desulfovibrionaceae; genus Nitratidesulfovibrio; species Nitratidesulfovibrio sp. D1. Next base: position 518,500 of record NZ_JBPGNZ010000004.1, on the reverse strand, counting down.
CGTAGTTAAGACGGTTATAACGCCGGCCTGTCACGCCGGAGGCCGAGGGTTCGAGTCCCTTCGGCTCCGCCAGGATCCCACGAGGGGGAGCGCAAGCTTCCCCTTTTCTAAAGCCGAATTTCCCGGTGCGGAAGACCGCTGTGCGGTCGGCATCCGTGTCGGGTTTCTGCGGAGCGGTAGTTAAGACGGTTATAACGCCGGCCTGTCACGCCGGAGGCCGAGGGTTCGAGTCCCTTCCGCTCCGCCATCGAATGCACGGGGGCGAGGTAGCAATACCTCGCCCCTTCTGCGTTTTCCATGGATGCGCGATGGGTGTTTCCATCACTCCGCTCCGTCGGCGGGCTGTCCGGCGCCGATCCGCCCCAGATTTTCCTCTATCCAGTCCGTCAATTGCCGTACCTGTTCGCTGACCTCCCGGCCCAGCGGCGTCAGGCTGTATTCCACGCGGGGCGGCACCACGGGGTAGGCGGTGCGCGTGACGAAGCCGTCGGCCTCCAGCCATTGCAGGGTCTGGGACAGCATCCGTTCGCTCACCCCGCCGATGCGGCGGCGCAGTTCGCTGAAGCGGTGCGTGCCGTCCAGCAGGGCCACCAGGATCAGCACGCCCCAGCGGCTGGTGACGTGGGTAAGAATCTGCCGCGACGGACACTTTTCCGCGAACAGGTTGCCGCGCAGGAGCAGCGCGGTGGGGGTGGCAGGCTCGGCGGGCGTCCGGAGCGCCGTGGAATTCCTGGAGTTCACGGGTGCGGGAGCGGTTTTCTTCATGCTTACCTTCGTGTGCGTACTTACTTTACGTGCGTTAGGGGCATATATTGGCGACTCCAACCCCGAACGTAAAGGAGCACGACCATGATTGCCGTAACCGGAGCATCCGGCCAACTGGGCCGATTGGTGATGGAAGGGCTGCTGGCCCGCGTGCCCGCCGAAAACCTCGTGGCGGCGGTGCGCAACCCGGCCAGGGTGGCGGACCTGGCGGCCAGGGGCGTGGCGGTGCGCACGGCGGACTACGGGAAGCCGGAAACGCTGGACGCGGCCCTGGCGGGCGTGGACCGGCTGCTGCTGATTTCCTCCAGCGAGGTGGGCGGCCGCGTGCCGCAGCACCGCAACGTCATCGAAGCCGCCAGACGCGCGGGCGTGGGGCTGGTGGCGTACACCAGCATCCTGCATGCGGACACCACGCCGCTGGGCCTTGGCGCGGAACACCGCGAGACGGAAGCCCTGTTGCGGGCGTCCGGCCTGCCGCACGTCATCCTGCGCAACGGCTGGTACACCGAAAACTATCTGGCCAGCCTGCCCGGCGCGCTGCAACATGGCGCGTTCGTGGGCAGCGCGGGGGACGGGCGCATCGCCTCCGCCGCGCGCGCGGACTACGCGGCGGCCGCCGTGGCGGTGCTGACCGGCGAGGGCCACGCGGGCAAGGTATACGAACTGGCGGGCGACACCGCCTACACCCTGGCGGAACTGGCCGCCGAGGTCAGCCGCCGGACAGGGAGGCAGATCGGTTACACCGACCTGCCGCAGGCGGAATTCCGCGCGATGCTGGTGGGCGCGGGCCTGCCGGGCCCCGTGGCGGACCTGCTGGCCGATTCCGACGCGGGCGCGTCCCGTGGCGGTCTGTTCGAAGACGGGCGCCAGCTTTCCGCGCTGATCGGGCGGCCCACCACGCCGCTGTCCGCGCTGGTGGAGGCCGCCTTGAAAAAGGCGTAGCCCGTCCGCGGGGACCGTACATGGGCATGATGCATCCGGGGCCGCGGCAGGAATGTCGCGGCCCCGATGCGTTGCACGAGCGGGTCTGACTGCGGGAGCCATCCCGGCTCGCCCGCCATGGCTGACACGTTCCCCCGCACCTGCTATCTGACGGGCCATGCTTACACTGCGCTGCGCGGCCTGCCGCCGCAAACTCTGGAAGTACATGAAATTCGGCAAGGGCGAGGTGTTGCGTTGCCACAAGGAACGCATCACCCGGATGTACGATGCCGAGGAACGCGACGGGCGCATCTGGTGCGCCTGCGGGCAGGCCGTGGGCGTGGACAGGGGCGGGCATTGGTCCATGATCTCCAATGCCTTCACCTATTCCGGCACCAAGGACACCAAACTCTGACCGCCCGCGCCACCCCCATGCCACCGGCTGCGCGACGGCATGCGCCACGCGAACCGGAGGTCTTGTATAACACATTATAACATGCTTGAATAAAAAGTCATAACTGCGCACTTGCCAATGCGCCGCACCGGGCGTAATGGACCGGGCTTTGGGGTGCGTGTCTTACTTACTGCTGAAAACGGCAGCGCTGCCGCAGTTTGCGGCGCGGCGCGCATCCCTGCTGACCTGCGGTCCCGTCGGGGCAATGCATCGTGCGGCATGGCCGGAGGAGCGTAGGCGGTTTTTGCGAGTGAGTACGCGCGTCAATCGGGGCGTGGCGCACTCATGACAGGGCCGGGCGCGGAGGGCTGCCGCATCCGGACCGGGAACGACAGCGCCACCGGCGCCCGGGGACGCATGCGCCACCCCGGCGTGCGCAAGCAAGGGAGCGGCAATGGCTGGTACAGACAACATGGGCGACGGCGCGACATCCTTCCTGCCGCGCTCCATCACCGAACTGCGCGCCGGATATTCGGCGCAGAAATGCATTCGCGACCTGCTGGCGGGCCTTACCGTGGGCGTGGTGGCCCTGCCGCTGGCCATGGCCTTCGCCATCGCCTCGGGCACCACCCCGGAACGCGGGCTGTTCACCGCCATCGTGGCCGGGTTCCTCATCTCGCTGCTGGGCGGCAGCCGCTACCAGATCGGCGGGCCCACCGGCGCGTTCGTGGTCATCATCTACAACGTCATCTACCGCCACGGGTACGACGGGCTGGTCATCACCACGCTGCTGGCCGGGGCCATGTTGCTCATCTTCGGCCTGTGCCGCATCGGCGTGCTGATCAAGTACATTCCCTACCCGGTCACCACCGGGTTCACGGCGGGCATCGCCGTGCTGATCTTTTCGTCGCAGATGAAGGACTTCTTCGGCCTGACCATGGACGCGGTGCCGCCGGAGTTCTTCGACAAGTGGGCTGCCTACCTGGAACATGTGGACACCCTGAACCCCACCACGCTGTGCGTGGCCGGGCTGGCCCTGGCGTGCATCCTGGCGGTGCGGCGGTTCATCCCGCGCATCCCCGCGCCGGTGGTGGGCGTGGCCGTGGCGTCCCTTGCGGTATGGGCGCTGGGGCTGGAAGTGGAGACCATCGGCAGCCGGTTCGGCGGCATCCCGCGCGAACTGCCCAGCTTCGCCTGGCCCACGTTCACCTTCGCCCGGGTGCGCGAACTGCTGCCCGACGCCATGACCATCGCCTTGCTGGCGGGCATCGAATCGCTGCTCTCGTGCGTGGTGGCCGACGGCATGACCGGCGACAAGCACAACTCCAACGTCGAGCTTACCGCCCAGGGCGCGGCCAACATCGCCTCGGTGCTGTTCGGGGGCATCCCCGCCACCGGGGCCATCGCCCGCACGGTCACCAACATCCGCTCCGGCGGGCAGACCCCGGTGGCGGGAATGGTGCACGCGGCGGTGCTGGTGGCCTTCGTGCTGTTCCTCGCGCCGCTGGCCTCGTTCATTCCGCTGGCCAGCCTGGCGGCCGTGCTGATCATGGTCTCGTGGGACATGAGCGAACTGCACAAGTTCCTGCGCCTGCTGCGCGCGCCCAAGTCCGACATCACGGTGATGTGCCTGACCTTCGTGCTCACAGTGGTCATCGACCTGACCGTGGCGGTGTACGTGGGCGTCATGCTGGCGTCGCTGCTGTTCATGCGCCGCATGAGCGAGGTGACCGCCATCTGCTCCTGCGCCATCGACGACAAGCCGGTGATCCAGGGTCGCGAGACGGCGGCGCTGACCGTGCCCGAAGGGGTGCAGGTGTACGAGATCGACGGGCCGTTCTTCTTCGGCGTGGCCGACCGCTTCCAGAGCGTGTCGCAGGCGTTGCAGAAGCAGCCCGAGGTGTTCATCCTGCGCATGCGCAAGGCCACCACGGTGGACTCCACCGGGGCCAACGCGCTGGAGGCGTTCTACCGCACCTGCCGCCGCCGGGGCACCGTGCTGCTGCTGTCGGGCGTGCGGCCCGCCGCGCGCAACATGATGGAGCGCTTCGGCACTCTGGACCTGATCGGGCGCGAGAACCTGTTCGAGAACGTGGACCGCGCGCTGGAACACGCCGTGCGCCTGCTGGCCGACAAGCACGGGGTGGCGCCCACGGCGGCCCGAAAGTAGGGTCTCCGAAACGGACGTGGCGAAGAAGCCGGGCGGCGCAACGCGCCCGCCCGGCTGCGACGATACCTGACGACGCCCCGCCGGGAGTACCGGCGGGGCGTTTCGCGTGTGCGGGGCGGGTTGCGGGGCAACCTGCGCTGGACGCCATCCCTCCGGGCACGTTACAAGACGGCGTTCGGAAGACGCCCGGAAGACGCTTGTACAGGGACGGCCCAGGACCGGAGGCGGGATGAAGGTAGCCATCGTACATTACTGGTTCGTGGGCATGCGTGGCGGCGAGAAGGTCGTCGAGGCGCTGTGCCGCATGTACCCGCAGGCCGACATCTTCACCCATGTGGTCGACCGGGACCGCCTGTCGCGCACGTTGCAGGCGCACGACGTGCGCACCACGTTCATCGGGCGCCTGCCCGGCGCGGTGCGGCATTACAAGAAGTACCTGCCGCTCATGCCGCTGGCTCTGGAGCAGTTGGACCTGCGCGGCTACGACCTGGTCATTTCCAGCGAATCGGGTCCGGCCAAGGGCGTGCTGACCCGCGCGGACACGGCCCACGTCTGCTACTGCCACAGCCCCATGCGCTACCTGTGGGATTTCTATCAGGATTATCTGCACGAGGGGGGGGGGTTCATGCGGGGCATGATGCGACCGTGGTTCCACTACCTGCGCATGTGGGATGCCGTGTCGGCCATGCGGGTGGACCGCTACGTGGCCAATTCGCGCACGGTGGCGGCGCGCATCCGCAAGCACTGGCGGCGGGATGCTGTGGTGGTCACCCCACCGGTGGAGATTGACGCCTTTGCTCCTGCCGGAGTCACGCCCACCCGTCCGGCCGAAGGCGCGCCGTATCTCTGCCTGGGGCAACTGGTGGGGTACAAGCGGGTGGACCTTGCGGTGCGCGCCTGCACCGCCACCGGGCGTCCGTTGGTGGTGGCGGGCGACGGCGAGATGCGCCGCGCGTTGGAGGCCGTGGCCGGTCCCACGGTGCGCTTCGCGGGGCGGCTGGATGACGCCGCCATGTGCACCATCTATGCTCAGAGCCGCGCGCTGCTGTTCCCCGGCGAAGAGGACTTCGGCATGGTGCCGGTGGAGGCCATGGCCTCGGGACGGCCGGTCATCGCCTACGGACGGGGCGGGGCGCTGGAGACGGTGGTGGACGGCGAGACGGGGCTGTTCTTCGGCGCGCAGGACACGGATGCGCTGGTGGCGGCCTTGGACCGCTTCGAGCGCGAGGAGCACCGGTTCGACCCGGCCCGCATAGCGGCCCATGCCCGGAACTTCGGTGAAGCGCGGTTCCGGATGGAATTCGGCGCGGTCATCGACGAGGCGTTGCGGGATCTGGCTGAGCCGGGGACGAGGCAGGCTGCGGACCGCTGAGGATTCCCCGCATGCGCCGCCGCGTGGAACGCACATTCGCCGCACACGCACGAAGGCCGGGAGCATCTCCCGGCCTTCGTGCGTGTGCGGGGTTCACCCCGGCACTTTCCTAGTACGCCCCGTTGCGCTGCAACACCACCGGCACGGTCTTGGCGAGAATCCAGATGTCGAACCACAGCGACCAGTTGCAGATGTAGTAGCGGTCCATCTCCACGCGCTGCGGGTAGCTCACGTCGTTGCGGCCGGAAACCTGCCACAGCCCGGTGATGCCCGGCTTGACGCGGGTGTACAGGTCGAACACCTCGCCGTATTTTTCCACCTCGGACTGCACGATGGGGCGCGGGCCCACCAGGCTCATCTCGCCCTTGAGCACGTTCCACAACTGGGGCAACTCGTCCAGGCTGGTCTTGCGCAGGAAGGCCCCGGCCCGGGTCACGCGCGGGTCGCACTTCAGCTTCTGGTCGCGTTCCCATTCGGCGCGCAGGGCCGGGTCGGCGCTCAGGCAGTCGCGCAGCACGCATTCGGCGTCGCGGACCATGGTGCGGAACTTCAGGATGCGCATCTCGCGGCCGTTCTGGCCGATGCGGCGCTGGGTGAAGAAAGGCGAGCCGGGGCTGTCGATGCGAATCCATACGGCGATGCCCAGGATCAGCGGCAAGACCACCACGGCGCTGCCCAGGGTCAGCAGCAGGTCGATGGCGCGCTTCAGGCGCACCCGGTTGGCGTCCAGCAGGTTCTGGCGCACCAGCAGGCCCAGCAGACCGCCGATGTCCATGGCGCTGACCCACAGGCGCGCCCCGCCGGTGGAGAAGTGGGGCATGATCAGCACGTTGCGGAACCGTGCCGTGGCCTCGACGATGCGCTGCCGCGCCCTGGTGTCCTCGAAGCTGTCGAGCAGCAGCAGGGCGTAGGCATGGGGATACAATCGCACGGCCTCTTCGTCGCTGGCGCAGCAGGGGAGCCCGCAGTCCCCTTCGGCAGGGCCGTCGGGGGTGTCCGGGGCGTCAGCGGCGGAACCGGGCTCCGGAGCCACGCAGGCCACGGGCCGCAGGCCGAGCATGGGCCGCGCACGCAGGGTGCGCACCACCTCCGCCGCGGCGGCCCCGCCACCCAGGATCACGGCGGGCACGCCCCACCACGGCTTGCCGGCAAGCCGGCCGCGCAGCCAGTGGCGGCACAGCGGCAGGGCCACCGCGCACCCCAGCCAGGCCAGCAGGAAAGCCACGCGGGAATACCGTTCCCCATCCCTTGCGAAGAATATGAACGATCCGGCGCACAGAAAGGCCACGGTCGCGCCGAGGGTGAGCTTTCTCAGTTCCTGCGGCGGCGGCAGGGTGATGCTGGCGTACAGCCCGAGCACCGCGTTGAACAGCGGCAGCAGCAGGAGGAACGGCAGCAACCGTGGATAGAAACTCCACTGGATTCCGTGCCCGGCAATGTCGCGCAGCAGGGTTGCCGCCAGGGTGACGCCGATGATGACGGCGGTGTCCGTCAGCGCCAGGAGCAGGGTGGTTCGCCAGGGGGCGGTCTGGGCGGGGCAAAGTGTCATGCGTGTCCGGGCGTATCCGGTCGTATCCGGGCGTCTTCGGGGCGCGGCCCGGCGCGGTTCTGGTGGTCGTTCCGTGGTCCGTGCGGCGCACGGCGCGTCATGATGGACTGCCTATATAAAGGAAAGTAAAGCGGTGCCGCAACCAGTGCGGCACCGCGCAGTCCGTTTTTCGTCCGGCCTCAGGAACGCAGGCCCTTGCCCGCCGAGAACGCCTTGGCCAGGAATTCGCCCACGGCGTAGTATTCGCGCGAAACCGGGGCGAACACCACCGGGTCCACCTTGTTGATGTCGGGCAGGCCGTCGTCGCGCAGGCAGGATTCGTCCACCTTCACGTCCATGATTTCGCCGATGAACTGTGTATGCAGGCCGATTTCGATCTGGTGGATCAGCTTCAGTTCGATGGCCATGGGAAATTCGCCCACGTAGGGCGCGTCCACGTGCTCGCCCGGCACCGGGGTAAGCCCCAGCGAGGCGAACTTGTCCTCGTTCTCGCCGGAATAGATGCCCGCGTAGTCCGCGTGGCGCACATAGGCGCGCGAGGGGATGGAGATGGTGAACGCGCCGCGCTCGGTGATGGAGCGGTAGGTGTAGGTGGCCTTGCGCAGCGACACGGCGATGCTCGGCGGCTGCGAGCAGCAGATGCCCGCCCACGCCGCGGCCATGATGTTGGGGCGGGAGTCGCGGTCGTAGGTGCCCACGAGAAAGAGCGGGGTGGGATAGGCGAGGGTGCGCGCACCCAGGGATTTCTTCATGTCCGACCTCGTTTGGAATGATGGGCGCCGCCGGTGCCGGACGGCGAGGACCGGGTGCGGCAGGACGCTGGGAGCAAGTTTGGCAGACTTTGGCCTTCGCGGCAAGGCAAGTGACGACGCAATTGTCAAAATCACGCCGGCGGCGCTTGCGCGGCCCGCCGGTTTCTGGTAGCGAAATCAAGAAATTTAGCATTTCCGGCATGTTCGCATGACGGTATGCGCGGCAGGGTATGCGTGCCGGGGACGAACCCCGGGCGCGGGTGCGGTGTTGCAACGGTTCAACGAACGAGAGGAAGCACGAGCATGTTCAGAACGACCACCCTTGTGGCGGCCCTGGCCCTGGTCCTGACGCTGGCGCTTGGCGGCGTGGCCTTTGCCGAGAAGACCTACATCAACGGCATCGACGCCAACTATCCCCCCTTCGCCTACGTGGACAAGAGCGGCAAGCCCGCAGGCTTCGACGTGGATTCCATGGACTGGATCGCCAAGAAGATGGGCTTCAAGGTCACCCATCAGCCCATGGACTGGGACGGCATCATCCCCAACCTGCTGGCCAAAAAGATCGACATGGTCTGCTCTGGCATGTCCATTACCGAAGAACGCCGGGAAAAGGTCAATTTCTCGAACCCCTACTGGAACGTGAAGCAGGTCTTCATCGCCAAGAAGGGATCCACCCTCGACGCCGACAAGATCCTGAAGGGCAAGGTGAAGCTGGGCGTGCAGCGTGGCACCTCCGAGGCCGAAGCGCTGCAGAAGGACAAGGAAGCCAAGGGCTACGGCTATGACCTGCGCTTCTACGATTCCGCCCCGCTGGCCGTCGAGGACGTGCTGAACGGCCGCATCGACGCCGCCACCATGGACAACCTGCCCGCCGACGACGCCGCCTCCAAGGGCAAGGCCATCCAGGTCGTGGGCGTGTACGGCGATTCCGAGGACTTCGGCGTTGCCACCCGCAAGGAAGACGCCGAACTGCTCAAGCTGATCAACGACGGCTACAAGCTGCTGATGGCCGATCCCTACTGGGAACAGCTGAAGCAGAAGCACCTGGCCAAGAAGTAATCCGGCCGCGGGCCGCCGGGTGCGCCAGCGCCCGGCCCGGCCCCGGTTCCGGCCCCTGTCATGACCGGCCAAGATTCGTCCGTCCGGAGGGCGCGGGAAATCTCCTGTCGCCTTCCGGACCTTTTTTGGGTATGCAACCCGTTGCGCCCCGGCGCGCCATAACTGTCACAAAGGGGGGGCCGCCCGGCCCGCGTCCATGCTTGAAAGCATCGTCACCATCATAGAGGCCCTGCCGTACATTCTGGAAGGCACCCTCGTCACCGTCGCCACCGTGTTCGGGGCCATGTCGCTGGGGCTTCTGCTCGGCGTGCCCATGTCCGTGGCCCAGGTGTACGGGGCGTGGCCCGTGCGGCTTGCCGTGGGGTTCTACGTCTGGTTCTTCCGGGGCATGCCCATCCTGGTGCTGCTGCTGCTGTTCTATTTCGGGCTGTTCCAGCTCATCGGGCTGAACCTTTCCGCCTTCACCGCTTCGTGCCTGGTGCTGGGCATGACCAGCGCCGCCTACCAGTCGCAGATATTCCGGGGGGCCATCCTCTCGTTGCCGCAGGGCCAGCTGCGCGCCGCGCGCGCCCTGGGCATGAGCGACGGAACCGCCATCCGCTCCATCGTCCTGCCGCAGGCCCTGCGCCTGTCCATACCCGGCTGGTCCAACGAGTATTCCATCCTGCTCAAGGATTCCGCGCTGGCCTTCGTGCTCGGCACGCCCGAGATCATGGCCCGCACCCACTTCGTGGCCTCGCGCACCTACGAGCACCTGCCGCTGTACATGACGGCGGGCGCGCTCTACTTCGTCATCACCCTGATCGGGCTCAAGGTGCTGCGCCGTCTCGAACACAAGCTGCACATTCCGGGCTACGCCAGCCACGGACCGTTATAAGGACATCCCCATGGCCACGCCCGAAACCGTCCCCGCCCCCGGCACCCCCATCCTGCGCCTCGAGAACATCGGCAAGACCCTTGGCGGCAAGCGCATCCTGTCCTCGGTCACCATGGAGGTGGACAAGAGCCAGTTGAAGGTGCTCATCGGTCCCTCCGGCGCGGGCAAGAGCACGCTCTTGCAGTGTATCAACCACCTCATCCCGCCGGATGAGGGGCACATCTACCTCGAAGGCCGGGTGGTGGACGCCGCGCGCAAGTCCGAACTGTACGCCTTTCGCCAGCAGGTGGGGATGATCTTTCAGGATTTCAACCTGTTCGACCATCTGGACGCGCTGAACAACGTGTCCATCGCCCTGCGCAAGGTGCGCGGCATGAGCCGCAAGGCCGCCGCCGAACGGGCCATGGCCGAACTGGAGCGGGTGGGCCTGGCCAACCGCGCCGCCCTGTATCCGGCCCAGCTTTCCGGCGGCCAGAAGCAGCGCGTGGCCATCGCCCGCGCCCTGGCCATGGACCCCAAGGTCATGCTGCTGGACGAGCCCACGTCCGCCCTGGACCCCGAACTGGTGGGCGAAGTGCTGGCGGTCATTCGTGATCTTGCCCGCGGCGGCATGACCATGGTCATGGCCACCCACCAGATGGACTTCGCCCGCGCCCTGGCCCACGAAATCCTGTTCATGGAGCGGGGCAGCATCATCGAGCGCGGTTCCCCGGCCGAACTGCTGGCCCCCGGCTCCGGCACCCGCACCGCCGACTTCTGCAGCCGTCTGACCGACCTGTGCGAGGAGTGCAGCTAGTGTTCGACGTCGCGTTCCTCGTCGACCGGGTGTTCCCCCAGTTGAACGCCGGGCTGTGGATGAGCGTGAAGCTCATTGTGCCCTCGGCCGTGTTCGGCCTGCTGTTCGGGGTGGTCATCGGGGTGGTGCGGGTGTTCGGCAAGCCGTGGATGCAGCGTGCCGCCAACGCCTACACCGCCGTCTTCCGGGGCGTGCCGCTGCTGGTCCAGCTGTTCATCCTCTATTTCGGCCTGCCCAACATCGGCATCTACCTCGAGCCGTACGCCGCATCCGTGTTGGGCTTCATCCTGTGCAGCGCGGCCTACAATTCGGAATACGTGCGCGGCGCGCTGCTCTCCATCCGGCAGGGACAGCTCAGCGCGGCGCAGGCCCTGGGCTTCAGCACCATGCAGACGCTGGTCTCCATCGTGGTGCCCCAGGCCGTGCGGCGCGCGCTGCCGGGCTGCGGCAACGAGGTGGTCTACCTCATCAAGTATTCGTCCCTCGCCTACGTGATCACGTGCATCGAGCTCACGGGCGAGGCCAAGGTGCTCGCGTCCCGCACCTTCCGGTTCACCGAGGTGTTCCTGGTGGTGGGCGCGTACTACCTGTTCCTTGTCACCGTGGCTTCGTGGCTGCTCCACAAGCTGGAGGAGCGCTTCCACATTCCCGGGTTCGGCCGCCCGCGCCAGTAGCGCGTCGCATGCCGGGCCTGCTCTCCGGCGCGTTCCGCGCGCCGGGGCGGACGGAGCCCGGCGGCGGACGCCCCGCTGCCGCGCGGCCGGACCAGTGTGCCCCCATGTCCCACGTACCCCCTGCGGATTCCGGCACCGACTCCGGCGCGCCGTACGCCCCCCGCTTCGTGCTCACCGACGCCCACCGCGCCGCCATCGCGGCCGCCGTGGGCGAAGCCGCCGTGCTGCACGCCCCCGGCGAACCCTACGACCGCGACGCCTCGGAACTGCGCGCCCCCGCCGACCTGGTGGTGCTGCCCGAATCCGTGGAGCAGGTGCAGGCGCTGCTGCGCTGCGCCAGCGCCCATTCCATCCCGGTCATCCCGCGCGGCGGGGGCACCGGCCTTGCGGGCGGCTGCCTTGCCATGCGTGGCGGGGTGGTGCTGTCGCTGGAGCGCATGAACCGCATCCGCGCCATCGACACCCGCAACCTGGTGGCCGAGGTGGAGGCGGGCGTCATCTCGCAGCGCGTGCGCGACGCCGCCGCCGAGCAGGGGCTGTACTACCCGCCCGACCCGGCGGGCATGGATCGTTCCACCATCGGCGGCAACGTGGCCACCAACGCGGGCGGTCCCGCCTGCGTCAAGTACGGCGTCACCCGCGACTACGTGCTGGGCGTGGAGGCCGTGCTGCCCGGCGGCGAACTGCTGCGCGCCGGGGTGCGCACCCGCAAGGGCGTGGTGGGCTACGACATGGCCCACCTGCTGTGCGGGTCCGAAGGCACCTTGGGCGTCATCACCGCCCTGACCCTGAAGCTGGTGCCCCTGCCGCCCGCCACCGTGAGCATGGCCGTGGCCTTTCCCGACATGGCCGCCGCCATGCGCGGCGTGGCCGCCGTGCTGGGGTCCGGACACCTGCCCTCGGCCATCGAATTCCTGGACCACCGCTGCATCCGCCTGCTGGGCGAACTGCTGCCCATCCCCGTGCCCGGCGACAAGCCGTCGCTGCTGATCATCGAACTGGACGGGGCCCGCGAGCAGATCGTGCCCGAGCTTGACCTGGTGGCCGCCATCTGCCGTCGGCAAGGCGCTACCCACGTGCTGCCCGCCGCCGACGAGGAGACCCGCGCCCGCGTCTGGGGCGCGCGCCGTCAGGTGTCGCTGCGCATCCACGACTATGCCGCGCTGTACATGTCCGAGGACGTGGCCGTGCCCCTCGGCGCCATCGCCGACCTGGTGGCCGCGCTGCCCGAGTTCGAACAGCGCTATGGCATGGAGATCTTCGCCTTCGGCCACGCGGGCGACGGCAACATCCACCTCAACGTCACCGCCCCCACCCGCGACACCCGCGACATGGTGGAACAGGGCATCGTGGCGCTGGTGGGCAAGGTGCTGGAACTGGGCGGGACCATCTCCGGCGAGCACGGTATCGGCGAGGCCAAGAAGCACCTGCTGCCCCTGGAACTCTCTCCCGCCTCCATCCGCTTGCAGCGGGGCATCCGCCAGGTGTTCGACCCTCAGGGCATCATGAACCCCGGCAAGGTGTTCGGGTAAAAGGCATTTTTTGAGAGGAAGACGAATCGGGAGGGGGGAGGAAACTTTCGAGAAAGTTTCCTCCCCCCTCCCGAACCCTCCCCCTTCCTTCAAAGCTTTTCAATTGGGGGAGCTTCGCACGGTGTACTTTGGCAAACACCGTATGCGAGCCCGGCACGGTTGAAATGCCGCGTATGTTCCTCCGCTATTCCTTCAATTCCAGCACATGCAACCGGCTGTGCAGTTCCAGCCGGTCCTGCCGCGTCTCGAAGGTCAGGTCCAGCCGGTCGGTGCCCCGCAGGGCCTTGATGCGGTTGGTGCTGTCCAGCCCCGCCGCGATGGCGTCCACGAACCCCGCATCGAAGGCGATCAGCCGCACCCGCTGCGGGTGGCGTACCTTGCCCGCCAGCGTGGCCGCCAGTTGCCGGGCGTCCTTCTCCGTCCGGCGCAGGATGCGGAACGGCGTGTCCTCGCCCAGCTTGGCCGCCACCCGGTCGGTCTTGCGCGCCGCGATGTTCCCGCAGTCCAGCCACAGCCGGATGTTCCCGGCCGCGTCCAGCGAGACCAGGTCCGGCTTGTAGTGCCAGCCCACCCCTTCCTCCACGCGCGGTTCCCATTCCCGGTACAGCAGGTACCCCAGGAACTTCAGCGCGATGTGCCACGGCACCTCGCCGGGGGCCGCGTCCAGCACGATGCGGTCACGCACCGGCAGCGGCAGCCCCGATGCGGGCACCGGACGTGGGCCATAGTCGCCCATTTCCGGCACATGTCCGGTCCCGCATCCAGCCCCATGGCGAGGCTGCCGGGGCGGCACCTCCAGCGGGCGTGAACCAGGCAGGTGTTCGATGGTGCAGGTATATTTCATGCGGGCCTCGAAATGGCGGACTGCATGTTTCCGTTGACGTTACCGTGGGCTCAGGGTGCCACCGCGCGAGGGCCGATGCAAGCGGGCAGGGCGGCGATTTCCGGTCCGCATCCCGTCCCGTGCGTTGCGGAGCGTGGCGCGGGCGGGTATAGCCCAAGGCTGGCCGAGGCATCGTGCCATCGGGTGCCCGCGCGCCGCGTCGGCCGTTCCTTCATTTCCGCCTGCCACCGGAGCCGATCATGTCCGACATCACATCCCCGCAAGCTTCCCTGCGCGTTGCCGAGCGCGTGCGCAACATCCGCATTTCCGCCACCAAGCTCATGCCCATGCTGGCCGCCAAGGTGGGCGGCTGCGTGTCGCTGGGGCAGGGCGTGCCCTCGTTCCGCACGCCGGACCACATCGTCGAGGCCGTGTGCCGCGCCCTGCGCGACGACCCCACGGCCGGGCGCTACAGCCTGCAACCCGGCATGCCCGCTCTGCGCGAGGCCATCGCGGCGGACATCCTGGCCCGCAAGGGCGCGCGCTTCGACCCGGAAACGGAAATCGGCGTCACCGTGGGGGCCATGGAAGCCCTGGTGATGATCATGCTCACCGTGGTGGAGCGTGGCGACGAGGTCATCATCCCCTCGCCGGGCTACGCCTCGCACGCCGAGCAGGTGCTGATGGCCGAGGGCGTGCCCGTGCACGTGCCCCTGCGCGCGGCCGACTGGGGGCTGGACGTGGACGCGGTGCGCGCCGCCGTCACCCCGCGCACCCGGGCCATCATCGTGTGCAGCCCCGGCAACCCCACCGGCGGGGTGTACGACGACGCGGACGTGCGCGCCCTGTGCGGCCTGGCCCTGGAGCACGACCTGGTGCTCATCGTGGACGACACCTACGACTACATGGTGTACGGCGAACAGCCGGGTTCGCCCCGTTTCTCGCCCCGCTTTTCTCCGGTGGCCCAGCCCGAGTTGCGCCGCCACGTCATCACCGTGAATTCCTTTTCCAAGAAGTACGCCCTGACCGGGTGGCGTGTGGGCTACGTGGCCGCCGACGCCGCGTGGATGGCGGAACTGCTGAAGGTGCACGACGCCACGGCGGTGTGCGCGCCCACCGTGTCGCAGCACGCGGCGCTGGCCGCGCTGACCGGTCCGCAGGACTGCGTGGCCGCCATGCGCGCGGCCCTGGCCGCCCGGCGCGGCCTGACCTGCCGCAGGCTCGACGCGCTGGCCCCGCACTTCACCTACGTGCCGCCGCGCGGCGCGTTCTACGCCATGGCCCGCTACGCCTTCACCGACGCCGACTCCATGGCCGTGGCCCGCCGCGTGTTGGAAGAGGCGCGGGTGATCACCGTGCCGGGCGGCTCGTTCGGCCCCACGGGCGAACGCCACCTGCGGCTGTCCTTCGGCATGGACGAGGCGGAACTGACCGAAGCCTTCGACCGCATCCAGAACTGGGTGGCGGCCCTGTAGATGGCCCGGCGCAGGATTCTCGTGGACGGCCCGGCGCGCGGGGCAGGGCCGGACCCGCTGGCGGGCACCGGCTGGCCGGACCACGTGGGGGAACTGGCCGCCGGGAGGCATCTGGAAACGCTGGCCGTGGTGGAGGGGCTGCGCTCCCAAGGCCGTATCATTTACCCCGCCCGTGCCGACGTGTTCCGGGCGCTGTGCGTCACCCCGTGGGACGCGGTGCGGGTGGTCATTCTGGGGCAGGACCCCTACCACGGGCCGGGACAGGCCCATGGCCTGGCCTTTTCGGTGCCGGACGGCGTGCCTCTGCCGCGTTCCCTGCGCAACATCTTCAAGGAGGTGGCCGCAGACTGCGGCCAGGAATCCGGCCATCTCGCGTGTCCGGCGGGCGATACATCCGGTGACGCACCGCTGCTCACGCCGTTCGCCAACGCGCCCACCACGCCCCGTGAACCCTCGGGCGACCTGTCGCGTTGGGCCGCGCAGGGGGTGCTGCTGCTGAACACGGTGCTTACCGTGGAGAACGGGCAGCCCAACAGCCATGCGGGCCTCGGCTGGGAGGCGGTGACGCGGGACATCGTGGCCGCGCTGGGCGCGCGCACGCGGCCGTGCGCCTTCCTGCTGTGGGGCAGGCCCGCGCACGGGTTCGCGGACCTGGTGACTAATCCGGCGCATCTGGTGCTTACGGCGGCGCATCCCTCGCCGCTGTCGGCGTCACGCGGGTTCTTCGGCTGCCGTCACTTCTCGCGGGTCAACGCGTGGCTGATCGAGCGGGGGGAGGTTCCCATCCACTGGTAGGCGGGGAGCGGAACGTGGGAACGTTCGCGGCGGCTGTCCCGGATTCCGGGTCGGCCGCCGTCGTCATTCCAGCGAAAAATTATCGTCGTCGCGCCAGTGGACCATGGCGCGGGTGATGCCCAGGGCCGCGTAGGCGTCCACCAGCCCGTTGGCGTGGCCCCACAGCAGCCCGCGCAACCGGCGCGGTACGCCGAAGCGCGCGGGCGGCCCCGGCAGGCGGGCCACGTGCGCAGCCACGTGGCGGCGCAGGGCTTCGGCCTTGGCCAGTTGCCCCAAGGCCGGATGCACCGGCCCGGCCAGCACCGCGTCATCCAGCCCGTCCTCCGGCGAAAGGCCCATGCGCACCACGGCCACCCCGCGCGCCCAGGCGGCCAGCAGGCCGCCGGCCAGGGCGTCCACCGTGGTTTCCAGCAGCCACGGGGCATAGTCTCCAGCCCGCCAGCGCTCGGCCAGCGGGGTGCCGCGCAGCACCAGGCAGGGATAGAAGCGCAGGAAGGCGGCCAAGGGGAGCGTCCCGGCGGTATCGGGCAGCAGGGCGGTACGCACGTCGGCGCGGAATACTTCCGGCGTCACCCCCGGCATGCCGGGCATCAACTGCACCCCCAATTCCAGCCCGGCCCCGGCCACCATGGCGCAGGCGGCGCGGGCCGCTTCTCCGGCGTACCCCCGTCCGGATGCGGACAGGGCCGCGTCGTCGAAGCTCTGCACCCCCAGTTCCACGCAATCCATGCCCGCCGCGCGCAGTCCGGCAAGATCGCGTTCCGTCACCGCGTCGGGCCGGGTGGAGCAGCGTACCCGGCAGATCACGCCGCGTTGGAGCCAGCGCCGGGCCAAGTCCAGGCAGGCGGCGCGCTCCGCTTCGGGCAGCAGGGTGAACGTGCCGCCGTAAAAGGCGATTTCCAGCGGGGCCGGGGATTTTCCGGGTTCCGGCGTGGTGCCAATGTCCCGCGCCCCGTCCATCTGCCGTGCCTCGTGCTCCAGCCGCGTTTCGGCCTGGGCCAGGGCGCGGACCACCGTGACGGCCCCCCCGCGCTGGCCGGTCTGCACGTCCTGCGCGCAGAACACGCAGCGCGTGGGACACCCGGCGAAGGGCAGGAAAACCGGCAGGATGCGCGGCCTGTTGTGAGGCGATCCGGGCGGGGCTCCGGCCCATGTGACGGCAGGCCCGGAATCCGCGCCGCGCCTGCATTCCGGCCCGGCAGGACGGGCATTGCCGGGCCTGCGGCCGCCACAAGCGGGCTCGGGGACCGGAAAAATCAATGCCGACATGATTGCCTTGTGTTGCTGATGTGTTACTATCAAAGCGTAGTTGATGGTTCCAGCGGCGGCAATGTGCCCCTTTCCGATCGCGCGGCCCTCCCTTTCGGGGCAGGGAGCGGGCACGGGAAAGGCAGGGCGCGCTATACTCTCTTTCCTGAAAGGGAGTTGGAGGGGTGTCCGCAGGCGCCGCCGCCATGGACGATGGCACGGAAGCCCTTGTGCCGCAAGGCGTGGCAACCCGGCATAATCTTGCAAGATTTTGCTTGCGGTTGCGTCTTTGACTGTGTATATAACTAGTTACATGCCCGCTGCTTCGCGCCGGTACGCGCGGACGAATGATTTCAAAGTGTTTCATGTGACGGAGAATCCATGTCCCAATCCGATTGCATCTTCTGCAGGATAGTGCGTGGCGAAATTCCCTGCGCGCAACTCTACGCCGACGACCACGTGCTCTCCTTTCTGGACATCGGGCCCGTCAACCGGGGCCATGCGCTGGTCGTTCCCAGGGAACACCACCGCACGGTGCTCGACATGCCCGCGCGGCTCGGCGAACACATCATCGCCGCCCAGCAGCGCGTTGGACGCGCCGTCATGGAGGCCACCGGAGCGGAAGGGCTGAACATATTCCAGAACAACTTCGCGGCGGCGGGACAGGTGGTGTTCCACGTCCACTGGCATCTGGTGCCCCGCTTTCCCGGCGACGGCCACGAACTGTGGCCGCAGGGGCAGTATGGCAGCATCGACGAGATGCAGGCGCTCGCGAAGGCCATCAGGGAACGCATGGAGTAGCCGGCAGCACCGGCCCGGAGGACAGTATGAGCGGCAAGACCCTGACCAAGGCGGAAATCGTCGATGCCATCTATGAAAAGACCGACAGGAACCGCGCCGAAGTGAAAGGCGTTGTCGAGTCGCTTCTCGGCATCATGAAGCAGGCGATCAAGAAGGATCATGCCCTGCTCATAAGCGGATTCGGCAAGTTCGAGGCCTACGACAAGAAGGCCCGCAAGGGGCGCAACCCGCAGACCGACGAAACCATCACCCTGCCCCCGCGCAAGGTCGTGGTGTTCCGCCTGTCGCGCAAGTTCCGCGCCGAACTCAACGACGAATAGCGCGTTTTCGCGCACCCGCCCGGCCACGGGCCGCAAGGGTTTTCGGCGCCGCTCCCCGGCCGGGGGGCGGCGTCGGTGTTTTTTCGGGGGCAGGAATGGAGGGGAGGGCGCGCGGGCCTTGCCGCCGGAAGGGCGGTGGAGAGGGGGCGGAGCCGCGTCAGGCGGTGCGGGCGCACCGTGAGCGCGGGGTCACTCCGTCAGGCGCGCGTGCAGTCGGTGCAGGGTGCGCAGGGTGGTGTTCAGGTCCGCATCGGGAATGCCCTCGAACAGTTCGTCGCGCACGGCGACTCCCACGGCGACCACGGATGCGGCCAGCGCGCGCCCCGTTTCCGTGAGCTCCAGCAGGTTGGCGCGGCGGTCGTCCGGGTTCTGGATGCGTCGCAGGTGGCCTTCGGCCTCCAGCCTGTCGATCTGGCGGACCAGGGTGGACCCTTCGATGCCGATGTGCCGGGCCAGTTGGATTTGCGTCTGCGAACCGACCCACGCGAGGGTCCAGAGCACGCCCCCGGAGGCGAGGGTGAGCCCCAGCGGTTTCAGCCGCTGGTCCATGCGCGTGCGCCAGGCGCGGGACAGATCGCCCACGAGGGAGCCGAGGCGGTGCGAGGTGCGGGCATCCGGAAGGTCGTCGTCGGGCGGCATGGCGCTCCTGCTGGCTGTAGGTGACCGGGCGTGCACATCCGGGATATGTGGCGGCCCCGCGCGTTGTCAATGTCTGCGCGAGGTCGGGGCACGACGACGCTTGGCCAGGCGAGGCCCGGGCTAAAAATCGTATCGCAGGCGCAGGAACAAGGCGGGCGCGTCGTCTAGGTCGTGGGTGTCCCTCTCTTCGCCGTCCTTGTCGTAGACGCCCATTTCGCGCCGGGTCAGGTACTCCGCGCCCAGGGTCAGGGTAAGGTCTTCCAGCGGGGTGATGTCGATGTAGCCGCCGAGGGTGAGGGACGAGGTCTTCATGTACCCCTCGTGCTCCACGGGGCTGTCGTCGGCCAGGCGGTAGGTGGTGCCTTCCAGGCGGCCGCCCAGGCGGAATGAGAAGATGTCCGAGGTGCGATAGCGCAGCATGGTTTCGGGAATGCCCACCGTGGCCGAAAAGCCGGGGTCGTGCTGGTTGCCCCAATCGGCTGCGGCAAGGGGCATGGCCCGCACACCGATGGGGTGCGCCCAGGCGGCAACGCCACCGCGCAGGCGGACGTCGCCCAGCGCCCAGGTAAGCCCGGCCGAACCGGAAACGCTCCAGGCGTCGTCCATTTCCTCTTCCCAGCCCGCGCTCACGGCCGTACCGGCGAACCAGCCCAGTCCACCGACGCCCGACTGGCCGGAGATGTCAGCGCGCAGACGCAGCAGGTGCAACTGTTCCCATGGGGTGTCGCCCTTGCCGAAGGGCAGGTCGCTGGTGTCCGACCAGTCGTATCGGCGGTTCAGGTATTCGACGCCGAACCAGCGGTAGCGAATGGCCGCCCCCGTTTCGGTGACGGAAACGGAGCCGCCGCCGTCCACGTCGGCCTCGCCCACGGCGCGGCCCGTTACCGACACGTCGAAGTCGTTGTCGGCGGCATGGGACGGGGAAGGGGCAAGGCAGCAGGCCGTCCCCAGCAACAGCGCAGACAGGCGGACGAGGCAGGCGGTGCGCCCCAGGGCGGCGAAAATCGGACGGGACATGAACGGCTCCTGCATGCAGCGCGTGGGATGCACGCCGTGTTGCGGTTGACGAACGGGGAAGCGTCGAAGGGTGGTGCGGCGGCAACGTTCGGATAAGCGGACGCCGAAGCATGGCGTGGCATATTAAATGAGCCTTCATATTATTTTGTAGCTAATAATATTTAGGCGCATAATTTGTCTGGCGACGCATGTCAAGCGGATTGCCTGCGGCGGGCAGCGACAGGAGTGGCGGCGGGAGTGGGAAGGAAGCGGGAAGGATCAGGCGGTGCGGGCGCGCCGTGAGCGCGGGGCGTTTTAGCCCCGGCGGTCCCGGAATTCGCGCGCCGCGCGCACCATGGCCGGAGCCCAGTGGGGCACGGCGGGCGCGAAGATGTGGGTGTACGAGGCCATGGTGTTGTGGCGCAGCAGGCCGTCGCGGCCATCGCCCATGCCGGTGACATGGCCGGACTGGGCCGTCAGGCGCAGGACGCAGGGCAGGTCGGCCCCGGCATCGCAGGGCACACAGCGCGAGTAATGGAACTCGTGCCCGCGAAACGACGTGCCCACGGGGTGGAAGGGGTTGTCCAGCACGGGGGCGGCGTCCACGTAGCCGAGGCCTTGCGGCTTTGGGTGGAACTCGGTGCGCACCGGAAAGATGTCGGCCATGGGGTGCTCGACGCCATGCATGATTATGGACCGGCCCAGCACCATGAAGCCCCCGCATTCGGCGTAGATGGGCAGGCCCGCTTCGGAAAGGACGCGCAGCCGGTCCAGCGCGGGGCGGTTGGCCGCAAGGCGGGCCGCCAGTGTTTCCGGAAAGCCTCCGCCCAGGTACAGGCCGTCCAGTTCCGGCCACGGCGCGCCGTCCAGCAGCGAGAGGCGGACGAGATCGGCCCCGGCGTGGCGTAGGGCCTGGAGGTTCTCCTCGTAGTAGAACCACAGGGCTGCGTCGTGCACGTAGCCGATGCGCGGGCGGGGCGCGGCGGGCGGTGCGCCGTCCGGTTGCTCCGCGCCGGGCAGCAGCGACCACAGGTCGGCCACCGGTCCCTGCGGCGCGGGCGCGGCGGTGGCCACCTGGCGCAGGCGGTGCAGGTCCACGTGTTCAGCCATGATGTCCGCCACCCGGTCCAGCCCGGCCACGCATTCCTCGTGCTCCATGCCGGAGACGAGGCCCATGTGCCGCTCGGGGATGGGATTATCGGCGATCTTGGGCAGCACGCCCAGCACCGGCACGTCGGTGTAGTGCTCGATGGTTTCGCGCAGCACGGCGCGATGGCGCGCCCCCGCCGTGCGGTTCAGGATCACCCCCGCGATGTGCACGTCCGGCTCGAAGTGCCGCAGCCCGGCCACGATGGCGGCCGCCGTGCGGGTCATCTTGGTGCAATCCATGACCACCACTACCGGCGCGCCGAGGATGCGCGCCAGCTCCGCCGTGGAGCAGCTGCCGGACAGGTCCCGCCCGTCGAACAGCCCCCGGTTGCCCTCGATGACGGCGATGTCATATGGGCCGGGAGGGCTGAGCGGACCAGCCGGGCCGGGCCGCCGCAATCCGGCGTCGTCCCCTGCCGCGCCGGTCAGGCCGCATTGCGTCCAGAACAGCGAGCGCAGCATGTCCGCGTCGAGGAAATAGGGGTCCAGGTTGGTGGCGGGGTGTCCGGCAGCCAAGGCCAGCCACCAGGCGTCGATGTAGTCCGGCCCCTTCTTGCAGGGTTTCACCGCAAGGCCCGAGCGCGCAAGGGCGCGCACGACGCCAAGGGATACCAGCGTCTTGCCCGAGCCGCCGGAAAGCCCGGCGATGACGATGCGCGGAAGGTTCATGCAGCCAATGCGCCGGGACGTCCGGCCGGTGTGCGGTGGCGGAAAGGGAGGCGGCGCGCGGCCCGGCAAGGCCGGGCGGCACTGCCGGGGCGAGCTTCAGTGGGCCGCGTCGTGCACGGGCATGCACGGGCGTGCATATGAAAAGAGCGTATGAACCTTGCAGTCCATACGCCTTTTCGGAAAAACAGTTCCCCGGCGTGGAGAACTACTATTCGCCCTCGGCCCCGGCCTGCTTGCCGGCGCCCTTGAGGCCGTACATGGTGGTGCTGCCGGAGGACCAGTATTCCAGAACTTCGGCGTTCACCAGCGCGGTGAGGATCTTCTTCACTTCGCGCGGGCCCTTGTCGGGGAACAGGTCGAGAAAGTCGTTGAAGTAGAACTTGCTCTTCGAGCCGGCCTTGGACTGCAGGAATCCCACGACCTTGTTCTTGGCTTCTTCCATGGATAGCCCCTTTGGTTATCCGGGGGCGGCAAACCCGCCCCCGGAATGTGATTGCCGTCCGGCTTAGAACTTGAACTGGGTGCTCTGACGCCAGGTGTAGTAGGCCGGGTCGCGGAAGTCGTCGATGAGGTGGTGGGTGAACTCAAGGCCGGTCAGCTTGAAGAAGCTTTCCCAGCCGATGCGCTCGGCCCATTCGCCCAGACGTTCGTACTTGTTCGCGTTGGCGGCGTACACCTCGATGATGTGCTTGATCTTCGCGGTGAGCGAGGGCCAGCGCGGCATTTCGTTCGGGATGTAGGCCACGACGACCTTGGAGAACTTGGGCATGGAGATGCGGTTGGAAACCTTGCCACCCACCATGATCACGCAGCCGTCGCCTTCGCCGTCGGAGATCGGCAGGGCGGGGCACATGGTGTAGCAGTTACCGCAGTACATGCAGCGGTCGTTCTTGATGGCGATGGAGTTCAGCTTCTTGTCGCCGATTTCCACCTTGGTGGGACGCACGGCGGCGGTGGGGCAGGCGGAAACGGCCAGCGGGATTTCGCACAGCTGGTCGGTCCACTCGTGGTCGATCATCGGGGGCTTGCGGTGGATGCCCACCACGCCGATGTCGGAGCAGTGCACCGCGCCGCACATGTTGATGCAGCAGGCCAGCGAGATGCGGACCGGGGCGGGCAGACGCATGGACTGGAAGTCGGAGAAGACTTCGTCCATGATCGCCTTGACCGGGCCCGAGGCGTCGGTGGCGGGGGTGTGGCAGTGCACCCAGCCCTGGGTGTGCACGATGTTGGACACACCGGCGCCGGTGCCGCCGATGGGGAACTTGTTGGAGCCGCCGGCGAACTTGCGCGAGGCCAGGTCTTCCTTCAGCGCCTTCAGGCCCGCTTCGGTGTCGACCATGAACTCGACGTTGTTGCGGGTGGTGAAGCGCAGGAAGCCGCCGCAGTGCTTGTCGGCGATGTCGCACATCTCGCGGATGTGGGTGATCGACATCAGGCGGGCGGCGCCCACGCGCACGGTGTACACCTTGTCGCCGGATTCGGCGGCATGCATGAGCACGCCGGGTTCCAGGATTTCATGATACAGCCACTTCCCGAAGTTCTTGGCGATGAACGGGGGGAAGAAGGAGTCGTGCTTGCGGGGGCCGATGTCCGTGATACGGTTTTCCATCGGCTTTTCGGGATTGTACCCGGAAGAGATGAATGCCATGATGTGCTACCCCTCTTCTTATCTCTGGTGTCTCTTGCGGTATTCCGTGATGTCGCGATCCCAGCCGCCGGGCACTTCTTCTTCCTTGAAGAAGATGTACGGGTTGGAGCGAGGCTCCTGCACGTGCTGCGCCATGGGGGCGATCTCGGTCACCTCGAGCAGCTTCTGGAAGCTGAGACGCTTGATGGTCTCGCCCAGACGCTCGCGGTTCTTGCCTTCTTCCATCCACCAGTCCCAGATCTTTTCGATGACTTCCTTGATTTCATCGAACGGTTCGGTGGCTTCCACGAAGGGAACCAGCAGCGAACCCATCTGGGCGCCGTCGAGGACGGGCGCCTTGGCGCCGACCAGGATGGACGCGCCGCGTTCGTCACCGACGCGCAGGGCGCGGGGCATGGTGTTGATGCAGTGCATGCAGCGCACGCACTCGCTGGTCTTGATGGACAGCGCGGAGCCGTTCCAGGAGATGCACTTGGAGGGGCAGCGTTCCACCACTTCGGCCACGATGTCGAACTTGCCCCAGTCGCGGCCCGAGTGGGCGCCCGCGTTGGGCTTCAGTTCGCCGCCGACGTAGGCCTTGACGGCGGCCTGGTCGATCTTGATGTCGTCCTTCCAGGTGCCGATGACCGAGAAGTCGGAGCGGGCGATGGAGGCGACGCAGCCGTTGGGGCAGCCGTCGAACTTGAACTTGAACTTGTAGGGGAACGCCGGACGGTGCAGTTCGTCCTGGTATTCCATGGTCAGGGCGTAGCAGCAGGCCTGGGTGTCGTAGCAGGCGTATTCGCAGCGCGACATGCCGAGGCACGATTCGGGCGTACGCAGGTTGGAGCCCGAGCCGCCGAGGTCGGTGTTCATCTTGTGGGTCAGTTCGAAGAACAGTTCTTCGAGCTGCGGGGTCTGGGTGCCGAGCAGCACGATGTCGCCGGTGGAGCCGTGCATGTTGGTCAGACCGGAGCCGCGCAGGTCCCACAGGTCGCAGAGCTGGCGGAGGTAATCGGTGTTGTAGTACTTCGCCGCGGGCTGGTTCACGCGCACGGTGTGGAAGTGGGCCACGCCGGGGAACTGTTCGGGCTGGTCACAGTAACGGC
Source organism: Nitratidesulfovibrio sp. D1 (assembly GCF_051133415.1). Classification (NCBI taxonomy): domain Bacteria; kingdom Pseudomonadati; phylum Thermodesulfobacteriota; class Desulfovibrionia; order Desulfovibrionales; family Desulfovibrionaceae; genus Nitratidesulfovibrio; species Nitratidesulfovibrio sp. D1. The sequence continues at coordinate 493,985 of NZ_JBPGNZ010000004.1, read as the reverse complement.
CGATGACGCCGCCGCCGTAACCGAACACGCCGACGATGCCGCCGTGCTTCCAGTGGGTTTCACCCTCGTTGTAGGACAGCTCGAGCACGCCAAGCAGGTCTTCGGGGCAGTCCACAGGGATCTGGTAGTCCAGACCCTTGGGGTTTGCGGCCCGGTAGGCAGCTTCCTGCTTGATGTCGGACACGAAGCTGGGCCAGGGCCCGGATTCGAGCTGGTCCAACTTGGGGGTTGCATGTTTCGCCATTGCCTTACCTCCACATTGGTTTGTTGAAGTTCTGGACTCTCAACAGACACGCCCATCGCCCCTGGGGCGCAACAGGACGGCGTCTTCCGGAGGTAAGGGCTTTGGTCGGCGCGGCCCTTGCGCCCGGAAAACTCGTGATTTTTTGGACAAAGTAACGTCATTCCTAAAAGGATTCCGGCGCGTTGTCAAGCCCCGACGCGGGCCGCCGCAACAGGCCGCCACCGGGCGCGGCTGTTGCAACACCTTGTGGGGATTGCCGAAAGGGGCAAGGGCGGCGTGTCGGTGGCGCCGCGAAACCTTCTCCCGTTCCGGTGCCCGCCGCGCGTTTGCGCGGGGACGGGGCATGGCATCTCCCCGTCGGACATCCTGGTGCCGCCATGCAGGGGGTAGGCGACACTTCCCTGCTTGTAGCCCACCCCCCGGGGAATGACAACAGCTTGCGCGCATCGGCGGGATAGGGCATTGACCGTATGCCCGCGACCGGACGCGCGATGCCTGGGCCTTCGTCGGCCCGGCTGACGCGCCCGGCGGGCAATCGCAAGCATTTCAGCGTGTTCAGGAGTGCCCATGCAGGACGATCTTGGCCTTTACTATTACCCCGACCCCAACGACAAACGCACCCGCGTCTACGTGCGCTCGCAGGGCGGCAGCGTGGAATTCCGCCTGTGGCGGGCCGACCGGCCCGAGGTGTGGGAGCGCCACGAATGGGTGCCGCTGGAGGTCATCCGGCATGCCGCGGGGATGTACCGCGACATGGGGCGCGAGGCCGACCCCCTCAAGCTGTATGACGAGGCCGTGGCGCGCGCCCTCTTGAAGGCCAACTGAGGCGCGCGGGAGCGGCGCTCGTGAATTCCGGAGCAAGCCTTGCCGAAAAGGCGGGCTTGCCGGGAGGCCGCATGCACGAAGTCAGCCTTGGGGCCACCCTGCGCGACTACCTGACCGGGCAGGACGTGGACCACACCACCTACGAGGATTTGCGGCAGGCGCTGGCGCGGCTGCTGGTGGAAGAACTCGGGCACCCGCGCGGGCTGGTGGAGCCGCGCGTGCGGGTGCGGTTCGACGTGCCGCCTTCTGACGATGTGGCCTTTTCCCCGTCCTCTTCGCCTTCTCCCGAAGCATCCCAAGCATCCGAAAGCGCCGCCGATCCCGACGAGGGCTGCCGCGTGGTGGACCTGACCCTGCGCGACGACGACGGCACGCCGCTGTGCCTCGTGCTGTTCTGCCCCGGCGCGCCCGGCACCTACGCCCGCGAAAGCGTGGCGGCGGCCCGGCTGTTTCCCGGCGGTCCCGCGCCGCTGGTGGCCGTGACCGATACGCGCGACGCCCTGCTCATCGCCGCCGTGGATGGCGCGGTGCTAGGCGAGGGCATGCGGGCGTTGCCGAAGCGGGATGATTTGCGGCGGCTGGCGGCGGAGCACCCGTGTCCACCGCTGACGCCTGAACGCGCGGCTGGCGAGCGGAGGATACTGGGGGCGTATACGGCGTTTCTGAAGCGCTGCTGCGGCGAGGATGTGTGTTTGTTGTAGCCTGGCGGGGGGGAGAGGAGAGGTGTCGCGCGTTGATGGGTTCGATTGTCTTCGCAGGGGCGGCACCCGCCAAGGCCCATCCCCGGCGGCCAGCATTCTCTCCTTCTCCCACCGCTACGCGCGGTTGGTAATGAACACCCCGCAGGTCACCAGCGCGGCCCCCAGCAGCAGCGACACCGGCAGCGCTTCGCCCAGCATGGCCCACGCGCAGACGATGGCCGTCAGCGGCACGAAATTGATGAACACCCCGGCCCGCCCGGCGCCTATCTCCTTCACCGCCTCGTAGAACCAGGTGAAGCCCAGCACGGTGCCGAACACGCCAAGGTAGGCCGCCGCCACCCACAGCGCCGCCGGGTACTCCGGCAGCGCCGTCCACAGCCCTTCGTGCAGGGCGAACGGCAGCAGCATCACCGTGCCCACCGCGCACGACCAGGTCACCGCCGCCAGCGGCGACAGTGCGCGCATGACCACCTTGCCCAGCAGCGAATACGCGGCCCAGCTTGCCAGGCAGCCCAGCAGCGCCACATCGCCCCATGACAGGGCCGACGAGAACAGCGTCAGCGGGTTGCCCCGGGTGATGGCGATGACCGCGCCGCCCACGGACAGCAGGATGCCCGCGAGCTTGCGGCGCGACAGCGGTTCGCCCAGGAACAGGGCCGCGCCCACGGCGATGGCGATAGGGTTGTTGGTGACGATGACCGCCGCCCGGCTGGCGGGCACGGTGGCAAGCCCGGTGAAGAACAGGGCGTTGTAGGCGAACACCCCGGTGGCCCCCAGCAGCAGCACGCCGGTCCAGCCGTGCATGCCCCATGAGGTCAGGCGCGGCAGCGCGCCCTCGCGGCGGCGCACGTACCAGAACAGCAGCCCCGTGGCCATGGCGAAGCGCAGGAAGGCGGCGGAAAAGGGACCGGCGTGGGTGGCGGCGATGCGCCCGGCAACGAAGGTGCCGCCCCAGAACACGGTGGCCAGCAGCAGCTTGGCGTACAGCAACATGGACGACTCCCGCGTGCATGAAAGGCGCGGCGGCGCGGGCGCTCGGTGCGCGGGGCTCGTCGCGGGAACGGTGGAAAAAAATAACGCCGCAACGCCGCCCCCCGGACACTGTGGCGCGACAGCATGTTACAGCGGCATCGAATCCGTAACATGCCGGGATTGCGGCACGTTGACACGTACGGCGATATACGGGAAAAATACGGTACTGTCGAGGTGTTACCCCCAAGGTTTGCCCGGCAGCCCGTTGCACGACGGGAGATACCGAACGTTGCCCCAGAGCCGCGTCCTTGCGCCGGGCAGGACACGACCCGCCACGACCTTCCGTGGCACGCAACCGCAGGAGGCCCATGACCCGACGCCACCCCCTACGATACCTGACGACCATCCTGATGCTCTGCGCGCTGCTTCCCGTGCCGCTGTCCGCGTCGGCCAGCGAAGCGCCCGCCAGGCGCAGCCGCGCCTCGTGGTACAGCGACGAACTGCACGGCAAGAAGACCGCCAGCGGCGAAGCCTACGACATGAACGCCCTGACGGCCGCGCACAAGACCCTGCCCCTGGGCACCGTGGTCCGCGTGACCAACCTTTCCAACGGCCGCTCCGTGCTGGTCACGGTGAACGACCGGGGCCCCTATCGCGGCAACCGCGACATCGACGTCTCCTATTCCGCCGCGAAACAGCTGGGCATCGTCAAGCCGGGCAGCGCCGCCGTGCGCATCGAGGTGTTGGGCGACGCCAAGGGCCGCCCCCTGGACCCCGGCAGCGCCTATTTCGTCCGCATCAGGTCGTACTCCAGCAAGGCCGAGGCCGAACGGTTGGTCCGCAAGCTCGAACGCGAGGGCGAGGCCGCCGCGCGCGTGCGCCAGCGCACGGAAAACGGCCGCAAGCGCTGGATGGTCTGCGTGGGCCCCTTCCACGATTTCGACGACGCGCGCGCCCTGCGCCGCCACCTGATGCAGCGCCACGCCGACATCGACATCGTGGCCGACCGCGCCCGCGACTGACCGCCGCCCGCCCGCCCCCGTTCAGGTTCGCACATCCTTTCGCGCCCGGCCCGCTGCCCCGCCCCTTGCCCCGCGCCACGGGCCGGGCGGATGCGCGCGTGCGCCCGCCCGCCGGTTCCCGCGCCACGCCTTGCGCCGCAAGACGAGCCGCCGCCACGACGTCACGCCACCGCCCCGAGGTGGCCATTTTTTTGTGGATAATTTCCGCGCTGCTTGGCAATCTCGGATGAGACATATCGCCATCAACATCAGAGCAACCCACAGGGAACTGCCGCCCCATGCTCCAACGGCCCCCCCGCATCCTGACCATCGACGACGACATCAACGTCCGCTCGAACCTGGTCGCCTACCTTGAAGACAGTGGCTTCGACGTGGTCGAGGCGGAAAACGGCCGCCGAGGGCTGGAGGTGTTCGCCGAAAGCTCTCCCGACCTCGTGCTGGTGGACCTGCGCATGCCCGTCATGGGCGGCATGGAGGTGCTGGAACGCCTGCGCGAGAACGCCCCCGACGTGCCCGTCATCGTGGTCTCGGGCGTGGGCGTGCTGGAAGAGGCGGTGGAGGCCCTGCGCCACGGCGCGTGGGACTACGTGACCAAGCCGGTCACCGACATGCGCGTGCTGGAACACGCCGTGAACAAGGCGCTGGAACGCGCCCGCCTGCTGGAGGAGCGCAAGCGCTACCGCGAGCGCCTCGAACAGGAGGTGCAGGAACGCACCCGCGAACTGCGCGAGACCAACGACCGCCTGGTGGAGTACCAGGCCCTGTTGCAGGAGAAGAACCAGTTCCTGGAAGCCCTGGTGGAGGGCATGCCCAACCCGGTGTTCTACAAGACGCTGGAAGGCACCTACATCGGCTGCAACCGCGCGTTCAGCCGGCTGATCGGCCGCGCGTCCGAGGACATCGTGGGCCGCTCGGTACACGAGATATTGCCGCAGGAACTGGCCTGCCGCGTGGGGGAATCCGCCGGCCGGCTCGACGTCGCGGACGAGGACGGGGCGGGTTACTCGTGCATGATCGACCTGCGCGACGCCGCCGGCGAAGAGCGGGTGCTGGTGCTGTACAAGAGCTATTTCCGCGACCGCACCGGCCAGCGCGCGGGCGAGGTGGGCACCTTCCTCGACGTCAGCGAACTGAAGCGCAAGGAAGCCCAGATCGTCCACCAGGCCACCCACGACGAACTGACCGGCCTGCCCAACCGCATGGGCCTGCGCCAGCGCATGGAAGAGCATGCCCGCAGGGGCGGGCCCGAGGCGCGGCTGGCGGTGCTGTACCTGGACATGGACAATTTCAAGACCGTCAACGACAGCCTGGGCCACGCCGTGGGCGACGAATTGCTGCGCACCGTGGCGGGCCGCCTGGTGGGCATGGCCCCCCGGCGGGACATGGTGGCGCGCCTTGGCGGCGACGAGTTCGTGATGCTGCTGCCCCTGTCGCCGGAGGGCGACGGAGAGGTGGCCGAGGCGGAATCGGCACGCATCCAGGAGGCGTTCACCCGCCCCTTCAACGCCGCCGACCACGAACTGTACGTGATGCCCTCCATCGGCATCAGCGTCGCCCCCGACGACGGGCTCGATCCGGCCACCCTGCTGAAGAACGCGGAAATCGCCATGTACCGCGCCAAGGAGCAGGGCGGCGCGCGCTTCCGCCGCTTCACCCAGGCCATGAACGACGACGTGACCCGCCGCCTGGCCATCGAGAAGAGCATCCGCAAGGGGCTGGAGAACGACGAGTTCGTGGTGTTCTACCAGCCGCGCGTGGACATCATGGCTGGGCAGGTCACCGGCATGGAGGCGCTGGTGCGCTGGGCCCGGCCCGACGGCACCCTGGTGCCGCCGGTGGAGTTCATTCCCGTGGCCGAGGACACCGGCCTCGTGGTGGCGCTGGGCGAGCGGGTGCTGCGCGACGCGTGCATCCAGACCCGGCGCTGGACCGAAGAACTGGGCCCGCTGCGCATCGCCGTGAACATCTCCGCCCGGCAGTTCCAGCCCGACCTGCTGGACCGGGTGGAAGCCGCCCTGGCCGAATCGGGCCTGCCGCCCTCGCAGCTGGAACTGGAAATCACCGAAACCACCATGATGCGCGACCTGCCCACCTCCGTGGCCATCCTGGAACGGCTGGCGGCGCAGGGCATCTCCATCGCCATCGACGACTTCGGCACCGGGCATTCCTCGCTGTACTACCTGAAGAATTTCCCCATCGACACCATCAAGATCGACCGTTCGTTCGTGCGCGACGTGCCCGGCGACGAGGGCGACGCCACCATCGTCTCCACCATCGTCACCATGGGGCGCAACCTGTCGCTGAACGTGGTGGCCGAAGGCGTGGAAACCGACGACCAGCTGGACTTCCTGCGCGCCTACGGCTGCCGCGAGGTGCAGGGCTACTACTACAGCAAGCCCCTGCCCGCCGACGGATTCGCGGACTGGATGCGGACGGTTGGAACCACGGGAACCGCGAAGAGCAGGAAATAGGAACGGCCGCGAGCAGCCCAAGGCTGGCGGGGCCGCGCGGAAACGTTCCTCAACCCCGCCTCGCCCCGGCTCGCCCCGCCTTTCAATGACAACGGGGGCCGGATGCATCATGCATCCGGCCCCCGGTTCGTTGCGTATCCGATGCCGTGGAAAAGGCGGCTACACCTGCCCGCGCCCCAGGGTGATCAGCCTGGGCGTGGTGCGCGTGGCCTGGCGATAGCCGGAAAGCCGCTGCGATTCGCGGCGCGACTGCTGCAACTGGCTGCGGATGTTCTCGTGCAGCCTGCGGGCCTCCTCGGTCAGGCGGCCTTGCAGGCATTGCAGGCGCTGCAACTTGTCGCGCAGGTCGTTCAGCGCGGACGGGTCGCGGCGGCTCCAGGCCATCTCCACCAGTTCCGCCCGCTCGCGCGAGGCGGATTCGGCGGTCTCCACGTCACCGGCGGCAAGGGCCCCCAGTTCGCGTTCGCCCAGTTGCAGGGCCATGTCGAGCAGGGAAAGGCTGTCGGCCATGGCGGCTACCCCTTGCTGGCCTGCCGGATATCCTCGCGCAGGGCCTGGATGACCTTCTTCCAGTTTTCGCAGGCGGGCAGGAATTCGTATTCCAGCAGGTCGGCCAGCAGGATCCAGTCCTCGTTCTCGAGCACTTCGGTCATTTCGCCCAACAGGTCGGAAAAACGTTCCACGTTGTCGCTGAAGTCCTTGGTGGTGCGCAGCGAGAACTCGTTGCGCAGCACCCCGATCATGCCCATGAAGTCGCGGGTCACTTCCAGCAGGTCCTGGAACATGTCCAGGGCCTCGGCGTCGTCGGCCTGGCGGAACAGCACGGCCACCTGGCGCGAGCCGTCGGTCATCACCTGCACCACCTTGTACAGTTCGCGGGTGATGTTCACGGCCATTTCGCCCACGGGCATGCTGCGGATCTCGACGGAGCGGATGTCGCGCCGCTCGATGTCCTCGGCCTGGTGGGGATAGATTTCCGAGAACGCCTCGTCGTTGACGAGCACGTCGGTCACCACGCGGTTCTCGAGGTAGCTGCCCTCCATCACCCTGACGAGGATTTCTTCGAGATTGGCGAAGTTTTCCAGCTTGATGTCGGCCTGGCGGCCATCGATAACGATCATGGGGTCTCCCTCCTGCATCCCGGCACCGGGAAAATTTGTCACGTCCGCCTGCGGTAAAGCAAGAAACGGACCATGACGCAGGCAACGCGCCCCGGCAGGGGCACGGGCCATCGCCGCCCCATCGCGGCAAAACGGCATGGGAACTCAGGCCGAAGGGGAAAGGTGCTCCAGCCAGGCCCGCGCCAGCCCGCGATAGGCCGCCGCCAGGGCCAGCACGGAATCCAGCGTGCCGCCCGCCCCCTGCGACTCGCACAGCCACAGGTGGCCCAGCACGTTGAACAGCGCGCTGTTGTCCCACAGGGCCTGCACCCGGCTTACCGTGCCGAGGAAGCGCGACTTGGCCATGTCCGAGGGGCGCACCTTCAGCAGGCCGCCCTGCTCGCCCATGAGGTGCAGCAGCGCGTCGGCCTGGCGCAGCTCGTCCACGGCGCGGGCGCGCAGGGCTTCGGAGAGGACGCAGGGGGATTGCGGCGGCCGGATGGCGAGAACGGCCTGGTCGGGCTGGCCGCCGGAACGGGCCGGAGCCCGGTCAAGAAACTGACGATAGAAGTGGCGTTGCAGGCGTATCCAGCGGGTGCGGTCTTCGCCTTCGTGCCCGGACAGCGAAGCGAGATCCATGAACCCGCGTCCGGCCATGGCGGGGGTGGAGGCCGGGACGGCGGCTGCCGCAAGGGAAACATCCGCCTCGCGCAGGGTGCGCCACACCCGCGCCTCGCGGGGGGCGTCCGATGCGGGGTTCGCCTGCGGCCAGCGCCCGGTGGTCAGTTGGCCGTGGGCCAGGCCGAACGCGGTGTCGGCGGAAATGACCTGGCGGCAGCGCTCGGCGTGCGGGCAGGGCGCGCCGAACGGACATGGGTGGCAGTCCAGCGCGGGCTCCAGGCAGCAGCAGTCCTGGCGGTAGGGGCCGGTGTCCCACGGCTGGGCCGTGGCCAGAAAGATGGCCAGCACCGGCACATCCAGCCCGGCGGCCAGATGCATGGTGCCGGTGTCGTTGGTGACCAGCAGCCGCACGTGGCGCAGGGTGGCGGCCAGTTGCGGCAGGCTGGTGGCGCCGATAAGGTCGATGCACGGCGCCGGGGCCGCACTGGAGGTTCCGGCGTCTTCCGCCAGGGCCGCACGCAGCCGTTCGCCCAGCTTCCGCTCGCCGCCCGCGCCCAGCAGCACCGGCACCAGGCGCAGTTCGCGCCACAGCCGGGCGGCCAGCGCCGCGAAACGGGCCACCGGCCAGCGGCGGCGCTCTTCGCTGGCCCCAAGCTGCATGGCCACGTACCCGGCGTGCTCCGGCGGCGCGGCCTGCGCCAGCCGCACCCCGGCCTCGGCCAGGGCGTCCGGCTCCGGCGCGCGCAGCGCGTACACGGGGTCCACGCTGCCCACGCCCGCCGCCATGCGGAACAGGTCCACGAGGTTGAACGGGCTGCATCCGCGCTGCCGGGTGGATGCCTGCAAAAATGCCGACCACGGGTCCGCGTTGACCCCGAACCCGAACGGGTCCAGCCCGAAGCCGCGCAACTCTCCGTCGTCGCCTGCCAGCAGCCGCCCCAGCAGGCGGCCGCCCAGGGTGGCGGTAAGGTTCAGCACGGCATCGTGGGCATAGGCTCCGCGCAGCCTGCCGGTCCATTCCATGAGTCCGGCCGTGCAGGCCCGCCAGTCGCCGCCGGGCTGCACGCCCGCCAGCAATGCCGAGCCCGGCAAGGCGGCCACGTGGTCCACGCCTTCCAGCAGCGCCGCCGCGCCCGCGAAATTCTCCAGGCACACCAGCCCCACCCGGTGCCCCTGCGCGCGCAGGCCATGCACCACCGGCTGCGTCTGCAACAGGTCGCCGAAGCGGGTCAGGTTCACCAGCAGGAGGTTCATGGCGCATCCTTACCGTGAGCACGTCCGAAAGGAAACGGGCAACGAAGACATGCATTCCCACGTTTCAGCAGGCGTGCGGGCCGGTTGCAGGTGGCGCTGTCGCAAGAGGGATTTTTGTTCTCTGCCGAGGAAGATCGCCTTTTTATGGAGGAAGTGTACTCTTATCGTACTCGACCGGAATAAAAAGGCGATCTGACGAAGGCAGAGGCAAAAAGACCCTTGCGACGGCGCCACCTAATCGGCCACCACGAAGTTGACCGCGAACTCACCCCTCAACCGTTCACGCATCCGTTCGGCCTCGCTCAGGGTGCCCCACGGGCCCACCTGGACGCGCCAGAACCGGACCATGTCGGCCCAGTACATCCGGGCATTCCAGCCCTGGCCCTGCAGGCGGGTCACCAGGCGGCTGGCGTTGTCCTTGTTGGCGAAGGCCCCCACCTGCACGTAGAAGCGGCCGGTCATGTCGCCGTCCTGCAGGCCGGGCACGTCGCCCACGGTTTCCACGCGCACCCGGGCGGTACCGGGTCCCAGCATGCCGATCTGGTTGGCGGCGGTGTTGGTCAGGTCGATGATCCGGTCGCCCACGAAGGGGCCACGGTCGTTGACGCGCACGGTGGTGGAGCGGCCGTTCTGGAGGTTGGTCACCTTGACCACGGTGTTGAACGGCAGCAGCTTGTGCGCGGCGGTCAGCCCGTACATGTCGTAGATTTCGCCGTTGGCGGTCTTGCGGCCGTGAAAGTCCTTGCCGTACCACGAGGCGATGCCCTCTTCCGAGAACCCGTGCGCCGAGAGCAGCGGATGGTAGGTCCTGCCCAGGACCGTGTACGGCTTGGCGCGCGGCCCCTGCGGTTCGCCCTTGGGATACTTCACGGACTGGTCCGACGGCGGCGCGGAAATGCGGCGCGAACCGGAACCGCAGCCCGTGGCCAGCAACGCGGCAAGCAGCAGCAGAACGATGGGCAGAACGAGACGGGACGGCGCGGAACAGGTCTGGCTGGGGCGAAGGTGCGGCATTGAGGCTCCGTCGGGTTGCGCCGGATACGGCGGGTGCGGCGGCCATGAGCGAATCATGACGCAATCGGGCGGCAGCGGAAAACGGTGCTCGGGCGGGCACGGCCACACTACGCCGGGCATGGCGTGCCGGGCGCGGCGGGCGCGACGCGCCGTGCACCTTCCGGACTGTTACCGAAAACCGCTGCGCACGCAACTGCTTGCACATCCTGCCGCCACGGAACGCAGCAGGCCGCGCCGGACGAGGCCCCGCCCCCTTCCGGGCAGGCCGCTGCGGCGGGGCATCCGGCACCGCCATGCGCCGCGCCCGCCCGCAGCAGTCGGACCCTGCCCCGCCCCAACCCGCCATTCCGCCCGGTACAAACAAAACGGCCCGGAAGCGTCGCCGCCTCCGGGCCGTTTCATTCGGCTCCTACTCGTCGGAATCGCTGTCCACCACGTCCTCGATGGCCTCGGCCTGGCGGAGCAGTTGTTCGATCTGGATGTCCGCCCCGATGATCCCGGTGATCTCGTCGCGGTCGTCGGTGACCGCCGTGGACACGGTAAGGATCAACTGGCCGGTGAACTGCGACTGGTACACGTCGGTGATGTGCAGTTCGCCGGTCTGCATGGGCCGGATGAACCACGCGCGGTTGGAGAAGTCGAAACCCAGCGGCAACTGGTCGTACTTCGATTTGTACGCCGGGTCGGTGATGGCGGCGGAGAGCAGCTTGCCCGCCTTGTCGGTGAGGTACAGGTACTGGATGAACGGGTACTCGCGCACGAAGTCGCGCATGCACGGGTACTTGTCCTCGCCGCCAAGGCCGGTGATCTGGCATTCCTGGGCCAGCTTGATGATCAGGTGCGCCGAAAGCTCGCCCGCCAGCTTCTTGATCTGGTCGAATTCCGAGGCGAACAGCTCGGGCATGAAGCGCCGCACCAGGGCCTTCATTTCCTTGTTGGAGAAGGACGTGTTGCGGCCCTTTTCGTAGGCGTCCATGATCTTGGTGTAGATCTTGCCCACGGCCGGGTGCTTCTTGGACACGTGCCGGTCCTCGGCCAGGCCCAGGTACTGGTTGATCCAGTACGCCACCCCGGCGCGCCCCGACTTGTCGGTGATGATGATGGGCACCGGCCGGTTCAGGATCTTGCGCGTGTCGAAGATGTTGTAGATTTCCTCGTTCTTGGCCAGGCCGTCCACGTGGATGCCCGCGCTGGTGGCGTTGAAGTCCTTGCCCACGAACGGGTAGTTGTCCGGGATGCGGTAGTCCAGTTCCTTCTCGAAGTATTCGGCTATCTCGTTGATGACCCGGGTGTCGGCGGCGTCGTCGTCGCCGGTCAGCGAGACGTATTCGATGACCAGCGCCTCCAGCGGGGTGTTGCCGGTGCGCTCGCCGAAGCCCAGCAGCGTGCAGTTGACGCCCGAGCAGCCGTACAGCCACGCGGTGGCCCCGTTGATGAGCACCTTGTGGAAGTCGTTGTGGCCGTGCCATTCCAGCCACTGGCCGGGCACGCCGCCCTCGTCGGTCAGGGCGCGCACGATGCGCGGCACCGAGCGCGGCAGGGTGGCGCCGGGGTACGGCACGCCGTAGCCCATGGTGTCGCACATGCGGATCTTGACCGGCTGGCCGCTCTGCTTCGAAAGGTCCATCAGCTTGCGCGCGAAGGGCAGGCAGAAGCCGTGGATGTCGGCGCGGGTGATGTCCTCGAAGTGGCAACGCGGGGTGATGCCCCATTCCAGCGCCTGTTCCACCACGCGCAGGTAGCTGTCCATGGCCTTTTCGCGGTCCATGCCCAGCTTGAGGTACAGGTGGTAGTCCGACACGCTGGTCAGCAGGCCCACTTCCTCGAACTCCATGTCCCGCGCGATCTTCAGGTCGTTGACGTTGGCCCGTATCCACCCGGTGACGCGGGGGAACTTGTACCCCTTGGCCCGGCAGGCCTCGATGGCCTTGCGGTCCTTGTCGGAGTACATGAAGAACTCCGAGGCGTGGATGAGCCCGCTGCGGCCGCCAAGGCGGTGCAGCATGTCGAAGATGTGGACGATCTGCTTCACCGTGTAGGGCGGGCGGGCCTGCTGGCCGTCGCGGAAGGTCGTGTCCGTGATGAACATCGGCTCCGCCGGGCGCGGCATCAGGAAGATGTCGTCGAACTCCACGCGGCTGATCTTGGAATAGGGAAAGATCTCGCGGTACAGTTCGGGGTCGTCGCGGTTCTCCAGCCTGACGCGGGAGGAAGCGCGGTTGAGATGCAGCAGGCTCATGGCTAGATGGCCCTCCTTCGGGGGGTCTGATCGATACGCTGTTCCGCCTCGGCCACGAGGCGGTGCGCGCGCTGGCAGCCGGGCGCAAGGGCCACGGCCGCGTGCGCGGCGCGCAGGGCGTCTTCCGGCCTGCCGCCGTCAAGCAGGGATTCCCCCGCCTGGATGAACATGCGCTCCGGCTTGTGGCCGTACAATCCTTGCAGCAGAAGGCCGTACTCCTCGCCGAACACCGAGCGCACAAGCTCGTCACGGTCGAACAGCAGCCGCGCCAGCAGCCTGTTGCCGCCGTGCGCGGCGTAGTACAGGCACATCAGCCTGCGGATGCGGCCAAGGATGTAACGGATGCGCCGGATTTCGCGCTCCATGCTTTCCCGCGTCTGGGCCAGCATGGAGGCGAGCGGCTCGACGATGGCCCGCACTTCCTCTCCCATGTCCTGCTCGCGCAGGGCCCGGTACTGCGGCGCGTAGTGCTGGTGCTGGTAGGCGTCTTCCTTCAGCTTCACGCATTCATGAAAGGCGTAGCCCACGGCCCAGTCCAGCATGGGCGCCACAGGGTCTTGCGCCGGGTCGTTGCGGAAGAGGTGGTGCGCGGTGTCCTTGAGACGCCAGAGCAGCCCCTTGTTCATCATTTCGCCCAGAAGGTCGCGCATGACAGGGAAGGAAACGGCGCCGGCCTCGTCGAACCGGTGGAACTGCCCCTCAAGCACGACGCTCGCCATGCAGAAATCCCGCATGACGTCCCGTGCGAACTCGGCCAGATTGGCCTCTACCCAGCGTCTCGACATGGTGCGTGGTACTCCGAAGGGGGATGTATAGCGTGATTTGACAAGAACGGGAAGAGAGGGGTGGTGGGGGGCTCCGGCAAGGATGGTGGCCGCAAACGGGTACACCGGCGGGATGAGGGGCGAGAGCAGGCGACGGGGCAGCATTTCTGGAAATATTCCGGCTTACGTGGTGCGGCAGGCGGGTACGGCGCGGCTTGCAATGGATGCGCCGCTGCACTACGTTGCGCGGACGTGAGGGCGTGCAGCCGGCCGCAGGCAGGCAGCTTGCCGGGCACGGCGTTCGTTCCCTTTACCGCACCGTCAACGACAAGCGAGGCATTTCATGGCCCTGTTCACCAAGGAAGAGGCGCTGCGCTATCACGCGTCCGGCCACCCGGGGAAGGTGGAGGTGGTTCCCGTAAAGCCCTGCGCCACGCAGAAGCATCTTTCCATGGCCTACACCCCCGGCGTCGCCGAGGTGTGCCGGGCCATCCACGCCGACGTGGCGCTGGGCTACGACTACACCAACAAGGGCAACCTCGTGGCGGTGGTCAGCAACGGCACCGCGGTGCTGGGGCTCGGCAACATCGGGCCGCTGGCGGGCAAGCCGGTGATGGAAGGCAAGGGCGTGCTGTTCAAGATCTTCGCGGACGTGGACGTGTACGACCTGTCCATCGACCAGAAGGACCCCAAGAAGATCATCGAATTCGTGAAGATGCTGGAGCCCACCTTCGGCGGCATCAACCTTGAGGACATCAAGGCGCCGGAGTGCTTCGAGATCGAGCGGACGCTCATCGAGCAGATGGACATACCGGTGTTCCACGACGATCAGCACGGCACGGCCATCATTTCGGGCGCGGGTCTCATCGCCGCGCTGGAGATGACCGACCGCCAGCCGCAGGACGTGAAGCTGGTGATCAGCGGCGCGGGGGCCGCGGCCATCGCCTGCACCAGGTTCTTCGAATCGCTTGGCGTGCGGCGCGGGAACGTGTTCATGTTCGATTCGCGCGGGCTCATCCACAAGGGCCGCACCGACCTGAACGCCCAGAAGCTGGAATTCGCGCAGGACCGCGACCACGGCAGCCTGGCCGACGTCATGCGCGGCGCCGACTGCTTCCTGGGGTTGTCCGTGGGCGGCATGGTCACCCAGGACATGGTGCGCTCCATGGCCCCGAACCCCATCATCTTCGCCTGCGCCAACCCCGACCCGGAAATTTCCTACGAGGACGCCAGGGCCGCGCGCGCCGACGTGATCATGGCCACGGGCCGTTCCGACTACCCCAACCAGATCAACAACGTGCTGGGCTTCCCGTTCATCTTCCGGGGCGCGTTGGACACCCGCGCCACCGCCATCAACGAGGAGATGAAGCTGGCCGCCGCCCGCGCCTTGGCCGCCCTGGCGCGCGAACCCGTGCCCGCCGACGTGCTGGCCGCCTACGGCCTTTCGGAACTGGCGTACGGGGTGGACTACATCATCCCCAAGGCGCTGGACCCGCGCGTCATCGAGTGGGTGGCCCCGGCCGTGGCCGAAGCCGCCATGCGCACCGGTGTGGCGCGTCGCCAACTGGACCTGGCCGCCTACAAGGTGGAACTGCGCGAACGCATGCAGGCCGCGCGCGCCCGCATCGGGCAGTTTATCGATACGTATGGCCTGGACTTCTAGTTTGGTACTGCAAACCGTCCTTTTGCCCGCTGGCGTCGTCAAACGTCGCCTGCCATGGCTTTGCTGTCCTTATCCGTAAGACTCGCGCTGTGCGCTCGCCTAACGGCTAAGGCTCGGCCGAATACGATAAGAGTACGCTCTGCGGTCGCCATCCGTAATGCTCGAAGACTCGCAGAACGGCTGCCGCGCTTTGCGGTCCTCATCCGTAAGACTCGCGCTGCGCGCTTGCCTAACGGCTGAGGCACTCCCTCATGGCAGGCTAGTTTTCCTCGCCAGCGAACAAAAATCCTGGTTTGCACGCGCCCGGTAACGCCAAGGGCGCTTGGGAGGAGGCATTGCACGCCTCTCCGGTCAAAGTATTATTTGCTGGGCACCGGCGGCTTTATGCCGCCGGTGCCGTTGCGTGGACGCATCCGGTGCCTTATTTCCCAAGAATTGCTACGCCGCCGGAGAGGCGCGTGATGGAGGTGTGACGTGGACATTCGCTTTCAGGTGGGCGGACCTGCCCAGTGGCGCGCGGATGCGGTGATCGTGTTCCTGTTCGAGGGCGAAGCCTTGTCGGACGGGGCGCCGGAACTGCTGGAGGCGGCGCCGTGGCTGGGCATTGCCCCGGCGGTGCGTGATTTCAGGGGCAAGAAGGACGAGGTCGCCGTGTTCCACGGGCACCCGGACTTGGCCGTGCCGCGCGTGATCGCGGCGGGGCTGGGCAAGCGCGAGGCGTTCGCGGCCACGGCTCCGGCCGGGCTGCGCGCGGCGGCGGGCGCGGCCCTGCGCCGCTGCCGAGAACTGAAGATCGAGACGGTGGGCCTGGACGCTTCGTCCTTGGCTCGTTTTGACGCGCCGTCCCTTGCCTTGGTGGCTGCCGCTGCGGCGGGAGAGGGCGGCACCCCGCCCTGGTCCCCATTCGAGGAGGTCGTGTGCGGCGCGCTGCTGGGCCTGTACCGCTACGACCGCTTCAAGACCAACGGTACTGGCAACGGCGGGAATGGCGGTCCCGAAGCTGGCGAAGACGCCCGTTTCGAGCCGCGCTGGCTGGCTCTGCTGTGCGCCGAAGCCTCTGTGCCGGACGACCTGCACGCCGCCGCCCGCAGGGGAGAGGCGGCCGCCGCCGGGGTGGCCCTGGCGCGCGACCTGGTCAACGGCCCGCCCAACTTCGTCACCCCCGGCCATCTGGCCGGACAGGCCGAGGCCATTGCGAAGAAATACGGCATGCGGGCCCGTTCGCTGGGCCGCGCCGAACTGGTGGAGATGGGCATGGGGGCGTTCGCCTCGGTGTTCCGTGGCGCGGAGGAGGAGCCCCGGCTGGTGGTCATCGAGCATGCCCCCAAGGGCACCGAGGACCAGAAACCGCTGGTGTTCGTGGGCAAGGGCATCACCTTCGACACGGGCGGCATCAGCCTGAAGCCCGCCGCCAAGATGCACGAGATGAAGGGCGACATGGCGGGCGCGGCGGCCATCCTGGGGCTGTTCGAGGCGTTGGGCCGCTCCGACGTGCCCCGCCGGGTGGTGGGCATCATGCCCTGCACCGAAAACATGCCCGACGGCCGGGCCACCCGTCCCGGCGACATCGTGACCACCCTGTCCGGCAAGACGGTGGAGATCATCAACACCGACGCCGAAGGGCGGCTGGTGCTGTGCGACGCCCTGACCTGGGCCCAGCGCGAATACGCCCCCGAGGTGGTGGTGGACCTGGCCACCCTGACCGGGGCCTGCGTGGTGGCGCTGGGCACTGACGTGGCGGCGGTGTTCGCCAACGACGATGGGTTGTCCGGCCGCATCCGCGGGGTCGGCGACGTGGTGGGCGACCGTTTCTGGCCCCTGCCGCTGTGGGACATGTTCTTCGAAAACCTGAAGAGCGACGTGGCCGATATGGCCAACGTGGGCCCGCGCGAGGGCGGGGCCGTCAACGCGGCGCTGTTCCTGAAGCAGTTCGTGGACAAGGGGGTGCGCTGGGCGCACCTGGACATCGCGGGCCCGGCCTACACCGCCAAGAAGACCTCCACCTGCCCCGGCGGCGGCACCGGCTTTGCGGTGCGCACGCTGCTGGAACTTGCGCGCGGCGGCGTGTAAGGGCTGCATCCGGGAATCCGGGATACGGAAAACGGCCAGCGGGCCGCGAGGGGAAACCTTCGCGGCCCGCGTTCGTTGCGTGGGGCAGGGGGCGTGCCCGGCAGGCGCCGGGGAAATATCCGAAGGAGGCCCTACGCCTCTTCCTCGTCCAGCAGCAACCCCTCGGGCAGGAAGATGTCCGGCACCTCGCCCGCGAACACCCGGTTGCGGCCCTGTTCCTTGGCCAGGTACAGCTTCTGGTCGGCCTTGCGGATGTGGTAGTCGATGTCGCCTTCCGGGCCGCAGGTGTGCACCCCGAAGGACAGGGTCACGCCGACCGGGATGCCGTGGTACGAGTATTCCGTCTGTTCGATGAGGCCGCGCAGTTTTTCGGACAGCCGGGCGGCCCCGGCCTCGTCGGTTTCCGGCAACAGCAGCAGGAATTCCTCGCCGCCCCAGCGGCAGATGGTGTCCTGGTGGCGCAGGTTGTCGTGCAGCAGCCCGGCCACCGATTGCAGCACCTGGTCGCCGCACTGGTGGCCGTAACAGTCGTTCACCGACTTGAAGTGGTCGATGTCGCAGATGGCGATGGACAGCGGCCTGCCGGTGCGGCGGGCGCGCACCTGCTCGTATTCCAGCCGTTCGCACAGGGCGCGGCGGTTGGCGAGGCCGGTCAGTTCGTCGGTGCGGGCGCTTTCGGCCAGTTGCTGGGTCAGCAGGATGAGCAGGCGCTGGGTGTGGCGGCGGGTGTATTCGGCAAGCCCCGCGAAGATGCCGCAACACAGCAGGGCCACCATGTAGCGGATGCGGAAGGCCTGCGAGTAGTCGGCGTACAGGAAGGGATCGCCCGGCAGGAACAGGATGGCGCCCACCCCCAGCAGCAGGGAGGCCATCAGCAGGATGCCGATGGACAGGCCGAAGGTCAGCATGACCACGGGCGGAAAGATGAACAGCCACACGAAGCCGCTGCCCTCCACCCCGCCGTGGGCCACCAGGTACAGCGACAGGCAGAACAGCACCAGCACCAGCGCGGTGCTGGGCAGCACGTGACGCCCGGTGCGGCGCACCCAGAACAGCCCGAACAGGGCCAGGCCCAGCAGCACCAGCAGGAAGACCATGAAGGTGGTCTGCCCCTGGATGAAGTCCAGTATTCCCATCACCGAGGCGAACAGCGCCGTGACGCCATAGAAAAGGTTCGCCACTCCGGTGACGCGTGCGGTCTCCGGGTCGGCGTCTTCCTGCAGGCCATTGGCAAGCAGGGCGTTCACGCAGCGGTGCAGCCTGCTTTTGTCGAGCACTGAAGCCTCTCGTACAGCCATGAGGGCGGACAAAGCCGCGCATGCCCGCAACGCGCCACGGCGCATGCGGCCGGGCGAGGGTCGGGCTGGCTTGTTCCATGCGCGAGGGGAACGCAAGGGCGGTGCCGGGCGGGCCGGATGGCGGCGTCCTCCCCGCACGTTTCCCCGAACGTGCCGCACGCGCGCATACCGGAATGGGACCTGGATACAGCGAAATCGTGAATTCGTGACGGACCGGAACTCCCCCCGGCCTTCGGGCCGGAGTGGCCCCGCTGACGGACCGGAGCCGACGGCTTTCCCCTTTACGGCGGAATTCGGCTGGCCCTTTAGGGCTTGTCGGATATGGTCTGCACGAAGTACGCCCACGCCATACCACAGCGGCGGCTACCTGTCAGCGGCAAGTCCCGTCTCATGTCGTGCCCTACCGCAAAATGGGTAAAAATCCCACCTG
Source organism: Nitratidesulfovibrio sp. D1 (assembly GCF_051133415.1). Lineage (NCBI taxonomy): Bacteria > Pseudomonadati > Thermodesulfobacteriota > Desulfovibrionia > Desulfovibrionales > Desulfovibrionaceae > Nitratidesulfovibrio > Nitratidesulfovibrio sp. D1. Next base: position 475,297 of record NZ_JBPGNZ010000004.1, on the reverse strand, counting down.
GCGCGCGCTCCGTGCCGTGTACGCCCAATGATTGCGGGGTACTGTGACATTCGCACGAAATGGGGGAAAATACCGTTGACAAGGCCCCCCGCTGTCAATAGAAGGTGCCACTCTTCCCATGCATGCGCGCCCCTGTCCTGTACGGGCGCGCGGGGGAGGAGAGAGGCTCTGGTCGGCCCGCCCCCGTGGCGTGGCCGTGGCATGCACCTGTAGACGGGGTATGTATGAGGTTCGGGAATTGGCAAGAAACCGTACGCTGCAACAGTGGAGTGTCGACGACTCCGCTGAGCTCTATGGCATCCGCAATTGGGGTGCCGGGTACTTCGATGTCGCCCCGGGCGGCGATGTCGTCGTCTATCCTTTCGGAGACAACCGCGGTCCTGCCGTAAGCATCCCGGAAATCATCCGGGGCATGCGGGAGCGCGGCTATGACATGCCGGTGCTCCTGCGCATCGAGAACATTCTCGATTCCCAGATCACCAGTCTTCACCAATCCTTCCGCAAGGCCATCGGGTCGCTCGGCTACAAGGGCGAATACCGGGGCATCTTCCCCATCAAGGTCAATCAGCAGCAGCAGGTGGTCGAAAAGATCGCCCAGTTCGGTTCGCGCTACCACCACGGGCTCGAGGTGGGCAGCAAGGCCGAACTCATCGCCGCCGTCTCGCAACTGCGCGACCGCGAAGCCTGTCTGGTCTGCAACGGCTACAAGGACGAGGAGTTCATCGACCTCGGCCTGCACGCCGTGCGCATGGGCTACAAGTGTTTCTTCGTGGTCGAGATGGCCAGCGAACTGCCGCTCATCCTCCAGCGCTCCAAATGCCTTGGCGTGCGCCCGCTCATCGGCGTGCGCGCCAAGCTGTCCGTGAAGGCGGGCGGCCACTGGACCGACTCCGGCGGCGAGCGGTCCACCTTCGGCCTGACCACGGCGCAGATCGTGGACGTGGTGGACATGCTGAAGGACAACGGCATGCTCGACTGCTTCCAGCTGCTGCACTACCACCTGGGCTCGCAGGTGCCGAACATCCGCGACATCCGCGCCGCCGTCATGGAAGCCTGCCGCATCTACGGCGGGCTGGTGGCCGAGGGCGCGGCCATGGGCTACCTGGACCTTGGCGGCGGCCTTGCCGTGGACTACGACGGCTCGCACACCAACTACGTGAGCAGCCGCAACTACACCCTCGACGAATACTGCGCGGACATCATCGAGGCGGTGATGAACATCCTCGACGAGGAAGGCATCGCCCATCCGCACATCGTCACCGAATCGGGCCGCGCCACCGTGGCCTACTACTCCATGCTGCTGTTCAACATCCTGGACGTGAGCCGCGTGGAGATCGGCAACCTGCCCGACATCCTGCCCGACGACTGCCCCGAGCCCGTGCGCAACATGCGCGAGGCGCTCGCCGGGCTGACCCTGCGCAACCTTCAGGAATGCTACAACGACGCTGTGTACTACCGCGACGAAGTGCGCCAGCAGTTTCTGACCGGGCGCATCACCCTGCGCGAACGCACCCTTGGCGAGCGCTACTTCTGGGCCATCATGAAGCGCATCGCCCAGGAGAAGCAGAAGCTGAAGCACGTGCCCAAGGACCTTGCCGAGATAGACGTGGCCCTGGCCGACATCTACTACGGCAACTTCAGCGTGTTCCAGTCACTGCCCGACTCGTGGGCCATCGACCAGCTGTTCCCGGTGGTGCCCCTGCACCGCCTGAACGAGCTGCCCTCGCGGCAGGGCATCCTGTCCGACATCACCTGCGACAGCGACGGCCGCATCGACCACTTCATCGACCCGCAGGGCGTGAAGGGCACCCTTGACCTGCACCCCCTGAGGGACGGCGAGGAATACTACCTCGGCGTGTTCCTGGTGGGGGCGTACCAGGAAACCCTGGGCGACCTGCACAACCTGCTGGGTGACACCAACGTGGTCTCGGTGCGCGTGCACGAGGACGGCAGCTACGAATTCGTGCGCGAACTGCGCGGCGATTCCGTGGCCGACATCCTGTCGTACGTGGAATACGACCCCCGGCGCATCATCGAGGACATCCGCGAGGCCGCCGAACAGGCCGTGCGCGAGGGGCGCATCACCCCCTCGGACCGGTACCGGGTGATGCAGGCGTATGAGGATGGGCTTCGCGGGTACACTTACTTCGAACGCTAGGCACCAGCGCCGACAGGCGATTTCGCCCGCTGGACTTCGTCAGGCGGCGGGCCGCATATCGGTCACGTACCAAAGAGCGCGCTGCGGTCGCCAGCCGTAACACTCGCACAGCTCGTGTAACGGCTGCCGCACGCTCCCTCATGCGGCCCTTGCCTTCCTTGCCAGCGAACGAAATCGCACTGTCGGCGGGAGCAGCGGTGCTTTTGCCAGCGGTTGAAGCTCAAGACTCCTCAGTTCATCGAGCAGGGTACACCGTGGGCATGCCATGCAGTGAACTGCGTGGTATGCGGTAGATACAGGCGACAAGCGGAGCCGCCCTGCATCATGGGGCGGCCGTCGGGGATAACCACAGCAGTGTGGCGCGGCCGCGCGTCCGGCGGGCATGGGTGCATGCCGGGGCGGGCGGGGCGCGCAAAAAGGAGTGCGTCATGGCGCGTGTCCTCATCATCGGCGCTGGCGGCGTGGGCGGCGTGGTCGTCCACAAGTGCGCGCAGGTTCCCTCCGTGTTTTCCGAAATCATGCTGGCGAGCCGCACCAAATCCAAGTGCGACGCCATCGCCGCGGACGTGAAGGCCCGCACCGGGCGCACCATCGAGACGGCCCGTGTGGACGCGGACAACGTGCCCGAACTGGTCGCGCTGATTCGCGCGTACAAGCCGGACATGGTCCTGAACATCGCCCTGCCGTACCAGGACCTGACCATCATGGACGCCTGCCTCGAAACCGGCGTGCACTATCTGGACACGGCCAACTACGAACCGCTGGACGAGGCCAAGTTCGAGTACAAGTGGCAATGGGCCTACCGGGAGCGCTTCGAGAAGGCCGGGCTGATGGCCCTGCTGGGCAGCGGCTTCGACCCCGGCGTGACCAACGTGTTCTGCGCCTACGCCATGAAGCACCTGCTGGACGAGGTGCATGTGCTGGACATCATCGACTGCAACGCGGGCGACCACGGCCACCCCTTCGCCACCAACTTCAACCCGGAAATCAACATCCGCGAAGTGACCGCGCGCGGCCGCTACTGGGAACGGGGCGAATGGGTGGAGACCGACCCCCTGTCGTGGTCCATGAACTACGACTTTCCCGAGGGCATCGGCGCGAAGAAGTGCTACCTGATGTACCACGAGGAACTGGAATCGCTGGTGCTGAACCTGAAGGGCCTGAAGCGCGCCCGGTTCTGGATGACCTTTTCCGACAACTACCTGAACCACCTGAAGGTGCTCGAAAACGTGGGCATGACCCGCATCGACGAGGTGGAGCACGACGGCAAGAAGATCGTGCCCATCCAGTTCCTGCGCGCGCTGCTGCCCGACCCGGCCTCCCTCGGCCCGCGCACCAGGGGCAAGACCTGCATCGGCTGCCTGATGCAGGGGGTGAAGGACGGCAAGCCCAAGACCGTCTACATCTACAACGTGTGCGACCATCAGGAAGCCTACCGCGAGGTGGGTTCGCAGGCCATTTCGTACACCACCGGCGTGCCCGCCATGATCGGGGCCATGATGATGGTGACCGGCAAGTGGTCCGGCAAGGGCGTGTTCAACATGGAGCAGCTCGACCCCGACCCGTTCATGGACGCCCTGAACCGGCACGGGTTGCCGTGGGTGGTGGTGGAGAAGTAGGCATTCAGACGCTTTTGCCCTCCGACTGCGTCAGAAAGGTCTTCCGCTTCGGTCACGTACCAAATCCGTACGCTCCCTCAGCGGAAGACCTTTCTTCCTTGCCGGAGAACAAAATCCCTCTGAATGCCGATCGCCTTGGTGCGACGGGTAGAGCGAATTCCGGGGGATCGCGTCAGCGGTTCCCCGATTCTCGTCTTTAAGCACATGGTGTTGATGACAGGGCAATTTTCAGAAGAGACTTGCGATATTCTAGAATCTAGAATATGAAATAACCATGAACCTGCTTCCCCAAGATGTTCTCGTCATGCTCAAGCTGTCGGTGGCGCGGCGTACCCGGTGGACCTACGACCAGTTGGGGATGGCGCTCGGCATGAGCATGTCCATGGTGCACAGTTCCATCAAGCGGGCCACGCAAGCCCGGCTGTACGATGAGAACAGGCGCAGGCCCATGCGCGCCGCGCTGGAAGAGTTTCTGGTGCACGGCGTGAAGTACGCCTTTCCGCCGGACATCGGCACGGTGACGCGCGGGGTGCCGACGGCGTTTGCCGCCCCCGCATTGAAGGGGGAACTCCTGCATGATTCGGGCGCCGAAGCGGTCTATGTCTGGCCGTATCCGGAAGGGGAACATCGGGGAGTGTCCTTGTCGCCGTTGTACAAGTCCGTGCCCGAGGTTGCCCTGCGCAACGCCCGCCTGTACGACGCCCTGAGCCTGCTCGACGCCATCCGCATCGGGCGTGTGCGCGAGCAGCAGCGGGCGGCGGAACTTCTGAAAGGCATGCTGCGGAGCGACGATGCGCCGACTGCGTAACATTGGCCATGTGCTGGACGCCGCGCGCCTGCTGGGCGACCTTGCCGACGAGGTGGCCTTTGTGGGCGGGGCCAGTGTGGCCCTGCTGCTGACCGACCCGGCGGCCCCCGACGTGCGGCCCACGCTGGACGTGGACGTCATCGTCGAGGCCGCCACGCGCCACGCCTACTACCGCATGGCCGACCGTCTGCGGGCACGCGGCTTCGTGGAGGACATGGACGTGGTGTGCCGCTGGCGGCACGGTGAGCTGGCGCTCGACGTCATGCCCACGGACGAGGCGATCCTCGGTTTTTCCAATCGCTGGTACGCCGATGCGCTGCGCCATGCCGTGTCCATGACCGTGGACGGCGTGCCCTTGCGGGTGGCCGCCCCGGCGTATTTCCTGGCCACCAAGCTGGAAGCCTTCAGGGGGCGTGGCAACGGCGATTACATGACCAGCCACGACATGGAAGATATGGTGGCCGTGCTGGACGGACGACCGGACATTACGGATGATGTGACGGCAGCGGACGCCGCCGTGCGCGGGTATCTTGCCGCGGCCTTCGCCGCGCTGCTGGCCGATGAGGACTTTCTGGACGCCTTGCCCGGCTACCTGCCGTCCGACCCGGCCAGCCAGGGGCGCGTTCCGCTGCTCATGGCGCGCATGCGCGCCATCGCCACGGGCGGGGCGTAACCGCTTTCCGGTTTCCGAACTGCCGACAGCGCACCCGCATTCCGCTTTCGCAAGGAGTATACCCGGATGATGGACGAAGCCTATCTCGCCAAGCTCGACCCCAGCCGCTTCCCGTCGCCGTGCTTCGTGGTGGACGAGGCGCGCATCGCGGCCAACGCCGCCATTCTGGACACGGTGCAGCGCCGCACCGGGGCCAAGGTGCTGCTGGCGCTGAAGGGCTTCGCCATGTGGAGCCTGTTCCCGCTGCTGTCGCGCGCGCACGGCGGGGTGCTGCACGGCGTCTGCGCCAGTTCGCCGCACGAGGCGCGGCTGGGCCGCGAGGAATTCGGGGGCGAGGTGCACGCCTTCGCCGCCGGGTACAGCGACGCGGACATGGCCGAACTGGTGACCCTGGCCGACCATCTGGTGTTTAACTCGTTCGCCCAGTGGCACAGGTTCCGCCCGGCGGTGGCGGCGGCCGGGCGGCCCATCGAGTGCGGCATCCGCATCAACCCGGAGCACTCGGAAGGGGCCGTGGCCATCTACAACCCGTGTTCGCCGGGCTCGCGCCTGGGGGTGCGGCCGCACCACTTCGAGGCCGCCCTGGCCGAGGCCGCGGCGCGCGGCGGCGACGCGCTGGACGGCATCTCGGGCCTGCACTTCCACACCCTGTGCGAGCAGGACGCCGACGCGCTGGACCGCACCCTGCACGCGGTGGAGGCGAAATTCGGCGCGCATCTCGGCCGCATGAAATGGCTGAACTTCGGCGGCGGGCACCACGTCACCCGGCCGGGCTATGACCTCGACCTGCTGTGCCGGTGCATCGACCGCATGCGGCAGAAGTACGGGGTGCAGGTGTACATCGAGCCGGGCGAGGCCGTGGCCCTCGACGCCGGGGTGCTGCTGTGCACCGTGCTGGACGTGGTGCGGGCCGACATGCCCGTGGCCATCCTGGACACCTCTGCCGCCGCGCACATGCCCGACGTGCTGGAGATGCCCTACCGCCCCGGCTGCATCGGCTCCGGCCTGCCGGGCGAGAAGGCGTGGACCTGCCGCCTGGCGGGCAAGTCGTGCCTGGCGGGCGACGTCATCGGCGAATACTCGTTCGACGCGCCCCTGCAACCGGGCGATCGGCTGGCCTTCCTCGACATGGCCATCTACAGCATGGTCAAGACCACCACCTTCAACGGGCTGCAACTGCCCGCCATCGCCCGCTACCGTCCGGCGGATGCGGATGGGCGGGGAGCGCGGCGCGAGGTGGTGCGCGCCTTCGGCTACGAGTCGTTCAAGTACCGCCTGTCCTGATGTGGGACCGTGCTTGCCCGGCCCGGCCGCCATGCTTACCGTCCGGAAATGAGCGCATGCACCCGGAGGCCGTCATGATCGACATCAAGTCCGATGCCCTGCGCCACGTGGCCTCGCGCGGCGGGCACGTGGTATTGTACTACCAGCCCCTGCGTGGCTGCTGAGGCGGCGGCTCGCTGCTGAGCCTCCCCGCCGTGCGCGTGGGCAAACCCAAAGGACGCGAGGCCGCCCGGTTCCGGTGCGAGGAACGCGGCGGCGTGACCATCTGGTCCGACCCGGACCTGCGGCCGGAACGCACCGGCGGCGACGTGGTGGTGCGGCTGCGCCGCCTGCTGTGGCTGTGGCCGTATCTGGACATCATCGCGGGCGAAAAGTCCGCCCTGTAGCGCCGGGGGCGGGCGGCGGGCCATTGGCCAGACACGTTTCCGCTTCGTGGTTTCGGACCGCCGCCTCCCCGTGGGGCGGCCCTTCCGGATGGATGGGTAAACAGCCGCCTCCCCGCGCGGGAAGGCGTTACCGGAGCTTGCCATGCGGCACGCCCAAGGGCGTTTCCTGGCCTCTGAACTGGACGACATGGCGCCCGACAAGGCGCGTTTTCATGTGATTCCCGTGCCCTACGAGGAAAGTGTTTCCTATGGCGGGGGCACTGCGGCGGGGCCTGCGGCCATTCTTGCGGCATCGGACCAGCTGGAACTGTGGGACGGAGAATCGGTGCCCGCCGAGCTTGGCATCCACACCGCGCCCGCCGTGGACTGTTCCGGCGGGGCGGAGGCGGTGCTCGACCGCATCGAGACGGCCACGTCCACGGCCCTGTCCCACGGCGGCCTGCCCGTGCTGCTGGGCGGCGAGCACACCGTGACCCTGGGCGCGCTGCGGGCGCTGCACCGCCAGCACGGCACTTTTGGCGTACTCCAGTTCGACGCCCACGCCGACCTGCGCGACAGCTACGGCGGCACGCCCTACAGTCACGCGGCGGTGATGCGCCGCGCCGTGGCAGACCTGGGCCTGCCGCTGTTCCAGATCGGGGTGCGCGCCCTGTGCCGCGAGGAAGTGGACTGCCGCGCCGCCTTGGGCGTCGGGCATCTGGACGCCGCCGCGCTGGCCCGTCACGGCATCCCCGACCCGCTGCTGCCGCCGGACTTTCCCGAACGCATCTACGTGACCTTCGACGTGGACGGGCTGGACCCGTCCATCATGCCCGCCACCGGCACTCCGGTGCCCGGCGGCCTTGGCTGGTACGACGCCCGGCGCTGCCTGGAACTGGCCATGGCCGGGCGGCGGGTGCTGGGCTTCGACGTGGTGGAACTGGCCCCCATGCCGGGTTTTCACGCGGCGGACTTCGCGGCGGCGCGGCTGGTGTACGACATCATGGGGCTGGTGCAGCGGCTCTGCCGCTGACGGTGCGGCGGTGCTGGCGGGGCGGGCGGGACAGGCAGGGTCAGGCAGGGTCAGGCGCCGCGCAGGGGCCTTCGCCGGTCAGGCGCCGCCCTCGTCACTCCCGTCACGGGGCACGGTCAGCCTTCTGCCTCTGGCCAGCAGCGCGGTGAACCCGTCCGGCGGCAGGGGACGGCTGAACAGGAATCCCTGCACCTCGTGGCAGCCTTCCAGCAGCAGGAAGTTGAGCTGCTCTGGAGTTTCCACGCCCTCGGCGACGACGCGCAGCCCCAGCCGGTCGGCCATGGTGATGATGGTGGCGGCGATGGCGGCGTCGTTGGGGTCGTCGGGGATGTCCCGGATGAACGAGCGGTCGATCTTCAGGGAAGTCAGCGGCAGGTTCTTGAGCTGGTACAGCGAGGAGTACCCGGTGCCAAAGTCGTCCACCGAAAGGGCGATGCCCATCTCCGCCAGTTGGTTCAGCTTGCGGATGGCGTGGTCCACGTCGGTGACGATGGTGGATTCGGTGATTTCCAGTTCCAGCAGGTGCGGGGGCAGGCCCGTTTCGCGCAGCACGTCGTCCACCATGCCCACCAGGTTGGGGTGGCGGAACTGATGCGGTGAAAGGTTCACGGCCACATGCAGGCCGGCGTGGCCCGCGTCGCACAGGGCGCGGGTTTTCGCGCAGGCCAGGCGCAGCATGTGCTCGCCAAGGGGCACGATGAGCCCCGTGGATTCGGCCAGGGGAATGAACTCCGCCGGGTGCTCCTGGCTGCCGTCGGCGCGGGTCCAGCGGGCCAGGGCCTCCATGCCGGTGATCAGGCCGGTGTGCAGGTCCACCCTGGGCTGGTAGTGGGCGGTGATGTCCCCGGCGGCCAGGGCGCGGTGCAGGTCGCCTTCCAGCGACAGGCGGCGCACGGCGCGCTCGTTCATGGCCGGGGTGAACAGGTGGTAGCGGCGCTTGCCCTGCTCCTTGGCCCGCGACATGGCGATGTCGGCGTTGCGCACCAGGGTGTCCGGGTCGTCTCCGTCGTCGGGGAACAGGGCGATGCCCACGCTGGCGCCCACGAACAGCTCGTGCTCCTGCACGCGCACCGGATCGGTGAACCGGGCCAGCAGCCGTTCAGCCACCTGGGCGGCGTCACGTTCGTTCTCCACGTCCTGCAACACCACCACGAATTCGTCGCCGCCCACGCGGGCCAGAGTGTCCTGCGGGCGGACCATCTGGCGCATCTGTTCGGCGGCCTGCTGAAGGTAGATGTCGCCCACCATGTGGCCCAGGCTGTCGTTGACCTGCTTGAAGTTGTCCAGGTCCACCGACAGCACGGCCACCTTGCGCCCCTCGCGCCGCGCGCCGTTGATGGCCATGCCCAGGCGGTCGCGCAGCAGGGCGCGGTTGGGCAGGCCGGTGAGCGCGTCGTGGTGGGCCTGGTGCTGGATCTGCGATTCCTTGGCCTTCAGTTCCGTGATGTCGTGGAACACGGCCACGTAGTATTCGGTGCGGCCGGTGGGGCCGGGTATGGCGCTGATGCTCAGCCACTCGGGATAGACCTCGCCGTTCTTGCGGCGGTTCCAGATCTCGTCTTCCCAGCGGCCTTCCTCCACCAGGGCGCGCCACATGTCCTCGTAGAAGGCGCCGTCGTGGTGGTGCGATTTCAGGATGCGGGGGGTGTGGCCCACGGCCTCTTCGGCCGGATACCCGGTGATGGTGGTGAAGGCCGGGTTCACCGCCATGATGGTTCCTTCCGGGTCGGTGATGCAGATGCCTTCCAGCGCGTTGCGGAAGACCCGTTCGAACAGCCGGGCCTGCCGTTCGGCGGCGCGGCGGCCGGAAATGTCGTGCACCACCACCAGCGCGGAGCGCCCCCCGTTCCGGCCCGGCGTCAGGGACAGGGCCGGGGGCAGGGGTTCCACGCTCACCTCGGCCTCGTGGGTGCCCCGCGTGGTGCGGCACACCCCTTCCATGCAGAACCCGCCGGTGGGGCAGAACCCGCCCGTGGGGCCGGCGTCGTCGGCCGTCGCGCCGGGAATTCCGGGGGTCTCCGGGGGGCACCCGGACAGCAGGTGGTCGATGCGGACTTCCACGTCCTCGGGCAGCAGATCCGCCGTGCGCAGGGCCAGCAGGGTTTCGCGGGGGTAGCCGGAAAGGCGTTCGGCGGCGCGGTTGCAGTCCAGGATGCGGCCCCCCTGGCCGCGCACGTACACGGCATCCGGGGCCAGTTCGAACAGGGAGCGGAAGCGGGCCGTGCTTTCGGCCAGTTCCCCGGTGCGCTGGCGCACCTCCTCCTCTATTTCGGTCTGGACCACGGCGGTGACGTCGAAGGCAAGGCCCAGTATGGCGCCAGGGCCCGCCACCTCGGGCGGCAGGGGCAGCTTGGCCACGCGGAACACCCGCTCGGCGCCGCTGCCGGGCAGCATGCGTTCGCACATCAGGGGGGCGGAGGTGGCGGTCACCCGCCGGTCTTCGTCCAGCAGGGCGCTGGCCACGGCGGGGGGAAAGACGTCGCGCGGGGACAGGCCCACCACGTCGGTGCCGGGCACCCCGGCCAGGTCGGCATACAACTGGTTGGCGGCCAGGTAGCGGCCGTCGCCGTCGCGCAGGAACAGGGCCACCATGGGGTTGTCCAGCAGGGCGCGCAGCAGGCCGGGCGCCTGGCCGCCGGGCAGGCCGGAGGAAGGCGCGGGGGACGCCGTGGTTGCATCCGGCCCGGCATGCCCGGAGGATGCGCCCCGAGTGACGCGTAGTTCCATCCCGTCGTCCCGCATGTCGCCCGTCATCGGACCCCCCCTTGAAAGCATGGCGCGCGTGATCGCCCAGATGGCATGCCATATCAGAAAGCGCCGATGGCCGGAAGAGGCGCGGGGGCTCCTTGCCCGGCGCCTGCCCGTGGCGGGCGGCGAATCGGGGCGGGGGTTGCGCAGGTCGCGTCGGTCGTGCCATTGTGCATGCATCGGCATCCCCCCGCCATGCAGTGAAAACCGTCCGCCCGCGCCGTTGCGGGGCCAAACGGCGGCGACGGGGGATGCGCCCACGCGACGCCATCGGCGGGCACGGCATGAAGGAGTCCGCGTCATGTCCTACGCAAGAATACTGCTTCCCATGGATGGTTCGGAGCATGCGCGCCTGGCCTTGCGCCACGCGGTGAACCTGGCCCGCTGCGGCGGCGGGGGACACGTGGTGCTGATGCACAGCTTCGGCGAGATACCGGCCCTCATCGGCGGCAAGGCGCGCGAGGAACTGGTGCGCGAATGCACCCGTGAGGCGGAAGCCCTGCTGGCCGAGCCGCGTGCCCTGCTGGACGAGCTGGGCGTGTCCAATTCCGTGCGCATCGTGGACGGCGCGCCCGGCAGGGCCGTGGTCCGCGTATGCGACGGGGAAGGGTGCGACACCATCGTCATGGGTTCGCGCGGGCTGGGCGAACTGGGCGGCATGCTCATGGGCAGCGTCACGCATCAGGTGCTTCAGTTGTCCAGGGTGCCGGTTCTGGTCGTGCGCTAGACCGCCATGGTCATGGATACGCTCCGGATGTCCCGAACGCCTCAAATGCCCCGCACGCCGCGCCGCCCGCGCCGGGGTGGAGCATGACGGCGGCCACCCTGACCATCATGCAATGGGTGCTCATTCCCGCCATGTACGGGGTGTCCGTGTATGCGGCGGGGCACGCCCTGCTGCACAAGCGCGACCCGCGCGCGGCGCTGGGCTGGATCGCCGTGTGCCTGACCTTTCCCGTGGCCGGGCCGCTGCTCTATTTCCTGTTCGGCATCAACCGCGTGCACAGCCGCGCCGCCCGCCTGCTGGAAGAATCGGAAACCCGCCGCCTGCGCGAGGGCGGCCGCCTGCACGGCGGACCTGCCCGCTACGAGCCGCCGGGGGCCATGCCCGCGGGCATCGCGCCCCCGCGCTACGAGCGGCTGGCCAGGGTGGGCTACGCGGTCACCGGCCGTCCCCTGGCCGGGGGCAACCACGTGCAGCCCCTGCACAACGGCGAGCAGGCCTACCCCGCCATGCTCGAGGCCATCGACAACGCCGAGCACAGCGTCTTCCTGACCACCTACATCTTCGGCACCGGGGACGTGGGCCAGCGCTTCGTGGACGCCCTGGCCGAGGCCGCGGCGCGCGGGGTGGACGTGCGGGTCATCGTGGACGGCGTGGGCGGCCTGTACCACTGGCCGCGCGCGTGGCGGCGGCTGGCCCGGCGCGGGGTGCGGGTGGAGCGCTTTCTGCCGCCGCACCTGGTGCCGCCGCAGCTTTCGGTGAACCTGCGCACCCACCGCAAGGTGCTGGTATGCGACGGCAAGGTGGGCTTCACCGGGGGCATGAACATCGCCCAGAACCACATGGCCGCGCAGGGCTGCACCCGTTGCGTCACCGACCTGCACTTCCTGTTCAGCGGGCCCATCGTGGCCCAGTTGCAGGAAGCCTTTCTGCGCGACTGGGGCTTCGTCACCGGCGAATACGCGCCCGGCCCCCCGGTGCGCGAGGAACCCTGCGGCGATTCGCTGTGCCGCATGGTGCTGGACGGTCCCGGCTTCGGCTTCGAGCGGGTGCACGACCTGCTGGCGGGCGTGGTGGCCGGGGCGGAACACTCCATCCACATCATGACCCCCTATTTCCTGCCCTCGCGCGAGATGATCAGCGGGCTGCGCGCCGCCTCCCTGCGCGGGGTGGACGTGCATTGCGTGCTGCCCGGCCGCAACAATCTGCCCTTCGTGCACTGGGCCACCCGCAACATGCTGCCCTCGCTGCTGGAAAGCGGGGTGCGGGTGTACTACCAGCCGCCGCCGTTCTGCCACACCAAGCTGCTGCTCATCGACGGCTGCTACGCCCACGTGGGCTCGGCCAACATCGACCCGCGCAGCCTGCGCCTGAACTTCGAACTGACGGTGGAGGTGCTGGACACCACCGTGGCCCGCCAGTTGGGCCAGCACTTCGAGGCGGTGCGGGCCATGTCCGGCGAGGTGACGCCCGAATCGCTGACCGGCCGCAGCATGCCGGTGCGCCTGCGCGACGCGGTGTGCTGGCTGTTTTCGCCTTACCTGTAGGGGCTGGTCCCCGCCGTCCGCCGTTCTCCACCGGAAAAATCGCCCGTCACCGCGCGCCGGACGGGTTTTGCAGCCCACCGGCATCATGGCGCTTTTCGCGGCGGCGGAACGGCCATGGCCGGGCGCACCGGCGCACGGCGGGTTGGCGGATATGCGGAATGCAATGATGGCGGCATGTTGTCAGGGGGCGTCGGGGCACGCCGGGCGGCCTGGCGGGGGACAGGCACGGGGTTGACACCCCCCGCAGGGGGATTAGTAAGGGGGCTCGCAACGCAGTTTTCCCGGAAGGTAGCCTTCGGAATGAATACGCCTCTCCCGCGCCCGGTTTCGTGCGGTATGCCGCGCGGCCGGGACGCATCCGATACCGGTTTTCGCCCCTCGTCCCGTTCCCGCGATGCCCGTGGCGGCGCGTCCGCCCTTGGGTCATCCCTGGCGTCGGCGTGCTGCGCCGTGCTGGCGATGCTGTGCATGGTGCTGCTGCCCGACGCGGCCTTCGCCTGGGGTCCCGGCGTGCACATGGTGGCCGCGCACTGGCTGCTGCAGAACGCCTCGCTCCTGCCCGCCGCCGTGGGGTCCGCCCTGCTGGCCCACCCGGACGCCTTCCTGTACGGCAGCCTTTCCGCCGACATCTTCATCGGCAAGGGTTGCACCGTCACCCCCGGCCACAGCCACAACTGGAGCACCGGCCACGCCCTGTACCAGGCGGCGGACACCCCGCGCCTGCACGCCTACGCCTGCGGCTACCTTTCGCACCTCGCCGCCGACACCGTGGCCCACAACCACTACGTGCCCACGCTGCTGGGGGGCACCCCCGGCACCGGCAAGCTGAGCCACGTGTACGTCGAGATGCAGGCCGACCGCATGGTGGAATGGGACGCGGCCGAGGCCGCCCGCCTGTTCCGCCTGCCCAACGGCGCCGCGGACCGTACCCTGCTGGAGGCCACCCACGGCGGGCACTGGCCCTTCGCCTTCAAGAAGCGCCTGTACCAGGGCAGCCTGGCCATGACCGGCAAGCAGTCGTGGCGGCGCTCGCTGCGGCTGATGCACCGGGTCATGCCCCATGCGGCCGACCGAGCCTACCTGCGCGACATGATCGACGTCAGCGTGCGCGCCGTGCTGGACGTGCTGCGCGATCCGCACGGGTCGGCGGTGACGGGCATCGACCCCATCGGCAGCGATCATCTTGCCGAGGCCCGCGACGTGTGCCGGGGCGTGCGGCCCCTGGTGGCGCGCAGGCTGGACGGCATGCGCTTTCCGCTGGACGCGCGGCTGGTGGACCTGCCCTACCTGCCGGTGCCGTGCCGGGCGGCCTGAGCGCCGTATCTTTGCACATGACGAAGCCAGGACGGCGGGAGCGATCCCGCCGTTTTTTCGTGTTGCGACAGTATCCTTTTGGTGCGTACTTGCCGGGACGTTTCCATTGAGCCACAGTGCGCCATGGCCTGCGGGTGGGCGCGACGCCCTCGGCGGAGCCATCACCAGATCACCGGAAGCAGCCCAAGGAGCACCGCCCATGTCCGAAGCCGATCACCCCGTGGCCGTCACCGCCATGCTCACCGCCCGCCCCGGCCGGGAAGCCCGCGCGGCGGAACTCATCGCGGGCATCGTGGCCGCCACCCGGCGTCATGCAGGCATGCTGCGCTACGAGGCGCAGCAGCAACTGGACGAGCCGCGCAATTTCACCTTCATCGAGCAGTGGACATCCAGGGACGCCCTGGACGCCCATCTTGCCACGCCCGACCTGCTGGCCTTCCGCGAGGCGGCGGCCGAAGTCTTCGAAGGCCCGGCCGACGTGCGGCTGTGGCGGCTGGTGAAGTAGGCGGCCCCACGCCCCCAACCCCAGGGAGGACGGCATGACGACCATTTCCGGACGGGTGGACATCGGACTCAACGCCTTCGTGGTGCCCATGGCCCAGACCATCGTGGGCAGCATGGCGGACGGCAGGCCCAACTTCATGGCGGCGGCGTGGCTGACGCGGGTGAACTCCAAGCCTCCGCTGCTCGGCGTGGCCATCAGCAAGCGGCATCACACCCATGCCGCCATCACCGCCACCGGGCAGTTCAGCGTGAACGTTCCCACCGTGGAGATGACGGCGGTGACCGACTACGTGGGCCTCGTCTCCGGGGCGTGGGTGGACAAGTCCGGCCTGTTCGAGGTGTTCCACGGCCACCTGGACGCGGCCCCGCTGATCCGCCAATGTCCGCTGGCCATCGAATGCCGGGTGTACACCGCCGTGGACCTGCCCGGCGACACCTTCTTCATCGGCGAGATCGCCGGGGCGTGGTGCGCGGACGACTGCCTGGACGCCGACGGCGCGCCCGACCCCAGGCTGCTGCGGCCCGTGCTGCTGACCATGCCTGATAACCGCTACTGGTCCATGGGCGACGTGGTGGGCCGGGCGTGGCACGACGGCAAGGCCCTGCGGGGCGGGGGCGGCGAGGCCGGGTAACGCCGCTCATCCGCATGTCCGGAACAGAGCGGGGCGTGGCTTGCGCCACGCCCCTTCCGTTCCGGGTCGTTTCTCCCCGCTTCCCGGTCAGCTCTCAAGGCAGCCGCGCGTCCGGCATCCGCTATGCCGGACGCGCGGGGTATTCGTCTAGGCTTCGGGAGCGGCCGCTTCGGCGGGCTTGTCGGCGCTCTTCTCGGCCTTCTTGGACTTTCTGGGCGTGCCCTTCAGGCTCACCACGAACTTGCTGGGCGCGGGCTTGCGATGGTTGTTCTCCATCGACAGGCAGTGCGTGGGGCACGCATCGACGCACACCGAGCAGTACACGCAGGCAAAGGGATCGCAATCCCAGACGCCTTCCTTGGGATCCACGGTGATGCACTGCGAAGGGCACTTGATCTGGCAGCTCTTGCAGAAGATGCAGTCGTGGATGTTGTTCACCAGTTTGCCGCGGAACCCCTCGAACGGCGCCCGCGTCTCGAACGGGTAGAGCCGGGTGGAGTATTTCCCCATGATGTTCCGCAGCACGTTGCTGAGCATGTACATGGTCTTGTCTCCTTGCTTACCGCTCGGTGCAGCTGATGCACGGGTCGATGGTCAGGGCCACGATGGGCACGTCGGCAAGCTGCGCGCCGGGCAGCATGGCCAGAAGCGGCGGGATGTTGGCGAAGGTGGGCGTGCGGATGCGTACCCGCTCCATGTTCTTCGAGCCGTTGCCCTTGAGGTAGTAGAACAGCTCGCCGCGCGGCTGTTCCACGCGGCAGACCACCTCGCCGGTGGGCTTGCCGGGGACCTTGACGGCAAGTTCGGTGTCGGGCAGGCGCGAAATGGCCTGACGCACGAGATCCATGGATTGCAGCGTTTCCATGAACCGGACCTTGGTACGGGCCCAGCAGTCGCCCTCGGGCGAGGTGACGGGCTCGAAGTCCAGTTCGTTGAAGGCCGCGTAGCCAAGCTGGCGGGCGTCCAGGGCCACGCCGCTGCCGCGCAGGGTGGGGCCGGCCGCGCCGAGCTGCAGGGCCTGCTCGCCCGTCAGCACGCCGATGCCCACGGTGCGCTTCTTCACGGTGTAGTCGTCGAGCATGGTCTTCATCAGCTGGCGCAGTTCCTTCTCCAGCTTGTCCAGCTCGTCGAGGATCCAGCGCTGCTGGGTCTTGTCGAGGTCGCGGCGCACGCCGCCCACCACGTTGACCGAGATGACCACGCGGTTGCCCGCCGTGGCTTCGTTGATGTCCATGACGCGTTCGCGGATCTTCCAGAACTGCATGAACAGGCTTTCGAAGCCGAAGCCGTCGGCGAACAGGCCGAGCCACAGCAGGTGGCTGTGGATACGGTGCAGTTCCGACCAGATCACCCGCAGGTATCTGGCGCGGTCGGGCACCTCGACGTTCATCATGGTCTCGAGGCCGTGGCAGTAGCACATGGCGTGGATGCACGAACAGATGCCGCACACCCGTTCCACGATGTAGACCATCTGGTTGTAGTCGCGGATGCTGGCGAGGGTTTCGAGGCCGCGATGCACGTAGCCCAGCGCGGGCACGGCTTCAACGACGGTCTCGTCCTCGACGACCAGTTTCAGGTGCAGGGGTTCCGGCAGGACCGGATGCTGCGGACCGAAAGGAATGATGGTGCGGGACATGAGACCTACCTCTTAATCCTTTTTCTGGATGGTGGAGATCTTGCAGAACGGCGCCGACATGGTCGAGGTGATCTCGTCGTCCAGGTACAGGGTGCGGTTGAAGTCCAGCACCAGGCCGTCGAACTGCAGGTTGAAGTGGTCGCGCGACTCGTTCTCGATCAGCAGCGCGGCGAAGTAGACGGGCGAGATGCTGGGCACCGGCTGGTCCTTGGGATGGGTCAGCCGGAAGTGGGTCATCTCGTTCTCTTTGTCGTAGTGGTAGAAGATATCCACATTGCCGTCGCAAAGGTCCACCACGGACATGGTGACCAGGCGGTAGCCCTGGTCGAGCATGCTCTTGGCCTGCGCGACCACGGCGTCTGCGGCGATGGGCGTTGCGTTCAGTATTTCGCTGTGCGTGGGCATTGCTGTCCTCGTTGCCCCGTGCCGGGGCTCGCCGGTCGTTCCGGCGCTTGAGGGTTCGCGCCCGTCCCGTCCGCGGGGTGCGGAAGGACGGCGCGGACGTCGGCGGGGCACCCCGCCGTGCGGCCTAGTCGATGACGGTCACCTTGGGCATCTCGCCAAGGCCGAGCTTGGCCTTCACCACGTCAAGCGCGGTGACGACGCCGTCGATGATGGCGTCGGGCTTGGCCGGGCAGCCGGGCACGTAGACGTCCACCGGGATGACCTGGTCGACGCCGCCCACCACGTTGTAGCACTCGCGGAACACCCCGCCCGAGGTGCCGCACGCCCCGATGGCGATGACGGCCTTGGGGTCGGGCATCTGGTCGTAGATGTTCTTCAGCACCTTCTTGTTGCGGTGGTTCACCGTGCCGGTGACCAGCAGCACGTCGGCATGCTTGGGGTTGCCCACGTTGATGATGCCGAAACGCTCCACGTCGAAGACGGGGGTAAGGCAGGCCAGCACCTCGATATCGCAGCCGTTGCACGACCCGCAGTCGAAATGCACGACCCACGGGGACTTCAGACGGCCCTTGTTGATCCAGTTCTCAAGCAGACCCATTATCGCCTCCTCCCCTTAGCTGACGTAGAGCCAGAGCAGGTTGAACACCGACAACACAAGACCCACGCCCAGCGCGTTCTTGAGCATCCACGGCCACGTCATGCGCGCGCAGATGTTGTCGATCAGGATTTCCGCCGCATAGGTCACCACCAGCAGGACGAGCATGCCGACGATGCTGGTGTGCCAGAACAGCGAGCACAGGCCGAGGATGAGCACCACGTCGAACCAGTGCCCGATTTCCAGCAGCGCCAGGTGCGGCCCCGAGTATTCGGTCAGCACGCCGCGCACCAGTTCCTGGTGGGCATGGTGGCTGGCCGAGATGTCGAAGGGCGACTTGCGCAGCTTGATGGTCAGCGCGTAGCCCAGCGCGATGAACAGGAAGGGCATGCTGAGCAGCAGCGGCGTGTCCATGGCGTAGACGTCGGCGATCTTGAAGCTGCCGGTGGCCATGGAGATGCCCACGAACACCACGATGATCAGCGGCTCGTAGGCCAGCATCTGCAGGAGTTCGCGCTGGGCGCCCACCTGGGCGTAGGGAGAGGGGACGGACAGCGCGCCCACCACCTGGAACACCGCGCCGATGGTCATGACGAAGAAGAGCAGCAAGAGGTCGCCCTGCATGAAGAACAGGAACACGGCCAGGGCAGAGGACACCACGTAGATGTAGGCCGACATGACCTGCCACGAGTTGACCACCATGGGCGCCTTGCCCAGCAGTTTCAGCACGTCGTAGAAGGGCTGGAGGATGGGCGGCCCGAAGCGGGACTGCAGGCGGGCGGTGACGCGGCGGTCAACCCCGGCCAGAAGGCCCCCGAGCACCGGGGCGAGGGCAAGCCCGATGAGAGCGGCGACGAACGTGAACATTACAGCACCCCCCCGAGCATGACCGCAAGCAGCACGATGGCGATCACGTTGATGGACTTGGACAGCTTGGATTCACCGAACAGGGCTTCCAGATAGTAGTTGCCCGCGGCGGTCTCCACGAACCCGTTCATGGGGCCGTTGAAGCCGATCTTGCCGTTCTCCACCCGCTGCGAGCCGCCCATGTAGGGCAGGCTGGCGGCTTCGGGACCCACCTTCTTCGCCGCGCGCAGGGCGTACACGAAGCCCACGCCCAGCAGCAGGAACAGCGGGTACACCGCGAACACGCCGACGTTGTTCTCGAACACGCCCATGGAGACGGTGTAGGCGGACGCCTTGGCGTACAGGGCCGTGGCCGGGGCCACCAGCGCGCTGTAGACGAAGGGCGAGAGCAGCGACAGGCCCACGGCCCCGGCGGCCAGCAGCAGCAGCGGCAGGCGCACCGTGAAGGGCTGGTGTTCGGCGGGCGGGTTTTCGCCCGGCATGGTGGAGCCCAGCATCACGCCGGCCCAGCGGGCCCAGAACAGCACCGTCAGGGCGCTGCCCAGCGCCAGCATGATCACCAGCGGGGGCATGGCGGCGGTGGCGGTGGCGGCGGATTCCAGCGCCATCCACTTGGCCAGCAGCATGCCGAAGGGCGGCAGCATCATGGTCACGATGCCGATGACGGTGATCACCGCGGTGCGGGGCATCACCTTGAACAGGCCGCGCATGGCCTCGATGTCGCGCGAGCCGATCTTCTGCTCGATGGCGCCCACGCACAGGAACAGCAGGCCCTTGGAGATGGCGTGGAAGATGATCAGCATCACGGCGGCGGCGATGGCGGCCGAGGTGTTGATGCCCGCGCAGGCGATGATCAGGCCCAGGTTGGCGATGGTGGAGTAGGCCAGCACCTTCTTGCCGTTGCTCTGGCCCACGGCCAGGGCGGAGGCGCTGATGAAGGTGAACGCGCCGAAGATGGCCACGGCGGCGGACAGCATGGTGCCCTGGTAGGCCGGGGCCATGCGGATGACCAGGTACACGCCCGCCTTGACCATGGTGGAGGAGTGCAGCAGGGCGGAGACGGGGGTGGGCGCCACCATGGCGCCGCACAGCCAGCTCTGGAAGGGCACCTGCGCGGCCTTGGTGAAGCCCGCGAAGCACAGGAAGGCCATGGGCAGCAGCAGCGCCGCGGTCTTCATGCCCGGGGCGGACGCCTGGGCCAGGATGTCCTGCACCGAAAGGGTGCCCGCGCTCTTCTGCAGGAACATGAGCGCGGCCACGAAGGCGACACCGCCCGCCATGTTCATCCACAGGGCGAGGGTGGCGTTTTTCTTGGCTTCGTCGGTGCCGTCATGCCCGATGAGCATGAACGAGCACAGGGTGGTCACTTCCCAGAAGAAGTACATCCACGACAGGTTGTTGGCCAGCACCAGGCCGTTCATGGCGCCCAGGAAGAGCAACATGAAAAAGAAGAACCGCGGCTGGCGGCTCTTGGCGAGGTGCAGGTGTTCCTCGTGTTCCTTCATGTAGCCGAGGCCGTAGAAACAGATCAGGCCCCCCACGATGGAGATGATCAGCACCATGGTCAGCGACAGGCTGTCGGCGTAGAAGCCGGTGACCTGCGCCCCGTGGTCCATCAGGAAGAAGTCCAGATAGACCATGCCGAGCACCTGCAGCGCCGTGAGCCCCATGATGAGCAGGTGGCCCATGCGCAGCGCGATGAGGAAGATGAACCCGAGCAGGGCGAAATCAAGAACGGTGATCAGGCCGTTGAGGCTGATGCCAAGAATGGCTTGGGGCGAGTAGGAGAACGAGCCGAGGCCCGCCAGTCCCACCGCCGCCGCGGCGGTTATCGCCACCGATACCGGGACGATGATGTTGCGCGCGGCGTCGCCCCTGACGAAATAGACCGCCAGGGCAGCTAAGAGTGGAAACACGACGCTTCCGAAGACAAGGGTGTCCAGCATACGCACCTCGTAACAAAGGACAAAGGAGAGCTGCGACACCTCCGGGTGGATGTCGCCGCTCACGGATTGCATGCCCCTACAGGCATGGGCCCTTGGATTCCCGCACGGATTCTATGTCCCGCCAACACGGAAACGTCAAGGGAATTGTAAGGTAGTACAGGTGGTTGGTCGCACAGTCCAATTGGCAGGTAGGAATTAGCGCAAGTCTCTTATGTTAGCATTGCTTTTATTTGCGCAAGCATGGCGAGTAATCGGAGGTGCGCGAACGTTCCGGATTGCGCGTTATGCCGCAGGGGGCGCGGTGCGGGTGCGGCCAGACGGGGGCGCACCGGCAGGCAAGGGAGGGAGGCCCGGACGCGCGGGCGCTGCTGTCCTGCGCACTGTGCGGCGGGGGGCCGCGCGTTTCGGGGGCCTGATCCGGCCGGACTCGACCGGACCCGACCGGGCCCGACGCGCCGCGCGGCGGCCCGCATCCGTTGCCGCTGGCGGCTCGGGGGGCGGAAACGGGCATCGCGCCGGGTCATGGGCGCGGCAAGGCGGCCTGCGGAGCATGTGACGAACCGGCACAAGCGGGCCGCCGGGTGGAACCGCCGCGAAGGTTCCGCAGATGGGCATTTATTACAATGTGTTGACGGCCTATTGACTTTCTTAAACACTCGTTTAAGTAGGCCGAACGCCCTCCGGAGAAGACCGGAGATACCCGGCCCCTCCCGCGGGCCCGCACACGGCCCGCCAGCCCGGGCCGCTCCCTTTTTGCCGTGGCCGCCCCGTGGCCGCGCCCTTCCGGATACTTCATGCACGACGCCCTGCCGGACCGCAGAACCCCCGCCGCCCCGGCGCCGGACCATCCGGCCCCGGACCATCCGGTGGAGAACGGCCAGGCCCCGGACAGCCGGGCGCGCATCCTGTCCGCCGCGGGCGAGACCTTCGCGGAACTGGGCTTCCACCGCGCCTCGCTGCGCGAGATATGCCGCCGCGCGGGCGTCAACGTGGCCCTGGTGAAATACCATTTCGGCGACAAGAAGGGCCTGTACCGCGCGGTGCTGCTGCAACCCTTCCCCGAGCCGCCGCTGCCCCCGTCCGAGATGTCGGGCGCATCGGGCGCAGCGGGCGGACCCGGCATGCCCGCGCCCGCGCCTGGCGAAGGTTCCGGCGCCGCGTCCGTTCCTGCCGACCCGGAAGTCCGGCTGCGCGCCTTCATCCATTCGCAACTGCACCGCACGCGCGGCTCGCGTCGGCCGGAATGGTACAACCGGCTGCTGATCCGCGAGATGACCGACCCCACCGGCGTCATCGGCGACATCGTGGGCAAGGTCATCGGCACGCGGGCGGGCTATCTGGCGGAAACGGTGCGCGAACTGCTGGGCGAGCAGGAGCGCAGCCGCGTCGTGGCGCTGTGCGCGCTGAGCGTGGTGGGGCAGAGCCTGCACCACCACTTCGCGCGGAACGTCATTCCGCTGCTGTACCCGGAAATTTCGTACGATGCCGCCAGCCTCGACGAGTTGGAGGAACACATCACCGCCTTTTCCCTGGCGGGCATCGCCGCCCTGCGCGAGCGACTGCGCTCCCCGCAGCCCGAATCACCCGACGGCGCGACGTCGAGCGCCGCATCCACCCCCCCCACTCCCAGCCGCCAACGGAACCCCGCATGAACACCGACGTCCAGTCCAAATCCCGATTCCGGACCAGCACCGTTGCCCCGTCTCCCGCTGCGTCAGTCCGGCGCGTGGCGGCCCTCCTCGCGCTGATCGTCCTGCTGCCGCTGCTGGCCGCGCTGGTGGGCTGTTCCGGCGGCGACGACGCCGCCAAGGCCAAGCCGCAGAAGCGTCCCGTGCCGGTCACCACGGCCCTGTCCGAAAAGCGCGACCTGCCCGTGGTGGTGCGCACCGTGGGCAACGTGGAGCCCTATGCCACGGTGTCCGTGAAGTCGCGCGTGGACGGCCAGATCGTGGGCGTGCACTTCAGGGAAGGGCAGGACGTGCGCAAGGGCGACCTGCTGTTCTCGGTGGACCGCCGGGCCCTGGAGGCCGCCCTGAACGAGGCCCAGGCCAGGCTGCAACGCGATCGCGTGCTGCTGGCCAAGGCCGACGAGGACGTGCGCCGCTTCGAAACCCTGGTGGCCGACGGCTACGTCAGCCGCGAGCAGTTCGAGCAGTACCGCTCCACGGCCGATTCGCTGCGGGCCACGGTGCGCGCCGACGAGGCCGCGGTGGAGACGGCCAGGGTGCAGCTTTCGTATTCCACCATCACCGCGCCCATGTCCGGCCGCGCCGGGCAGGTCAAGGTGGACCAGGGCAACATGGTGCGGGCCGGGGCGGACACGGTGCTGGTGGTCATCGACCAGATAGAGCCCATCTATGTGGGCTTCGCCCTGCCGGAAATGCACCTGGCCGCCGCCCGCGCGCGCATGGCCGCCGGGGGCGTGCCGGTGGAGGCGCGGGTGCCCGGCCCCGGCACGGGCACGGCCGTTGCCGCGCGGGGCGCGGTGACCTTCGTGGACAACGCGGTGAACACCGCCACCGGCACCATCCGCATGCGCGGCACCTTCGCCAACGAATCACGGGTGCTGTGGCCCGGCCAGTTCGTGGACGTGTACGTGGAACTGGGCATCCTGCCCGGCGTGGTGGTGGTGCCCTCGCAGGCGGTGCAGACCGGCAGCCAGGGGCTGTTCGCCTACGTAGTGGGCCGGGACGACACCGTGCAGCTGCGCAAGGTGCGCACCGGCCTTGCGTACGGCGGCCTGGTGGTGGTGGAGGAGGGCGTGGCCGAGGGCGAGCGGGTGGTGGTGGACGGCCACCTGCGCCTGACCCCCGGCGCAGTGGTGGAGGAAAAGGCCCCCGCCGGGGCGGTTCCCGCCGCCAAATCCGGCGACCCGGCCGCCCAGTCCGGCCAGTCCGGCCAGTCCTCCCCGTCCTCCCCGTCCTTCTCGTCTGGCCAGCCCGGCCAGTCCGGCCAGCCCGGTGAACCCGGCGGCAAGGGCGCGGCCCCGGCGGAGGCGCGCCAGTGAACATCGCGGCGTTCTTCATCCGCAGGCCGGTGACCACCTGCCTGGTCATGCTGGCCATGTTCCTGTTCGGGGTGGTGGGCTACCGCAACCTGCCGGTCAGCGACCTGCCCAACGTGGACTTTCCCACCATCCAGGTGACGGCCGAGCTTTCCGGGGCCGATCCGGAAACCATGGCCAGCGCCGTGGCCACCCCGCTGGAGCGCCAGTTCGCCACCATCGCGGGCATCGACTCCATGACCTCGTCGAGCACGCTGGGGCGCACCCGCATCACCATCCAGTTCGCCCTCGACCGCGACATCGACGCCGCCGCGCTAGACGTGCAGTCGGCCATCTCGCAGGCGCAGCGCCGCTTGCCCGACGACATGACCACGCCGCCCTACTTCCGCAAGGTCAACCCCGCCGACCAGCCCATCCTGTACATCGCGCTCACCTCGCCCACCCTGCCCCTGTCGCAGGTGAACGAATACGCGGACACCATGCTGGCCCAGCGCATCTCCATGGTGGCCGGGGTGGCCCAAGTGCAGGTGTACGGTTCGCAGAAGTACGCGGTGCGCGCCCAGGTGGACCCGCGCGCCCTGGCCACGCGCGGCCTCGGGCTGGACGAGGTGGCCACGGCCATCGCCGACTCCAACGTCAACCTGCCCACCGGCACCCTGCAGGGCGACCATACCTCGCGCAACATCCAGGCCAGCGGCCAGCTGTTCGACGCGGCCTCGTACCGGCCCATGGTGGTGGCCTGGCGCGACGGCGCGCCGGTGCGCCTGGGCGAGCTCGGCCGGGTCATCGACAGCGTGGAGCAGGACAAGCAGTTCACCTGGTTCAACGACACGCGCGGCATCGTGCTGGCCGTGCAGCGCCAGCCCGGCTCCAACACTGTGGCCGTGGTCAACGCGGTGAAGGACCTCCTGCCCTCGTTCGAGCGGCAGTTGCCCGCGTCCGTGCAACTGAACGTGATGTACGACCGTTCGCAGACCATCCGCGAATCGGTGGACGACGTGAAGTTCACCCTGGTGCTCACCGTGTTCCTGGTGGTGCTGGTGATCTTCCTGTTCCTGCGCAGCCTGTCGGCCACGGTCATCCCCAGTCTGGCCCTGCCCATGTCGGTGGTGGGCACCTTCGCGCTGATGTACGTGTTCGGGCACAGCCTGGACAACCTGTCGCTGATGGCCCTGACCCTGGCCGTGGGCTTCGTGGTGGACGACGCCATCGTCATGCTCGAGAACATCGTGCGCCACAAGGAAATGGGCAAGCCGGTCATGCAGGCGGCCCTGGACGGCTCGAAGGAGATAGGCTTCACCATCATCTCCATGACCATCTCGCTGGCGGCGGTGTTCATTCCCGTGCTGTTCATGGGCGGGGTGGTGGGGCGGCTGTTCCGTGAATTCTCGGTGGTCATCATGGTGGCCATCGGCCTTTCGGGGGTGGTCTCGCTGACGCTCACGCCCATGCTGTGCAGCCGCTTCCTGAAGCCGCACGGCGCGGAGCGCCACGGCCGCGTGTACAACGCGCTGGAGGCGTTCTTCGACGGGCTGCTGCATATCTACGAGCGCACCCTGCGCATCACCACGCGCCACCACTTCATGACCTTCCTGGTGTCGCTGGGCGTGCTGGGGCTGACGGCGTGGCTGTTCGTGGTCATGCCCAAGGGCTTCCTGCCCAGCGGCGACACGGGCCAGCTTTCGGGCTTCACCGAGGCGGACCAGTCCATCTCGTTCGACGCCATGGTGCGCAACCAGACCGCCCTGCACGCGGTGCTGGCGGCCGACCCGGCCGTGGCCTCGTTCACCTCCGTCGTGGGCGCGGGCGGGCCCAACCTGGGGGGCAACGCCGGGCGGCTGATCATCATGCTCAAGGACCGCCACCAGCGCAAGGAAACGCCGGAACAGGTCATCCAGCGGCTGCGCCCGAAACTGAACACCCTGCCCGGCATCCAGGCCTTCGTGTCCAACCCGCCGTCCATCAACATCGGCGGCCGCACCACCAAGAGCCTGTACCAGTACACCATCCAGGGGCCGGACACCGAGGAACTGTACCGGGTGGCCCCCCTGCTGGAAGAACGGATGCGCACCCTGCCCGGGTTGCAGGACGTGACCAGCGACCTGCAACTGAAGAACCCCGAGGTGCGCGTGACCATCCACCGCGACAAGGCGGCGGCCCTCGGCGTATCGGCCCAGCGCATCGAAGAGGCGTTGCAGTCGGGCTTCAGTTCGCGGCAGGTGTCCACCATCTACGCGCCCACCAACGACTACGCCGTGCTGCTGGAACTGCTGCCGGAATACCAGCGCGACGCCTCGGTGCTGCCGCTTTTGTACGTGCGGGCCAATTCCGGCATGCTGGTGCCGCTGGACACCCTGGCCAGCCTCAGCGAAGGGGTGGGGCCGCTGTCGGTGAACCATTCCGGCCAGCTGCCCTCGGTGACCGTGTCCTTCAACCTGCGGCCCGGCGTGGCCCTGGGCGAGGGGGTGGCGCAGGTCGAGCAGGTGGCCGCGCCCCTGCTGCCCGCCGACGTGGTGGGCTCGTTCCAGGGCACGGCGCAGGCCTTCCAGAACTCGTTGCAGGGCATGGCCGTGCTGCTGGTCCTGGCGGTGTTCGTCATCTACATCGTGCTGGGCATCCTGTACGAGAGCTTCATCCACCCGCTGACCATCCTTTCGGGCCTGCCCTCGGCGGGCATGGGCGCGCTGCTCACGCTGATGTTCTTCGGGTACGACCTGAACCTGTACGCCTTTGTGGGCATCATCATGCTCATCGGCATCGTGAAGAAGAACGCCATCATGATGATCGACTTCGCCATCGAGTCCGAGCGCGTGGAGGGCCGCGCCCCGGCGGACGCCATCTTCCACGGCTGCCTGGTGCGCTTCCGGCCCATCATGATGACCACCATGGCCGCGCTCATGGGCGCGCTGCCCATCGCCGTGGGCTTCGGCGCGGGCGCCGAGGAACGCAGGCCGCTGGGCCTGGCCGTGGTGGGCGGCCTGATGGTGTCGCAGTTGCTGACCCTGTACATCACCCCGGTGTACTACATGTACCTGGACAGGCTGAGCCGTTGGCTGCAACGCAAGATGGGGCGGGCGCTGGGCAACGAGCGGGCCGCGCCGCAACCGCAGGCGTAGCCTGGCTGCGGGCGCGGACACACGAATACGATCATGACGAAACACCCCGCCGATGCAGCGCATCAGCGGGGTGTTTCCGTCCGGCGGGGCGGAGTGTGCGGTTGGGGACGGTCTTGCCCCTAGCGCACCGCGATGCCGTTGCCGCCCCGCCGCTTCACCGCGTACACGGCGCCGTCGGCGCGGGCCACCATGGCCTGCACGGCCAGGGGCGCGCCCTCGCCCGCGCTGGCGGCGTTGCCCGCGTCGGTCACCGGGGCCAGCTGGCAGGCGGCGTCGGCTCGGCCTTCGCCCTGCTGGCGGTAGCGGGCGATGCCGATGCTCAGGGTGCAGCCGTGGTTCTGGCACTGGGCGAAGCGGTGGCGGATGCGTTCGGCCACGGCGCGCACGGAATTCTCGTCCGGGCAGGCGAACAGGATGCCGAACTCGTCGCCGCCGATGCGGCAGGGGGTGTCGGTGCCCGCGCGCACCGCCTCGGCGATGACGTCGCCCAGCAGGCGCAGCAGTTCGTCGCCCGCCGAATGCCCGTGGGTGTCGTTGACGGCCTTGAAGCGGTCGCAGTCCACCAGCATCAGGTGGAAGGGCGGGCGCAGCCGGGCCTCGGCGGCCAGTTCGGCCAGGCGCCGTTCGAAGTGGCGGCGGTTGAACAGGCCGGTCAGGGCGTCGCGCACGGCCAGTTCCTCCATGTGCCGGGCGCGGCTGTCCGTGGCCTCCAGCCGGGCCATCAGGTGCCGTTCGCGGCTGGCCACCAGGTGGGCCATCCACTCCAGGTTGCGCTTCAGGCGCAGCAGGTCGTGCTCGTCCTCCTGCTCGTTGGGCAGCGACAGGGGGCGCGGCTGGCGGCCTTCGCGCAGGGCCAGGCAGAAGGAGTTGATCGCGCGGATGTCGCGCATGAGCACGAAACGGCAGATCAGCCCGGCCACGGGGATGCACAGCACCAGCGCCCCGGCCAGGTACAGGGCCACGGCCAGGACCACGTCCTCGAACACGGACAGGGGCAGCGCCCGCGGCAGTCCGGGCAGCACGGCGCGGCCCTGCGATTCCAGGTGGTGCAGCAGCACCCCGGCGGGCGCCACCACCACCAGGAACAGCGCGATGGCCAGCCGGGTGCGCGGGCTCAGGGTGTCCACGCCGCGCCAGAAGGCGTCGATGAGGCGGCGCAGCCAGCGCGGGGTGGCCAGGTGCAGGCCGGCGATGCTTGCGGCGGAGGTCCGGCCGGTGGTGCGGGCGGCGTTGGCGGCGTCGGTATTGCACGAGGGGGTGTGGTTCATGCGGGCACCGGGATCAGCAGGCCGCGCGGAGCGGCGCGACCGTCTTCCCACGTGTCTTCCCATGTGGCGCTCCGTGGGGCGGTGATGTCGTTGCGGCGGACGGGGTCGGCCGTGCCCGACCCGCCTGGGCCGTTGGGCGTTGCCGCCGTGGTGGCGGATGTTTCGGGCGACAGGGCGTGGCCGGTGCCGGAGAACGCCGGGGCGTGGTGGCCGTGGCGGCAGCAGGCGGCCACCGCGCAGGCGACGGCGGCGCCCGTCAGTTCGGAACGGGGCGGATGGGGCGTGCTGAAGGCGCGGTACAATTCGTCGCGCACGGTCACGAAGGCCCGCACCACGGCGGGGTCGAACTGGCTGCCCGAGCAGCGCAGCAGTTCCGCCTCGGCCTGCTCGAAGCGCATGGCCGGGCGGTAGGGACGGTGCTGGAGCATGGCGGACAGGCTGTCCGCCAGGGCGATGATGCGCGCGCCAAGGGGGATGGCCTCGCCGCGCAGGCCGTGCGGGTAGCCCCGGCCGTCCCACCGTTCGTGGTGGTGCAGGATCATGGCGGCCACGCCCTCGTCGGCCAGGTCCGCCACCGGGCTGACGATGCGCGCGCCGATGACCGGGTGGGCGCGCATGTGTTCCCATTCCTCGGGGGTCAGGGTGCCCGCCTTCAGCAGCACGGCGTCGGGCACGCCGATCTTGCCGATGTCGTGCAGGTGCCCGGCCACGTGCACCCGGTCGGCGTCGGCCGGGGAAAACCCCATGGCCTGCGCCAGCAGATAGGCGGCCAGGGCCACTTCCTCGGAATGCGAGCGGGTGTGGGCATCCTTGGCGTCGATGGCGTTGCCGAGCGATTCCGCGAACTGGTGCAGCAGGGTGCTTAGCATGGCGCGTTCCCCGCGTCGCCGGAAGGAGGCACGCCCCGGCGGGAAGGGGGGGCGGATATCCTGTCCGCTTTTTTGAAGTTGAAAATCATTCTCATGAACAGAAGGAATATCCCTATCATCCCGCGAGGTCAATAGGGGCGGAGTGGGGGAAACCCGGATTGTCCGGAAAAAGCGGACGGGCGGATCATTGGAACAACGGGCCGCCGGGCCTGACGAAACCGGGCGGAGGCCCGTCTGGCGGTCGCGGCGGGGAGGTGCGTGCCGCAGGGGTGGACGCCGCGCGCGCCCGGCCCCTTGCGGCAGACTCCCTATGGCAGGTCCCTACGGCAGGTCCCTACGGCAGATCTATGACGGCCTCGATCTCGATGTTCGAGCCCAGCGGCAGCGCCGCCACCTGGATGGTGGAGCGGGCCGGGAAGGGCGCGGCGAAGAATTCCGCGTAGGCGGCGTTCATGGCCGCGAAGTCGGCCAGGTCGGTGAGGAATACGGTGACCTTGACCACCTGGTCCAGGTCCGCGCCCGCGGCCTGGGCCACGGCCTGCACGTTGCGCAGGCACTGGCGGGCGCGCGCGCCCATGTCGCCTTCCACGAAGACGCCGGTGGCCGGGTCCACGGGCAACTGGCCAGAGACGAACAGCAGCCCGCCGCAGGCGAGGCCGGGGGAATAGGGGCCGACCGGGGCGGGGGCCCCGGCGGGGATGATGGCGGTGCGTTGGGCCATTGGCGCGCTCCTGCGATGCGGGTGGGGCGGATGTCCCGGCGGCGGTCCGCCGGGGGCACGGGGACGATGGCGCAGCCTAGCCGCGCGGCCCCGTGCTTGTAAAGCCGGGGGAGGGGCGTCCGTGCGGCCCCCACGCGGGGCTTGCGCTCCGGCCCGGCTTCCCATAGGCGGAAGGGCAACGAGGACCGCATGAAATACCTGCTCGCCGTCACCCCCCACGAAGACGCCCTGCACGTGCTGCGCGCCAGCTTTTCCGGCGACGTCACGGTCATTCCCTGCCGCACCAGGCCAGAGGCGCTGGCCCAGGCCACCGGCCGGGCGATGGACATGGTGATGATCGACCTCGGCCTGTTGCTGGAAGGGCGCGAGCCCTCGCGCCGGGTGCTGCACGAGGCGGTGTGGGAGGTGAAGCGCCGGGTGCCTTCGGCCGAAATCATCGTGCTGGCGGAAGCCGACGCCGTGCGCCACGCTGTGGACGCGGTGCAGGCCGGGGCCGGGGGCTACCTGTCGTACCCCCTGCTGGAGGAGGAGGTGCGCCTTGTCGCCCAGAAGCTGCACGAATCGGCGCTGGTGCGCTCGGAGTTGGACTACCTGCGCGACCGCCACTGGGCGGGCGACGCGGTGGACCTGGCCCACACCAACAGCCCGCGCATGCGCGAGGTGTTCGACAAGGTGCGGCTGGTGGCGGGCACGCGCAGCACCGTGCTGCTCACGGGCGAGACGGGCACCGGCAAGAGCCTCATCGCCCGGCTGATCCACAACCACAGCAACCGGCGCTCGCGGCGGTTCATCAGCGTGCACTGCGGGGCCATCCCTGACACGCTCATCGAAAGCGAACTGTTCGGCCACGAGAAGGGCGCGTTCACCGGCGCGGTGCGCAAGAAGCCGGGCAAGTTCGAGATCGCCGAGGGCGGCACCATCTTTCTGGACGAGATAGGCACGGTCAGCCAGTCGGCCCAGATCAAGCTGCTGGGCGTGTTGCAGGACCGGGCCTACCAGCGGGTGGGGGGCGAGGCGGTGCTGCGGGCCGACGTGCGGGTCATCGCCGCCACCAACGAGGACCTGGCCGCGCTGTGCGCGCAGGGGCGCTTCCGGCGCGACCTGTACTACCGGCTCAACGTGTTTCCCGTGGACGTGCCGCCCCTGCGCGAGCGCAAGGAAGACCTGCTGCTGCTGGCCGAACTGTTCGTGCGCCGCTACAACGCCCAGATGGTCAAGGACATCCGGTCCATCCACCCGGAGGTCATTGACGCCTTCATGGGCTACGACTGGCCGGGCAACGTGCGCGAACTGGAAAATCTCATCGAGCGGGCGTGCATCCTTGAAAGCAGCAACGTGCTCACGCCGGACAGCTTTCCGGCGGAATTCTTCGGCCCCGGCGGGGGCGGGCGGCTGGCCACCGTGGACACCACCCTGCCCCTGGCCGAGGCGCGCCGCCGCTCGGTGGACGTGTTCGAGCGGGCCTACCTGGAGCGGGCTCTGGCCCAGTGCGGGGGCAGCGTGCAGCGCACCGCCGCGCTGGCCGGGGTGACCACCCGGCAACTGCACAAGCTGATGACCCGGCACGGGCTGCGCAAGGAGGACTACAAGCTGCGCGGCTAGGAGCTGTTTCTAAATTGTTCTTTCGCGCGCCGGGCACGGGATTTCTTCCGTGACCGGCGCGCGGCGTTATGGCGGGGGGGGACCGGGTGTGAAGAAAGGAGAATTCTGAGGTCTTGTTTATGGTTATCGGAATTTTTAGTTCTGTTTATTGTATATATTATTTATACACAGTATGATACAATCGAATTTTGTAAGCGGAGATGGCGGGTTGATGGATAATCCGGGGGGCATTGATCGGCCAACCCGCAAAAATAGGAATTTTAAATTCCTGTTTTTGCCGTGCCTATACAAAAAGTCTAGAAACAGCGCCAACTTGGCGATATGGCGCGGAAAGTGCTCTGCGCGCGGCATGGATTCCCGGCAGCACCCGCACAAGGACCGGAGCGGCGCGGCCATTGTGCCCGCCGCACCCGAACACCCTGTCCCCGGCCTGGGCGGCGGGCTTCCCGAGGGCCTTAGGGAGCCCGCCAGCGCCGTTGGCGCGGCAGGGGCCCGGCAGCCGGTCCGGGACGGCGAATCCCTGGTGTCCGTCATCGGCTACGTGCTGCCGGACGCCTGGGGAGAGAATTACGAGGTTTCGGGCGTGCTCATCGCCGACGACCGCGAGCGCGAGCTGGTGGTGGGCAACGTGGCGGACCATCCGGCGCTGCTGACCCTGTGCCGCCGCAAGGTGACGGCCACGGGCCGGTTGGCGGCGCGCGACGGAAGGCTGCTGTTCACGGTGCGCGATTTCGTGGTGATGGACGCGGCGGGTTGAGATTCCGGGGGACTGCGGCCGGGACGGGACGGAAGGGAAAGGGCCCGTGCAGGGCGGGCGTGGCGGATGTCTGCGGATGTCTAAGGAAGAGGGCCGGATCATGATGGCGCGGACGGAGGAAGGAATGCGCGGCGCGGCGGCGCGCGCGGGCGGCAGGCTGCCTGCGGTTGCGGCCATGGTGCTGTTGTCGCTGTTGGTGCTGCTGTCGAACTGGATGCTCGTGAGCCCGGCGGCCCACGCGGCGGGCATGACCATGGGGCCGGAAACCCCCGAGGTGGTGGTGACCGGCGTGGTGGTGGTCACCGACGATGGCCCGCTGCTGGAAACCATGGACGACCGCATCTTTCTGCTGCGGGGCGTCACCGATCTGGAACTGGACGGGCTGGAAGTGGTGGTGACGGGCATCGCCAACCAGATCGAGGATGGCTATTTCACCCTTGACGTCACCGGTTATTCGGTGGTGGACGAGGATAATGGGGAATCCGCGCCGCAGGCGTCGCACCTGTACGGCGTGGATACCGCGTACCTGGGACGCAGGATTTAGATTCGGTTCCGGCAGGCGGATTGCCCGCAGCGCCACGGCGCGTGAAATATTGAACATGTAATATCATGGAATAGCACGCAATTTTCCGCGCGGGAAATTTTTTGCACACCGGGCCTCACCAAACGCTTGCGTTTTCAGGAAAGGGGTAATATTCCGCAGTGTTGTGTGGGTCCGAAAGGCGGACCCTTTCCCGTTCGCGCGAGAGCCATTTGTGAACACCATGGAAGGCATCAGGACTATTCAGGGGTACATCGTGCCGCTCACCCTGAAGGGGCACGACGACATGGCCGCCAAGGTGGCCGTGGCCGCCGGGGATACCGAGTTCCACATCGTCCCGCGCGGTGCCGGGGCCGACCTTGCGGCGCACATCAACGCCCACGTGGAGATCGTGGGCACGGTGCGCGAAAAGGACGGGGAGTTGCTGCTGCAAGTGCGCAGCTACAAGCTCACCGACGGCTACGAGCACGAGTGGTACGACGACGACGTGGAATAGCCGTCGCCGTCGCATCGCCGCCATCGGAGAGTCGCCATCGAAGGTTCGCATGGTGCGCGCGGGCTCGGGCCGCGCGGCTCTTGGCGTTTGGCTGCCGCCGGGGCCGCATGGCGCGGCGCGGTTCGCGGGCCGCTCTCCGGTCCGGCGCGCATGTCGGTTTGCGTTCCCTCCTCTCCCTTTCCGCCCCTTCCTCAGGACATCCCGCCCCCCTTCCATCTCCCCTTGGCCCCATTCGGCCCCGTCCAATTCCGCCCAGTCCCGTCGGGTCCCGTCCGGTCCGCAGCCCTTGGCGCTGTCCCTGGGGCGTGGTAGATTGACCCGATGCGCGAAACCGTCCCCCCGTTCCGGGAACCCACCCTCAAGGGCGACTACCGGCGTCCCGACCCGGACGCCCATGCCGGGCCGCACGAGCCGGGGCTGACCTGCGCGCCCGCCGCGCCGGGCATGGACGCGGCCCACGGCGGGGCGGCGGAAGCCTGCGCGCGCGAACAGGTGTTCACCTTTTCCGGCGCGTGGGAGGTGGGCTCCATCGGCCGCATGACCGCCCGGCTGCTGCGCCGCTGCGCCGAGGTATGCCAGAGTTGCGGCGCGCAGGGCGATGCCCCCGTGGTGCATCTGGACCTTTCCGGGGTGACCCGCCTGGACACCGCCGGGGCGCAACTGCTGTGCCGGGCCGCTGCCAACATGGCGGCGGCGGGGGCGCAGGTGGCGTGGCGCGTGCCCGATCCCGGCCAGTCCGTGCTGCTGGACCGGGTGCGGGCCATCGACATTTCCGTGGTGCCGCGCGAGCGCCGCGTCTCGCCGGTGCTGGGCGCGCTGCACGCCATTGGCGGCTCCATCGTCGAGGAACTGGAGCAGGCCCGCTCCATCGTGGGGTTCCTGGGCATGTTCCTGGTCTCGCTGGCCGCGTCCGTGGCGCGTCCGTGGCGGCTGCGCTGGGTGTCCATCGTGCACCACATGGAGCAGACCGGCATCCAGGCCGTGCCCATCGTGGCCCTGCTCACCTTCCTCATCGGGCTGGTCACCGCGTACATGGGGTCGGAGCAGTTCACCCGCTTCGGCGCGCAGGTGTTCGTGGTGAACCTGATCGAGGTCTCCACCCTGCGCGAGCTTGGCGTGCTGCTGACCGCGCTCATCGTGGCGGGCCGCTCCGGCTCGTCGTTCACCGCCCAGATCGGGGCCATGGTGGCCAACGAAGAGGTGGACGCCATGCGTTCCATGGGGCTGGACCCCATGGAAGTGCTGGTGATCCCCCGCGTGGTGGCGCTGGTGCTGATGCTGCCGGTGCTGACCTTCATCGCCGACTTCATGGGCGTGCTGGGCGGGGGCATCGCCTCGTGGCTGTCGCTGGGCATCTCGCCCGGCGCGTTCGCCGTGCGCTTCCAGGAGATCACACGGCTGACCAACTTCGTCACCGGGCTGGTCAAGGCCCCGTTCTTCGCGCTGATCATCGGCATCGTGGGCTGCTTCCAGGGCTTCCGGGTGACCGGCAGCGCGGAGTCGGTGGGCCGGCTGACCACCCAGGCGGTGGTGGAGTCGATCTTCCTGGTCATCGTGGCCAACGCGGGCTTCGCCATCCTGTTCATGTCGCTGGGGGTGTAGGGTGGGGGGTGCGCCGATCATCTCGCTGCGGGGCATCGCCAACCGCTTCGGCCCGGTGACGGTGCACGAGAACCTCGACCTGGACGTGCAGCCCGGCGAAGTGCTGGGGCTCATCGGGGGATCCGGCTCGGGAAAGTCCGTGCTGCTGCGCACCATCCTTGGCCTGCGCCGCCCCCAGGCGGGCGACGTGCGCGTGCTGGGGGTGGACATCACCCGCGCCGACGAGAACGCGCGCCGCGCCGTGCGCCGCCAGTGGGGGGTGCTGTTCCAGGACGGGGCGCTGTTCTCGTCGCTGACGGTCATCGAGAACATCAAGGTGCCCCTGCGCGAGTTCACCAACCTGCCGCCCGACGCCATGGACGACGTGGCCGCCATGAAGCTGCGCATGATGGGCCTGGCGCCGGAGGCGGCGCTGAAATATCCTTCCGAGCTTTCCGGCGGCATGCGCAAGCGGGCCGGGCTCGCCCGCGCGCTGGTCATGGACCCGGCGGTGGTGTTCCTGGACGAGCCCACGGCCGGGCTGGACCCCATCGGCGCGGCGGCCTTCGACGCGCTGCTCGCCGACCTGCGCGCCGCGCTGGGGCTTACCGTGGTCATGATCACCCACGACCTGGATTCGCTGTACGCCGTGTGCGACCGGGTGGCCGTGCTGGCCGAGAAGCGTATCTACGCCGTGGGCACCATCGGCGAGTTGCTGCGGGTGGACCACCCGTGGCTGCGCGAATATTTCACCGGACCGCGCGGGCGCGTGGCCGCCGGGGTGTCCGGCCACGCCGGGCATGGCGGCCTACCCGCCGTGCGCCCATCCGACGGACGCGCGGCGGATGGCGGCGCGGACGGGACACGCTAGGGGCTGTTTCCAAGGGAGAACGCATGGAAATCAGAGCCAGTTACGTACTGGTCGGGGTGTTCACGCTCATGGCCGTGGTGGGGGCGCTGGCCTTCATCCTGTGGACGGCCGGGCGCGGCGGCGGCGTGAACCTGGTGCAGTACGACATCAACTTCACCGGGCACGTTTCCGGCCTCAGCGTGGCCAACGACGTGCTGTTCAACGGGGTGAAGGTGGGCACGGTGAAGGCCATCACCATCAGCCCCACCGACCCCGGCCGGGTCAAGGTGCGCATCGAGATCGCGGCCGACACCCCGGTGCGCGAAGATTCCATGGCCTCGCTGGAGGCGCGCGGCATCACCGGGGTGACCGTGGTGCAGATTTCCGGCGGCACGGCCACCAGCCCGCTGCTCAAGCCGCACGACGGCGAGGATGTGGCGGTGATTCCCGCCCAGCTTTCGCGGCTGGAAGCCCTGTTCGCCGGGCTGCCCGCCGTGGTTTCCGACGGCCGCGAACTGATCCAGCGCATCGCGGGCATGGCCGACGACGAGAACCGCCGGGCCCTGGCCCAGACCCTGCAATCGCTGGACATGCTCACGGCGCGCCTTGCCGCGCGGGCCGACGCCATGGACCGCATCATCGGCAACCTGGACGTGACCACCCGGCGCCTGGCCAACGCCTCCGCCGGGCTGGAGGACGCCACCGGCGACCTGCGCGACTACCTGCGCACCGACCTGCGCGACTCCACCCGCGCCGTGGGCGACATGGCCCGGCGCATGGACGGGCTGGTGGCCCGGGCCGAGCCGGGCGTGGCCAAGTTTTCCGGCGAAGGGCTGGAGGACATGCGCCGCCTGCTGGCCGAGGCGCGGCAACTGGTGGCCACGCTGGACCGGCTGGCCCACAAGGTGGAAAGCGACCCCCGCCGCTTCCTGTTCGGCAACCCCGTACCGGAGTATGATGCCCGATGATGCCCGCCACCCATACGCGCGCATTCGCCCCGTACGCATTCAATCGGCCCGCGCCTCTTTCCGCCCGCCGGGGACTGCTGCTTTCGCTGTCGCTGGCCTGCCTGCTGCTGGCCGCGCTGTCCGGCTGCGCCCGCGTGCTGGACCCCGGCCCCGCGCCCACCCACCTGCTGCTGGCCCCGGCCATGCCCGCGCCCGGCGCGGGCGGTGCGCTGCCCCTGCAACTGGCCGTGTCCCTGCCGGAAACCAGCCGCATGCTGGATACCGACCGCATCGCCCTTGTCCTGGGGGGCGTGACCGGGCGCGAGGTGCGCTACTATGCCGGGGCCAAGTGGACCAGCCCCGCGCCGCGCCTGGTGCAGCGGCTGCTGGTGGAAGCCTTCGAGCGGAACGGGCGTCTGGACGGCGCGGCCGAGGAATCGGCGGGCATCTACCCCGACTACCGGCTGATGAGCGACCTGCGCCGCTTCAACACCCGCATGACCGGCGGCGCGTCTGCGCCCACGGTGGAGGTGGAACTGGCCCTGCGCCTGGTGGACCTGAAGACCGGGCGTATCGTGGCCTTCACCGCCATCGGGCGCGACTGCTCCGCCGCCGGGTCCGGCCTGCCGCAGGTGGCCGAAGCCTTCGAGACCGCCATGGGCGACGTGCTGGCGCGGGCCACCGCGTGGAGCCTGGACGCCATGGCCGCCACCCGTTCCTGACGCGGCGTCCGGCCCCATCCCGTTTTCCGCGCAGTATTTTTTGCAGCGCGGGACTATCGCCTGCCCGGCCGGCATGGTATGCTGGCACACTCGGGCTTTGATGCGATGCTCTCGGGGGAGGGCTGCAACAGGGCGAGGTGCTCCATGGGCTGGAATCTTCGCAACCGCTTCCTCGTGCCAACGCTGGGGTTGGTGCTGGCGGGCATGGCCGTGTCTTCGTGGCTGTCCTATTCCGTGTCGGAAAACGCCCTGCACAGCGCCATCAAGGCCCAGTCGGAAATGATGGTGCGCGCCGCCGTGGGCGAACTTGGCAGGCGCATCCAGGACCAGCGCGGGGACATCGCCACGCAGACCTCGCGCAACGTGCTGCTGGACGTGCTGCGGACGCCGCCGGGCGGCGACCCTGCCGCCCCCGACCGGGCCGCGGCCGTCCGCCGCGCCAATGAGGCGTTGCGGCAGGTGGTGGCCACCTACGACGTGTACCAGGTGGTCAATGTGCTGGGGCCCGACGGCGTGGTGGCGGCCAGCAACCTGGACGAATCCGTGGGCAAGGAGAACCGCTCCGGCCGCGACTACTTCAAGCGGGGCATGCAGGGCGAGGCCACCGTGTCCGAGCCGCTCATGAGCATGACCACCAACACCCCCGTGATCGTGGTGGCCGCGCCCATGACGGTGGACGG
Source organism: Nitratidesulfovibrio sp. D1 (assembly GCF_051133415.1). Lineage (NCBI taxonomy): Bacteria > Pseudomonadati > Thermodesulfobacteriota > Desulfovibrionia > Desulfovibrionales > Desulfovibrionaceae > Nitratidesulfovibrio > Nitratidesulfovibrio sp. D1. The sequence goes on along the minus strand of NZ_JBPGNZ010000004.1, from coordinate 437,285 downwards.
CAAGGTGGCGGGCGTGCTGTACGGTTCGGTGGACCTTGCCAAGTACGCCAAGGAGTTCATCAATCCCATCAGGATCGGCAAGACCGGCTATGCCTTTCTGGTGGCGCGCACCGGCAAGATCATCGCCCACCCCGACGCCTCGCTGATCCTGAAGACCGACATCGGCGAACTGGAATGGGGCAAGCAGGTGCTGGCGCAACGCACCGGCAGCATCGCCTACCCCTGGCAGGGCATCACCAAGTTCGCCTATTTCATGGAAGAACCCTCCACCGGATGGATCATGTGCGTCACCGTGGACGAAAGCGACATCCGCGACCCGGTGGCGGCCATCCGCAACGTCAGCGTGGCCGCCACCACGGTCATTCTGGTGCTGGTGGGCACGGTGATCTTCTTCATCGTGCGCAACATCGCCAACGCGCTGGGCAAGGGCGTGGAATTCGCCAGCGCCGTGGCCGGGGGCGACCTTTCGCGGCGGCTGGACCTGGCCCGCTCGGACGAAATCGGCACGCTGGCCACCGCCTTGCGCACCATGGTGGACCGGCTGAAGGACATGATCGCCACCTCGGAGCAGAAGACCCGCGAGGCCGAGGAGCAGGGCGCGCAGGCCCGCCGGGCCATGGCCGAGGCCGAGGCCGCCCGCGCCGAGGCGGAACGCGCCAGGAGCGAGGGCATGCACCAGGCCGCCGCGCGGCTGGAAGTCATCGTGGACCGGGTGGGCTCCGCGTCGGAGCAGCTGGCCGCCCAGATCGAGCAGGCCAGCCGGGGGGCCGACGTGCAGCGCGAACGCACCGGAGAGACCGCCACGGCCATGGAGGAAATGAACTCCACGGTCATGGAGGTGGCCCGCAACGCCTCGTCCGCCGCCGACAACGCGGAAAAGGCCCGCCGCCAGGCGGAGGACGGCGAGGGCATCGTGCGCTCGGTGGTGGAGGCCATCGAGGACGTCAACGACAAGACCGCCCTGCTCCGGGGCAGCCTGCACGAACTGGGTGACCGGGCCGAGTCCATCGGGCAGATCCTGAACGTGATCAGCGACATCGCGGACCAGACCAACCTGCTGGCGCTCAACGCGGCCATCGAGGCCGCCCGCGCGGGCGACGCCGGACGGGGATTCGCCGTGGTGGCCGACGAGGTGCGCAAGCTGGCCGAAAAGACCATGAACGCCACCCGCGAGGTGGGCGACGCCGTGCGGGCCATCCAGGGCTCGTCGCGCGAGAACGTGCAGGGCATGGAAGAGGCGTCCATGTCCGTGGGCCGCAGCACCGAACTGGCCACCATGGCCGGGGATGCGCTGGGGGTGATCGTGACCGTGGTGCAGGAAACGGCCGACCGGGTGCGGGCCATCGCCACGGCGGCGGAGGAACAGTCCGCGGCCAGCGAGGAGATCAACCGGGGCACCGAAGAGGTCAACCGCATCGCGGCCGAGACGGCGGAAGTCATGGAGCAGTCGGCGCAGGCCGTGGCCGAGCTGGCCCGCATGGGGCAGGAGTTGCGGCAGTTGGTGGAACAGTTGAAGCAGGGGTAGGGGCTGTTTCCAAATAGTCCTTTCGCCCGTTGGCTACGTCAAACTTCGCCTGCCATGTCGGTCGAATACGAGAAGAGTATACTCCCTCATGGCAGGCTTGTTTTCCTTGCCAACGAACGAAAATCCTGATTTGGAAACAACCCCAAGCGGCACACCATCCATATATTATGATGCGCACGAGAACGGGCCGTCCGGCGATGCCGGGCGGCCCGTTGGCGTTGCGGGAGCGGAACGGGGAACCGGGGGAGGCTACGCCCCGCCGGTGTCGTCGCCGCTGCGGGCCTTGGGCACCAGCAGCAGGGTCAGGTAGTGGGGCGCGTCCGGGGCCTCGGCCAGCGAGGGGGCGATGAACTCGCCGGGCAGGCCCAGGCGCGAGACGAACACCGCCTGTTCCGCCGCGCCCTGTTCGGCCAGCACCCGGCGGATTTCCGGAAACTTGCGGTACGCCTTCAGGATCACGGCGTTGTCCGCTCCGGCCACGTCGGCGGCCAGCTTGTCCATGCCGTTCACGCCCGGCACCAGCAGCAGGGTTTCGTCCGCCTCGCACAGGATGGTGCGGGTGCGGGCGGCGGCCGCCTGGTACGAGGTGACGCCCGGCACCACCTGCACCGCGTCGCCGGGCAGGTCCGGGGCCACCCGGCGCAGGGTGCGCAGCAGGTAGCCGAAGGTGGAGTAGATCAGCGGGTCGCCCAGGGTCAGGAAGGCGGCGTCCTCGCCCTTGCGCAGGGTGTCGGCCACGGCGCGGGCGTTGGCCTCCCACGCGGCGGCCAGGGCGGCCCTGTCGCGGGTCATGGGAAAGCCCAGGGTCTCGATGCGCGCGTCGGCGGGCAGGTGGGGCCGGGCGATGTCCAGCGCCACCGAGTAGTCGTTGCGCGTGGACGAGGCGGCGAACACCACGCGCACCCGCGACAGCGCGTTGGCGGCGCGCAGGGTGAGCAGGTCCGGTTCGCCGGGGCCCACGCCGATGCCGTACAGGGTGCCGCAGGCGGCGGGCGCGTCGTTGGGGGCGGGGCGGGAAACGTCGTTGGGGGCGGGCATGGAAAACCTCTTGAAGGATGCTATGGCGCGGTCGGCGCGGTCGTGGCCGGGGTGGGAGCCCATACATCGGGGTGCAGGTACCGGGCAAGCTCCTCCACGGCGTCCACGGCCCGGGGGCCGGGGCGGGAGTAGCGGGCCTCGTCCACGCCCAGCACGCGCCCGTTCCGGACGGCGGACAGGGTGGCGTAGTGGGGCCGGGCGGCGGGCGGCTCCGGTTCCGGGTTCATGGGGCCGCGTTGCAGCAGGTACACGTCGGGATTCAGGCGCAGCAATTCCTCTTCGCTCAGGCGGGCCACCCGGCCTTGGGCGGTGACGGGGTTGCGGCCGCCCGCGCGGGCGATGATGTCGGTGACGATGGAGTCGGCCCCGGCGGCCAGCAGGTTGGGGTGGCGCACCTCGAAGAACACCGTGGGCCGGGGGCGGTCCGCCACCCGCGCGGCCACCGCGTCCAGCCGGGCGCGCAGGGCCGCTTCCAGCGCGGCGGCGCGGTCCGGTTCGCCGGTCAGGACGCCCACGCGGCGCAGCACGCCGAACAGTTCGTCGAACGAGCCCACGCGGAACACCGCCACGGGAATGCCCAGCGCGCGCAAGCCCTCCACGGCTTCGCCCGCCTCGCGGCGGCCCTCCATCTGCAACACAAGGTCGGGGGCCACGGCGGCCACCATTTCCGGACTGGGCCGCATGTGCGTGCCGATGACCGGCAGGTGGCGGATGGCGGCGGGTTCCTCGTCGGCGGCGGTGCGCGCGGCGATGCGCCCGGTCAGGTCCATGGCCGCCAGCAGTTCGTTGAACGCCCCGTACAGGGCCACCATGCGCCGGGCGGGATGGGGCAGGCGCACCTCTCGCCCGGTGTCGTCGGTGATGGACACCGGCCCGTCCGGCTGCCCGGCGCGGGCGTCGGGAGGCGCGGTCAGCAGGAGCAGGGGCAGGAGCAGGGCCACGGCCAGCGTCCGGCCGGGGCGAAGGGGGCGCGCCGTGGCCGGGACCGTGGCGGGCAGATGAACGGGCGGATGCATGCGGTCAGTCATCCTGTGCCTCCGTGGGGAGGGGCGGAGTCTGTACGGAAATTCCGGACACGCCGGACGGCTCCGGGGGCGTTGCGGAAAGGGGAGAAGCGTGTCCGGAAAAACCGGACAGTGACGATGCAGGTTTCGAAAGCGGCACACCCGGCATGTAGCTGGCCTGCGGCGCGCCGGTGACCGGGTGCGGCCGGACCACCACCGGGGCCTCGTAGACCTCGGACAGGACGGCGGCGGTGAAGGTGCGGTCCACCGGGCCGTCTTCCACCACGCGGCCGTGCTTCAGGAATATCAGCCGGGTACAGTACAGCGCGGCCAGGTTCAGGTCGTGTACGGCGGCCACGATGCGCGCCCCGGCCAGATGGCGGGCGTGCAGCAGGTTCAGGATGTCCAGCGCGCGGGCCACGTCCAGCCCGGCCGTGGCCTCGTCCAGCAGCAGGGTGTCCGCGCCCTGGGCCAGCGCGCGGGCCAGCAGCACCCGTTGCAGTTCGCCCCCGGACAGGGTGTGCGCCCCGCGCGCCGCAAGGTGGGCGCAGCCCGTGTCGCGCAGGGCGGCCACGGCGGCGGCATGGTCGTCCGGGCCGTAGCCGCGCAGCAGCGTGGTGTGCGGGTAGCGGCCCATGAGCACCAGCGACAGGGCGTCCAGGTCGGGGATGTGCTCCGGCCGTTGCGGCACGGCGGCGATGCGCCGGGCGCGCTCGCGCGGGCGCATGCGGTGCAGGGGCGCGCCGTCAAGGGTCACCGAGCCCGAGCGCGAGGCCAGCACGCCGGACAGCACCAGCAGCAGGGTGGTCTTGCCGCTGCCGTTGGGTCCCAGCAGGCCCACCAGCTCGCCGGGGGCCACGGACAGGGACACGCCGTGCAGCACGTCGCTTCCGCCGGGGGCGTCGGCCCGGCGGCCGTACCCGGCATGCACGCGGGAAAGTTCGATCATGGCGCGCCCTCCGCCGCGGCCGCCGTCCGGGCTGCCGGGCCGCGTCCGCCGCGCACCAGCAGCAGGCAGAAGAACGGCCCGCCCAGCAACGCCGTGACCACGCCCACGGGCAGTTCCGCGCCGCCGGGCAACAGGGTGCGGGCCAGCACGTCGGCCCAGGCCAGCAGCACGCCACCCCCGAACCAGCCTGCCGCCAGCAGCGGCCCGTGGGCCGCGCCCAGGCGCAGCCGCGCCAGATGCGGCACCACCAGCCCCACGAAGCCGATGACCCCGCTTACCGCCACGCAGCCCGCCGTGATCAGGCTGGCGCCCACCAGCAGTTGCAGGCGCACGCGGGCCGTGTCCATGCCCAACTGCCGGGCCTGCACGTCGCCCAGGGCCAGGATGTCCAGTTCGCGGAAGCGCGGCAGCACCAGCAGCAGGCCCAGCGCCAGCCACGGCAGCAGCACCGCCGCGTGCGCCCAGCCGCGCCCTTGCAGGCTGCCCATGATCCAGAACACGATGCTGGACACCGATTCCTCGTCCAGAGCCTTGACCAGCGAGACCAGCGCCGAGAGCACGGTGGACACCACCACCCCGGCCAGCACCACGGTTTCGCGGCGAAAGGTTCCGCCGCCCGCCGCGCCGCCCAGCAGCAGCACCGCGCCCAGCGAGGCCAGCGCCCCGGCCAGCGCGGCCAGCGGCAGCAGGGCCTGCGGCGACAGCGCCGCGAACGCGGGCAGGTGCAGGGCCAGCCACGCGGCCAGCGGGCCGATGCCCAGGGTCAGCGCCAGCGACGCGCCGAAGGCCGCCCCGCCGGACACGCCCAGGGTGAACGGGTCGGCCAGCGGATTGCGCAGCACCCCCTGAAACACCGTGCCCGCCACGGCCAGCCCGCCGCCCGCCAGCAGGGCCAGACAGACTCGGGCCAGGCGGATGCGGGTGACCACCAGCATGTGGGTGGCGTCGGGCGCGGCGTCGGCCCCGCCGGTGAGAGCGCCGGGCAGCGCCAGTTCGGCCAGCGCGCGCAGCACGTCGTCCACGGGAATGCGGAACGGCCCGAACAGGCAGGCCAGCACCGCCGTGGCCGCCCAGAGCAGGGCGGCCAGCAGGATGCTGCGAAGGACGCGGCGCGGCCGCGCGGCCCCGGCCCCCGCCTGATGCGGCGCGGACCGGGGCGCGGTGGCGTTGTGCATTACTGGTTCGGCCGGTCCAGTTGGTCCAGCTGCTTCAGGGCGTCGTCCAGGTGGCGCAGCCAGATGGCCGCCACGGCGTCGGACGAGGCGGTGCCGCGCAGCACCGGGCGCGGGGTGATGCCCCGCTCGCGCAGTTGCGAGGCCCACGATTCCGGATCGTCACCGGCCATGTCGTTGCGGGCGTGGTCGCCCGCCACGGCCATCAGCGGCACCAGCCACGCGGTGCGCACCTTGCGCTCGGACAGGGCTTTGGCCACGTCGTCGAACGAGGGGGAGCCCTCGACCACGCCGACGAAGGCCAGCGGGTCGGCCTTGGTCAGGTAGAACTGCATGGCCGGGTAGCTCAGCGCGGCGGGGTGGTGCGGGTTGCCGTGGCCCAGGAACACCACGGCCTCGCCGGGCTTGCGCTCCTTGGGCAGCAGCGACTTCAGGGCCACGGCCAGGGATTCGGCGTCGTCGGTGGAAGCCAGCAGCGGCAGGCCCACGGCGATGCGGGTCAGCCCCTTGGGCAGCCCTTCCATGGCCCTGGCGGTGGCCAGCAGGCCGTGGAATTCCTCGCCGGTGATGGTGTGGAACGACTGCACGGCCACGTGGGTGAAGCCTTCCTCGGCCATGTCGGCCAGGGCCTGCTGGGGCGAGGCGGCGGGCTTGCCTTCGCTGATCAGCGAGGCGCGGGCCTTGCGGGCCGACCACGCCCAGCGGATTTCGGCGTCGGGATGGGCGGCGCGCACCAGCCGTTCGATGTTGTCCAGCGCGGGCCGGGCTTCTTCCACCGTGGTGCCGAAGGCCACCAGCAGGATGCCGTCCTTGCGGGCGGCTTCGCCGCCGTGCCCGGCCAGGGCGGCGCCGGGCAGTGACAGGCACAGGGCCAGCAGCAGGGCGGCCAGCAGCGGCAGGGGCAGGATGCGGGAGAGGGGGGGCGTCGCAAGGGCGCGCGAAAGGGCATCCCGCCGCGTGGCGGGCATGCCGGCAGGCACGTGAAGCATGGGGACCTCCGAAGAGGCAGGCGGGCAATTGGCGAGGCGGCGGGCACTGCGGGTGCGGCCCGGCACGGCCCCATGCGTCCGGCGGACCCGGCGGATATGCCGGGCGCGGCGCGACGGAATGGGGTGCGCGGGCGCGCGGAACGTGGCCGCCGGTCCCGGAAGGGCAAAAGCCCCGTTGCCTTCCGGGCATGGCCGATGACGCGTCAGGCAGGTCTTCCGGCTTGCCCGGCCTGCTCCGGCCTTCCCGGACCAAGGTCCAGTGGCGCTCGGGGGAGCAGGCGTTCCAGCGGGCTTACGGCGGCGGGTCCGCTCCCGATTCGCACGGGATTCCCTATCAAGTCCCAGGGACACCTGAATGGAGATGGATAGGCTTGGCGCGGCGAGGCTGTCAAGCGGCCTCGCCGCGCCCCTTCGCCCCCCCTCATCCCCCTCGTCCGGCGCATCTGCCTTATCCGGGCAATCCGGATGCGGCGCATCGGAATATCTTCGTAATACGCCTGTAATACAGGACTAATCAGGTTGGCATCGCCGTTGCAAAACAGTCGTTAGTCGCACTCCCGAATCCGGCTTGTCCGGACACGGCCGGATTGTGGGGAGCGGGCATGAAGGGAAATGAAAACAGCTTGGCATTCCTGAATAAAACATGAATGGCAGGCCAGTCCCGAAACGAATTTACGGTTGGATTCGGGGATTCCGGAAAAGCCGGACGGAAACGCGGCACACCGGATAACAGGCTGAACGCAGGCGGGGCGCGCCCGGAATCGGATTCCGAACGGCATTCCCGCACAACGCAAGGTCGGAGTGCGCAGCGCGCCTTCGCCAACATGGGGAGATAGCCATGGTTACGCAGAACACCACCACCGCAGGCGCCGCATCGGCGGCCCGCCACATCCAGCTGACCGAGCCGCAGGCAAACCAGCAGATCGTCATCGACAACATCGCTGGTGCGGCGCTGGACATGGGCTTCCCGTCCGAAGCGGCGCAACTGGAGCAGTCCGGCCAGGATCTCGTGTTCCTGTTCGAGAACGGCGGCCGCATCGTCCTTTCCAACTTCTTCGGCCTGTTCGAATCCAACCAGCTGCCCGCCTTCAACCTTGAAGACGGCCAGACGCTGCCGGGCGACGCGTTTCTCGCGGCCCTGCGCGAAGACCTGCTGCCCGCCGCCGGTCCCGGCGCGGGCGCGGCCGCGGGCAGCGGCGGCGTGGGCGACTACGACGACAACGCCGGCGACCTCATCGGCGGCGTGGACCGCCTTGACCCGCTGGGCACCGGCACCTTCGGCGTGACCCCGCTGGCGACCATCGAGGATGAAGGCATCATCGACCCGGCCAACGGCACGCTGCTGGTCAGCATCACCACCGGCGTCACCACCGAGATTCCGGGGCAGAACGGCGAAGTTCCCCTGCACCCCGATCAGGTTCCCCCCGGCACCTACGTGGGCGCGTTCGAAGACTGGCAGCCCAACCAGCACCTTGGCTTCACCGAAGCCTTCGCCGCTGCGTTCGGCTTCACCTTCACGCCCGACGACAACGAAGTGCTGAACTCCATCACCTTCATCGGTCCCATCGACGGCCACCTGCTGGTGAGCGGCGTGGAAGTGTTGCCCAACGGCGCGGGCAACTACGTCATCGCCGCGGCGGACATCGGCAACGTCACCCTGCTGCCCAACGCGGACAGCGGCACCGACATTCCGCTCTCCGGCTTCGCCAGCATCACCGACCCCGACTCCGGCCTGACCGGCACCGTGCCCTTCGCCTTTACGGCGGTGGTGGATGCGGTGGCCGACCGGCCCCTGGAACTGGGCGCCGAGGTCACCTACGGTCCGTTCGAGAGCATTCCCGGTGGCGAGGAAGAGGCCATGGAACAGCTCGCCCGGTGGGGCAGGCCCAGCTATGACACCGTCCCCGACGGAAATGAGGACAGCCGGACCGCCGCCGACCCCGGCGGCGCGGACGAGGTCAACAGCGCGGTGCACATCACCCTGTCCGCCACCTTCGGCGACTATCAGGACGGGTCGGAGCAGCACTACCTGATCATCGAGAAGAAGGGAGACTGGACCTACGAAAAGGTGGTCTTCCCCGATGGCACGGAACTGGACCTTTCGGAATTCCTGGAGCTGGGTTCCGACATCGCGGCTTCAGGCACGCAGGGTGGTGGTCTGGGCGGCATCGATCCGGATGGGCTTTACTACGTCATTCCCGTGGGTGACGAGAGCATCACCGGCTACCCCAATTACACCGACGCGCAGGGCCAGCTCCATGAACAGGCCACCAAGTCGGTCACCCTGGTCATGTACCCGCCGGATGAACCCTACCAGCCGGGGGAAGGCAGCGAAGAACCGGTTCCCTCCCTCGCGTTTTTCGGCGGCGACAAGCACGACGGCAACAACCACGACTACCAGGAACACTTCGTCACCGGCGCGCTGGCCGTGGACCGCGACGCGGACGGCAGCCTGACCACCGTGAACGACGCCTCGCTGGTGCTCGGCTCCGTCACCGTGGAAGTGGCCCCGGCCGACGGTTCCTTCAAGGTCACCGGCCAGCACTGGGGCCTCGAAGACCCGCAGGCGTACGTGAACGATCCGTGGCACGGCTCGCTCAAGGACATCGACCTGAACTTCAAGTTCACCCCCGATGACGACGAAGTGCTGGACAATATCCAAATCGCTCTTGACCCCACCAAGGGTACGATACTTGTGGGTGGTGATGAACTTAAGGCGTTTGGAGCAGAAGAAGGCCAGAAGAGCTACTATGTGACGGAAGAAGATGGACAGCGCATCTACATCATCTCCGCAGACGACATGCATCGCGTCACGCTGATGCCCCCGCAGCACAGCGACGCGGACGTGACGCTGACCGTCACCGCCCACTTCCACGACCCGGACAGCGGCGACACCGCCACAAGGACGGTGACGCACACCGTGTTCATCGACGCCGTGGCCGACAAGCCCGACGTGCACGTGGACGTGTATCAGCCCGAGGGTACCGATACCGGAAAGTTCGAGGGTTCTTTCCAGTACGGCGAGCAGGCCATGGTCAAGGTAACCGCCACGTTCTACGACCTGGACGGTTCCGAAGAGCATATCGTGAAGCTGTTCATCCCGAAGGGGTTTGAACTGCCGGAAGGCTACGAGATTCCGGACGGCGGGGTACTGCACGAGACACCTTTCGGCAACTACATAAGCTGGGAGGTTCCTAGTTCGCAGGCTGACTTCTTGCAGGATATCCCCGTGGTTTACACGGGCTCCGCGAATTCCGGTTCGGTGAAGTTCGTCGCTTCAGCCACTGCCGAGGAAGTGGACCTTTCGGGTAGGGAATTGACCCACCTTAACAACTGGGCCGAAGATTCGTCGTCGGAGTGGGTCCAGATCAAGGACAAGGATCCCCACGCGAAGGACGAGAAGATCACCTTCGACGAAGACCGGCTGAACGTGGCCGACCCGCTGCATGACGGGACGAACCCGTCAAACCCGTCGGAGACAACCGCCACGCTGTCCATCTCCGGCAACCTCACCTATGGGTTCGGGTACAGCGATCCGGCCACGGGCGCGTTCAAGTGGGGCACGTCACCCTACAAGGCGACGGAAACCGACCGGGATGACCATTGGACCACCTGGGGCAAGAGCGTGGCGCTGAAGTCCGGCGGACATAATGTGGAATGGGCACTGTCCGAGGATGGAAGGACGCTGATCGGCTACGTCGGTGACGACCCGGATGCCGAAGGCGCGAAGGTAATCAGCATTCAACTGACGAACCTGACCAACGGCGGGTACACGGTGACGCTGCATGGTCCCATCGACCATCCGGACAATGATGCGCGGGGTACGGGTTCGGATTCCGACAAGAATGATGTGATCCAGATAGAAATTCCGTACACCATCACCGACGAGTTCGGCAGAACCGCCAGCGGTGAATTGCAGGTGAGCATCAAGGACGACGCTCCGGTTGCCTGCCCGACGGCTTCTTCGTTCGGTCTGAATACGCTGTCTGGTGCGGAACTTGAATTCAGTCTTGGCAGCGAGACCGGCGTCGCGGTGCTGCTGTCCAGCACCGTCGTTGACCTGCGCGTGGATGGCGGAACGCCGTTCTTCAGCTCTTCCGGCCTCGGGGTGACCTACGACGGCAAGCATGTGGCCGATGGCCCCATGTCGCCGGATCGTGAAAACGAGGTTGGATACCGCGACGACAAGCTCGGTCACGAGCAGGAAGGCGTGGTGTTCAAGCTGGACGGCGTGGCCAACAGCTTCAGCCTGTCCACGGGTGCCTTCTACAGTGGCGGCGAAGGCGAAGTTGGCACGGTGAAGTTCTACCTTGGCGACACGCTGGTTTCGACCAAGACCCTTTCCGCGGCGGATCAGGCTGGCGGGTTCTCCTTCACCGGCCTGCCCTTGTACGACAGAGTGGTGGTTTCGGGCGCGGACAACAGCGGTGGCACCTCCACCACCGACAACAGCGACTTCTACATCACCAACGTGAAGTTCGGCATGGTGTCGCAGATTGGCGCTTCCTCCGGCGACCTGAATATCGAGTACGGCGCGGATGGGGATGGATCGCTCGCCATCTCGTACAATGCCGGCGACATATGGACCTGGGACGGGCACAAGGTGAATGTGGTCGCCGATGGCACCGGGCTCAAGGGCGTCATCGACGGTACGACCGACGTGGCCTTCACCATGTCCATCGATGCAACCGGCAAGTGGGTCTTCACGCAGAACGTCCCGCTTGACCTTCCCGGCAGCAGCACGCCCGGCGTCGCCGGCTACGCATTGAGCAACCTGCAGTTCAAGTACACCGCGTACGACGGTGACGGTGACAAGGTTTCCGGCACCTTCAAGGTGAACGTGTTCGAGGTGGAGCGCGCCCCGGATATCGACATGCCTGCCGTGGCCCATGTGGTGCACGAAAAGGGGCTTACCAGCGACGCTGATAACTCCGAAATCGTCAGCGGCAGCTTCACCATCGACATGCAGGACGAGGAGTTTGCGAGCAGCAATGCCATCAAGGTCGGCGACAGGGCGTTCTCTTCTCTGAATGAACTGAAGAACGCTGGTGAGTTGCTCATCGACAGCAACGGGCGTGTGACCACCAACCTGGAAAACGCCGTCGGCAAGCTGGATGTGACGGATTGGTCACAGGGCTCCGATGGCAAGTACACAGTGGAGTACACCTACACCCTGCTCACCAACGTCGATCACAACTTCCCCGATGGCGGCGTGACCGGCAACATCATCCCCGTCGAGGTGAAGGATGCCAGCGGTGACACCGCCAGTGCGACCCTGACCATCGCCATCGTGGACGATGTGCCCACGGCTAAACCCGACACCAACAGCGTGACGGAAGACACCGTACTGACCGCCACTGGTGGTGATCTTGATGCTAACGATGTGCTCGGCGCGGACGGCGCACATGTCTCCGGGGTCGCCTTCGGCTCGACGGGCGCCCAGGTGGTCGAGGGTGGTTGGGAAGTAAGTGGGCTGTATGGCAAGCTGGTGGTCAGCGCCGACGGCACCTACACCTATACGCTGAAGAATGGCAGCGAACTGGACGATCTGGATGCCGGCCAAACCCGTACGGAAACCTTCGCCTACACCTTGACCGACGGCGACGGCGACACCAGTACCGCCAACCTGACAATCACCATAAACGGCGCGGATGAAGAGCGCGACCTGAGCATCACCGGCCTTGCTGGAACGGATATCTCAGTGGACGAATCCGGGCTTGCGCATGGTTCCGCACCGAGTGCCACGGCTACGCATGGTGAAGGTTTCTTCACCATCACTGCCGAAGCCGGTCTCGACGACGTGATCATCGGCGGCAAGACGGTGATCTCTGACGGCGACCTGGCGGTTTCGCTGGCGGATCGCACCATCGATACCGGCCACGGCAACATCGTGATCACCGATGTCACCCCAGAGGGTGATGGAACCTATACGGTCTCGTACAAGTTCGACCTGTCGAGCGCCGCAGACCATTCGGGAGGTCCGGTCACGCTCTCGTACGAGGTGAAGGTCACCGACCAAGCCGGGCAGGAGATCAGCTCCGGCACTGAAAAGCTGGATATCTCGATTGCCGACGACAAGCCGACGGCCATCTCGGAAGTGGACGACTACAGCGGCGGCATGACCACCAACCTCATCATCATGCTCGACCGTTCCGGCAGCATGGCCTACGATTCCGGCGTCGACAATCCTGAGCCCGGCAAGGGGAACTACACCCGCTGGGAAGTGGCGAAGCAGGGCGTGCAGGAACTGATCGCCGCCTACGCCGACCTCGGTTCCGTCAACGTGAAGATCGTGGACTTCTACGGCGGCACGGCGGCTTCGAGTACGTGGTTCTACGATGCCAAGTCCGGCACCGTGACGACCTACCTGACCGGCAAGAACCCCACCGGCGGCACCAACTACGAGGCCGCCACGAACACGGTGATGGCGGACGTCGCCAACGGCATGCCGCCCGCGGACAAGTCGGTGGTGTACTTCCTGTCCGACGGCAACCCAGACCCGCCTGAGCGTGGCCTGTCCGGCAACGAGATCACCAATTGGGAGACCTTCCTCGCGGGGACTTCCATCGACGCGGTGTACGCCTTCGGCATCTCCAATAACGTGAATGAGGGGCCGCTGGGCACCGTGGCATGGACGAGAGGTGGGGATGACAAGGTTGTGGTCGTTGACGACCTCAACGACTTCTCGCAGGCCCTGCTCGATACCGTGCCCGTTACCGGCAACCTGCTGGCCAACGACAAGTCGGGTGCGGACGATCCCGGAGATCTCGATGGCCAGCCTGATCTGCACGCGATAGTCTCGGTTATGGTAGGCAGTACTTCGTACCCCGGTGTGGTCGATGGGACAGATACGGTGTTCGACCTTGGCGCGACAATCGGCAAGCTGATCATCGACACTGAAGGTGGTTACAGGTTCGAGCCTGGTTCAAACCCCAACGGCACGGTAGTGGTGACGTATACGGTGGCCGATGCTGACGGTTCGGTATCTGACCCTGCCACCCTGACCCTGAACCTGCGCGGCTCGGAACTGGATGCGCACGACAACTACGTGAACACGCAGCCGGGCAGTGTGACGACGGATATGTTTGATTCGGACCTGAGTGGCTGGGCCAGCGGTACTGGCATCAGTTCGACGGGCGGCGAGTTGCTTCTCAACCTGGGTAGCGACAACGCTACCAGATCTACTTCCAAGGAATTCACGGTCAACGCTGGCGACACGGTGAGCTTCGATTGGAGAGCCGTGGCAAGCGGCGGAAACTGGTTCTTCGGCTACGAGGGCGACAAGCTTGAGATAGTTGTCGACGACGGCACCGGCGCGAAGACCATACACACCGCGACAAGCGGCGGAACGGTTACCGGTACCTACACCCATACCTTCACCTCTTCCGGCACCTATCACATAACCTTGCGGGCGGTGGACGGTGGGGGGTGGTTTAGCAGCGGGAACCTTAACGTCTACATCGACGACGTGGTCTTCACCCACGCCGTGATGCTGACGGGCAACGTGGTTACCGACGCTTCGGCGACGGAGTTCGCCGACCAGATCGGCGGGCAGACCGCCTACGTGACTGAAGTGAACGGAGTCGCACTTCCCACCACTGGCGCCTACCTTGAAATAGAAGGCGACTACGGGACGTTGCGTATCAACCACTTCGGCCAGTACGAGTACAAGGCCCATACGGGCACGGATGCTGGCCACGATGACGCCTTCGTGTACAAGTTGGCTGGCACCACCAGCGACTATGCAACCCTCAACGTGCACATCGGCGATGCGTCCGCGCCAGCAACTCCGGCTACTCCGGAAACCGACTACCATATGGGTGCCTCCGACAATGGGTTCCACCTTGGTACGACCTCCGGCGATACGATTCACGGCACGGGCGGCAACGACGTCATCTTCGGCAACTATGGCAACGACACCATCCACGGCGGAGACGGCAACGACTACCTGCATGGTGGCCACGGCAATGACACCCTCTACGGCGATGCCGGCAACGACATCCTCGTGGGCGGACAGGGCGAAGATACCCTGACCGGTGGTGCAGGCGCGGACACCTTCGTGTGGAACGCGGAAGACTTCACCGCCGGTGTCCAAGACGTGGTGAAGGACTTCAATATCGGAGAAGACGTGCTGCGCTTCGCCGACGTGCTGCTCGACAGCGACGGCAACTCCGGCAACGGCATCCAGCTGAACCTGGTGCAGAACGGGGACAACGCCCAGCTCACGCTGCACCATGGCTCCGAAGCGCCGCAGACCGTGGTCATCGAAAACGTGTTCAACAGCAGCATGAGCAGCAGCGATGTGAGCAACGTCCTGCAGGCCATCGAACAGCACATCCTGAACCACAAGATCGTCACCGAAAACAGCTAACCGGCGCGCCGCCACCCGGCGGCACACCCTGAACACACGGACGCCCCGGCTTCGGCCGGGGCGTCTTGCGTGGTGGCAACCTCTGTTTTGGTACGCCTCCAACTGACAAGGACGACAACCGTTACACGAGCCTTCGAGTGCTGCCCCCGCGTTGGCGAGTCTTCCCGCCTTAGGGGGACAGCAACGCAGGGATTGCGGTCGTAGCGCGGCAAGACCCCTTGGAATCCCGTGATAACGTGTTTCCGACATCAAAAAGCCCCATTCCAGGGGCTTTTTGATGTCACGCAAGGTGCGCTGTTTCTCCGCTCTGGCGTATGCCAAGCGGCACTCCCAACGCGTTTGTTATCTTGAGAATCGTTTCGAAACGCGGTTTGGTTCCGGGAGAAAAGGTCTTGTAAAGGCTCTCCCGGCTCAGTCCGGTTTCCTTGGCCAACTGGGCGACCCCCCGTGCTTTCGCCACCTCTCCGAGGGCTGCAAGAAACACGTCCGGGTTCGGATCCTCCAGACACGCGGCGAGGTATTCGGCAATCATTTCCTCGCTGTCCAGGTACCTTGCCGTTTCATATTCACGGATAGCAACGTTGCTCATTGCCGTTCCTCCCTCCGAAAACCGGCTGGTTTCGTGGAAGATGTTTTTCTTCTGCACGACTTGATTGTAGCCTGTAGGATACAAACGTCAAGAGGGAATATGGCGCTGTCCGGTCAGTGTCGAAAGCGGCCGCAGTCACGCCCTGCGTCTCTCCACCGCCGTGCCCGGAAAGGCAGCCGTCGTGCTCAGGCAGGCGGAGAGGAGGCATTTCCGCCGGGATGCGGCGCCAACGCCTGCAAGCCCGCCTCCCATGCCGCGCGCATGGCGCGCCCCACATGCCGGAACGCCGGTTCATCCCGTATCCAGACGTTCGCCCGGCCTGGCGGTCCCGTTCCCCGCTTCCACTTTTGCCCACGCAAGAAGGGGCCGGTCCTGTGGACCGGCCCCTTCGGGTATGCCGTTCTCTGCGGGAGCGGCTATTACTCGGTGTTCTTGCGCAGGGCGTCGCGGTCGATGCCCAGGCTGTCCAGCAGCTTGCCGCCAAGGGCCAGCAGGCGGTACTGGGCGCCGGCGTCGTTCATGCGCGAGGTCACTTCCTGGATGGACGAGCTGTACAGTTCGTTTTCGGCGTCCAGCACGTCCAGCAGGCTGCGCTGGCCCACCAGGAACTGCTGCATGTACGCGTCGCGGGTCTGCACGTTGTAGTCGATGGCCGACAGGAAGTAGCGCTGCTGTTCGCGGGCGGACAGCATCTGGGTCCAGGTGGAGCGGGTTTCGCGGCCCAGTTCGTCGATCTGGTTTTGCAGTTCCTGGCGGCTCTGGCGCGAGCGGGCGGAGGCGCCCTTCACCGCGGCCATGTCGGCGCCGCCGTTGAACAGGTTCCAGTTCATGCGCAGCATGGCCGCGGTGCCCCATTCATACGTACGGCTGCTTTCCACCTGGTCCTTGTAGGTGGGGCCCACTTCCGCGTAGATCACGGGGTGGTAGCCGGACTTGGCGAGGTCGATTTCCGCTTCCGAGGTGCGCACGTCGGAGATCAGCGCCTGCACCTTGGGGTTGGTGGACTGGCTGTCGGCCAGGGCGGCGTCGACGCTGGGCGGGGTGGCCGTGGGCGCTTCCGCCGGGCCCAGGGTTTCGGGCACCATCTGGCCGGTCAGGCGGAAGTAGGCGGCTTCGGCCACCTGCAGCGCGCTGCGGGCTTCGATGAGGGTCGACTGCGCGCGGGCCAAGCGGCCCTGGGTCTGGGTGACGTCGGAAACGCTGGCCGCGCCCATGCGCGAACGTTCCTGCTGCGAACCCAGGATGGACTCGTGCTGCTGCACGTTGATTTCGGACAGGCGGACGATTTCGCGCTGGCGCAGCACTTCGATGTGCGCGAGCACGGCGTCCAGCCCGAGGGCTTCGGCGTTGTCGATGAGGCGGTTGTCCACCGACCCCAGCTTGTTCTTGTTGATGTCCACGCGGCTGGCGGTGGCCAGGCCGTCCCAGATGGTCTGGCTGAGGGTCACCGAACCTTCGCTGCGGTCGTACCAGTCGTTTTCGTGGCCGGACTGGCGGGTGGAACGGTCGTTGTACTGCTCCACGCCCACGCCGCCGCGCACGTCAAGGCGCGGGAACCAGCCGGCACGCGCGCGGTCAACGTCGTGTTCGGCAGCCTGGCGGTTTTCCTGGAAAGCCTTGAGGCGGGGATGCGTTTCAAGGGTGTTGACGACTGAATCCTTCAGCGTCACTTCCTGCGCTTGCGCCGGCCCCCCAAGCGCAAGCCCCAGCACGGCGGCCAGCGCGCAGAACGCGAGCCAGCGCCGTTTTTGCGATTTCCTTTCCTTCATGACAGTCCTCCTCGTTGGGCCCCCCCCCGTGCACGCGGATCGGAGAGCGCGTATTGATTCCGGAAAATTGGTGCGGCCCTGTCCGCACTTTCTGCTTTTACGGTGATACTGCATACAACATTACATTGTTTTGGCCGTCGTGCGCAATAGGGTTAGTTACAAGGCCCACAAGTTTTTGAGGGAAATTTTGCGGTTTCGCCGAGCCGGGGTGGGGCGGGGAGGGAGGGCGGGAACGCATGCCGGGATGTGCCGGGAGGGCATGTGCGATGCCGGCATGCCATGCTGCACGGTCTGCTGGTATGCCGATGACCATGCGACAGGGCGGTGAAGAACGAAGAATCCGTTTCACAATTTCAATATGCAGGAAGAAAGGGGGATGACGCGAAAATTTTTGCGTGATTTTCGCATGAAAAGTCATTTCATGGGAAAGATGCAAAAATAATGGATGACTGCCTCTGGGGGGCGTAACGTGGTAATCGTCACGGGTTCCCCCCACTCGTGGCAGGCTCCGTATTGCCCCCTTTCCGGTTGCCCGCTCCGCGCCGGAAGGGGGGCTTGCCGTCATGGAGGGGTGGAAAAAATATCTTCACGACAGGTAAAAAGCGTGGGCTGACACGATGATGGGGCAGGGCGGACACGATAAGGTCCCGCCGGGGCGGGGTACGGAAGGCCGGACGGGTGCCCGGCCCCCTGCCCGTCAGTCGGCCTTTCCGAAGCCGTGCTTCTTGAGCAGTTCGTAGAAGTGCCCGCGCGAGACGTCCGCCAGCCGGGCCGCCTCGCGGATGTCGCCGCGACAGTGGGCCAGCATGCCGGCCACGTAGGCGCGCTCCGCGTCGGCCTTGTGGGCGCGCAGGGTGGGGGGGGCGGCATCCGGCGCGGGGGCGGACGGGGCTGGCGGGACTAGCGGTACTGGCGGGACTAGCGGGACTGGTGCGACAGGGGGAACTGGCAGGACTGGCGGGGCGGACGCCGCGTGACCGTCCATCCTGTCGCGGGCCACCCGCACCCGGATTTCCGTGGGCAGTTGCCGCGCGTACAGGGTGGTTTCGTCGCGCGCGGCGGCGCAGGCGCGCTCCACGGCGTGCACCAGTTCGCGCACGTTGCCCGGCCACGGGTAGCTGGCCACGGTCTCCAGAAAGTCTTCTGCCGGGAACTTGGGGGGCAGGTCGTGCCGCTGGCAGAACCGGTCCACCGCCCAGGCGCACAGGCCGGGCAGGTCTTCCGCGCGCTCGCGTAGCGGGGGCAGGGTGATGGTCAGGCCGCGCAGCCGGTACAGCAGGTCGCTGCGGAACATGTCCAGCCGCACCATTTCGTGCAGGTCCTTGTTGGTGGCCGCCACCAGGCGGAAGTCGCTCTCCACCTCCTTGCTGGCCCCCACCGGGCGGAACCGCCGCAACTCCAGCGCCCGCAAGAAGGCCCCCTGGATGGACAGGGGCAGGTCGCCGATTTCGTCCAGGAACAGCGTGCCCCCGTGGGCCAGGCGCAGCAGTCCGTCGCGGCTGCGGTCCGCGCCGGTGAAGGCCCCGCGCACGTGGCCGAACAACTGGCTTTCCACCAGGTTTTCGGTCAGCGACGCACAGTCCAGGGTGACGAACGGCCCCGCCGCGCGCGCGCTGTTGCGGTGCACGGCGCGGGCGAACAGTTCCTTGCCGGTGCCGGTTTCGCCCAGCACCAGCACGTTGACCGAACTGGCCGCCGCCTCGGCCATCAGTTCCAGCGCGGCCTCGAGGGCCGGGCTGTTCCCCACGATGCCCTCGCGGTAGAGGGGGGAAGGTTGCGGCGCGGCGGGCGGCGTGGTCTGGGCCGCTACGTCCCGGCCGTTGCCGCCGTGCGCCGCAGGGGGGACGCCGTGGCCGTTGCCCAGCCCGCGCCGGGCTCGGCCGGTGCGGTAGGCCAGCACGCGGGACAGCGAAAGGGTGATGTCCTGCACGCGCAGGGGCTTTTGTAGGTATTCCCACACCCCGTGGCGCAGGGCGGTTTCCGCGCCGTCGGCATCGCCGAAGCCGGTAACCACGATGATTTCCGGGGCGCACGGCAGGCGGCCGAAGGTGGTCACGTGGGCCAGTCCGTTACCGTCGGGCAGCAGCACGTCCAGGTAGACCACGTCGGGGCCGGAGGTGCCGGCAAGGCGCAACCCTTCGTCCAGGGTGGCGGCGGTGAGCGCCTCGTGCCCCATGCCCACGGCCACCTCGCGCAGCATGGTGCGGACCATGGCTTCGTCGTCCACCACGAGTATGCGGGCCATCAGCGTTGCATCTCCTTCGCCGGGGCGGTCTCCGGCGTTGCGGCGTCGGATCCGCCGGTTGTGACGGCGCGCACGCGGGCCACGCCCGCGTCCAGCATCGGCAGCAGTTGATCCAGCAGGCCGCCGAGATGTCCGTCGGGCGATCCGGCCGGGCGGCCCGCCGCGCTTTCCATGGCGTCGCACAGGCCGTGCAGGGCCGAAAGGCGCAGCATGCCCGCCGAATTGCGCAGGGCGTGCGCCTCGCGCAGGGCGTCCTGCCGCCGGTCCTCGCGCACGGCGGCGACCAGGGCGGCGCGCCGGGCGTCCACCTCGTCCAGGAATGCCTGGCACAACTTCACGAACAGGGGGAGGTTGCCGCCCAGGGCCTCCAGCGCGGCGGCCTCGTCCATTATCTCGTGCGGGGTTTCGTGCGGGGGGTCGTCCGTCGCTTCGTCCGGCAGGGCATTGGCCGTGGGTGCGGTGCCGGCGGACGGCGCGGGTTCGCCTTGGGGTGCAGGTTCCCGCCAGTGGTGCATGCCCGCCGCGTAGCCGCCGGTTCCGGGGCATTCCAGGGGGGTGCCCCCGGCGGCGGCGTCGGCCACGGCGGCCAGCAGCATGGCGGCGGTCAGCGGCTTGCACACGCAACCGGTCATGCCCGCGCCGAGCAGGGCGGCGCTCTCGCGGCCCACGGCCGACGCGGTGACGGCCAGCACCGGCATGTCCGGCGCGACCCCCGGCACTTCACCGGTGCGCAGGCGGCGGACCACCTCCGTGCCGTCGCAGCCAGGCATGCGCACGTCCAGCAGGGCCAGGTCCGGCCGTAATTCCTCCAGCAGGCGCAGGGCCTGCGTTCCGTCCACGGCCACGGCCACCTGGTGCCCCGCGCCGCGCAGCACGTCCTGCATGAACAGCCGGTTCACCGGGTTGTCGTCGGCCACCAGCAGCCGCAACGGTGCGGCGGCCGGGCCGGGCTGTTCCGCAGGTCCGGTGTCGGCTGCCGCCGCCATTGACGCCGCCGGGCAGGCGTTCGGTGCTTCGGGGGAGCTGTCACCGTCCGTGGCGTCGCCGTCGGCAGCGGGCGGACCCGCCACGGTGAACCGGGCGGTGAACCAGAATTCGCTGCCCGTGCCCGGCGAACTGGATACGCCGATGTCGCCGTCCAGCATGCGGGCAATCTCGCGCGAGATGGCAAGGCCCAGCCCGGTGCCGCCAAGGCACAGCGAACTGGCCGCCTCGCCCTGCACGAAACTTTCGAAGATGGATTCCTGCTGCTCCGCCGGAATGCCCACGCCCGTGTCCACCACGGCGAAACGCAGCAGCACGTCGCGGGGGGCCGCCCCGGCCGGGGCCGGTCCGGCGGACATGGGGGGACGGTGCGGCGCGGGTTCCGGCACCAGGTTCACCACCACGGCGATGCCCCCTGCGCGGGTGAACTTCACCGCGTTGCCGATGAGGTTGCCGAGGGCCTGGCGCAGCCGGAAGTCGTCGCCCAGCAGCGCGTCGGGCACGTTTTCCGCCACGTGCAGCGACAGCGAAAGCCCCTTGCGTTCGCCCGCGAAGCGGAACAGCCCCAGGCACGCCTCCAGCGCGGGGCGCAGCCGGAAGGTGCGCGGCGCAAGGCGCATCCGGCCCGATTCCAGGCACGAGAAGTCGGTGATGTCGTTGACGATTTCCAGAAGGTTGGCGGCCGCGCAACGCAACTGCCCCAGGTATTCGTTGTAGCGGGCCTGGCGTTCGGCGGCGGGGGCATCCTCATATATGGATGCACCGGCGGGAGGCGGCGCGGCGGGCGCGGCGCGGGCTCCCGCCTCCTGCCCGGGCTGGAAGCCGGACAGCAGTTCGGCCATGCCGATGATGCCGGTGAGCGGGGTGCGCATGTCGTGGCTCATGTTGGCCAGAAAGGCGCTTTTCATACGGTTGGCCGCCTCCGCCAGGGCCTTCTTGCGGCTGACCTGCAACGACGCCCCCCCGATGCCCAGCAGCCCCACCACCCCGATGATGGCATAGGCCATCCCCATCTGGTCCAGGCGCTGGCGCTCCAGGGCCAGCAGCGGCGTGGCCGCGATGGACACGCTGATGCCCCCGCGCAACCCGCCCACGGTGTCGTCGGCGGTGCGGTGGCAGCCCAGACAGGTCTGGTCGGTCATCAGCGGGGCCATGTAGCGGAAACTGGGGCCGTGCCGGGTGTCCGCACCGGCGGCGCCTGCCGTTGCCGGGTGGGGGTGTTCGTCGTTCGGGGACTGCACCAGGGTGAAGGTTTCCCGTTCGCCCCGGCCGAAGGACCGCAGCGACTGGGCCTCCCACGGGTCGGCTCCGTTTTCGGGCCGCAGGGGGTGCAGGCTGGTGATGCGAAAGCTCACCCCCTGGCTGGTGGTGAGGAATTCCGAGATCTGGCGGGTCATGTAGGCCGGGTTCATGCGGGTGAGCAGGGCGCCGTCGGCGGCCATCAGGGTGCGCTGGTCGGGCGGCAGCCAGGGGTTGGGCTGGCCCAGTTCGCTGGTCTGCACGAACACTCCCCCATGGGCCGCGTTCCAGGCCCTGGTGGAGACGATCTGCGAAAAGAACGCCCGGGCTTGCAGCAGCGCCAGTTCGCGCACGTGGGCCGCCTCGTTGCGGGCGTTCCACTGGTACAGGGCCAGCAGCAGCACGCCCCACAGGGCCACCAGCACCGCCGGGCCGATGAAGGTCTGGATGTTCCAGCGCAGGGCCGGGCGCTTGCGGCGCAACCGGGCCCGCGGGCCTCTTGCCGTCCGGCCCGGCGAGGCGGCGGAGGTTTCGCTGGCGGGTCGTGGCGCGGGTTGTGCCTGGTGTTGCGTCATGGGGCGTCCCCCTGTGCGGAGTCGGAGCAGTCTGAAAAGTCTGACTTGGTCAGATTTTTCTGTCTACTTGTCATGAAAATATGACAAGCGCAAGGCCCATCTCACCGCCAATGATTTTGCAGCGACAGACAACACGCTGAAATTATTTTTGAACGGGTGGATGTGCCGGATTTCACGTAACGGCACGGGTCTTGAAGACCGGGCCTCACCAAGTGCCGTGCGCGTCCGTCGGGCTGAACGGGCGCGGGCACGGATGCACCCGGAGGTGCGAACCCCCGGCCGCATGCGGACGGGGTGGGCGCACCTCCACAGCAAGGAGGCGGAAATGTCAGAGGAAGCACCTCGCAACGGACGAACGGGGCTGCGGCTCATCGTCGTCGGGGCGGCCCTGGGGGTCGTGCTGGCGGCGGGGGCGGGCTTCGGCATGAAGGTCACGGACCGGCGTCCGTTCTGCGCGAGCTGTCACATCATGCAGGAGGCGGCGTTGACGCACAAGGCGTCCACGCACGCCAAGCTCGACTGCAACGAGTGCCACGCTCCGCACAACCTTGCCGCCAAGCTGCCCTTCAAGGCGGCGGCGGGGGCCAGGGACGTCTACATGAACACGCTGGGCAGGCCGGACGACGTGATCCATTCGGGCCAGTCCACCAAGGACGTGGTCAACGCCAACTGCAAGGCATGTCACACCATGACCAACACGCAGGTGGCCAGCATGGATACCAAACCCTATTGCGTGGACTGCCACCGCAACGTCCAGCACATGCGCATGACGCCGATCAGCACAAGGAAGGTCGCCGATGGATAATCTGAGGAATGACAAGCTGTCGCTTCGCAAGGCGTGCGGCATGGCCCGCAGGGGGGCCCTGCTGCTTGCCGTTTCGCTGGTCCCCTTCGTTCTCGCGGGCTGTTCCGACGTTTCGGAACTGAAGACGCCGGTGTTCAAGACCAAGATCGCGGCGGAAGAAACCCGCAGCAGCGCGTTCAAGGCGGAATTTCCCCAGCAGTACGCCAGCTACGAGCGCAACGATGAAAGCACCGTGATGACCGAATTCAACGGCTCGGTGCC
Source organism: Nitratidesulfovibrio sp. D1 (assembly GCF_051133415.1). Taxonomy (NCBI): domain Bacteria; kingdom Pseudomonadati; phylum Thermodesulfobacteriota; class Desulfovibrionia; order Desulfovibrionales; family Desulfovibrionaceae; genus Nitratidesulfovibrio; species Nitratidesulfovibrio sp. D1. The sequence goes on along the minus strand of NZ_JBPGNZ010000004.1, from coordinate 413,770 downwards.
GTTCAACAAGAACGACAACGTCGATCCGCTGCCCGAAGGCTACAAGCACGCCCAGCCGTACCTGAAGAACCTGTGGCTGGGCTACCCGTTCAGCTACGAGTACCGCAACGCGCGCGGCCACACCAAGGCGCTGGAAGACTTCCTGCACATCGACCGCATCAACACCTACGCCGAGAAGGGCGGCCTGCCCGCCACCTGCTGGAACTGCAAGACCCCCAAGATGATGGGCTGGGTGAAGCAGTACGGCGACGACTTCTGGGCCAAGGACGTCAACGAGTTCCGCGACAAGATCGACATGAAGGACGAGACCATCGGCTGCGCCAACTGCCACGACCCGCAGACCATGGAACTGCGCCTGTACAGCGAACCGCTGAAGGACCAGTTGAAGGCGCAGGGCAAGGACTGGGCGACGCTGACCCGCAACGAGAAGCGTTCGCTGGTCTGCGGCCAGTGCCACGTGGAATACTACTTCCAGGACAAGGAAAAGGGCGTCGCCAAGAAGCCCGTGTTCCCCTGGGCCGACGGCTACGACCCGCAGGACATGTACGCCTACTACAAGACGGCGGGCAATTCGCAGGCCAAGGGCTTCGAGGGCAACTTCGTGGACTGGACGCACCCGGTGTCCAAGACGCCCATGATCAAGGCCCAGCACCCCGAATACGAAATGTGGCAGAACGGCGTGCACGGCGCGGCGGGCGTTTCGTGCGCCGACTGCCACATGGGCTACACCCGCACCGACGACAAGAAGAAGATCTCGGGCCACTGGTGGACCTCGCCCCTGAAGGACCCGGACCTGCGCGCCTGCCGCCAGTGCCATTCGGACAAGAGCCCCGACTACCTGCGCTCGCGCGTGCTGTTCAGCCAGCAGAGAACCTTCGACCAGTTGCTGAAGGCCCAGGACCTGTCCGTGAAGGCGCACGAGGCCGTGCGCCTGGCCTCGGAATTCCAGGGCGCCAAGCCCGCCAACTATGACGAACTGATGATTCAGGCGCGCGAAATGGTGCGCAAGGGCCAGTTCTTCTGGGATTACGTCTCCGCCGAGAACAGCGTGGGCTTCCACAACCCGGCCAAGGCGCTGGACACGCTGGCCTCTTCGCAGCAGTACAGCCAGCAGGCCGTGGACCTGGCCAGCGAGGCCACCGGCTTCGCCATCTCCAAGGACCTGGCGGGCGACATCCACAAGATCGTGCCGCCCATCCTGAAGCACAGCCGCAAGCTGCAACAGGACCCCGAACACATGAAGACCCACGTCTGGTTCAGGTACATCCCCGTCCTGCCCAAGGCGGACAAGGTGTGGGACGGCCAGAAGAAGCTGGTTTCCGCCGCCCAGTAGGGCGGATGGAGAGGAGTGGACGGAAGGCGGGGGCCGGGTAGGTCCCCGCCCGCGAGAACGACATGACGTGCCGCGCGGGCGGCACGCGGCGCGCGCCGGATCGATTTCCCACGGCGCGCCCGCCGGGCCGGGAAGGATCCCTTTCCGGGGGCCCGACGCCCGAAGCCACCGCCCGCGCGGCGCATTGCAGACATGGTTTCGCCTTGGATATCCTTCACAGGGACACGACAGACAGGGGGGCGCCCATCGGGGGCGCCCTTCGTCGTTGTGTGGGGGGGAGAGGGGATGGAGTGGGGGGGGCCGACGCGCCCCGGCGGCCGCACCGTTCGTTTAGAAACAGCCCCTACTGCACGCCGCGCTCCAGCAGACGGATGATGGCCACGTCCACGGCGGCGAAGCCCAGGCTGGACACCTCGCCCAGCGAGCGCAGCGAGGCGCGGAAATCGGGCGAGACGATGCCCTCGGCCCCGGTCATGCCCGGCCCGTGCAGGGCCAGTTGCGCCGCGCTCCAGGCTTCGGCGGCGGCGGTGCCCACCTTGAGCGCGCAGCCGCCCTTGGCCCCGTCGCAGATCATGCCCATGACCGACGAGAACACCAGCGCCACGGCCTGTTCGGCCTGCGCGGGCGTGCCGTCCGCAAGGCGCACCAGCGCGGCGGCGGCGCCCGCCCCGGCGGCCACGGCGCAGCCGCACAGCGGGGTGAGGCGGCCGGTGCGGGCCTTTACCGCGCCGGTGACCAGGTGCGACAGGGCCAGCGCGCGGGCCAGTTCCGCATCGCTGCGGCCCCAGGCGCGCGCGGCCAGCGCCGGGGGAATGATGGCGGTAAGCCCGTGGTTGCCGGAACCGGCGCTGCTCATGACCGGCTGGTTGGCCCCGGCCATGCGTACATCGGCGGCGGCAGCCGTGGTGGCCTTCACGCGTGCCCCCAAATCCCGCGCGCCGATGTCCGGCGCGCAGGTGTCCGTACAGTCCCCGTCGCACTGGGTCACGCCCAGAGCATGCCCCAGGGTGTGTCCCACGGCGAGGCCCCATGGGCTGGCCAACCCCTGCCCGGCCACGGCCAGGTTCATGTCCGCGCCGCGCAGCAGGTCGCGTGCGAGGGCGTCGTCGATTCTATCGGCCCAGGCCCACAGGTCGTCGAAGGCGGCCCGTTGCAGGTCGGCCATGTACGGGGGCAGGCTGTCGCCGCCCAGGGCGTCTTCCGCGCGGTAGACCACCTGTCCGTTGTGGCGAACCTCGGCCACGCGGTCGTGCCGCCCCGCCACCACGGCCACCACCAGGTGGCCGGGCCGGTACAGTTCCGCTTCGGCGTACACCGTGGGCACGTCCTGCACGATCTCCTGCGTCACCGCGCCGCGTTCGGTCAGGGCGCGGGCGGCGGCCACGTCGCCGGGGGTGACGGCGGCCAGCGATTGCAGGCCCATGTCCGCGTCGCCCGCCAGGGCTCCCAGCGCGGAGGCCAGCATGTTGCCGCGCAACCCCTGCGCCCCGGGAATGCCCACGGACTGGCCGTTCTTGTAGATGTTGGCCGAAAGGCGCAGGTGGATGCGCTCCGGCGGGGCGGGCAGATGACGCGCGGCGGTGGCGGCGGCAAGGGCCACGGCCCCCGGTTCGGTGCAGCCCAGCGCGGGCTTTACTTCGGCGGCGAAAAAGGCGGCGATGTCCATAGGGCCTCCTGCTTGTGCGCGGGCGGCCGGGAGGAGAAGGGGGAGCGGATTCCGGCATGCCGCGCGGTGTGCGGGCGTCTGTTGCGTGTACGCCCGTTGGCGTCGCCTGGCGAACGGCGCGCCCGCTGGGTGGGTACGCGAAAAGGGGCCACGGCGAACCGTGACCCCTTGATGGCGTGGTGGCGTTCCCAGGGGGATTTGAACCCCCGTCGACGGCGTGAAAGGCCGTTGTCCTAGGCCGGGCTAGACGATGGGAACGCATGTTGGCTGGGCTGCTAGGACTCGAACCTAGATTAGCGGAGCCAGAATCCGCCGTCCTGCCAATTGAACGACAGCCCAACAACGAGGTTGTGTATCTATCCGTCAGGCCCCCGGATGTCAACGGGAAATGCGCGAGGGTGGCGCACTTTTTATTCCTTGCGCGCAATGTCGTAAAAATGCACGGGGAATTGATGTAGGCAACGCGCGGAAGCCTTCCGGCCGCATGCCTGAGGGGATGCGCCGCCACGTCCCGAAGGGGCTTTGCCAACGCGAAAATCCGTACTATGCTCCGCCCGTCCGCATCGGACATCCGGCGGATTGCTCCGCGCGCTGCCCCGGTGGCTGCGGCGTGGCCCGTCCGGCACACGTTCTCATGTTGATTGGCGTACGCGCCGAGGTTTTTTTGCAGCGATTCGCACCAGAGAATGTCGCACCGGTTGTCGGCGAAAGCCGCACCCGGTAGGCGCGACGGCACGCCGTCCCCTGTCTGAGGGGAGGGCTGCCCGCACGGGGCCGTTGCCCGGCTCCGCCCCATCCCGTCCTGCCGATTCCGTCCGATGTCATCGGATGGTGGTCTTTGTTTTCGCCTCGCAACCATCCTTCTGACGTTTCCAGGCCGACCCTTCGCCATGCGCGCCGCATGGCGGTCGTGCGCCAGCCGGGCAGCCTGCCCGGTCCGCGCCCGTCATGCCGCGCGCCATACTTCAGGAGCGACGCAATGCACATCAGGGACGAACGCCCCGGCAACGAACAGGACTGTCGGATCATTACCCGTATCGAATACACGGCCTTCAAGGGGCACCCCATGCACGCCCCCGGCGCCGAACCCACCGAACACCTGATCGTGGAACGGCTGCGCGCCAGCGGCAACCTGACCCTGTCCCTGCTGGTCGAAGTGGACGGCGAACCCGTGGCTCACGTGGCCCTTTCGCCCGCCGTGGTGGGGGCGGACCATGTCGGCTGGTACCTGCTGGGGCCGGTGGGCGTGCTGCCGCCCATGCAGGGCAAGGGCATCGGCTCAGCCCTGATCCGCGATGCGCTACGCCGCATGCGCAAGGCCGGAGCCCTGGGCGTGGTGCTGGTGGGCGACCCCGGCTACTACGCCCGGTTCGGCTTTGCATGCGTGCCGGGCCTTGGCTATCCGGGCGTGCCCGGCCAGTACGTGCTGGCCGTGGGCTTCGGCGACCGGCTGCCGCAGGGCGGTATCATCGCCCACGCGGCCTTCGCGGAACCGGCATAGCGCCAACAACACGATCAGGAGGGGCCGAGGCATGCGTCCGGCCCCTCACGAGGGATACCATCATGTTGCAATCATGGGGTTTTGACCCGTGGTTTGCCGCGAACGCGGCGGAAATGGCCATGGAAGGTTGCGGCTTCGCCCGTGTCTGCACGGTGGATCGGGGGGCGTACCGCATACAGGGCGAGGGGGGCGAGGTTCCGGCGGAACTGGCGGGCAGGCTTGCCTACCATGTGGACAGCCCCGCCGACCTGCCGTGCGTGGGCGACTGGGTGACGGTGCAGTTCCACAGCGACGGAACGGCGGCCATCATTCACCGGGTGTTCCCGCGCCGGACCGTGCTGCGGCGCAAGACGGCGGGCGAAGGCTGCGCCGTGCAGATGATCGCGGCCAACATCGACACGGCGTTTATCGTCCAGTCGTGCCGCTACGACTTCAACCCCGGCAGGCTGGGACGCTATCTGGTCATGCTGGCGGACGGGGGCGTGGAACCTGTCGTGGTGCTGACCAAGACGGACCTCATCACCCCGGATGAGCTCTCGCGCCTGCTGGCGGTGGTGGCCGCCGTCACGCCCGCGCGGGCGATCGCGCTCAGCAGCGTGACCGGGGCCGGGCTGGATGTGCTGCGGCAGGAGCTTGCGCCGGGCAGGACCTACTGCCTGCTCGGTTCATCGGGCGTGGGCAAGACGACCCTGCTCAATCGACTGACGAGAGGGCAGGCGCGGGCGGAAACCCCCGCGGGACATGCCTTTGCCACGCGGGCCGTCAGCGCCACGGGCGAAGGGACCCACACCACCACGCGTCGCCAGCTCACGGTGCTGGATGGCGGGGCGCTGGTCGTGGACACGCCGGGCATGCGCGAGGTGGGCACCGTGGCCGCAACGGACGGCGTGGATGCGGGCTTCGCGGACATCGCCCTGCTGGCGGGCAACTGCCGCTACGCCGACTGCCGCCACGAACACGAAGCAGGCTGCGCCGTGCGGGCCGCCGTGGAGCGTGGCGAACTGGCCGCCGCACAGTACCATAACTGGCTGAAACTGCGGAAAGAGGCCGCGTTCAACGAGATGTCGCGCCTGGATCGGCGCAGAAAGGACAAGGCGTTCGGCAAGCTGGTAAAATCGGTGAAAAAGCACAAGGGGTACTGAGGCCGATCCTGCTTCCCTCCTTTTGAGGGGCGGCAGGGCGCTTCATGCGCCGTAACACAGAAACACCCCGGCGGAATGGCTCCCGCCGGGGTGTCGTTCGTTTTCTTCGGTCCTTGTCCGGCCTACGCGCCTTCCTTCTTCTCTATCTTGGCCCAACTGTCGCGCAGGCCCACGGTGCGGTTGAACACCGGCTTGCCGGGCGCGCCGTCCTTGTCGGCGCAGAAGTAGCCGATGCGCTCGAACTGTACCCGCGTGCCGGGGGCCACGTCGGCCAGGGCCGGTTCCAGCATGGCGGTGACCACCTTCAGCGAATCGGGGTTCAGGTAGTCCACGAAGGTCTTGCCGACTTCCGCCGCGTTGGGGTTTTCCACCGAGAACAGGTGGTCGTACAGGCGCACCTCGGCATGCAGGGCATGCGCGGCCGACACCCAGTGGATGGTGCCCTTCACCTTGCGCCCGTCCTGCGACCAGCCGCCCTTGGTGGCCGGGTCGTAGGTGCAGCGCAGTTCCACGATGTCCCCATTGGCGTCCTTCACCACCTCGCGGCAGGTGATGTAGTAGGCGTAGCGCAGCCGCACCTCCGCGCCGGGGGCCAGGCGGTGGTACTTCTTGGGCGGGTCTTCGCGGAAGTCGTCGCGCTCGATGTACAGCACCTTCGAGAAGGGCACCGTGCGCGAACCGTGCGCCGCGTCCTCCGGGTGGTAGGGCATGTCGAAGGTTTCCACCTGCTCGTCGGGGTAGTTCTCGATGACCACGCGGATGGGATCCAGCACGCCCATCACGCGCGGGGCCACGGCGTTGAGGTGTTCGCGCATGCAGAATTCCAGCAGCGAGAAATCCACCACCGAATCGGCCTTGGCAACCCCGATGCGCGCGCAGAAGTCCTGCAACGCCTCCGGCGTGACGCCCCGGCGGCGCAGCCCGCTGATGGTGGGCATGCGCGGGTCGTCCCAGCCGTTCACGTAGCCGCCTTCCACAAGCTGGATCAGCTTGCGTTTGGACAGCACGGTGTAGGTCAGGTTCAGCCGGGCGAACTCCAGCTGCTGCGGGTGGTAGATGCCCAGGGTGTCCAGCGTCCAGTCGTACAGTTCGCGGTTGTTCACGAACTCCAGTGTGCAGATGGAGTGGGTGATGCCCTCGATGGAATCAGAGATGCAGTGCGTGTAGTCGTACATCGGGTAGATGCACCACGCGTCACCGGTGCGGTGATGATGAGCATGGCGGATGCGGTACAGCGTGGGGTCGCGCATGACCACGTTGGGCGAGGCCATGTCGATCTTGGCGCGCAACACGTGTTCGCCGTCCTTGAATTCGCCCGCGCGCATGCGCCGGAACAGGTCCAGGTTTTCTTCGATGGACCGGTCACGGTAGGGGCTTTCCTTGCCGGGGGCGGTGAGCGTGCCGCGATGCTCGCGGATTTCGTCGGCCGACAGGCTGTCCACGTAGGCCTTGCCCGCCAGGATCAACCGCTCGGCGTGCTGGTAGAGCTGCTCGAAATAGTCGGAGGCGTAGAATTCGCGGTCTTCCCAGTCGCCGCCCAGCCACTTCACGTCCTCGCGGATGGAATCCACGTATTCCTGGCTTTCCTTCAGCGGGTTGGTGTCGTCGAAGCGCAGGTTGCACTTGCCGCCGAATTCCCGCGCCACCCCGAAGTTGAGGCAGATGGACTTGGCGTGCCCGATGTGCAGGTAGCCGTTGGGTTCCGGGGGAAAGCGGGTGTGCACCCGGTTGTCGAAGCGGTCGCTGGCGTTGTCGGCGGTAATCAGCGCGCGGATGAAATCGAGACCCGGCTCGGCCTTGCGGTCGGGCTCGCTGGCGTTGTGATCGCTCATGATCGTGTGGTCCTGCTGGGGGTTTTCCGGCGGCCGTTCAGGCGGTCCGTCCGGGACGCGAAGAAAGATGCGGCAGGATACGGGAAGTGGTGTGCCCGGTCAATTCGGGGGAACGGGTCCTGCCGCCTTTGCTTCGCGTCCCTTCGGGTTACTCCCGTTCGATGCGGCACAGCCCGCACTTCAGGGGTTCCGCGCCGCTGTCCGGGTCGAAGTGGTCGTGCCCGTAGAGCAGGTTGGCGCAGCTTTCGCGCCAGCCGTGGTCCGGCCCGGCCCGTTCGGGAAACCACCAGCCATGGTCGGCCTGGACCACGTCGGGCGGCAGGCCGTCGTCGGCGGCGGCCAGAAAGCGCGCCTGCCCGTAGGGGGACACCACGCGCACCGGGTCGCCGTCGGCAAGGCCGAGGCGGGCCAGCGCATCGGGGTGCATGGCCACGCGGGGTTCCGGACGCAGGCGGCGCAGCGCGTCGATCTGCCGCCCCTCGGAATGGAAGAAGGGCAGCACCTTGCACCCGGACATGAGGATGAAGGGGTACTCGGCCGCCACGTCCGGTGTGGACACGGGCGACAGGGGCGGCTCCACGTACACCGGCAGGGGCGGGCGGCCCGCCCCGGCCATGACCGAACTGCGCAGTTCCACCCTGCCGCTGGGCGTGGGAAAGCCGTCCGTCTCGTGCTTGCGGTAGCGCATGGGGCCGAGCACCAGCCCCTTTTCCGCGAAGGCGCGGAAATCCATGCCGGAAGGTTCCAGCAGCCAGGCCAGGTAGGCGTCCCAGTCCGGCCACGGGAAGGCTTCGTCCAGCCCTAGGCGGTGGGCCAGGTCCAGGATCACGGCGCGATCGTCGCGGGCCTCGCCGGAATGCGGGCCGAAGGCCAGCCTGCGCCGGGCCAGCACGCACCACAGCTTGTGGAAGTAGACCACGTCGTCCTGCTCCAGCCAGTGGGCGGCGGGCAGCACCAGGTCGGCCAGTTGCGCCGTGGGCGTCAGGAAGAAGTCGGAGACCACGCTGAACTCCACGTGGTCGCGCAGGGCGGCTTCGATAACGTCGCCCCGGGTGGCGGTGAGCATGGGATTGGTGCCCACCAGCCACACCGCGCGCGGGCGGTACGGCTCGCCGCTGACGCAGGCTTGCCAGAAGCTGGGCTGGTGGCACCCCGGCCCGAAGGGAAAGCGCCCCGCGCCGATCATGCGCGCCTTCTGCTCCGGCGACAGCAGGTGCATGCCCAGCACCTTCTTGTTTTCCAGCGGCGACTTGCAGCGGATGTCCGGCGGGGGCACCCAGTGGACCATGCCGCCCGGCACGTCGAGGTTGCCGGTGACGGCCATGAGCAGCAGCAGGGCGCGCCCGGTCTGGAAGGCGTTGACGCTGGTGTCGATGCCGTTGCCCCACAGCAGGCAGGCGGGCTTCACCGTGGCCAGCGTGCGGGCGGCGGCGCGGATGTCTTCGGCGGGCACGCGGGTGACGGGCGCGGCCCATTCGGGGGAGAAGGAGCGCACGTGGTCGGCAAGCTCGGCGAAGCCGGTGCAGTGCCGCTCCACGAAGTCCGCGTCGTGGAGCCCCTCGCCGATGATCACGTGCAGCAGGGCCAGCGCCAGCGCGCCTTCCGTGCCGGGGCGCAGTTGCAGGTGGCGGGTGGCCGCGCGGGCGGCGGAGGTGCGGCGCGGGTCGGCCACGATGACCTGTTCCGCCCCGCGCAGGGCGCGGCGCATCATGGCCCCGCACATGCCGTCGGCGGCCCCGGTTTCCATGGCGTTGGCCCCGAACACCAGCACGCATGCGGGCATGACCCCGCCGTGGCCGTACACGTCGGCCACGGGCAGCCAGCCCATGGTGATGGACGAGGCGATGACGCGCGGCAGGAAGCAATTGTGCCCCGGCGTGACGAAGTTGGGCGAGCCCAGCGCATGGATGAACCGCCCGGTGAATTCGGTGTACGGACGGCCCGTGCCTTGGCACAGCCCGATGTATTCCGGGCCGGATTCGCGCCGCACCCGGTCGAAGGTGGAGGCCATGAGGGTGAGCGCCGCCTCCCAGCCGATTTCCTTCCACTGGCCTGCGCCGCGCGGCCCGGTGCGCAGCAGGGGACGGCGCACCCTGTCCGGGTGGGCGACCAGTTGCGGCCCCGCCGCCCCCTTGGGACAGATGTAGCCCCGGCTGGTGGGGCTGTCCGGGTCGCCGGTGACGCGCACCGGGTTGCCCGCCTCGTCCAGATGCACCAGCACCTGGCACACCCCGTGGCAGCCCCGGCACGAGGTGCGCGCCACGCGCCGGGCCAGCCGCAGGGCCGGGCGGGATGATGGCGGGAAAGAGGGGCGGCGCGCGGGCCGGGAAGGGGACGGGGGCAGCGGTGATGGCATGGCCGGCTCCTTGGCGGGTGGAACCTTGAGGGGGGCGGAGGCCTCCGCCGCGCCGCGCGCGGACGGGACCCTGATTCCTGTGTGTCCGCATTGGATTGTCATGTCAATGTGCGCGCGGGTGGCTGACGGTGACTGTCGGATTGACCCTGCTTCGTATTTTGTATACGGTATGCAGCAGTCACCGCGCCCGTGCGCGCGGCCGTTTTTTCCTCTCCGGCCCACGTCGGCCTCCCGCAACCGGACGCACATCTCCATGCCGCCAGACGCCATCAACGCCCTCGCGCAGTACACCGCAAGCGGGCTGACCACCGGGTCGGTCTACGCGCTGCTGGCGCTGGGCTACAGCCTGATCTTCAACGCCACGGGCATCGTCAACTTCACCCAGGGCGACTTCCTGAGCCTTGGCGGGCTCGTGCTGTATTCCCTGCTGGCCAGCCAGGGGCTGCCCATCTTCGCGGCCTTTCCCGCCACCATCGCCATCGTGGCGCTGGCGGGCGCGCTGGTGGAGCGGGTGTGCCTGCGCCCGGCCCGCAGCCGCCAGATGATCATCCTGATCTTCATCACCATGGCCGCGTCCACGCTGATGCGCGGCTTGATGAAGCAGGGCTGGGGCAAGCTGCCCCTGGCCCTGCCGCCCCTGTCGCCCGACGTGCCCTTCCGCCTGCTGGGCGCGGTGCTGACCCCGCAGAACCTGTGGGTGATGGGCATGACCCTGTGCGGCATCGCGGCGCTGGCGTGGTTCTTCCGCGCCACGGTGACGGGCAAGGCCATGCGCGCGGCGGCGGCGGACCCGCGCACCGCCCGGCTGATGGGGGTGGAGGTGGAACGGCTGACCACGCTGTCCTTCGCCTTTGCCGGTGCGCTGGGCGCCCTTGGGGGCATGCTCATCACGCCCATCACGTCGCTTTCGTACGACATCGGCCTGATGCTGGGGCTGAAGGGCTTCGCCGCCGCCGTGCTGGGCGGCTACGGCAGCTTCGCCGGGGCCGTGGCGGGCGGGGTGCTGCTGGGGCTGTTCGAAAGCTACGGCGCGGGCTACGTGACCAGCGCCTACCGCGACGTGCTGGTGTTCGGCCTGCTCATCCTCGTATTGTTCGTGCGGCCGCAGGGGCTGTTCGGCGCCGCCGGGAGGCGCGCATGACCCTCCCAGGAACCGGCCCCGCCCCCGGTCGCCATCCGCTGCTCACCCCCCCGGCCCGCCGCTTCGCGCGCGGCTGGCTGGCCCTGGCCGTGGCCGTGGCCCTGCTGCCGCTGGCCCTGCGGTCGGGCTACCAGTTCACCGTGCTCAACGTGGTGGCGGTGAACCTCATCGTGGTCACCGGGCTCAACCTGCTGATGGGCTATGCCGGGCAGATCAGCTACGGCCATGCCGCGTTCTTCGGCATGGGGGCCTACGGCAGCGCCATCCTTTCCGCCGCCCACGGGGTGGACCCGTGGCTGGCCATGGGCGTTTCCGCCTGCGGGGTGGCCGTGGCCGCCGCCGTGGTGGGCGTGCCCACCCTGCGCCTGAAGGGCAACTATCTGGTCATGGCCACGCTGGGCTTCAACCTCATCGTGGACGTGATCCTGGTGCAGTGGAGCGAGGTCACCGGCGGCTCCAGCGGCTTCGTGGGCGTGCCGCCGCTGGCCGTGGCGGGCATTTCGTTCGACACCGACCGCTCGTTCTACTGGCTGGCCTGGGGCGTGGCCCTGCTGCTGCTCATCCCCGCGCGCAACCTTGTCCATTCGCCGGTGGGCCGCGCCCTGCGGGCCATCCACGATTCCGAGCCGGGGGCGGAAGCCTGCGGCGTGCCCACGGCCAGCTACAAGGTGCAGGTGTTCGTCTTGTCCGCCGTGTTCGCCTCGCTGGCCGGGTCGCTGCACGCGCACTATCTGGGCATCGTGGCGCCCAAGACCTTCGACATCTTCAAGTCCGTGGAGTTCGTGACCATGTGCCTCATCGGCGGCATGGGCTCGCTGTGGGGCGGGCTGGCCGGGGCGCTGCTGCTCACGGTGCTGCCCCAGATGCTGGGCGTGTTCGAGGAGCACCACGACCTGATCTTCGGCGGGCTGCTGCTGTTCATGCTCATCTTCATGCCGCGCGGGGTTTCCCCGTGGCTGCGGGACGTGCTGCACAAGGGCGTGGGGCGCGGGAAGCGGCACAGTGCGCCGGAAAGCGGGGAGGCCCGGCCATGAGCCTGCTGGAGGTACGCGACCTTTCTGTGGCCTTCGGCGGCATCCGCGCGCTGGACACGGCCAGCTTTTCGGCGGAAGCCGGGGCAATCACCGCGCTCATCGGCCCCAACGGCGCGGGCAAGACCACCCTGGTCAACTGCGTGACCGGCATGGTGCGCCCCGATTCCGGCCGGGTGGCCTTCGGCGGGCGGGACATCACCGGCATGGCCGCCCACCGCCTGCCGCGCCTGGGGCTTGCGCGCACCTTCCAGCATTTGCGGGTGTTCGGTTCCATGAGCCTGCTGGAAAACGTCATGGTGGGGCTGCACGGCCACGTGCGCACCGGCATGCTGTCCAGCATGCTGCGCCTGCCCGGGGTGCGCCGCACCGAACGGGCCATGCGCGACGCGGCCATGGAGGCGCTGGACTTCACCGGGCTGTCCGGCCGGGCCGACGAGCCCGCCGGGCTGCTGCCCTACGGCGACCAGAAGCGCCTGGTGCTGGCCCGCGCCCTGGTGGGCGGCCCGCGCATGATCCTGCTGGACGAGCCGGTGGCGGGCCTGAACCCGGCGGAAACCCACGAGATGGGCGGCCTGATCCTGGCCTTGCGCGCACTCGGGGTGGCGGTGCTGCTCATCGAGCACGACATGTCGCTGGTGATGCGCGTGAGCGACGCGGTGGTGGTGCTGTGTTCCGGGGCAAAGATCGCCGAGGGCGCGCCCGACGCGGTGAAACGCAACCCCGAGGTGGTCGGCGCCTACCTTGGCGGGGGCGAGGAGTTCGGCCTGCATGCTTGAGTTGCGCGACGTTTCCTTTTCCTACGGCGGCGCGAAGGTGCTGTTCGACGTGTCCCTTTCCGTGGGCGCGGGCGAGGCGGTGTGTCTGCTGGGCATGAACGGCGCGGGCAAGACCACGCTGCTCTCGCTGGTCAGCGGCCTGGCCCGGCCCGCGTCGGGGGCCATCCTGCTGGACGGCGCGCCGCTGCCTGCCCGTCCGGCGGACATCGTGGCCGCCGGGGTGGTGCAGGTGCCCGAGGGGCGGCGGGTGTTCACCCAGCTTTCGGTGCGCGAAAACCTGGAAATGGGCGCCTACCTGCGCCTGAAGAAGGGTGGCCGCGCCGGGCGCGCCGCCGTGGCCGACGACCTGGCCCGCATGCTGGACCTGTTTCCGGTGCTGGGCGAGCGCATCGGCCAGCCCGCGGGCAATCTTTCCGGCGGCGAGCAGCAGATGCTGGCCATGGGCCGCGCCCTGATGGCCCGGCCGCGCCTGCTGCTGCTGGACGAGCCCAGCCTGGGCCTTGCCCCCAGGGTCACGGCGGCCATCTTCCGGGTGGTGCGCGACCTGCCGTCCATGGGCTGCTCGGTGCTGCTGGTGGAGCAGAACGCGCTGGGCGCGCTGGCCATCTGCGACCGGGGGTACATCATCACCAGCGGGCAGATCCGGTTTTCCGGCGCCTCTGCCGACATACTTTCCGACGAACTGCTGCGCGAGGCGTTCCTTGGCCCGGCCAACGGGGAGGCAGGGACACCGGCCGGGATGACGGACGGCATGCGTGACGGCACCGTCATGCAGGAGGGCAACTGATGGCGAGACTGGTCAAGCAGTCGCTGGGGCAGGAAGTGACGCGCATGCTCAAGCGCATGATCATCGATGGCGAACTGGAGCCCGGCCAGCGGCTGGTGGAAGACCGCCTGGCGGCGGAACTGGGCATCAGCCGCACCCCCCTGCGCGAGGCCCTGCACCGGCTGGAGCAGGAGGGCCTGTTGCAGAAGCGTTCCGCCGGGGGCTATGTGCTGCGTCCCTTCGACGCGGAAGAGGTGGAAGAGGCGGTGCAGGTGCGCGCCCTGCTGGAAGCGCGCGTGGCCGCGCTGGCCGCGCGCCGGGCCGGGCCGGACCAGGTGCAGGCCCTGCGCGCCAATCTGGCCGCCTTCCGCGCGGCGGCGGCCGGGGGCGACCTGGCCCGGCTGGCCGAACTGAACACCGAATTCCACCTGCTGCTGCGGGCGGCGGGCGGCTCCATGCTGCTGGCCCGCCTGCTGGACGAGATCGAAGGGGTGGTGGAGCGCATCATCCGCGCGCTGGTGCCCCTGCGGGAGGCCGGGGAATGGTCGGACCACGACCACGCCCGCATCGTGGCCGCCATCGAGGCGGGCGATGCCGATGGAGCCGCCGAGGCCATGCGCGCCCACGTGCTGCACGGCGGCGAGGCGGTGCTGGACACCCTGCGGCAGCCCGATGGTGGGGCCGATGCCGCGCCCGATGCCGCGCCCGATGCCGGTCCGGTCCGGCCCCCTGCGGGCAAGACCGCATCGAAGAAGCAATGATTCCCTTCGCGCCGCCGGGGTTCCGTGCTTCCGACACGGCGCGCAACCATGCACCCGTGCGCCACCCCATGCGCCGCATGGGAGAGGAGATTCGCATGACTTTCGCACGCATGTTCCGCGCGGCGCGCCGCCTGGGCGTGGCCGCCCTGCTCCCTGTCGCGCTGTTCCCTGTGGCGCTGCTCCTTGCCGCGCTGTCCGCCACCGTCGCGCAGGCGGCCGAGCCGGTGAAGATCGGCGCGTTCTTCGCCCTGTCCGGCCCCACCGCGCCCGTGGGCGCCCCCACCAAGCTGGTGGCCCAGATGTTCGTGGACAAGGTGAACAAGGAAGGCGGCATCAACGGCCGGCCCATCGAACTGGTGCTGGGCGACACCGAGGGCGACCCCACCAAGGCGGTGCTGACCTTCAAGCGCTTCGTCAGCGAGGAGAAGGTGGTGGCCGTCATCGGGCCCACCCGCACCGACGAGGGCATGGCCGTGAAGCGCCAGATCGAATCCTCCGGCATTCCCACGGTGATGACCGTGGGCGGCGACCCGGTGATCATGGAAGGCAAGGTGGGCAACATGGACTTCGGCAGCGCCCGCCACGTCTTCAAGTCGCCCCAGCGGTCGTCCACGGCGGTGCGCAAGGTGCTGGGCCACCTGAAGAAGCATGACCTGACCAGGGTGGCCCTGCTGCTTTCGGGCGACAACTTCGGGCAGGACGGCGAACGCTGGCTGCGCTCGCTGGCCCCGGAATACGGCATCGAGATCGTGGGCACCGAGCAGTTCAAGCCCACCGACGTGGACATGAAGACCCAGCTCACCGCGCTGGCGGGCAAGGGGCCGCAGGCGGTGATCTGCTGGACCATCGGCCCCGCCGGGTCCATCGTGTCCAAGAACCATCACGCCCTGGGCCTGACCATGCCCCTGCTGCAATGCCACGGCCTGCCCGACCCGGCCTACATCAGGCTGGCGGGAGAGGCGGCCGAAGGCGACCTGATGCCCGCCACCAAGCTGATGACCTGGGAAGCCCTGCCCGACAGCGACCCGCAGAAGAAGGTCATCGCCGAATTCGTGCGCCTGTACCGCGACGAGTACAAGTACGACGCGCAGTACCCCCTCAACACCCACTCCGGCTACGCCTGGGACGCCTTGCTGCTGCTGGTGGAGGCCATGCGCAAGGTGGGCACGGAGCCAGCGAAGGTGCGCGACGCCCTGGAGGCCACCAGCGGCCTGGTGGGCGTGAGCGGCGTGTTCAACCTGGGGCCGCAGGACCACAACGGCCTTGGCGAGGATTCCATGGTCATGTTGCAGGTCAAGGGCGGCAGGTTCGTGATGGTGGAATAGGGGCTGTTTCTAAATTGTCCTTTCATCCGTTGGCTGACCGACCCGAAGGGCGCGGAGCGTGCCCGTTAAGCGAGCTTGCGAGCTTTACGGGCATCGAGCGCAACGCGGTCAAACTTCGCCTGCCATTTTGGTCGAATACGATAAGAGTATACTCCCTCATGGCAGGCTCATTTTCCTTGCCAACGAACGAAAATCCTAATTTGGAAACAGCCCCTGGACGGTTCATTACCCGCAGTGACATATTGCGGCGCGCGGGAGAGGGGCCTTTCCCGCGCGCCATGCGTTTCGGGGTGTCCCGCCCCGCCGGGCCCGCATCCGGCGCCTGCCCGCGCCAGGCGCCATTCTAACGGGTTTGCGCATCTTCCCCGGAAAGGTCATAGAATACGGGAGCAGAGGGAGGGCGGCACATGGCGCATGGCAACAGGCGGCAGGTACCCGGCACGCCCGGGATCGGCAGCGGCGGGGGACGGAAGTCCCGGCGCGACCCCTCGCCTGTTCCCGGCGGTCCGGCCGAGCCCGTGACCGCTCCCGTGGCCGCTCCCGTGACCGGCCCTTCCGCGGCCTGCTCCTGCGGCCTTCCCGCGTCCCTGTCTCCCGGCGTGTCGCTGTACGAACAGCTGTTCCGGCACCATTCGGCGGTGATGCTGCTGGTGGACGCGGAAACGGGCTGCATCATCGAGGCCAACCCGGCGGCGTCCGCCTTCTACGGCTATCCGGACGGGGTGCTGTGCGGCATGACCGTCCACGCCATCAGCACGCTGCCTGGCGACGAGCAGGCCCGGCAACTGGCCGACCTGCGCGCGGGGCGGCTGACGCGCTTCGTCTCGCGCCACCGGCTGGCCTCGGGCGAGGTGCGCGAGATCGAGGCGCATTCCGTGCCGGTGCGGCTGTTCCAACGCGTCCTGCTGTACACCATCATCCACGACATCACCGACCGCACCCGGGCCGAGGAAGCCCTGCGCCGCAGCGAACAGCACCTGGAAATGGTCATGGACGGCGCGGGCATCGGCAGCTTCAACTGGCACGTGGTCACCGACGAGGTGGGCTGCGACACCCGCTGGGGCGAAGTGCTGGGCCTTGGCCGGGTGGAGTGCGCGCCCATGATGGAGTCGTGGCGGGCCCTGGTCCACCCGGACGATTTGCCGGGGCTGGAACGGTCGCGGCGGCGGCATCTTTCCGGGTTCTCGCCCCGGTACGAGACGGAGTACCGCGTGCGGAGTGCGGACGGCGCGTGGCGCTGGGTTCAGGAAACCGGCAGGGTGGTGGAGCGTGCCGGCGACGGCCTGCCCCTGCGGGTGGCGGGCATCGTGCGCGACGTGTCCGCCCGCCGGCGCGCCGAGGAGGACCGGCGGCGTCTGTTCAGCCTGTCGCCCGACCTGATGTGCGTGGGCGGCATGGACGGCTACCTCCGCGAGATGAACCCCGCGTGGCAGGACGTGCTGGGCTGGTCCAAGGAGGAATTGCTGGACCGCCCGTGGGTGTCGCTGCTGCACCCCGAGGACCGGGCCGCCGCCATGGGGGAGATGGACCTGCTGCGCGAGCGCGGCGTGATCACCAACGTGGAGAACCGCTACCTGTGCCGCGACGGATCGTGGCGCTGGATATCCTGGAATTCCACCTTCGTGCCCGAGCAGGGACTGATCTACGGCGTGGGGCGCGACGTCACCGCCCACCGGCGCATGGTGGAAGAACTGCGCGCCAGCGAAACGCGCCTGCGGGCCCTGGCGGCCACGGTGCCGGGGGTGGTGCTGCAATGGCGCGAGATGCCCGGCGACCGGCGGTTCACCTACGTCAGCCCGCGCAGCCGCGAGACATTGGGCCTTGACCCCGAACTGCTGCTGCGGGACTGGCGGGCTCTGCCGGTGCACCCGGCGGACCGCACGGTGTGGGAACTTTCGCTGCGCGACGCGGCGGAGCGGCGCGGGGACTGGCTGTTCGAGGGGCGTCTGGTGCTGCCCGGCGGCGAGGTGCGCTGGTGGCGGGGCGAGGCCAGGCCCGTGCACGCCGACGGGCCCGACGGATGCGCCGACGGGCCGGGCGTCGTCTACTGCGGCATCATCACCGACACCACCGAACACCGCGAGGCGCAGGAACGGCTGCGCGAACTGGCCACCACCGACGGGCTGACCGGGCTGGCCAACCGCAGGCGGTTCCTGGAGGCGCTGGAGCACGAGGTGCAGCGCCACCGCCGCTACGGCACTCCGCTGGCCTTGGTCTCCATCGACGTGGACCGCTTCAAGCGGGTCAACGACACTTGGGGCCACGCCGTGGGCGACGCGGTGCTGCGCGCCCTGAGCGCCATCTGCCGGGCGGAGGTGCGCGACGTGGACACCGTGGGGCGCATCGGCGGCGAGGAATTCGCCGTGCTGCTGCCCGACACCGCCCCGGAAGAGGCCATGGCCGTGGCGGAACGGCTGCGGGTGGCCGTGCAGGCCGCGCCGCTGCTGACCGCCGCCGGGCCGCTTTCCGTCACCCTGAGCCTGGGCGTGGCCGCAAGCCCTCCCTGCGACGGGGCCGACGCGCTGCTGCGCGAGGCGGACAGGGCGCTCTACCGGGCCAAGGCGAGAGGCCGCAACCGGGTGGAACAGGCCGCCGAGCCGTCAGGCGACCTGTCCGGTGCCCGAGAAACGGGCGACGCCGCCGATTCCCTGCTCACCATTCCTTGAAGATGAAGAACGTGGCTGCCACGATCATCCCGAACCCCACAAGATAGTTCCACTTCATCGGCTCGCCCAGGTAGAGCACCGAGAAGACCATGAACACGGAGAGCGAGATGACCTCCTGGATGGTCTTCAGTTCCGCCGCGTTGAAATGGCCGTATCCGGCTCGGTTGGCGGGCACCTGCAGGCAGTACTCGAAGAACGCGATGCCCCAGCTCGCCATGATGGCCACCATGAGCGGCGTGGCCCTAAACTTCAGGTGGCCGTACCAGGCGAAGGTCATGAACACGTTGGAGAGCAGCAGCAGGCCGACGGTGACCACGGGTACGGGCAGCGCGAAGGGCGCGGGCATGGGAAGGCTCCGGTTGGAGGTGCGCGGGGGCGTGCCCCGCATGGCCGCCGCCTTTTCGCATGGTGCGCGGCGGCTGGCAAGACGTCCGCCAGGGGGCGCGGCGCGGGGGCGCGCGGGAACCCCGCAACGATGCGGGGCCGCCGACCGGTGAAGGTCGGCGGCCCCTGTCCGTCGTCAACATGCGCCGTTCAGGGAACGGCACGTCCGGATGCTATTCGGCGGCAGCGGGCGGCACGGGACGGTCGTTGCCGCGATCGTCCCTGTGGTCGCCGGGGCGATTGTCGGAGCCGCCCTTGGGGCCGTCCTTGGGGCCGTCTTTGGGGCGATCACCGGGGCGGCCGTCCTTGCGGTCGTCACGCCGGTCACTCCGATCATGGCGGTCATCCTTGCGGCCGTCATGCTGGTCACGCCGGTCGTCCTTGCGTTCCATGCGGCCGTCATGCCGGTCGTCGCGGCGGTCATCCTTGCGCTCCATGCGCTGGCCGGGCCGGTCATCACGATGATCCTTGCGGTCGTCCTTGTGTTCCTTGCGCAGGCCGGGGCGGCCGTCGGGGGGCGTGGCGTCGTCCGCCAGGGCAGGCAGGGCGGGCAGGGCGACGGCGGCGGCAAGGGCAAGCGAGGCGAACAGGGTGGTCGTTTTCTTCAGCATGTCGGTTCTCCTTCATGAAAACCGTGGGTGCGCCGCGGGCAGGGCGGCAGAAGCCGGTGAACATGCGGTCCCGCGTGGTTCCGGCAGTGGCCGGGAGCAGCGACGGGGCCGCGCGTGCCGGACACACCGGCACGTCGAGGCGCATATCGCGCCGAAGCCGTGCGAAGTCAACGGCGGCGGCTCACAAGTTACGTTTCGTAACATCATGTAGTGCGGCGGTAATGGAGCGGTGCGGGGCTGCCTGGGATATCAGGGCGGTTCGCAAGGAATGGCGCGGGGCCGGGTGACCGGGGCGCTTCCGGCCATGTTGCGGACGAGAGTGGCGCTGCCGATGACGAAAGGGCGAGGGCGCCGGGGCGTGTGCGGCTCAGGCCTCTTTGTCGGCGATGGTGCCGGTTTCGCGCAGCAGGAGGTCCAGCACCAGTTCTTCCAGCGAGCGGTTTTCGTTGGCCTTGGCGCGGGTGGCGGCGGCGGTGTCCATGATGTCGGCCTGCGCCGCCAGCGCCGCGGCCTGGCTGTCCAGGTTGGTGGAGCGCGCGGCGTAGTTGGCGGCCACCGTGGTCACCGTGCCGATGTGCCCGGACAGGGTGGTGACCATGGCGGCGGCCTTGCCCGCGGTGTCAATCTGGGTGCTGGCGAAGGCGTTCTTGAACGACGAGAAGTCGTACAGGGCCAGGTTGAAGCTGCCGGTGCCGGACTGGATCGCGATGTTGCCCGAACCGCCGGACGCGGCGACCCGGTCGTCCGAGGCCCAGGCCGAACCGTCCAGCAGCCTGATGCCGTTGTACGAGGCGGAGGCCACGGTCTGGGTGATCTGCGAGGCCAGCGAATCGTATTCCGCCTGCACGGCGGCGTAGGCCATGGTGCCGGTGGACACGCCGGTGGCCAGTTCCTTCATGCGGGCGAGGGCGGTGTTGATCGTCGTGGCGGCCGAGTTGGCCAGGTCCACGATGGACTTGGCCTCGGACACGTTGCTCGATGCCTGGCGCAGCATGGCCGCGTCGGAGCGCAACCGCCCGGTGAGCGCGGCGGCGGTGGGGTCCGTAACCTTCCGCGACCGGCTTTCGGTCAGCAGCATGTCGCGCAGCGACCTGCCGACGGGCCCGCCCATGAACAGCGAGTTGGTCAGCATGTCCTGCTGCAAAAGTTGCAGCGAATATTCCACCAGCATGGTGTTCAGCGACTTGTCGGCCACGTCCGCTCCCCGGCGGGTGGATACACCACGCCTCATGAGGCATATCGGCGGATTTCGCGTGGGCTTTAGGGTGGGTTCCGGATTGGTCGTCGTTTCGTGCGGGGGCGCACTCCGTGGCGGGCAGGCCGGGTCGGGCGGGGCGGGGTTCCGGGCGGGGAGCTTTTTTTCCGCCTAGGGCGGCAAGGGCCACGGGCCATGGCGGGGCGCTTTGGGCCGCCGGCGGCGCGTTCGGCTGTTGAACCCGGCATCCGGTTTTGCTACATGCTGAAGGCATTGGCGACGTGCGCCGCAGGGCCGCGTCGCACCCGAGAAAAACAGCCACGAAGATTTCCAAGGATCTCCGGCAAAGGGAATCCGGTGCGAAACCGGAGCGGTCCCGCCGCTGTGATCCCCGCGCGCATGGCGCGCAACGTCCGCCCACGGGGCCGGGCGCGCGAACCCCGCCGTTCGCCGTCCCGCCGCCGCAGCGCCACTGGCACCGGGTTCCGCCCGCGCCGGGAAGGCGGGCCGGACGGGGGAGAGCCAGAAGACCTGGCCGGAGCGCTTCTTGCCGCCACGGGCACGCGGATGCCCGGAACGGACTCAAGAAGATTCACGGAACACGCCGCGCGCCGGGGGACGTTACCGACGTACCCCCGCGACGCGCCCGACCACGGGCGGCCCGCCGCCGTGCGCCATTGGCGCGCGGAAATCCGTCGGCCCGCCGTCCGGGAGCCATTGCCCATGCCCCAACACATTTGCAAGCGCGACGGCCGCGTGGAAACCTGGTCCGTGGACCGGGTGGCCCACGCCATCAACAAGGCCCTGAAAGCCAGCGGCATCAAGGACCCCCTGCTGGGCAAGCGCCTGGCGCAGCGGGTGGAGGCCAAGCTCGACGGCGTGGACATGCCCGAGCAGGAACAGGTGCAGGACCTGGTCCAGCGCGTGCTGATGGAGGCCCGCCTGTACGCCGTGGCCGAGCGGTACATCATCTACCGCGAAAAGCGCCGCGAACTGCGCAGCCAGAACGAGGCCTACCTTGACGTGGCCCGGATGATCGAAAGCTACCTCGACCGGTCCGACTGGCGCGTCAACGAAAACTCCAACATGGGCCATTCGTTCCAGGGGCTCATCCTGCACATGGCCGGGTCGGTGCAGGCGCGCTACGTGCTGGAAAAGTACCCCGAGGAAATCCGTCTGGCCCACACCCATGGCTATTTCCACGTGCACGACCTGTCCTTCGGCCTGGCCGGGTACTGCGCAGGCTGGAGCCTGCGCGACCTGCTGCTGGAAGGCTTCAACCTCAAGGGGCGCTGCTGCGCGTCCCCGGCGCGCCACTTCGACGCGGCCTGCGGGCAGATCGTCAACTTTCTTGGCACGTTGCAGAACGAATGGGCGGGCGCGCAGGCGTTCAACAACATCGACACCTACCTCGCCCCGTTCATCCGCCACGACAAGCTGAGCTACGACGAGGTCAAGCAGGGCGTGCAGAAGCTGGTGTACAACCTGAACACCACCTCGCGCTGGGGCGGCCAGAGCCCGTTCACCAACTTCACCCTGGACATGGCCCCGCCCAGGCACATCGCCAATGAGCCGGTGATCATCGGCGGCGAGTTCCAGGACTCCACCTACGGCGAGTACGCGGCCGAGATGGAGATGTTCAACCGGGCCTTCATCGAGGTGATGCTGGAAGGCGACGCCGACGGGCGCATCTTCTCCTTCCCCATCCCCACCTACAACGTCACCCCCGACTTTCCGTGGGACACCGACACCGGCAAGATGCTGCTGCGCATGACGGCCAAGTACGGCGCGCCCTACTTCCAGAATTTCATCAACTCGGACCTCAACCCCGAGGACGTGCGCTCCATGTGCTGCCGGTTGCAGATGGACCTGCGCGAAATCCGCAAGCGCACCGGCGGCCTGTTCGGCTCGGGCGACCTTACCGGTTCCATCGGCGTGGTCACCCTGAACCTGCCCAAGTTCGCGTACCTGGCCCAGGGCGAGGAAGACTTCCTGGACATGATCACCGAGTACGCGGAAATGGCGCGCGACGCGCTGGAGTTCAAGCGCAAGCTGTGCACCCAGATGCTGGAGGCGGGCATGTTCCCGTTCTCGCGCCGCTACCTCAAGAACGGCTACGCCGGGCACTTCTCCACCATCGGGCTCATCGGCGGGCACGAGGCGTGCCTGAACCTGCTGGGCAAGGGCATCGAGACCGAGGCCGGGCTGCGCCTGATGAAGCGCGTGCTGCACCACCTGCGCGAACTCACCGTGCGCTTCCAGGAAGAGACCGGGCACATGTACAACCTCGAAGCCACGCCCGGCGAAGGCACCTGCTACCGCCTTGCGCGCATCGACCGCGCCCTGTACGAAGACATCATGACCTCGGGCGGGGATACGCCCTATTACACCAACTCCACCCTGCTGCCCGTGGGCTTCACCGAGGACGTGTTCGCCGCGCTGGAGCACCAGAACGAGTTGCAGACCCTGTACAACGGCGGCACGGTGTTCCACTCCTTCCTCGGCGAGGCCGCGCCCGACGAGGCATCCGTGAAGAACTACCTGCTCAAGGCCATGCAGAAGACGCGCATCCCGTACATCTCGGTCACGCCCACCTTCTCGGTGTGCCAGACCCACGGCTACCTGCGCGGCGAACACCTGAACTGCCCCGAATGCGGGGAGGAAGCGGAAGTGTACACCCGGGTGGTGGGCTACTACCGTCCGGTGAGCCGTTGGAACCTGGGCAAGCAGCAGGAATACAGGGAGCGCGTGGAATACGGCATGGGCTCGTTCTGCGATTGCGGCGCGCCCGCGACCGAAGCGGATACCAGGCTGCCCGAGCCCGCCACGGCCGACTAGCAGGAAATGGCAGGTGCCGCGCGGCGCCCCGTTCGCGCGGGGGCCGCGCGGTTCCGCAACCGCGAACCCGCAATCGTCCCCAACCGGAACCGCCCACGGTTCCACCCCTGACCCCGTGATCCTGAACGCCACCCAACTCGAAGCCATCCGCCAGCGCAACGACGAGGAATTGCGCCGGGGCGCGCACGCCACGCCGGGCTACCCGGCGCACACCGTGCGCGACCTGTTGCAGACCGTGGAGGCGTTGAAGAAGGAAAAGAAGAAGTGGCAGCGCCTGGCGCAGGAACGCGGCCAGGCCCTGGACACGGTGCGCGAAGTGCTGGACGCGGTGCGCCCGGCGGAAGGACGCAACGGCAACGGGCATGGGGAACCGGGATTCCGCGACCGGGACGCCGAGCCCGGCGCCCGCCAGCCGCTGGTGGGGCCGGACGGCGGGGACGCCCCCCTGCGGGAGTGACCCGCGAGGGTGACGGTATCCACACGGAATGAAGAGAATGGCCGCCCGGCATGCCCCGCGTATGCCGGGCGGTCGTGCGTCCGGCGGGGGCCCGCCAGGCGGATTATTTTTCGGGCGCGGGAACGGGGTACTGTTCGCGGTAG
The DNA here is from genome assembly GCF_051133415.1 of Nitratidesulfovibrio sp. D1. Lineage (NCBI taxonomy): Bacteria > Pseudomonadati > Thermodesulfobacteriota > Desulfovibrionia > Desulfovibrionales > Desulfovibrionaceae > Nitratidesulfovibrio > Nitratidesulfovibrio sp. D1. The sequence continues at coordinate 389,843 of NZ_JBPGNZ010000004.1, read as the reverse complement.
ATGATCCGGCCTTCGGCTTCCAGTTCCACCGTCAGGGTCTGCGCGTCGGCGGGGGCCAGCCCTTCGGGCAACGGGGCCGAGGTGACGATCTTCTTGTAGCGCGAGATCTGGAAGCGGGTGGTGTCCGGTTCCACCTTCAGGGGCAGGGTGCGTCCGTCGGCGGCCTGTACGGACAGTACGGCCTGGCCGGTCAGCTGCTTCTTGGGGTCCGGGTTGGTCAGGTCGAAACTGATGCGCAGCCGTTTGCCCGACCCGTGGCGCACGGCCAGGTTGTCCACGCGGGCTTCGCCGGTACTCAGGGCCTCGCGCGCTTCGCCGGGGGTGTCGGCCACGGCGGCGGCCACGGCCTGGCTGGCCGCGTCGGGCACGCGGGCGTCGGTCCCGTTGAGAGGGGTGGGAGGGGCGGAGGCCGCGTCGGCGGTGGCGCCCCCCGGTTGGCTGGATGTCTGGCCGGATATTTGGGCGGACGTCTGGCCGGGGGCGGCCACCACGCCGTCGCCCGCGCCGTTGGCGTCGCCGGGTTTGGCGGGGGCCTGGTCCGGGGCCGGAACGGGGGGCGAGGCCAGGGCCGCGCTGCCCAGCAGGGCGCGCAGTTCCTCGGGGTCGCTGCTGCGCAGCAGCGATTCGAGGTTGGAAAGGCGCTCCAGTTCCACCCGCGCTTCCTTCAGTTCGCGGTCCAGGGACTGGTTCTGGCCCACCAGCGCCCGGTTGGCCTGCCAGAACGAGAAACCGGCCCACACCCCGAAGGCCGCCAGCAGCGGCAGCAGCACCAGCGAAATGGTGAGCAGCCGCAGGGACAGGGGGCTCACGCGCAGGCGACGCACGCGGCAGTCGTCGCGCATGAGCAGCAGGCTGTATTTCTCGTCGGTCATCATCGGGCGGCGGGACTCCATTCTTCCTTGACGATTTCCCAGCCCTGGCCGTCCTGGCGCAGCAGCAGGGTCTTCACGCCCCGGTCGGAGTAACCGGTGGCGTCGCGGTAGTCCTGGGTCATGTCGGCGCGCACGCCGCCGGCCACGGCCTCTATGCGCAGGCCCTTCAACTGGACCTTGGCGGGCTTGGCCTTGCGCCACAGTTCCTGCTTCTGCTGGCGGATGGACGATGCGCCCTTGCGCGGGGCCTGTTCGGCATCGTTGGCGTAGCAGGCGATGTAGCCCTTCACGTCGCCGCGTTCCCACGCCTTGCGCCACTTTTCGACGAAGGCGGTGACCTGCGGCGATACCGTTTCAAGATAGTTGGCCTCCATGCCCACGTCGGCGGGCACCCATTCCATGCCCACGATGCGGTACTCGCCCTTTCTGTCGGGCTGCCAGTACAGGCGGCGGATGCCTTCGGTGGTCATGTTGGGGGCGCGGTAGTACTGGTTGAACCAGGTCACCCAGTAGCCGGGGCCCTGCATCACCTGCACGTCGGAAACGGAGGTCTGGATCCACGCCAGTTGCTTGAACAGGCGTTCCTTCTGGCCCCGGAATGCGGCGAACGACTCGTCCTGCGCGGCGGTGTAGGCATCGGCGTCGTAATAGTCGAACATGGCGGGCGAGCGCGAACCCCACGCCCTGGCCCAGCCCTTGACCTTGTCTTCCAGCTTGCGCGCGGTGGCCTTGTCCTCCTTGGAGGGGGAGGCGTCGGTGCCCACGTCGTCCGCCACGGCCACGGCCGTGCCGGGCGCGAACAGCTTGCCCGCCTTGTCGATGTCCGCGCGGTTCAGGGCGATGCAGCCCTTGGTCTCGCGCGGGACGATGTCGCGCCCCTTGCTGTGGATCCAGATGCCGGAGCCGGTCTTGCGGCGCAGCTTGTCCACGGGGTTGGGGTAGTTCAGGGTGTAGGCGATGCCGCCGTACATCTCCATGTCCAGCCCGGCGGACAGCTTGTTGACCACGAAGTAGATGCCTTCGGGGGTCTTCAGGTCGCCGGCGGTCTGCTTGTCGCCCGTGGCCTGCCCGGTGGTGCAGACGTAGCTGGCGGCCAGCTTGAGCGGGCTGCGGCGTTCGTAGATATGCAGCTTCTGGTCTTCCTTGTCCACGGCCACCAGGCGGCGCGGCGTGCCGGGGTCGTCCGGGATGCGCACGCGCCAGCCGTCGGCGGCGGCGGAAAGGGGACAGAAAAGGGAAAGCAGCAGGGCAGCGGCGGGCAGCAGGCGGTGGAGGGCGCGGATGGTGCTTCGATGCATCTCGGTGCGCGGGCTGTGCGCCCCGTGCGGGGGCGCGGTGATCCGTCGGGACGGCGGATATCTTGCCTGTGCCCCCCTGGGAGCGACCGCTGGCCGTCGTGGTGGCGCGGTGCCGGTGGGGGCTGGCCGCCGGGGCCTTTCGCTGTGTCTGCCGGAACTGCCGGTGGTTCCGGGCGGAAAATCCGTCTAGGAGCGGGCGGCTTCCACCAGTTCCTTGCGGGTGAAGATGGAGATCAGGTCGTACCCCGCATCCTTGATGGCCTGGCGGCCGCCTTCCTCGCGGTCGAGCACGGTGCACACGGCCACGATGCGCAGACCTGCGGCCTGCACCCGCTCGCAAGCCTGTAACAGGGAACCGCCAGTGGTGACAACGTCTTCCAGCATGGCCACCGGGTCGCCGGGGGCGAAGTTGGCAAGGCCCTCCACGTACTGGCCGGTGCCGTGCCCCTTGGGCTGCTTGCGCACGATGAAGCCCGCCAGCGGGCGGCCCCGCTCGTGCGAGATGACCGTGGTGGCGGAAATCAGCGGGTCCGCGCCCAGGGTCATGCCGCCCACGCCCACCACCGGCACGTCGCGCAGAAGGTCGTTGAACAGCGAGCCGATGAGCCACGAGCCCTCGGCGTGCAGGGCGGTCTGCTTGCAGTCGAAGTAGTAGTCGCTCTTGCGGCCCGAGGTAAGGGTGAAATCGCCCTCACGATATGATTTTTCCACAAGCAGGCGGGCCAGGCGGATGCGAAGGTCGTTCATGGGTATCCTTGGTGATGGCGGGTGCGCATGGCGCCGGAATCCGGCAGGGCCGTGCCCGTGCTGGCCTCAACTGCGGCCGAACACCCGCTGGAAGATCAGGTTTTCGTGGCGCAGATAGTAGCCGGGATCAAACAGTTCATCAAGGACGGAGGGGGCGAGGCGCGCGGCGATGTCCGCGTCGGCCCGCACCATGTCCGGGAAGGGCTTTCTGGTTTCCCAGCTCTGCATGGCGCAGCGCTGCACCATCACGTAGGCCTCCTGGCGGGCCATGCCCGATTCCACCAGGGCCAGCAGCACGCGCTGCGAGTAGTACAGCCCGTACGAACCGGACAGGTTGCGGTCCATGTTTTCGGGGATCACCCGCAGGTTGGACAGCAGGCCCGACAGGCGGTGCAGCACGTAGTCCATGAGGATGGTGGAGTCGGGCATGATCACCCGTTCCACAGAGGAATGGCTGATGTCGCGCTCGTGCCACAGGGCCATGTTTTCCATGGCGGCCAGCGAGTTGGAGCGGATCAGGCGCGAAAGGCCGGTCATGTTTTCGGCCGAGATGGGGTTCTTCTTGTGCGGCATGGCCGACGAGCCCTTCTGCCCCTTGGCGAAGCCTTCCTCGGCCTCCAGCACTTCGGTGCGTTGCAGGTGGCGCAGTTCTACGCACAGGCGTTCCACGCCGCCGGCGGCCAGGGCCAGCGCGGTGAAGAAGTGGGCGTGCCGGTCGCGCTGGATGACCTGGGTGGAGATGGGGTCCACCGTCAGGCCCAGGATTTCGCAGGCAATGGCTTCCACGCGGGGGTCGAGCATGGCGTAGGTGCCCACGGCCCCGGAAATCTTGCCCACGCGCACGCTTTCAAGCCCGTCGCGGAAGCGGGCCACGTGGCGCTGGAACTCGGCGTGGAAGCCCGCCATCTTCAGGCCGAAGCTGGTGGGTTCGGCGTGGATGCCGTGGGTGCGGCCCATGCACAGGCGGCCCTTGTTGGCGAAGGCCAGGGTTTCCAGGGTTCCCAGCAGCCGTTCGAAGCCCTTGAGGATCAGTTCCCCGGCCTGGGCCAGCAACAGGCCGTTGGCCGTGTCCACGATGTCCGACGAGGTGCAGCCCAGGTGGATGAACCGGGCCGGGGGACCCACCTTCTCTTCCACGGCGGTGAGGAAGGCGATGACGTCGTGGCGGGTTTCCTGTTCGATTTCCAGGATGCGGTCCACGTCGAAGTCGGCCTTTTCGCGGATGGCGCGCATGTCGTCCGCGCCGATGACGCCCAAGCGGCGCCATGCCTCGCACACGGCCAGTTCCACGTCCAGCCAGGCGCGGAAGCGGTTTTCGAGGGTCCAGATGCGGGCCATCTCGGGGCGGGAATAACGGTCGATCATCGCGGCTTCCTTGCTGGTGCTGTGCTGGTGCGGTTGCATGGGGCCGCCGGGGCGGCCGGAATGTCTGTTGCCGGCGTGGGGCGTCGGCGTGCGGTGACGCGCGGCGCGGGCCGTGACCCGGTCGTGAAAAGGGGCAGCCTTGCTGGCTGCCCCGGTGTTGCTACGAGCCCGTGGCCGACGCGGCGGCGCAGCCGCCCGACGGGGCGGCCGAGGCACACTTGGCCGGGCTTTCACCCGACGACGCGGCCGTACCCGACGCGGCGCCGTTGTCCGGGCTGCCGCCCGATCCACCCGATCCGCCCGATCCGTTAGACCCGCCCGATCCGTTGGACCCGCCGGAGCCGTTGGACCCATTAGACCCGGCGTCACCGGCAGAGGCTTCCGCCCCCGCCCCGGCATGCGAGTCGGCGGACGCGCGGTTGCCGTAGTCGGTGACGTACCAGCCGCCGCCCTTGAGCACGAAGCTGGTGTTGGACACGATGCGGTCGGCGCGGCCGCCGCACACCGGACAGGAGCGGGGGGCTTCGTCGAAGGTCTTCAGCCATTCCTCGAAGATCTGCTCGCAGTCGCTGCAACGATATTCGTAGATGGGCATGCTACCCTCCTTGCAGAACCTACGCGTGATGCACGAGCCTAAACAGCGTCGTACGCGTTGTCAAACGGGAAGGCCATGCGATGGAGCACGGGGCGGCCTGCACGGCGGCGTGGCGCCGTGCGGCGGGCGGGGCGTGGTCACCGCCATGCCCGCTGCCTGGTGCTGCATGCATGGCGAGGTATATGTTCCGGATGCTGCATGAGCCGCCACGACGTCCCGGTGCATGCCGCTTGCAATGCGGCGGGCAGGCGCGGACACGTGGGGCGGGCCGCACCGCAGGAAGCACACGCGCCTCGGGCGACGTGCCAGCATGGGCACGTTGCGCGAAGCGCGGGGCGTTCTTGCGGCGGAACGAAAAACCTGGATGCCTAGGACTTGGCGGCGGCCTTCGCTTCGCGCACGCGCTGCTTCAGGCGCTCTTCGCGGCGCTTGCGGCGGCGGTCCAGTTCCTTCTTGCGTTCGATCTTCTTGTGGGCCATGGGACTCCTCCGTGAAATCGCGTGAGATAAGAGGGACCACCTACCCCGAACCACGGGTTTTGTCCAGTGGTGCGTGGCCGGACATGCGGCCCGGACATGCGGCCGGGACATGCGGCCGGAGCGGGGCGTCAGCGGTCGAAGTAGCCGCTCACCGGGCCGTCCGCGTCGATGGCGGCATCGCCGAAGCCGTGCCGGACCAGTATCCGCAGTAGGTCGCCGCACCGGGCGGCACCCGCCGGATCGTCGTGCGTCGCGTGTGCCGGGCCGATTTGCAGGCGGGGCGGCGCGTCCGGCGCAAGGCGCAGGCGGAAGTCCCACAGGCCAAGGTCTTCCAGTTCGCCTTCGGCGGCGGCCAGCCGGGCCAGGGTGGCCGCGTCCGGCCGCATGCCGTAGGCCAGCCGGGTGAGCAGGCAGGGCCGGGCGGCCTGGTCCGGGCGGTCCATGCCGGTGCGCGCGGCCAGGGCGCGGATGTTGGCCTTGGTCAGGCCCGCCTCGGCCAGGGGCGAGCGGACGGCCAGTTCGCGCAGGGCGCGCAGGCCGGGACGGTAAGCGGTCAGGTCGTCGGCGTTGGTGCCGTCGCACAGGGGCAGGGGGCCGGCCTGGGCGAGCAGGGCGGTGAAGGCCGCGTGCTTGCAGTGGTAGCAGCGGTCGCGGTCGCCCGCCGCGATGGCCGGGATGGTCAGCGGGTCCAGCGCCACGGTGATGAAGGCGGCCCCGCGCGATGTGGCCCAGTGGCGCGCCTCGGCGGTTTCGCGGGGGGGCATGTGCGGGCCGGTGATGTGCAGGGCGGTGACGCGGCAGCCTGCCAGCAATGCGGCGTGGGTCAGGAAACGGCTGTCCAGCCCGCCGGACAGGGCCACGGCCAGTTCCGGCATGGCGGCCAGCAGGTCCAACAGGGGGGTGGGCAGGGCGTCGGGGGGCGGGGTGTCGGTGGTGGTCATGTGGTGTGCTTAGGTGCGCGCGGGCAGGCTGCATCGGAATCCGTCTTTTGTCCGGCGGACAAAACCCGTAATTCCTCGCATCCTGACCGCACCCGCCATCCGCGCCGGTCTTCCGGCGCGGAGTATAAGGAAGAAAGGCAATTGGCGGACAGGGAGAGAACACTGTCAGGCAACGCCATGGCAGATGCAGTGTCTTGGACAGAGCAGAAGGTAGTGCTTCCACGCCGCGCGGCAAGCCCTTGCGGGGCCGGAAAACGAAACCCGCCGGATGCGCGTCGTTGGCGCGCACCCGGCGGGCTGTTCAGTTCGTATGCGCGACTAGGCGGAGGGCAGCAGTTCCACCGGCTCGGAGAGCAGGAATTCGCCCTTCTCGATCCACGACTTCAGGATGTTGGCCACTTCCAGCGACAGCGGGTAGCTGGTCATGGGCACGGTTTCCACCTTCTTGCCCATGATCTCCACCTCGCCGCTCTTCAGGTCTTCGTAGGTCACGTGCTGGATGACGCGCGGCAGGCAGTTGGGGTAGTCGTGCCCGTAGTCCTTGACCGGCATCTGGATGTCGCTGTCGTCCACGCCGGTGAACCAGGCGATTTCCTCGTTCAGGATGGGGATGGGAATGCCCACGCCCACCGCCAGCGAGCAGCCGTAGCCCAGGAAGGACAGGCCGCGCAGGAAGCGCGCGTTCATGCCCTTCAGGTCGCCCTTCAGCATCAGGGTGCCCGCAGGGGAGAGCGGCAGGCCGCGCTCGTTGCGCTTGGGCGCGGCCACGTGCTGCGTGCCCGCCCCGATGACGTACCCCGTGCCGCCGCCCAGGAATATCCTGGTGCCAAGGCCGATGGTGCGGAACAGCGGGTCGTTGAACAGCGGCGAGATGCGGCCCGCCGTGGCGAAGTTGACGTTGCGCAGGTTGGGCTTCAGCGGGCCCATGTACGTGTAGATGATGCGGCTCGTCAGGTTCACGGCCGCGTTGTAGTTCTGGTAGCAGTTGCGCGGGTTCAGCAGGTGCGCGTAGGGCAGTTCGGCCAGGGTGATCTTCTTGTCCAGCGACTTGCGCGGGTAGCAGTCGGTGCCGTAGGCCTCGGCCCGCAGGTGCACGGCCTTGCCGCGCACCAGGTCTTCGATGACGTGCCCGCCGCCGTACTTGAACCGGCCGGGGTAGACCTTGTTCAGGGGGTCGTCCTCGGTGGGCTCGGTGGCGCCCAGGTAGGCGTCCACGGCCGCGAGGCCCGCATAGGCGGGGACGTCGTTCATCCAGACCTTGGCGGTCTTGAGGGTGGGCGGGTCCTGCTGGCCGATGTTGAAGAGCAGCCCGGAGGAGCACATCGGCGAGAACGTTCCGGTGGTGACGACGTCGATTTCACGGGCGGCCTTTTCCTTGCCCATTCGACGGACGGCCTCGGTCATCTCCTCGGCATTCAGAACCACGGCCTTGCCCTGGCGGATGCGCTCGTTGATTTCCGCGATCGTCTTGTTCACCTTGAAACTCGCCATCTTGCTATCCTCCGTTGGTGGCGTCGTGCGCCGTTTCAGTAAATCAGGATATCAGCATATGGAAAAGCAGTCCGGATTGCAACCCGCAAAAAGGGGGCCTTTCGCAGGCCCCCCATGAAATTAGCGGATTGATCGGGTAATCCATCAGGATGATTGTCCCAATCGTTCCAGGGCCTGCCGCGCGAGGTCGAAATCCGGGTCCATCTCCAGCGCCACGCGCAGGCAGCGTTCGGCATAGTCGCGTCCGCCCGCCCGCATGAACACTAGGCCCATGTTGAAGGCGATGGTCTTGTCGCGCCGGGGCAGTTCCGGGTTGATGGTCATGGCCTTCAGCATGTTGGCGCGCGCCTCGCGGAATTCCTTGCCCTCGGCGAAGGCCATGGACATGTTGTAGTACAGGTTTTCGTCGTCCGGCGCGATGCGCAGGGCCTTCTGGTATTCGATGGTGGCCTCTCGCCACTTGCCCTGTTTGCGCAGGGCGATGCCCAGGCGGTTGAAGGTGCCCAGGTCCCCCCGGTCCAGCATGTCGCCCTTGGCGTCCAGGGCCTTGCGCAGGAAGCGTTCGGCCCGTTCCGGGTCGCGTTCGCTGTAGATGCCGGCGATGCGCTCGGAAATGTCGCCGATGTAGGCCATGGCCTCGCGCGTGGCCTGGGCCACGGCCAGTTCGAACAGCTCCTCGGCCTTTTCCTGGTTGCCCATCTCCACGTGGATTTCGCCCATGTCCACCTTGCGTTCCACGTTGAGGGGCGAGAGGCGGTCCAGCTTTTCCAGGTATCCCAGCTGGGCTTCGCTGTCGCCGATCTGCTTGTTCAGGTCGGCCAGCTTCTTCAGCGGTTCCAGGTACAGGTCGGCGTTGCGGCTGGCCTCTTCGAAGCATTCGCGGGCGCGGTCCATCTTGCCCAGCGCCTGGTAGGCGTCGCCCATGACCAGCAGTCCGGCGGCGCTGTTGGGCTTCAGTTCCAGTATCTTGCGGCACACCTTCAGGGCGCTGTCGTGCGAGCCCTGCTGCACCATGGCCCGCGCCGTGTCGATGAGCTGGCCCAGCTTGCCCTGCGGCTTGATGGTGAAGGCGATCTTCTCGATGAGCGTGTTCACCGAGATGGGCTTGCTGATGAAGTTGTCCGCGCCGATTTCGTGCAGCAGCACCAGGCGCTGCCGCTCCGTCTCGCCGGTAAGGATGATGATCTTCACGTCCGAGTAGGCGTTCTTGACCTGCCGGACCAGGATGCCGGTGTCGCGGCCTTCCAGCATGCGCTCCATGAACACCAGCACGTTCTTCTTGCGCAGGGAGACGTCGCGGATGGACTTGATGATGTAGTCCGTATTGGTGACCACAGAAAGGGCATCCGTGGCAATGGCGAGATGTTTGGCCACCGTGTTGCGCAGCAGGGAGATGAAGTTCTGGTCGTCGCTCACTACGAGAAAGTAGCCTTTCTTCTCGCTGATGAACTCGACGACGGTACTTTCGTACTGCTTCTGCTTGAGCTTGAGGTTGATGTTGCTCGCCATGCTTGCTCCTTGCGGCATGCCTCCCCCCGCCGAGGGCGCTGGCCTGTGAGTGTGTCTTCGCGCTGCGCGCGGTGTGGAACGGTAGGTACGCGTGCGGGGCTTGTCAATGTAAGCGATGGGTAAGCGATGGGTGAGCGATGGCCCGCCGGAATGCTCCGCCCGCAAGTATGGCACAGTCTGCGGGACGTGGCGAGCCGTGCGCGCCCGCTCCCCGCGCGGTCGACGCCCGTTCCTTTCGTTGCGTCCGCTATTTCCGCGCCGCGCCCTGCGCCGCCACGGCCCTGGCCTTGGCCTCGGCCACAGCCGGGTCGCCAAGGTACCGGTGGCCCAGCGGGCGCAGTCTGTGGTCCAGGGTGTAGACCAGCGGCAACCCGGTGGGGATGTTCAGCCTGGTGACGGCCTCCTGGGTCATGCCGTCCAGGTGCATGGCCAGGGCGCGCAGGCTGTTGCCGTGCGCCGCCACCAGCACCCGCCGCCCGGCCAGCACCTGCGGCGCGATGACGTCGTGCCAGTAGGGCAGCACGCGGGCCACGGTTTCCTTCAGGCTTTCGCTGGCGGGCAGCACGTCGGGCGCGAGGTCCGCGTAGCGGGCGTCCCCGGCCGGATTGCGTGGGTCGTCCGCGTCAGGGGATGGGGGCAAGGGAGGGGGCGGGGTGTCGTAGCTGCGCCGCCATTCGAACACCTGGTCCTCGCCGAAGCGGGCGGCGGTTTCCGCCTTGTCCAGTCCCTGCAAGGCGCCGTAGTGGCGCTCGTTGAGCCGCCAGTGCTTGTGCACCGGCAGCCAGCACAGCCCCAGTTCGTGCTGCACGATGTACAGGGTGCGGATGGCCCGGGTGAGCACCGAGGTGTGGCAGACGTCGAAGGCCAGCCCTTCGTCCGCCAGCAGGCGGGCGGCGTCGCGCGCCTCCTGCTCGCCCTCGGGCGAAAGGTCCACGTCGGTCCAGCCGGTGAAGCGGTTTTCCAGGTTCCACGCGCTTTGCCCGTGGCGCAGAAGTACCAGCGTGTGCATGTTGCCTCCCGTCTGTGCCCGGTGTGGCCGGGTATGCCCGGTCAGTCGGCCGTCTGGATGTTGTAGCCCTTCAGCTTGCGGTACAGGTGGCTGCGCTCGATGCCCACGGCCTCGGCCAGCCGGGTGACGTTGCCGCCGCACTCCGCAAGGCGCGCGGCAAGGTAGTGCGCCTCGAAGGCGGCGCGGGCCGCTTTCAGGTCCATGCCGGGGGCCAGCAGCGCGGCCATGTCGGCCAGGTGGTCCCCGCCGGAAGACTGGCCCGGCCACTGGTCTGATGACTGGCTCGGCCCGGATGCCGCCCCGGCGGCGCACGCGGTCCCCGCTCCGGCTCCGGCGGTCCCGTTCACGCCAGCGCCCCGGCGGGGCAGGAATTCCGGGGGCAGCATGGCCCGCGTCACTTCCAGCCCGGCGTGCAGGATGAGCATGCGCTCCACGAAGTTGCGCAGCTCGCGGACGTTGCCGGGCCACGGGTAGCGCGCCAGCGCCTCCATGGCGTCGGGCGCGAAGGTGGCCGGGCGCACGCCGTAGTCGCGGGCCAGGCGCTGGGCGAACAGGTCGATGAGCAGGGGCACGTCGCCCTCGCGCTCGCGCAGGGGGGGCAGCAGCAGGGGGAACACCCGCAGCCGGTAGTACAGGTCTTCACGGAAGGTCCCGGCGGCGATTTCGTCCTCCAGGTTCTTGTTGGTGGCGGCGATGACCCGCACGTCCACGCGCATGGTGCGGTGGCCGCCCACCCGCTCGAACTGCTGCTCCTGCAGGATGCGCAGTATCTTGGCCTGGGTCTTCAGGCTCATGTCGCCGATCTCGTCCAGGAACAGCGTGCCCTTGTGGGCCATTTCGAACTTGCCCGCCTTGGCCGCGTCCGCCCCGGTGAACGCGCCCTTCTCGTGCCCGAACAGCTCGCTTTCGATGAGTTCTTCCGGTATGGCCGCGCAGTTCACGGCCACCAGCGGCCGGCCGGCCCGGCGGCTCCCCGCGTGGATGGCCCGGGCCGCCAGTTCCTTGCCGGTGCCGTTCTCTCCGGTGATGAGCACCCAGGCGTCGGTGGGGGCCACCCGCGCGATCTGGCCGCGCAGGGTTTCCATCACCGGCGAGCGGCCGTTCATCTCGTCGGCGTGGGCCGTGGGCAGGCTGTCGCGCAGGGCTTCGTTCTCGCGGCGCAGGTCGCCGTATTCCAGGGCGCGTTGCGCGGCGATGAGCACCTTTTCCAGCGACAGCGGCTTTTCGATGAAGTCGTGCGCGCCCTTGCGGATGGCGTTGACCGCCGTCTCGATGGTCCCGTGGCCGGAAATCATGATTACCGGCAGGTCGGGGCGCTGGGCGTGCAACTGGTCGAGCACGGCCAAGCCGTCCATGCCGGGCATCCAGATGTCCAGGAACACCAGGTCGGGGGTCTCGCGGGCCAGCAGGGCCAGGCCGTCCTCGCCGCTGGGGGCTTCGAGCACCTCGAAGCCTTCGTCCTCGAGGATGCCGCGCAGGGAGAAGCGGATGCCGTCTTCGTCGTCGATGATCAGGATGCGGGCGTGCATGGCGTGTCCGGTGGCGGGTTCGGGAAGGTGGTGGTCAGGAAAGGATGAAGCCGTCGTGGAACAGGCTGACGCACACGTCCACCATGTTGCGGTCGTAGCGCGTGCCGCGCCCGGCCGCTATCTCGGCCAGGGCGGGGCCCAGCCCCAGCGAGGCGCGGTACGGCCGGTGCGAGGACATGGCTTCCACCACGTCGGCCACGGCCAGGATGCGCGCCTCGGGCAGGATGGACTCGCCGGAAAGGCCCTCGGGGTAGCCGGAGCCGTCCAGCCGTTCGTGGTGCTGCAAGACGATCTGGGCCACCGGCCACGGGAATTCGATTTCCTTCAGGATGTCGTAGCCCACCTGGCTGTGGGTACGCATGATGCCCATTTCCAGGTCCGACAGGCGGGTGGGCTTGGCCAGGATTTCCGCCGGGATGTGGATTTTTCCGATGTCGTGCAGCATGCCCGCCACGCGCAGCCCTTCCAGCCGTTCGCCGGAAAGGCCCACCCGCACGGCCATGGCGTGGGCCAGTTCCGCCACGCGCGACTGGTGCCCCGCCGTGTACGGGTCGCGCTTTTCCGAGGCGGTGGCCAGGGCGGAAACGGTCTGGCGCAGGGTGCGGCGCAGGTCTTCCACGCTGCGGCGCAGGGCCTCTTCCGACTGGCGGCGTTCGGTGATGTCGCGGAACACCAGCACCGTGCCCACGCGGCGTCCGTCCGGATCGGCCAGGGGCGAGGCGCTCATCTCCACGGGGTGGGCCGCGCCGTCGGGACCGTGCACGAAGGCCTCGGTCATGGCCGATTGCCCTGCGGGGGCGGACTGGAGCGGGGGGATGGGGTGCGCGGCCGAGGACCCCGGCGACAGGTGTGACAGGGGAGAGAAGGAAGAAGCGGCGAAGCCGAAGCCTGTCCCGGTGGCCTGCGCCGTCTGCGCGGTCTGTGCGATCTGGGTCATCTGGGCCAGCAGGTCGTTGGGGTCCTGAAGGCGGTGGCTGCCGCCGTTGGACCGGATGTCCACGTGTTCGGCGAAATGGCGGTCGATGCAGGCGTGATGGTCCGCGCCGGTCATGGCTTCGGCGCTGGCGTTGATGTAGGTGATGCGGCCGTGGCGGTCCACGGTGAGCACCGCGTCGGCGATGGAGCGCAGGGTGGTGGCGAACCAGCGTTCCTTGCGCCGGGTTTCGTGGTCCATCTGGTGCTTGTACAGCGCCATCTCGATGCAGGTGCGCAGATCGCGGTCCTCGAAGGGCTTCAGCAGGTACCCGAACGGCTCGGTGATCTTGGCGCGTTGCAGGGTTTCCGGGTCTTCGTGCGAGGTCATGTAGATGACGGGCACGGCATGGTGGGCCAGGATGCGCCCGGCGGCGTCGATGCCGTCCATGCCCTGGCCGAGCACGATGTCCATCAGCACGAGGTCGGGCTTTTCGTCCCGGGCCCTTTCCACGGCCTCCTCGCCGCTGGTGGCCAGCACCGGCTCGCCGTAGCCGAGTGAGCGCAGCCGGCGGCGCATGTCCAGCGCCGAAACGGCCTCGTCCTCGACCAGCAGTATCTTGCAATATGCCATGCCCGCTCCGGAGCGTTGGTGTATGGTCCCCGCGCGGCGGGCTCCGGCCCGGTGCGGGGTATGGTTTCGCGCGGGTGCGCGGGTGCGTCAGGCGGCCAGCAGGTCCGCCAGGGCCGCGTCCAGCGTGGGGAACCGGAATGCATGGCCGGAGTCGGCCAGCCGGTCCGGCGGGGCCACCTGCCCGGCCAGCAGGGCTTCTTCCGCCAGTTCGCCCAGGGCCAGCCGCAGGGCGAAGGCGGGCGCGGACGGCGTGGGCAGCCACGCCGGGCGGCCCACGGCGCGGTTCAGCGCCGCCGCGAATCCGGCGTTGTCCACGGCCTGCGGCGCGGCAAGGTTGTACGGGCCGGAGCAGGACGGGGTGTCCAGCAGATGCAGGATGGCCCCCACCTCGTCCGTCAGGTGAATCCACGAAAAAGGCTGTCTGCCGCTGCCCAGCGGGCCGCCCAGCCAGGCCCGGAACGCGGGCAGCATGCGCGCCAGCGCGCCGCCCGGCCCCAGCACCACCCCGCTGCGGATGATGCAGCGGCGCACGCCCATGGCCTGCGCGGGGGCGGACGACGCCTCCCACCGGGCGCAGGTTTCCGCCAGGAATCCGGCCCCCGGCGGGTCGCCCTCGCCGCAACGCGGCGCGGCGGCCATGTCGGGCCAGCAGCCATAATACCCCACCGCCGACGCCTGCACCAGCACCGCCGGAAGCCCCGCGCCGTTCATGGCCCCCAGGGCCGCGGCCACGGCCTGCCCGGCCGCCACGCGGCTGTCCACGATGCGCGCCTTGCGCTCCGGCGTCCAGCGGCCGCCCGCGATGTTTTCGCCCACCAGGTTGACCACCGCGTGGGCGTCCTTCAGCAGGCGGATAAGCGGTTCCGGGTCGCGCCCGTTCCACGTGGCGGTGCTGAAGCCCCGCGCGCCCCCCGCGTCCCCTGCGCCGGGCGTACCGGGCGCACGCGAGGACACGGTGACCGCATCGCCGCGCGCCAGCAGGGCGCGGGTGAGGGCCGAGCCGATGAATCCTGTTCCGCCAAGGATGACGACGTGCATGCGGAAACTCCCGTGGCGTGTGGCCGGACCTTGGGACCTTGCCGATCCCGCCGTGCCGCGAAGGGAAAGGCCCTCCGCGCGGCACGCGGGGCACCGGTATATATTCCCTTATGCCACAGGAAGCTCGACGGTGACAACGGTGCCTCTGCCGGGGGTGCCTCTGCTGGGGGCGCCTCTGCCGGGGGTACCGCTTCCGGCAGCCGCATCGGCCATGCCCGGCGCAGGGGACGGATCGGGCGCGGCGGGGGCGGCGTGGGCGCGCACGTACCCGCGATGGTCCGACACCACCGACTTGACGATGGTCAGGCCAAGGCCGGTGCCGCCCTTCTTGCGCGAGAAATAGGGCTCGAACAGGCGCGAACGTTCCTCGGGCGTGAGGCCGGGACCATTGTCGGCCACGTCCACCCGCACCAGGTTGAGGGCGGTGTTGTGCACGGCGGTAATGGTCACCGCGCCGTCATCGCGCCCCTGCAACACTTCCGCCGCGTTGGTCAGGATGTTCAGGAAGGCCCGGTGCAGCGCTTCCTGGTCCATGGGCAGCACCGGCAGCGGCGCGGGGATGTCCAGCGTCCACGAGATGTTGCTGTGGCTGTTGCGGAACAGGGCGGTCAGTTCCTCCAGCAGCGGGGTGAGGTCGCCGGGCCGGGGGGTGACCTCCGGCAGCTTGGCGAAGGCGGAGAACTCCTCCACCATCTGTTGCAGGTGTTCCACCTGGCGCACGATGAGGTCGGTGCACTGGCCGAACACCGGGTCGCCCACCGCGCCTGCGAACTTGCGCTCCAGCCGCTGGGCCGAGAGTTTGATGGGGGTGAGCGGGTTCTTGATCTCGTGGGCGATGCGCCGGGCCACCTCGCGCCAGGCGGCCATGCGCTGCATGCGCTCCAGTTCGGTGATGTCCTCGAACACGGCCACCGCGCCCCGGTACTCGCCCTCGGGCGTGGTCAGGCTGACGGCGGTGAGCAGCAGCTTCAGGGCGCGGTCGCCCTGGCCGGAATCCACCTGGCTCTGCCAGCGGCGGCCGGGCCGGGCCCGCACCTCGTCCAGCATCTGGCGGTTCATGGCCGCGTCTTCGGGCGAAAGGTATTCGCGGGGGTCGCGGCCCACGATGTCGCCCGGCTCCACCCCGAACATGGCGCAGGCGGCGGCGTTGATGGTGGCCACCCGGTCGTCCGGGCCGAACGAGACCACCCCGGCGGCGATGTTGTCCAGCACCGTGGCGATGTACCGGCTGCGCTCGCCCATTTCCACGTTTTGCAGGGCAAGCATGTCGTTGGCGTCGGTGAGGCGGGTGCGGCTGACGGAAAGGTCCTCGGCCATGCGGTTGAACGAACGCACCAGCAGGCCCAGTTCGTCGGTGGCCGCGTCCTCCAGCCGGAAGGCCAGGTCCCCGCGCGCGATGCGCTCCGTGCCTTCGGCCAGGGCCAGGATGGGCGCGGTGAGTTCCTTGGACAGCCGGAACCCGAACCAGATGGATCCCAGGATGATCAGCACGCTGAGCACCGCGAGGATGAACAGGAACGAGACCTTCAGCGGCCGTTTCAGCGTCTTCAGCTTCTTGTAGTCGTCGAAGCCCTGGGCGATGCGCTCCAGTTTCAGCATCACCCCCTCGCCGATGGATTCGGCCACCACCAGGTAGCCGGTGCGGCCGCCGTCCACGGCCAGCACGCCGAAGACGTAGTCCGCGCTTTCGCCCTTCCACAGCAGGGAAACGTACTGCTGCGCCGCCGCCTGGTCCCAGGCGATCTTGCGGCGCGCCTCCTTCCACGTGGGATTCAGGTCCGCCGGGGCGTGCCAGTTCTGTTCCACCCGGCCGGGGGTGACCACCCCGGTCAGCGACAGGCCGTATTCCTTGCGCTTGCGCTCCAGCAGCGTGTCCATGGCCTGGCCGCCCCAGGTCAGGTGTCGGTCGGCGATTTCCGCCACGATGGATTCGCCGCGCGCGCGCAGCCGGTCGGCCGAGGCGGTGTAGAAGCTGCGCCCCACGTCCAGCGCGCTGTCCAGCGAGACCTCCACCTGGTTGTTGAACCAGTAGTCCACCGAGGTGCCCACCACCCGGTTGGAGGCCAGGAACATGATCACCGTGGGCACCAGCGACAGGGCCATGAAGGCCAGCACCAGCCGGGTGCGCAGGTGCGAGCCGAACACCCGGCGGCGGCGTTCGAGGATCAGCTTCACCCCGTTGCGCAGCACGATGAACAGCACCACCAGCAACAGGATGAAGTTGATGTTCAGCAGGACCAGGAAGATGTACGAATCGACGCCGAACAGGTTCAGTTCCACCCAGGTGGCCACCAGCATGGCCACCAGCACGCCCGCCGCCACGTAGATTTCGCGCTGGCGGCGCTTGCGTTCGCGGGTGTCCGTGGGGCTGACCCGGATGACGCGCGGAAAGACGGGGTCGTCGGCCGGATACCTGTCCGCAGGGTGTCCGTCGTTCGGCCGGTGCCCGTCGTTCGGCCGCTGCCCGTCTGGAGGGCGGCCGGAGGGCTGGTCGGGCGTCACGGTGCGGCGGGCCATGGGGCGGCGGGGGGTCAGTAGGTGAAGTCCTGTGTGAAGGTCGCGTCGGGCACGACCTCCCAGGACCAGAAGAACAGGGTGCGCGAGAGCCAGGGCGGCACGTCGGTGTGGCGCAGGGACAGGGCCAGCGACACCCGGTGCGGTTCGCCCTTTTCCAGCGTGGAGATGGGGGCCAGGGGCAGCACCAGGCGCTTCCAGGTGGCCTCCAGCAGGCGGGCAAGGTTCTTGTCGCGCCATGGCGACTCGCGGCCTTCCAGGCGCAGTTCGAACTCGCGGGTCAGGGTGT
This sequence comes from Nitratidesulfovibrio sp. D1, assembly GCF_051133415.1. NCBI lineage: Bacteria > Pseudomonadati > Thermodesulfobacteriota > Desulfovibrionia > Desulfovibrionales > Desulfovibrionaceae > Nitratidesulfovibrio > Nitratidesulfovibrio sp. D1. The sequence continues at coordinate 372,621 of NZ_JBPGNZ010000004.1, read as the reverse complement.
CGTGGCGCAGCACGCACGCAAAGACCTTTTCGGCCAGGGTCACGTCGGGCAGCACGCCCCGGCGGCGGGTGAGCGTGGCCGTGCCGCGCAGTTCCATTTCGGCGCCGTCCTTGAGCAGGTCGCGCAGGCCGTCGGGGTCGTCCACGCCCACGCCCAGGCGCAACACCAGGGTATCGTCGCGGGTTTCGATGGCGAAGGTGTCGAGCACGAACTGGCGCGGGGGCGCGGCCTGGGCCGGGTTGGCCACGGACAGCAGGAAGAGGGCGAACAGGATCAGCAGGACGAGCGGCGCGGCAAGGCCGTCGGACACGGACCGGGCGCCAGCGCCGAAAGGCCGGACCGGGGCGGGCCGGTGCGGCAGGGGGCGGAAACGGCGATGCTGGGAGTGCGGCGGCATTGGGTGTCCTTGTCTTGGATGCCCGCTCAAGGCACCACGTTTTCGCACAGCCGGGCAATGATGGCAAGTCGGTGACGGGGGTTAGGGTAGGGTGGACGCTACGCTGGAGGGGCAGGGATATCCCCTCCTTGGCCCCCATGGCATCCCCCCTGGCGCTTTCCCGTTCCCTTCCTTTTCCTTCCGCTTTTTTTCGCCGTCGAGACCACATCTCCCAACGGCTCCGGGTACTTGACGCCGCCCGTCCCGGTGCCGCATAGTGCGGGCGGGTGTACGTAGCACCTTTATCCACAGGCGGTCCGCCGCCGACATTGCGGGGTTGTGCATGCGCAAGCAGGCACGGCCGTCTTCATGCACGCGTGTCGGGAGTGCGGAGAATACAATACCCCGCAAGGGGGAATAATCCCACCGTCCTGTGGCGGCTACGAGCTCCCGGCAATTGCTCTTCCGGGAATCCTTTGCGGCCGGGCGTCCGTTCCTTCGGGCGTTCCGTGCTCCGGGCAGTTGCCAACCTCGCAATGCCGGAGCGTGCCATGAGCGAGATTCCTTCCTTTTACGGGCCAGATGCCAGGGCGCAGCTGGCCCGCATCTTTGAGGCCACCGGGTGCCGGACGCTGGCCGCGCTGGCGGAACTGCTGGGCCTCAGGCTGTCTGCCATCGTCGAGGCCGGAAAGCACGGCCGTATCCCGGCGGACTGGTTGATACGGCTGTCGCGGCTGGGCATCAATACCTACTGGATCGTCACCGGCCTCGGGCCCGTCTTCGCCGAGCATGCGCCCGCCGCAAGGGAGAACGAGGCCGAGGCCCGCCGACGGCCCGATGCCGGCGTCGTCCTGCGCGACATGCTGCGCTGCGTGCCCACGCAGGACCTGACCGAGGAACTGGACAGGCGGAAGGGGATGGGTGGGCGACGTCCGGCGGGGTGAAGGGGATGGGGCAGTGTCTTGTTGGACGCGGCTTCTACGAAGGAAGTTGTGCGCTGTTGGATGCGCTCGATTTCGTTATGCCTCCGGCGGGCAAGGGGCCATTAAGCGATGGCCCCTTGCATCCCCGCGCTCCAGGGGGGCTTCGCCTCCCCTGGACCCCCAACGTATCCTGCGCGGCGTCCCTTCGGCGGCAGCTTCCCTCCGGCGCAAAAGCGCCTTCGGGCGATCTGCCGCCGGTGACGCCAATGCACGCTTGGCTCCCGCAGGTAATATGCCACGAGGCTGCCGTTACCTTGGCCCTCGTTGCGACGCATGTGCCGCCGTCAAGGCCCGGCGTCACACGCTTCTACGCACGAAACGGGGTCGGTGGGCAATTGCGTTGTCTTTCGGCTGTCTTTCTAACTTTATAAGAAATGCATTCCCTTCGCCTGAGCGCGGGAAACCTTTGTGCGGCGATACGCATCCGTAGCCGGAGATCGCCGCCGGAGGCTTTGCGACGGCGGAAGCTCCGGCGTCGCGGATGCGCGCCGCGACGGGGTGAAACTATGGGCACCCTCGCTCAGCTATGCCAGCGGGAGCCTCGCGCGCATTCGCATTCCGCCGGGCAGATCACCCGAAGGCGCTTCAGCGCCGGAGGGAAGCTGCCCGGCGCCGGAATGCGGTGCATGACGACACGGGGTTCCAAGGGGCGGGGCCCCTTGGAACGCGGGGGTGCAGGGGGTGTTCGTTACAACACCCCCTGCCCGCCGGAGGCATAACGAAACCGAGGGCAATCATCAGCGCGCAACTGTCTTCGTAGAAGCCGTCCCCAGCAGCGCACTCCCCCTCCTCCCTTCCCGTTCCCCCTTCCCCATCCATCACCCCACAAAAAAAGGGCCCCCGCCCGAAAGCGGAGGCCCTGTCTTTTCTTCTTCTTGGCGCAAGCCCTTCCTAGAAGATATCCACCAGCAGCGGATTCTCTTCCAGGTCTTCCAGGAACTTGTCCGGGCGTTCCTTCTGTTCCGGCACGGAGATGTCGGAATGCACGTACTCGCGGTAGCCGGTCCCGGCGGGGATCAGGCGGCCCACGATGACGTTTTCCTTCAGGCCGCGCAGGTAGTCCATCTTGCCGCGCAGGGAGGCTTCGGTGAGCACCTTGGTGGTTTCCTGGAACGACGCCGCCGAGATGAACGACGAGGTGGTCAGCGAGGCCTGGGTGATGCCGAGCACCAGCGGTTCTGCCGTGGCCGGGGTGCGGCCTTCGCCCATGGCGCGGGTGTTTTCCTGGCGGAATTCGCCCTTGTCCACCTGTTCGCCCACCAGGAAGCTGGTGCCGCCCGGATCGAGCACGGTGATCTTGCGCAGCATCTGGCGCACGATGACCTCGATGTGCTTGTCGTCGATGCCCACGCCCTGGAAGCGGTACACTTCCTGGATTTCATCCACCAGGTAGCGGGCCAGGAACTTCTCGCCCTTGGTGCGCAGGATGTCGTGCAGTTCCGGATGGCCTTCGGTCAAGAGTTCACCGGCTTCCACGAAGTCGCCGTCGGAAACGGTGATGTGCTTGCCCTTGGGCACCAGGTATTCCTTGGCTTCGCCCGTTTCGGGGGTGACCACCAGCTTGCGCTTGCCCTTGGTTTCGCCCGCGAAGGTGACCGTGCCGTCGATTTCGGACACCACGGCCATATCTTTCGGCTTGCGCACTTCGAACAGCTCGGCCACGCGGGGCAGGCCACCCACGATGTCCTTGGTCTTGGACGATTCACGCGGCTTGCGCGCGATGATGTCGCCGGCCTGCACTTCCTGCCCGGCCTTGACCATGATCAGCGCGCCGACGGGCAGCGAATACGTGGCGGGCAGGTTGCCGCCGCGCATCTTGGGCTCGCCGTTCTCGTCGCAGATGGAGATGGACGGACGGAAGTTGGTGGTGCGGTATTCGATGATCGACTGCGTGGTCATGCGCGTCGCGTCGTCCATCTTTTCCTGGTAGGTCTTGCCCTCGATGATGTCGGTGAACTTGACCGTACCTTCTACTTCCGAGACGAACGGTTCGTTGAACGGGTCCCATTCGGCCAGGACGACGCCCTTCTTGATCTCGGTGCCGTCGGTGACGTTCAGGCGCGAGCCGTTGGGCAGGATGTACTTTTCGCGTTCGCGGCCCTGCTCGTCCACGATGGCGATCTGGCCGCTCTTGCCGAGCACCATCATCTGGCCGTCGCGGTTGCGCACGGCCTTCACGCGCGACAGGATCACGCGGCCGGGGTGCTGCGCCACGATGCTGGAACGCTCGATTTCGCGCGACGCGGTGCCGCCGATGTGGAACGTGCGCATGGTGAGCTGGGTGCCCGGTTCGCCGATGGACTGGGCCGCGATGATGCCCACGGTCTCGCCGATGTTGACGAGGTGGCCGCGCGCAAGGTCGCGCCCGTAGCAGCGGGCGCACACGCCGCGCTCGCTCTGGCAGGTCAGGGCCGAGCGGATGGTCACGGTGCTGATGCCCATGGCCTCCAGGGTCTGGGCCACGTCCTCGTCGATCAGCGTGTTCTCGGGGAACAGCAGTTCGCGGGTTTCGGGGTCGAACACGGGGTACAGCAGCACGCGGCCCAGCACGCGGTCGGACAGGCGCACCTTGATGTCGCCGCCCTTGATGAAGTGGCCGATCTCGATGCCGTCCACGGTGCCGCAGTCAAGCTCGCTGACGATGACGTCCTGCACCACGTCCACCAGGCGGCGGGTGAGGTAGCCCGAGTTCGCCGTCTTCAGCGCGGTGTCGGCAAGGCCCTTGCGCGCGCCGTGGGTGGAGTTGAAGTACTGCAACACGTCGAGCCCTTCGCGGAAGCTCGAGGTGATGGGCGTTTCGATGATTTCGCCCGAGGGCTTGGCCATCAGGCCGCGCATGCCCGCAAGCTGGCGCATCTGGTCCTGGTTGCCTCGCGCGCCCGAGGTGGACATCATGTAGATCGGGTTGAAGCTGCTGTTGACCTCTTCCTTCCCGGTCCTGGGGTCCACGATGACCTCGTGCGAGATCTCCTTGGTCATCTCGTTGGAGATGTCCTGGGTGGCCTTGGTCCAGACGTCCACCACCTTGTTGTACTTTTCGGTACGGGTGATGATGCCGTCGCGGTACTGGCGCTCGATGTCGTCCACCTCGTTCTGCGAGGCTTCCAGCATGGCCTTCTTCTTGGACGGGATGCGCAGGTCCTTCACGCCGATGGTGATGCCCGCGCGCGTGGCGTATTCGTAGCCCACGTCCTTCAGGCGGTCGCACAGGATGACGGCGGCCTTGGTGCCCGCGTCACGGTAGGCGGCGCCCACCAGGCGGGCGATGTTCTTCTTGGTCAGGGTGCAGTTGACGAACTCGAAGCCGACGCCCTTGGGCAGCACTTCCCAGACCAGGATGCGGCCGGGGGTGGTGTCCACGGTGTTGCCGTCCTCCATGCGCACCTTGACGCGCGCATGCAGCGAGACGGAGCCGGAATCGTAGGCGGCCACCACTTCCCACGGGGCGCAGAAGGCCATGCCTTCGCCCTTTTCGAACGAACGCTCCACGGTCATGTAGTACAGCCCGAGGACGATGTCCTGCGAGGGCACGATGACTGGCGAGCCGTTGGCCGGGGACAGGATGTTGTTGGTGCTCATCATGAGCACGCGGCATTCGATCTGCGCCTCGACGGAAAGGGGCACGTGCACGGCCATCTGGTCGCCGTCGAAGTCGGCGTTGTAGGCCGAGCAGACCAGCGGGTGCAGCTGGATGGCCTTGCCTTCCACCAGCAGCGGTTCGAAAGCCTGGATGCCCAGACGGTGCAGGGTGGGGGCGCGGTTGAGCAGGATGGGGTACTCGCGCACCACCTCTTCCAGGATGTCCCACACCACCAGTTCCTCGCGCTCCACCATCTTCTTGGCGCTCTTGATGGTGGAGGCCAGACCTCTTTTTTCCAGCTCGGAATAGATGAAGGGCTTGAACAACTCGAGGGCCATCTTCTTGGGCAGGCCGCACTGGTGCAGCTTCAGCTTGGGACCCACCACGATGACCGAACGGCCGGAGTAGTCCACGCGCTTGCCCAGCAGGTTCTGGCGGAAGCGGCCCTGCTTGCCCTTGATCATGTCCGACAGCGACTTCAGCGGGCGGCCGTTGGTGCCGGTGATGGCGCGGCCGCGGCGGCCGTTGTCGAACAGGGCGTCAACGGCTTCCTGCAACATGCGCTTTTCGTTGCGGATGATGATGTCGGGCGCGCCGAGCTCCATCAGCCGCTTGAGGCGGTTGTTGCGGTTGATGACGCGGCGGTACAGGTCGTTGAGGTCCGAGGTGGCGAAGCGGCCGCCGTCCAGCGGAACCAGGGGGCGCAACTCGGGCGGAATGACGGGGATGACTTCCATCACCATCCATTCCGGCTTGTTGGCCGACTCCAGGAACGCCTCGACGATCTTCAGGCGCTTGGTGAGCTTCTTCTTCTTGGTCTGCGACTTGGTGGCCTGCGATTCCTCGCGCAGCATGGCGCGCAGTTCCTCGAGGTTCAGTTCCTCGAGCAGGCTGCGCACGGCTTCCGCGCCCATGCCCACGGTCAGGGCGTCCTCGCCGTAGTGGTCGATGACCTGAAGGTACTGGTCCTCGGAGATGACCTGCATCTTGGCGAGGTTGGTGGAACCCGGATCGAGCACGATGTACGAGTCGAAGTACAGCACCTTCTCGAGGTCGGCCATGGTCATGTCGAGCAGGGTGCCGATCTTCGAGGGCAGGGTCTTCAGGAACCAGATGTGCGCGACGGGCGCGGCCAGTTCGATGTGGCCCATGCGCTCGCGGCGCACCTTGGAGGCGATGACCTCGACCCCGCACTTTTCGCACACGATGCCACGGTGCTTCATGCGCTTGTACTTGCCGCAGTTGCACTCGTAGTCCTTCACCGGCCCGAAGATCTTGGCGCAGAACAGGCCGTCCCGCTCGGGCTTGAAGGTGCGGTAGTTGATGGTCTCGGGCTTCTTCACCTCGCCGTACGACCATTCCCGGATGCTCTCCGGCGCGGCGATGGAGATCTGGATCGCCTTCAGGTTGCGGATGTTCGCGACGTTGGCCGACGAGCCCCGAACGGTGAACAGATCGTCTAAGGTCATATCGTGTTCCCTACCCGAAAAGGTTGTTTGCACGCCTTCGGTGAGCAGAGGGCCTTGCCCCCTGCACCCCCACAAGGGGGCGGTGGCCCCCTTGACCCCTTTTTCGGCGCATTTCGCGCTGCGCGCGGAATGCGCCGTGGGGGGCGGAGAAAACGTTGTGCGCAGACTTATAAAAAGTTTGGGGGGATGGGGGTCCGGGGGAAGGGGACCCTTTTCAAAGGGTCCCTTCCCCCGGTCTTTCTTCTCCCAAACCGGATATCGCTACAGCGCGTTCATGAAGCCGACGCGCTTGGGACGCTTCTTGCCTTCTTCCTGGTGCAGGGTGACGTCGAGGCCCAGCGACATGAGTTCCTTGACGAGCACGTTGAACGATTCGGGCAGACCGGCTTCCAGGAAGTTGTCGCCCTTCACGATCTTCTCGTACATCTTCACGCGGCCGGTCACGTCGTCCGACTTCACGGTCAGGAATTCCTGCAACAGGTAGGCCGCGCCGTACGCTTCGAGCGCCCACACTTCCATTTCGCCCAGACGCTGGCCGCCGAACTGGGCCTTGCCGCCCAGGGGCTGCTGGGTCACCAGCGAGTAGGGGCCGGTGGACCGGGCGTGGATCTTCTCGTCAACCAGGTGGTGCAGCTTGAGCATGTACATGACGCCGGTGGTGACGCGGTTGTGGAACCGTTCGCCGGTGCGGCCGTCGTACAGCACGGTCTTGCCGTCGTCGTCGATGCCGGCGCGCACCAGCCACGACCAGATTTCCTCTTCCGCCGCGCCGTCGAACACGGGGGTCTTGGTCACGATGCCGCGGCCCAGCTTGGCCACGGCGGCGCGGAAGTCGTCGTCGTCCATGGAGTCCACCAGCGAGTTGATGGGGGCGGAGTCGAACGCCCGCTTCACCTCGTTGCGCAGCGCCTTCAGCGGGTCGTTGCGCTCCAGCATTTCGGCGAGCTGGCGGCCCATTTCCTTGGCGGCCCACCCGAGGTGGGTCTCCATGATCTGGCCGATGTTCATGCGCGAAGGCACGCCGAGCGGGTTCAGCACGATGTCCACCGGGCGGCCGTCCGCGAAGAACGGCATGTCCTCGGCGGGCAGGATGCAGGAGACGACGCCCTTGTTCCCGTGGCGGCCGGCCATCTTGTCGCCCACCGAGAGCTTGCGCTTCACGGCGATGTAGACCTTGACCATCTTGATGACGCCGGGGGGCAGGTCGTCCCCTTCGGTCACCTTGCCGCGCTTGGACTCGTAGATGTTGCTGATGAACTGCACCTGCTGGTCGTAGCTTTCCAGCAGGGCGTCCACGGCCTCGTTGACCTCGCGGCTCTTGAACAGGCTCGCGAACTTCTTCAGGGGCACGTCGGCCAGCATCTCGGCGGTGGCGGAGGCGCCCGCCTCGGCGATGACCTCGCCCTTCTTCTTGCCCGCCAGGGTGGTGCCGATCTGCTTGCCTTCCACCACGGCCATCAGCTTCACGCGGGTGGCGTCGCCGAGGCCCCGGATGTGGTCCTGTTCCTTGCGGTCCAGGCGGCCCAGTTCGTATTCCTCGATCAGGCGGGCGCGCTCGTCCTTCTCGCCGGAGCGGCGGTTGAACACCTTGACCTCGATGACCGTGCCCTCGATGCCCGGCGGCACCTTGAGCGAGGTGTTCTTCACGTCGCGGGCCTTGTCGCCGAAGATGGCGCGCAGCAGCTTTTCTTCCGGGGTGAGCTGGGTTTCGCCCTTGGGGGTGATCTTGCCGACGAGGATGTCGTCCGGCTTCACGTTGGCCCCGATGCGGATGATGCCGCTGGCGTCCAGGTTGCGGAGCATGTCCTCGCCCACGTTGGGAATGTCGCGGGTGATTTCTTCCGGTCCCAGCTTGGTGTCGCGCGCCACGACCTCGAACTCCTCGATGTGCACCGAGGTGAAGGTGTCTTCCTTCACGGTGCGCTCGGAGATGAGGATGGAGTCTTCGAAGTTGTAGCCGCACCACGGCATGAACGCGACAACCAGGTTTTTGCCCAGCGCCAGTTCGCCGTCCTCGATGCCGGGGCCGTCGGCCAGGATGTCGCCCTTGGCCACGACCTGGCCGGGGTGGCAGGTGGGCTTCTGGCCGAAGCAGGAGTTCTGGTTGGACTTGTGGAACTTCTGCAGGTCGTAGGCGCGCACGCCGCCCCGTTCGGGGTACAGGCCGTTCTCGTAGCTGACGATGATGCGGTCGGCGTCGGCGTAGCGCACGATGCCCGGCCCTTCGGCGATGATGCACGCGCCCGAGTCCTGGGCCACCGGGCCTTCCATGCCCGTGCCCACGAGGGGCTTCTCGCACTGGAGCAGCGGCACGGCCTGGCGCTGCATGTTCGAGCCCATCAGCGCGCGGTTGGCGTCGTCGTGTTCCAGGAACGGGATCAGCGCGGCCGAGATGGACACCATCTGGCTGGGCGAAACGTCCATCAGGGTCACTTCGTCGCGGGGCGACATGAGCACGTCGCCCTTGACGCGGGTGGTGACGAACTCGTCGGCCAGCTTGCCTTCGGCGTCGAAGGGCGCGTTGGCCTGGGCGATGACCTCGCCGTGCTCGCGCGAGGCGTCGAGGTAGACCACCTCGCCGGTCATCTTGGTATCGCGGATGACGTGGTACGGCGTCTCGATGAAGCCGTAGTCGTTCACCTTGGCGTAGGTGGTCAGCGACACGATGAGGCCGATGTTCGGGCCTTCAGGCGTTTCGATGGGGCAGATGCGGCCGTAGTGCGAGGTGTGCACGTCGCGCACCTCGAAGCCCGCGCGTTCGCGGGTCAGGCCGCCGGGGCCCAGGGCGGACAGGCGGCGCTTGTGCGTCACTTCCGACAGGGCGTTGGTCTGGTCCATGAACTGCGAGAGCTGCGAGGTGCCGAAGAATTCCTTCAGCACGGCGGCCACGGGCTTCGGGTTGATCAGGTCGTGCGGCATGAGCGTGGAGACTTCCTGCAGGCTCATGCGTTCCTTGATGGCCCGCTCCATGCGCACGAGGCCGATGCGGTACTGGTTTTCCACCAGTTCGCCCACGGGCCGCACGCGGCGGTTGCCCAGGTGGTCGATGTCGTCGGCCGGGCCGTGGCTGTCCTTGAGGTGCACCAGCACCTTGATGGCGGTCAGGATGTCCTCGTCGGTCAGCACGCGCAGGTCCAGCGACTGGTCGAGGCCCAGGCGCTGGTTCAGCTTGTAGCGGCCCACGGGGGAAAGGTCGTAGTAGTCCGGGCTGCGGAACAGGTTGTCGAAGAAGCTTTCCGCGATTTCGGGCGTGGGCGGCGACGAGGGGCGCAGGCGGCGGTAGATTTCCACCTGGGCGGCTTCCTTGTCGGCGGTCTTGTCCAGCACCAGGGTGTCGCGCAGCGAGGACGAGGTGTCGATGCCCTTGGTGTGCAGGATGGGCAGGCGATCGATGCCCGCCTCGCGCAGGCGCTCCAGCACGCCGGGGGTCACTTCGTCGGCGGCCTCGGCCAGCACTTCGCCGGTGGAGGGGTTCACCACGTCCTCGGCCAGGAACAGGCCGTCCAGGGTGTCGGGAGCCACTTCGAGGGCTTCGAGGCCCGCCTCGCAGATCTGGCGCCAGGCGCGCTTGGTGATGGGCTTGCCCGCCTTGACGAACATGGTGCCGTCGGCGCCCGCGATGTCGGCGAAGGCCGAATCCTTGCGGAACATGTCCTTCTGCACTTCCCAGAACACGCGGCCGTCGTCGGACAGGCGGTAGAACTCCTTCTTGTAGAAGTAGTCCAGGATGTCCGTCTTGTTCATGCCCATGGCCTTGAACAGGATGGTGGCGGGCATCTTGCGGCGGCGGTCGATGCGGACGTACAGGATGTCCTTGTGGTCGAAGTCGAAGTCGAGCCACGAGCCGCGCATGGGAATGACGCGGCAGGAGTACAGCACCTTGCGGCTGGAATGGGTCTTGCCCGAATCGTGCTCGAAGATGATGCCCGGCGAGCGCTGCAACTGGTTGACGATGACGCGCTCGGTGCCGTTGATGATGAAGGTGCCCTTCTCGGTCATCAGCGGCAGGGTGCCGAAATAGATGTCCTGTTCCTTGATGTCGCGGATGGTGCGGTTGCCGGAATCGTCGTCCACGTCGTAGACCACGAGCCGCACCTTGATGCGGATGGGCGCTTCGTAGGTGAGGCCCTTCGAGATGCATTCCGCCTGGTCGAACTTGGGCTCGCCGATGTCGTAGCTGACGTATTCGAGGCTGGCGGTGCGGTTGAAGTCCTCGATGGGGAACACGGACCGGAAGACCCCTTCAAGGCCCTCGTCGGGCTTGCGTTCGGCAATGCCTTCCTGAAGGAACTTGATGTACGAGTCCACCTGAAGGTTCAGGAGGTGCGGAATGCCGAGCGATACGGGAATCTTGCCGAACTTTTTCGTGAGTTGGCCCATGGTTTCACCTCAGAAAGACGGTTTTCCGGCGGGGCTCTCAGCGCGAGAGGCCGAACGACCCGTGCGGGTCGGATGGAGCGGACGCGTGCACGGCACGCTGGGCGGCGGGACGGGCGGCGTGGCCGGCGTCCCGCGTTTCGGGGGCAGCGGGCGCATGGCGCATGGCTGCCGGGGCGAAGCGACAACGAAAGGCGGCCGCGTGAAGGGGGTGTCCCTTCAACGCCGTGCCGCGGACGAGGCTAAGCGGACGCGCGACAAGAGCGACGCGCCCACCGGAAAGGCTGTCGGTTCGGGGGGTGGGAAAGAGGGGTGCAGCGTACAACGTACCGCCCGGGTCAGGAGCTGGGTTGGTGCGAAGTGAGTTCGACCAAATTGCAACAATAGTCGTTTCGGAAAAATTTTGCAAGCCTGTGCGGCTTGCCACACGACTGCTTCCCGTCCGGCGCGGCGGCATGCCGCCCCGTCCCCTCTCGTCCCTTTCCGTCCCGCGACGCCGTGCCGCCCGCATGTGCCGCGCCTGTCGGCATATGTCCGGCGCATGGCCGCCACCCGAAATGCCGAGGATGCCGGACAAGGCGATAAAGCAGAAGAAGCGCGGGCGATGAACTCGCCCGCGCTGTTCCGATCGCCTGTGCGGCGCAGCGAATCGAGTCTACTTGACTTCGACTTCGGCGCCGGCTTCCACCAGCTGCTTCTTGGCTTCTTCGGCTTCTTCCTTGGAAACGGCTTCCTTCAGGGTGGAGGGAGCGCCGTCGACCTTGTCCTTGGCTTCCTTCAGGCCAAGGCCGGTCAGGGCGCGGACCACCTTGATGACGCCGATCTTGTTGGCGCCAGCGGCCTTCAGGATGACGTCGAATTCGGTCTTTTCTTCTTCGGCCGGGGCGGCTTCAGCGGGGCCGGCGGCAACCATGGCCATGGCCGGAGCGGCGGCGGACACGCCGAACTTTTCTTCAAGTTCCTTGATGAACTCGGAAAGTTCGAGGACGGTCATGTTGGCGATGAATTCGACGACCTGTTCCTTGGTGATGCTGGACATGATTTGCTCCTTTCGGGTGTCTTTGGCGTAAGGGTTGGGTTCGATTCCGGTGTTGCCTAGGCCGCGGCCTTCTTCTCTTCAATGCCCTTCAGGGCGTAGAGAAGGCCACGGATGATGTTGGCGAACAGCGAAACGAAGTTGGTGGGCACGGCGTTCATCGTGCCAAGAGCGCGCGCGATCAGTTCGGGCTTGCTGGGCAGCTTGGCGAGGTCAGAGACCTGTTCCCCGGAAAGGAACTTGCCTTCAAGGCTGCCGTGGCGCACCGTGAAGATCTTGCTCGTCTTGGCAAAGTCGGTAACCGCCTTTGCCACAGCGACGGGATCAGCGAACCCAAGGGCGACGGCGCAGTTCTCTTTGAACACGTCTTTGATGACGTCATGCGCTCCGTCGGTAAAGGCGATCCGTGCCAGGGTGTTCTTCACGACGTGGTATTCCGCGCCGTTTTCACGAAGCTTCACTCTGAGACGGGTCAGCTCTTCCACCGACATACCCTTGAAGTCGGTCACGACCGCGATGGAAGCGCCTTCAGCACGAGCCTTGAGCTGCTCGATGATGGCTGCTTTCTCGGACCTGTTCACGTGACTCTCCTCAGGTTCGGGTGTGTCTGGGTGGAAATGCCGAGCCAAAGACACTGTGGTCTCGGCAGGACTTAACGCAAGGGTGGAGAACCCCCGCCGCCTGCTTTCTTCGACTCGTATTTCCGGGCCTGTTGCCGGTAAAGGCCCGGCTGCGCAGCAACCGGGCCAAATATCAACGAAGGGGGTTAGCCTTCGAGGAACTTCTTGATGGTGGTCGGGTCGACCTTGAAACCGGGGCCCATGGTGGTGGAGACCGCCATGGCCTTCATGTAGGTGCCCTTGGCCGTGGCGGGCTTCAGGCGGTTCACGGTTTCAAGCAGCGACTTCAGGTTGCCCAGGATCTTTTCGGAACCGAAGGACACCTTGCCGAGCGGGGCATGCAGCACGCCCGCCTTGTCGACCTTGAATTCCACGCGGCCGGCCTTGGTTTCCTTCACTGCGGTGGCCACGTCGAAGGTGACGGTGCCGGTCTTGGCGTTGGGCATCAGGCCGCGGGGGCCGAGCACGCGGCCGATCTGGCCGACCAGGGCCATGACGTCGGGGGTGGCGATGGCCTTGTCGAAGTCCAGCCAGCCTTCCTTGATCTTGGCGACCAGTTCTTCGGCGCCGGCAAAGTCTGCGCCGGCGGCCTTGGCTTCGGCTTCCTTGTCGCCCTTGCAGAACACCGCCACGCGCACGGTCTTGCCGAGGCCATGGGGCAGGGTGACGGCGCCGCGCACCATCTGGTCCGAGTACTTGGGATCGACGCCGAGGCAGATGGCCACGTCGACGGTTTCGTCGAACTTGGCGAACGAAGCCGCGAGGGACTTGGCCACCGCGTCTTCGAGAGCGAAACGTTCGGCGATGTCGCGTCCTTCCGTCGCCGAGCGATATTTCTTGCCGTGCTTGGGCATTGTACCCACCTTTTCCTTTTGCTGACGTTCGCAATCTCCTGCCGCCTTGGTCACGCACCCCACTGTGTGCAGGGGATGCGCCCCGGCTTGGCCGGGAAGGCCGACCGTGTCGGCGGACGGCAGTGCAACTGATCCGAAACGCTACTTGATTTCGATGCCCATGCTCCGGGCGGTGCCCAGAATGGAGCGGGTGGCCGCATCGAGATCCTTGGCGGTGAGGTCGGGCAGCTTCAGCTTCGCGATCTCTTCAACCTGCGCCATGTTCACCGAGCCGACCTTGTTCCGGTTCGGTTCGCCAGAGCCCTTTTCGAGCTTGGCGGCCTTCAGCAGCAGCACGGAAGCAGGGGGGGTCTTGGTGATGAACGTGAAGGAACGGTCGGAGTAGACGGTGATCACCACGGGGGTGATCATGCCCTTCTGCTCCATGGTCTTCGCGTTGAAAGTCTTGCAGAATTCCATGATGTTGAGCCCGTGCTGGCCGAGCGCGGGACCAACCGGCGGGGAAGGGTTGGCCGCCCCGGCCGGAATCTGCAGCTTGATCTTGGCAACTTCTTTCTTAGCCATTGTTCTGTCCCTCTATGGGCGGCGCGGGCCGCGATGGTTACCGCGCAAGATCATCGAAAGGGGGCTAGCCCTTGGAAACCTGGACGAAGTCCAGCTCGACCGGGGTCTGCCTGCCGAAGATGGAGACCGACACCCTGAGTTTGCCCTTGTCGTAGTTGACGTCCTCGACGACGCCATTGAAGCCGCCGAAAGGCCCGTCTATGACGCGAACCTCGTCCCCGCGCTCGAAGTTGAACTTCGGCCGGGGCTGCTCCTGCCGCGATTCCATCATGGTCAGGATGCGTTCGGCTTCGCTGTCACGCATGGGAGTCGGACGGTTCTTGCCGCCGACGAAACCGGTAACCTTGGGAATGGACTGGACGAGGTGCCACGAGAAATCGGTCATGGTCATCTTGACCATGACGTACCCGGGGTAGAACTTCCGCGTGGAGGTCCGCTTCTCGCCCTTGACGAGCTCGATGACCTTCTCGGTGGGCACCACGACCTCTTCGATGAGTCCCTGCGCCTGACCGGTACGGATCATCTCGCGTATGGTCTGCTCGACACGCTGCTCGAAGCCCGAATAGGTGTGGACGATGAACCAGCGGGCCTTGCCGGCCGTGGGGATCGATTCGGTCATTTCGGTGTCCGTCACGAGAGGATGTATTCGACGAGCTTGGTCAGCCCAAGGTCCACGACACCGAGGAACAGGGACATGACGAAAACGAGAACGAGCACGGCGATGCCCGTTGCCGTGGTTTCCTTGCGCGTGGGCCAGGTGACCTTGCGCAGTTCGCCCTTGGCTTCCTCGAAGTAATCCCTGAGCTGGGTGATCTTGTCGCCGATGCCGTTGCCGGAATCGGCGGGGGTCGCCTCGGGCGCGTTCTGCTGCTTTTTCGCCATGGTCGCCTCTGGAGCCATTTCGACTGGTCGACTTGCCATCGTTCGGGGGGGACCGGCCCGCCCGGCGGGCGAACCGTGGGTTCGCCGGGCCGGGCGGAAAGGTGCCGTGGGGCGCCTTGGCACGTTGCCGTGCGCTGTCCCGCTGGGAAAGGAGTGGCAGGGCAGGAGGGATTCGAACCCCCAACATCCGGTTTTGGAGACCGGCGCTCTAGCCGTTAGAGCTACTGCCCTGCACTATGAGGATACTACTTGGTTTCGCGGTGAACCGTGTGCTTCTTGTCCCAGGGACAATACTTCTTCAGTTCGATGCGGCCGGTAGTATTCTTCTTGTTCTTGACGGTCGCGTAATTGCGCCGCTTGCACTCGGTGCAGGCGAGCAGGAGATTGACGCGCATCGTTTACTCCAGGATTTCGGAGACCACGCCCGCGCCGACGGTGCGGCCGCCTTCGCGGATGGCGAAGCGCAGGCCCTGCTCCATGGCGATGGGAGCGATCAGTTCCACGGTGAAGGTGGAGTTGTCGCCGGGCATGACCATTTCGACGCCGTCAGCCAGCGCGATGATGCCGGTGATGTCCGTGGTGCGGAAGTAGAACTGCGGACGGTAGCCCGAGAAGAACGGGGTGTGGCGGCCGCCTTCTTCCTTGGACAGGACGTACACTTCGGCCTTGAACTTGCGGTGCGGCTTGATGGACTTGGGCGCGGCAAGAACCTGGCCGCGTTCCACGTCTTCACGCTTGATGCCGCGCAGCAGGGCGCCGATGTTGTCGCCGGCCTGGCCCTGGTCGAGCAGCTTGCGGAACATTTCGACGCCGGTGCAGGTCGACTTGACGGTGTCCTTGATGCCGACGATTTCCACTTCTTCGCCGACCTTGATGATGCCGCGTTCCACACGACCGGTCACCACGGTGCCGCGGCCGGAGATGGAGAACACGTCTTCGATGGGCATCAGGAAGGGCTTGTCGATGTCGCGCTGCGGCTCGGGGATGTAGCTGTCGCAGGCGTCGAGCAGGGCCACGACCGGAGCGGCTTCGGGGGAGTTGGGATCGTCGGTTTCAAGGGCCTTCAGGGCCGAACCGCGGATCACCGGGATGTCGTCGCCCGGGAAGCCGTAGAGCGAGAGCAGTTCGCGGACTTCGAGTTCCACGAGTTCGAGCAGCTCTTCGTCGTCAACCATGTCGCACTTGTTCAGGAACACCACCAGGTAGGGCACGCCGACCTGACGGGCGAGCAGGATGTGCTCACGGGTCTGGGGCATGGGGCCGTCGGTGGCGGCGACCACCAGGATACCGCCGTCCATCTGGGCGGCGCCGGTGATCATGTTCTTGATGTAGTCGGCGTGGCCGGGGCAGTCCACGTGGGCGTAGTGGCGGGTGGCGGTTTCGTATTCGACGTGGGCGGTGGCGATGGTGATGCCACGTTCCTTTTCTTCGGGAGCCTTGTCGATTTCGTCGAACGCCACGAACTTGCCGTTGCCGCGCAGACCGGCCACCTTGGTGATGGCGGCGGTCAGAGTGGTCTTGCCGTGGTCGATGTGGCCGATGGTGCCGATGTTGACATGCGGCTTCTTGCGTTCAAATTTTTCCTTACCCATAGGTGTTCTCCCTGGCGTGGTTTTCTTCTTGCGTTAATCGTTAGGCACGGAAATGGAGCCCACAATGAGACTTGAACTCATGACCTCTTCCTTACCAAGGAAGTGCTCTACCGCCTGAGCTATGTGGGCCGATTGCTTGCTTGAGGAGAACCCGGGCTAGGATGGAGCGGGAAACGAGACTCGAACTCGCAACCCTCAGCTTGGAAGGCTGATGCTCTAGCCACTTGAGCTATTCCCGCACGTCCAGCATGCTGCCGTACTTCCAGGAAGCCGTAGTTCTCCGACAGGCCTTCCTGTCTCCTACAGCCAAGATAGCTTGTCAAGTGGTGGAGGGGGGTGGATTTGAACCACCGAAGTCTTACGACGACAGATTTACAGTCTGTTCCCTTTGGCCACTCGGGAACCCCTCCACTGTGGAGCTGGCGATGGGACTCGAACCCGCAACCGGCTGATTACAAATCAGCTGCTCTGCCAGTTGAGCTACGCCAGCCAACGAGAAAGCGCTTCTACCCGCTCCCTTGGGAAAAGGCAAGGGGGAAAAGCGGGGGAATGCGCGTTTTTTTGCGCGTTGCGTGACGGATTGGCGTCCGGCGCGGCTTTGCGGGGGCAAATTTGTGGGGCGCCGCCGCGAGGGCGCAGGGGCGTGGAGGCGTGTCGGGCGCCCCGCCCCGCCGCCCATTCATTATAATAAGGTGCGCCCGCTCTCGCAGGGGCGCGCGTGAAGGCGGCAACGCACCACCGGAAGACAGCGCACGTCCCGGTCCGGAATATTCCGCGCAACGAAAAAGGGCCGCCCGAAGGCGGCCCGGAATGGCGAAAGGGGGGAGTCGGCTAGACCGTGGCGGGCTGCCCGGCATGGACCGCAGCACGGGCGGGGGCCACGGCGGGACGGCGGGCGGCCTTTTCGGCGGCGGGTTCGTCCAGCGTCACTTCCTGCAGGTAGATGTCCGCGTTTTCGGTCAGCACGCGCAGGAAGGCGTTGTTCAGGGCATGGCCGGAGCAGTGCACGATGAAGTGCCCCTGAAGGGGAGTGCCCAGCATGGCCATGTCGCCGATGAAGTCCAGGATCTTGTGGCGCACGAACTCGTCGGGGAAGCGCAGGCCGTCGTCGTTGAGCACGGCGTAGTCGTCGAGCACCACGGCGTTGTCCAGCGAGCCGCCAAGGGCCAGGCCCTTGCTGTGCATGTACTCCACCTCGCGCAGGAAGCCGAAGGTGCGCGCCTTGGCCACTTCGGCGAAGGTGCGGGGCGTCACTTCCAGACTCATGTGCTGCACGCCGATGAGCGGGTGGGCGAAGTCGATGGTGTAGTCCACGCGAAAGCCGTCGTAGGGCAGGGCGCGGATGGACTTGCCGTCGCTCTCGTGGCTGATGGGCTTGGCGATGCGCAGCACGCGGCGGGCGCGCGACTGGGCGCGGATGCCCGCGTTGCGCAGCAGCATGACGAAGGAGGCGGCGCTGCCGTCCATGATGGGCACTTCACCGCCCTGCACCTCGATGATCATGTTGTCGATCTCGAGGCCGCGGATGGCGGCAAGCAGGTGCTCCACGGTGGCCACCGAGGCGTCCTGGCCGTTGCCGGACACGCCGAGGGTGGTAGCAAGGCCGGTGGCGACCACGGCCTGGGGATTGGGCGCCACGCGGCGCACGCCCTGGGCGGTATGGATATCGAACACAATGCCGGTGTCTTCGGGGGCGGGACGCATGGTCAGGTGGACCATCTTGCCGCCGTGCAGGCCGACGCCGGAACATTCGATGGATTTCTTGATGGTGGTCTGGTTCATAACCCCTCCGCTGCCGATAGAGCATGAACCGTGCCAAAATCTAGACTTTTGCAATGCACTGGAATTGCAGGTGTTGTCTGCGTTGCGAGACACGCGCGGGTGTGTGTTTCACGCACTTGTGTGGCTTTTGCGCACCTGTCGCCGTGGTGCGAAAACCACACATTCGGGTGGCGTTGGCGTTACGCGCCGCCGCGCCAGGCACCCCCCGTCACGCGTGCCGTTCGCGCCGGGCCACCACGAAGCGGTCGAGACCGGCCAGGTCCTTCCGGATGTCCACCCCGGCCCACAGCGGCGCATGCGGCGCGAACAGGGCGGCCACGGCCTGTCCCTGCGCGCTGCCGAACTCCATCAGGAACAGCCCGCCGGGCCGCAGCACCCGGCCCGCCTCGGCCACCAGCACCCGTGCATGGCCCAGGCCGTCCGCCCGCCCTTGCGCCGTGGCGGCATCATCCAGCCCCCCGCCCGCGCAGGGCACCAGGGCGGCGCGCGGCTCGCGGTCGCGCACCTCCGGGGCCAGGCCCGCGTGTTCGGACTCGCTGACGTAGGGCGGGTTGGAGACCAGCAGGTCCAGCGCCCCGTCGCGGAACAGGGGGCGGGTGAAGTCGGCCAGCACCGGCTGGCAGCGGAGAAAGGCCGCCCGGCGCGCCGCGTCCGGCTTGCCGCCGCCGAGGTGCGCGATCATGTTGCGGGCGGCCACGGCCAGCGCCGCAGGCGAGATGTCGCAGGCAATTCCGTGGATATCCATCCGCTCGGCGCACAGGGTCACGGCGATGCACCCGGTGCCGGTGCCGCAGTCGGCGAAGCGCGCCCCGCGCGGGGCCAGCGACAGGGCGGTTTCCACCAGAAGTTCCGTTTCCGGCCGGGGGATCAGCGTGGCCGGGGTGACCAGGAAGTCGCGGCCGTGGAATTCCCGCTCGCCCAGGACGTGCGCCGTGGGCTCCCCGGCGGCGCGGCGGGCCAGCAGCGTGGCGGCGCGGGCCAGCGCGTCCTCCGGCACCGGCGCGGCCGGGTGCATGGCCAGGCGCAGCAGCAGGTCCTGCCGGGACAGCCCCAGCGCCCGCGCCGCGAACAGTTCCGCCGTCAGGCGCGGCGCGTCGTCGCGCACCGAGGGCGACGGGCTGGCCGCGAGGTATGCGGCGGCGGCGCGCACCACCTCGCGCAGGCCGTGCGGCGCGGCCGTGCCCAGCGCCGCGAGGGCGGGTGCGGTGTCCGGCGCGCAGGGCGTCTCTGCCCCGAAGGTGTCGGGAAACGGCGGGGTGCGATGGTCGCTCATGGGGCGGAGCAGTAGCGCAGCCGGGGGCGCGCCGCAAGTGGCGGGTGCGTCCGGTTCAACGCACACGGGACCGGAAAACGGCCCGCCGCTTGCGCGACGGGCCGTCTTTGTTCGGTTCTTTTCTTCGTGCCTAGTGCACGTCGGCCTGGGCCTTCAACGCCTCGGTCTGGGCATGGGTGGACAGGGCATCGAACAGGGTCTGCGCCTCGCCTTCCATGACCCGGTCCAGCGAGTACAGGGTGAGGTTGATGCGGTGGTCGGTCACCCGGCCCTGCGGGAAATTGTAGGTGCGGATGCGTTCCGAGCGGTCGCCGGAACCCACCTGCGAGCGGCGGTCGGCGGCCACCTCGTTGTGCTGGCGGTCCTGCTCGGCCTGCAACAGGCGCGAGGCCAGCACCTTCATGGCCTTGGCCTTGTTCTTGTGTTGCGACTTCTCGTCCTGGCACGAGACCACGATGCCGGAGGGAATGTGGGTGATGCGCACGGCGGATTCGGTCTTGTTGACGTGCTGGCCGCCCGCGCCCGAGGCGCGGAACACGTCGATGCGGATGTCGTCGGGGCGGATTTCCACGTCCACCTCCTCGGCCTCGGGCAGGATGGCCACGGTGGCGGCTGAGGTGTGGATGCGGCCCTGCGATTCGGTGGCGGGCACGCGCTGCACGCGGTGGGTGCCCGATTCGAACTTCAGGCGGCTGTACACCTTATCCCCGGCGATGAGGGCGATGATTTCCTTGTAGCCGCCGGTGTCCGATTCGTTGGCGCTGAGGATTTCCACCTTCCAGCCGCGCATTTCGGCGTAGCGGGAATACATGCGGAACAGGTCCGCCGCGAACAGGGCCGCTTCCTCGCCGCCGGTGCCCGCGCGGATTTCCACGATGGTGTTCTTTTCGTCCAGCGGGTCCCTGGGCAACAGCAGCAGTTGCAGTTCCTGCTCGATTTCGGGAATGGCCGTCTCGAGGGCTTTGGCTTCTTCGTGCGCCATGGACCGGATTTCCGGATCTGCGTCGTCCAGCAGTTCCCTGTTGTCGGCAAGGTTCTGGCGCAGTTCCTTGTAGCGGCGGAACACGTCCACCACTTCCTTGAGGTCTGCGTGGGCCTTGGTGAGCTTGCGGTAGCGGTCCTGGTCGTTGAAGACCTCGGACGAGGCAAGCTGCTGCTCCAGGTCTTCGAAGCGGCGTTCCAGGTTTTCGAGCTTGGCGAACATCCGTCACTCCGTGGCGGGGGCCTGATGGCGGTAGGCGGGCGCGCGCACCGTTGCGGGGGCGGCGTCTCCCAGGGCCTCGCGCAGGGCCACTATGGCGACCTCGAGCTGGTCTCGGTCGGGTTCATGGGTGGTCAGCATCTGCAGCAGCATGCCGGGGGCGCGCAGCGCCGCGCCCAGCAGGCCGTCGCCGAGGCGGGCGGCGTAGCGGATGGCCTCGTAGGCAAGCGCGCTGATGGGCACCATCAGCAGGAATTTGAACAGCACCGTTCCGGCGTGCTTGGTCACCGCGCCGTCCGGCGTCCAGATCAGCAGCAGCAGGGGCACCAGCACCGCGTGCAGGATGATGGAGATGGACAGCACGAACAGCAGAAAGGTGGTGCCGCAGCGCGGGTGCAGGCGGCTGTGAATGGCGGCGGTTTCGGGCGTCACGTCGCCGCGCGCCTCGAAGGCGCGGATCACCTTGTGTTCCGCCCCGTGGTACTGGAACACCCGGCGGATGTCCGGCAGGAACGAAATGGCCAGGATGTACCCGATGAAGATGGCGAACTTGAACAGGCCGTCCCAGGCGTGGAACGACAGTCCTTCCACGTCGCCGCCAAGGCCCAGCCACTTCATGCCCAGCGAGAACATGTGCGGCAGCACCACGAACAGGCCAAGGGCCAGGGCCACCGACACCGCAAGGGTCAGGGCCAGGTGCCACGACTTCAGTTCTTCGCCGGTTTCGCCCTGGGCGGCGTGCTCGGCCGAGCGGTTCAGGGCCTTGATGCCGTTGACCAGGGTTTCGACCAGGGTGGGAAAGCCGCGCACGAAGGGGCGCTTCAGCCAATCCGCGGACGACAGGGTGTACCACGGGCGGCTTTCGGCCAGGATTTCGCCGTCGGGCAGGCGCACCGCAAGGGCAAGGCGCTCGCCGTTGCGCATCATCACGCCTTCCATGACGGCCTGGCCGCCGATGGTGCAGGGCGCGTCGGCCGCGAGGGAAAGCGCGGCGGGCAGCGCCCGGCAGGCGCGGCCCCAATGCGAAAACGCCGCGCGGAGCGCGCCGGTCACGCCGGTGGCCCGTGTCCTGCCCATTGCGCCCATGCTGAACCCCTTGCGGCTGATGGCAATGAAGATTTCTCCCCGGAGGGCGAACCCCTCCGGGGAGGAAAAATCGACGTCGGCGCGCGCGTGCGCACCGCCCGAGGCAGGCAGACTACTTGCCTTCGCCGAACTTGGCGTACTTCTTGCGGAAGCGGTCGATGCGGCCGGCGGTGTCAACGAAGCGCTGCTTGCCGGTGTAGAACGGATGGCACTGCGAGCAGATTTCCACGTGCACGACCTCGCCCTTGGTGGAGAGGGCTTCGGCTTCGTAGCCGCAAGCGCAGGTCATCTTGGCCTTGTACACGTTGGGATGGATGTTTTCCTTCATCTTGGACTCCTCGTGGGGAAAATCGGAACGCACGTTGATACGCCCATCTTCCCGTTTTGGCAAGGCCCCCGATGCAACGGCGTTGCGGGCCGTCCGGGCCTCGTGTAGTCTGCCCATCGCCGCGCCCCGTGCGTCGGGGCAGGGCGGGCAGGCGCAGGCAACAGGTATGCCGGGGGCGTGTCCCTGTCAAGGCGGGGCTTGGCGTCGGCTGGCGGGGTCGGCCCTGCGGGCGCTTCTCCGCCCGGCGGTCCATTGTCCCCATTATTCCGGAATCCTTTCCCGCGCGGCCCGCGTCGCGTCACGACGAGTTTTTCATGTCCCGCACCACCGATGTTCGAAAGGATGTGGCTGCCGCGCCGCCGGATTCCTCCGGCGAAGGCGCGGCGGCCCCGCGCCCCCGCCCCGCGCGCGCCCCGAAGAAGGAACGCGCCGACCAACTGGTGTTCGAGGCCGGGCTGGCCGAAAGCCGCGAGCAGGCCAAGCGGCTGATCATGGCCGGGCAGGTGGTGGTGCTGCCGGAGGGCGGCGGAGACGAGGACGCCGGCGGCGCGGGGGGGACGGTTGCGCCGGAGCGGGCCGTGCGCCCCGTGCGAGTGGACAAGCCGGGCCACAAGTACCCGGTCGCCACGCGGTTCGAACTGTACGGCCGCGAGCGCTTCGTGTCGCGCGGGGCGTACAAGCTGCTCACCGCCATCGAGTATTTCGGGCTGGACGTGACCGGATTCATCTGTCTGGACGCCGGGGCGTCCACGGGGGGCTTCACGGATTGTCTGCTCCAGCACGGGGCGGCGCGGGTGTACGCCGTGGACGTGGGGCACAACCAGTTGCACGAACGGCTGCGGGCCGATGCGCGCGTGGTGTCGCACGAGCACACCAACCTGCGCACCGCGCCGCCGGATCTGATTCCGGAGCCGGTGGACCTGGTGGTGGCGGATGTCTCGTTCATCTCGTTGACGCTGGTGCTGGCGCCGTGCCTGCAATGGCTGAAGCCGGGCGGGCGGGTGGTGGCGCTGGTGAAGCCGCAGTTCGAGGTGGGGCCGGGGCAGACCGAGAAGGGCGTGGTGCGCGACCCGGCCCTGCGGCAGGCCGCCGTGGACAAGGTGGTGGCGTACTGCCGCGACGCGCTGGGACTGGACCTGGAGGGCGTGGTGCCCTCCGCCATCACCGGCCCCAAGGGCAACCAGGAATATCTGGCGGCGTTCCGGCGGCGGTAGGCGGCCTGCGAGCCTTGGTGGATGTCCGTTCCCGGAAGGCGGAAACGGGAAAACCCCCTCGGTGCGTTGCGCCGAGGGGGTTTTTGTTCGGGCGAAAAGACGGCGCGCGGCTACAACCCCTTCTTCGCCATCAGCGCGGCAAGGTCCGCCACGCGGCAGGAATAGCCCCACTCGTTGTCGTACCACGCCAGCACCTTGGCCATGTCGCCGTTCATCACGGTGGTGAATTCGGCGTCCACGATGCTGGAATGCGGGTCGGCGATGAAGTCGGACGACACCAGCGGCTTTTCGCAGTAGGCCATGATGCCTTTCAGCGGCCCTTCGGCGGCGGCCTTCAGGGTGGCGCGCAATTCTTCGGTGGTGGTGGGCTTTTCAAGCTCGGCCACGAAGTCCACGATGGACACCGTGGGCGTGGGCACGCGCAGGCTGATGCCGTCGAACTTGCCCTTCAGTTCGGGGATGACCTTGGCCACGGCCTTGGCCGCCCCGGTGGAGGTGGGGATGATGTTCTGCGCGGCGGCGCGGGCGCGGCGCAGGTCCTTGTGGGGCAGGTCCAGGATGCGCTGGTCGTTGGTGTACGAGTGCACCGTGGTCAGCACGCCCTTGACGATGCCGAAGGCCCTGTGCAGCGCCAGGGTGACCGGGGCCAGGCAGTTGGTGGTGCACGAGGCGTTGGAGACGACGTGGTGTTTTTCCGGGTCGTAGTCCGCGTCGTTGACCCCGAGCACGATGGTCAGGTCTTCTTCCTTGGCGGGCGCGGTGATGATCACCTTCTTGGCTCCGGCGTCGATGTGCGCCCTGCACTGCGGCCCGGTGCGGAAGATGCCCGTGGACTCGATGACGATGTCCACGCCAAGGTCGCGCCAGGGCAGCACCTTGGGGTCGCGCTCGGCATAGTTGCGCACGGTCCAGTCGCCCACGTGGATGGTGCCGTCGCGCACTTCGGCGTCCACCTTCAGGCGGCCGTAGCAGGTGTCGAACTGCAACAGGTGCACGTTGGTGGCCACGTCGTACAGGTCGTTGACGGCCACCACTTCCATGGTGTCGGGGTAGCGGTCCAGGATGGCCTTGAACACCTGACGGCCTATCCGCCCGAACCCGTTGATGGCAATGCGGAGTTTGGTCATCGGGGGTTCTCCTACAGTTCGTGGATGGTGTTGTTGTACGCGGTGAGCAGTTCGTAGTCGGTTTTCAGCGCCTGGTGCATGCGCGCGTTCTCGATGGCGATGGCGCTGAGGTTGGCGATGGCCCCGGCGAATTCCACCTCTTCGGGCGTGAAGTCGCGCCGCGTGTCGGAGTAGACGCGCAGTGAGCCGATGGCCTTGCCGTCCACCAGCAGGGGCAGGACCAGGATGGACACCAGCCCTTCGGCGCGGGCGGCCTCGGGGTACTGGAAGCGCGGGTCGGTGGCCACGTCCTGGATGTGCACCACGTTGCCCGCCAGCACTTCGCGGTCAAGGCCGCTCTTGGCGATCTCGATGGGTCCCTTGCGCAGGTAGCCCTTGCTCAGGCCCCACGCGGCGCTGGCCAGCAGGGTCGTGCCCTGCCGGTCGATGAGCCGCAGGGTGCAGGCCCTGGCGTTCAGCGCGCCGGCCACCTGCTTGGCGATGGTGTCGAGCACGGTGGTCGGTTCAAGGCTGGAGTTGATGACGCGGACCAGGTCGTAGAGGGTACGGTAATAGGTGTGTTCGCGTTCGCCCATGGCGATGCCTCCGGGGTTGGGGTTGCGGTGGACGTGCGGCGGTCGGGACATGACGCAGGGGCGCGGGAGCACTGTTGCCCCGGCCGTCTGGGGTGTGCGACGCCTTGGTCCTTGCCGCGTGAATTCGGGCCACGTTTGTTGGCCGCATGGCGTTTTCGCATGCGGCCCCTGGGGTTGCATGCCGCCGCCTGACGGACATGCCGGACCGGGGGGCGGCGCGGGACGGCCGCCGGAAATCCCGGTTTCTGTCATGCTATACCCGCTCGGGAGAAAAGGCACAAGCGGCCATAGCCGTGGGGTGCGGGTTGCCATCGGCGGCGAAGCGGGGTAGGGTGCGCGCGTCATTGGGGAGTAGCCGCCTCCGCAACGGAGGAGCCCACGTCAACATACTTGGCCCGCGCATCGCGCCGCGAGCCATGGCGTGGGCGGCATCAGCCTGGCGAGACCTTTGACTCCACCACCAGAGCCGGGCCGGCGCTGGCGGATGGGGTCATGGGTATGCACCGCCGCCGGCCCCCAGGATATCCCGCGTGGAAGCGTTCATCGCCGCCTTCGGAATGGTAGCCATCGCTGAAATGGGCGACAAGACCCAGTTGTTGTCGTTCGTCCTGGCCACGCGCTTCTGTGGCCGCCAATGGCCCATCATCTGGGGCATCTTCGTGGCCACGGTGGCCAACCACTTCTGCGCCGCCTACGTGGGCGGATGGGTGTCCGCCAACATCGGCGAGGACATGCTGCGCTGGGGGCTGGGCCTGGCCTTTCTGGCGTTCGCCGTGTGGGCGCTGATCCCCGACAAGCTGGAATCGGAAGGCGAGTGCAAGACGCGGGAAAGCGCCTTCCTGTCCACCGTGGTGCTGTTCTTCCTGGCCGAGATGGGCGACAAGACCCAACTGGCCACCGTGGCGCTGGGCGCGCGCTACGCGGATCTGGGGGCCGTGACCATGGGCACCACCCTGGGGATGATGGCCGCCAACACGCCCGCCGTGCTGCTGGGCGAACGCCTGAGCCAGATGTTTCCGCTGGACAGGATGCGCTTCGTGGCCGCCGCGCTGTTCGCGGTGTTCGGCGCGCTGATCCTGCTCAAGGTGGAGATGGGGCTGGGGCTGGGAGGGTTGTAGCCGTCCCTGCCGGGTGCGGCCTGCCGTTCACCGTTGTTTTTGGATGGCGGCCCGTCCGGAGTGCCGCGCCTAGAACGAGCCGTTCATGGTCTCCAGGCAATGCAGCAGGGCGGCCTTCTGCTCGGGGGTCAGGTCGGCGGTCAGGTCGTCGGTCAGGCGGCGGTGCAGGCGGTCGTGTTCCTCGTACTGCTTCCGGCCGTGCTCGGTCAGGGCCACGAGGATGGACCGCCGGTCGTGCTCGTGCGGGCGGCGCACCACAAGCTGCTTGTCCTCCAGTCGGTCCACCAGCACGGTGAGCGTGCCGGTGGTCACCCCCATGCGGGCGGCCAGTTCCTTCATGGGCAACGCGCCGTGGATGCCCAGGATTTCCAGGGTGTGCGTCTGGGGCAGGGTAAGCCCCTGCTCGCGCACCACGTCGTGCTCCCATGAGGAGAGTTTTTCGTAGAATTCCACGATGGCGTGGGTGAGCTTGCCGGTGTCGGACATGGCGGGCCTGCGTGCGGAGGGTGGACGCCGGAAGGGCGCAAGGGGGTGCGGCGACGCACCCCGTTTTCGTCGTGGCGCCGGGCGGCATGGTTTCGATGCCGGTCCGGCAGTGGAGTTATAGCCAGCGCCGGGTGCGGCGGCAAGGGCGCGGCGGCGCATGCCCAGCCCGGCGTCACCCCGGCAGAAAGGTCATGCCCACCCCCAGCCCCGCCAGCAGCAGGGCCATGGCCCATCGGGCGGGGCGGAAGGGAAAGTCCGGCCGCCATGCCTCGGGACGGTCCAGCCCGCGCGCGGCCACGGCCACGGTCTGGGTCCAGGTGCGCTGCCCCAGGATGCGCAGCACGGCGGCGGGCAGCAGCACGGCGCGCCGCCGCAGGGGCAGCGGGCCGCGCAGGTCCCCCGCGCGGGACACCTGCGCGAAGGTGCCCTGGGCCATGGGCAGGAAGTGGACCATCAGGGCCACGCCCAGCGCGGGCTGCCACGCCCGCGCGCCCAGCACCGGGCGCAGCAGCCATACCAGGGCCAGCCCCAGCGCGCGGGGCGACGCGGCCAGCGCCAGAGCCAGGCCGATGCCGATGAGCAGGGCCAGGCGCAGCCCCAGCAGCGCGGATTCGCGCGCGGCATGCGCCAGCAGCGGGCCGTCGGGCCATGCAAACCGCAGGACGCCGAAGACGCCGCCTGCCCCTCCATCCACGGCGGAAGTGTCTCCCATCGGCCCCAGACAGGCCAGTGCGAAGCGCAGCGCCACCCACACCAGCACGAACCACGCATGGCCGCGCAGCATGCCCGGCCGCAGCCTGTGGCGCAGCGGCGGCGTGGCGAACAGCCCGGCCAGCCCGGCCGCCACCACGGCCAGCCCCAGGGGGGGCAGGCGCCATACCAGCACGCCGTAGCACCCGGCCAGCAGCAGGTGCAGGCGCGGGTCCGGCGGGCCGCCGGGGGGGACGCCGGGACATGCGGACCCCTGCGGAACGCCCGTCAGGGGGGACGCGGGAAGGGAAGCACGGTTCGACATGAAGATATAACGAATGGCGCGAGTTAAAGTTTTTCTTGATTTTTTCGAACATGCCCGGAGCGGCTCGGCAAAGGGCTGTCCCGGTCGTGCACGGCTCCGCCGGACCCTTCACGCGGGGCCGGCCGGAGTAGTCCGGGCCGGTCAGATCAGTCGGGAAAGGCCGAGCCTATGGTAGCCGGGTCCCCGCAGTTCCGCAAACGGGAAACTTACCGTCAAGCGCCTGCACCTGCGCGGGGGGGCGGCTGTCCCATGAAGGGCTCGACCGCGTCTTCCGTCCGGGGTATCCCAACACCAAGGCCGGGGTGGCCCAGTTTTGGCCCAGTTTCGGCCCGATTTCGGCCTGACCCCGCGCGACGCGGAAGCGTCCCCCGGAAACGTTTCGCCAACCATGCCCGCCGGGCGCGGAAAACCACGGTGCTTCACGCCCGACGCCATTCCGACAAATTCATGCGCTATGCACACGGTACGTCACCTGTTGCCCGGCAGCCCCGCAGGCGGCCCTTCCGCCGCGCGTAGCGAAGGGTGCGGCGGCAGGCGGCGGACCGGTGCCACGGCGCCACAAGGAACAGCCATGAAGGATTTCGTCTATCACAATCCGGTGGAGGTCCGTTTCGGCCCCGGTGTTCTGGCCGGGCTCGGCGCGCGGGTGCGCGCGGCGGGCCTGGACCACGTGGTGCTGGTGGGCGGCGGCGAGGCGGCGCGCCGCGTGGGCGCATACGACCAGGCCGTGGCGTCCCTGGACGCGGCGGGCGTGCGGCGCAGCGAAGTGTGGGGCGTTGCCGCCAACCCGGACCTGGGCACCGTGCTGCGCATCGCCGCGGCGGCGGGCGCCGTCCCGGAAGGCGCAACCGGTCCGCAAGGCGGCGGGGACGCAGTCGCTGGCGGCACGGGTTTGATCGCCATCGGCGGCGGCAGCGTCATCGACGCCACCAAGGCCGCCGCTGCCCTGGCGCCCCTGCTGGCCGAGGGGCGCGACCCGTGGAGTCCCTTTGCGGAGCGCAAGCCGGTCACCCGCTCGCTGCCGGTGTTCGCGGTGTCCATCCTGTCGGGCACCGGTTCGGAAATGAACGGCAACGCGGTGATCACCCGTGGCGCATCGGGCCACAAGTGGGGCATGCGCTGCCCGCCGCCGGTGGCCACCTTCGTGGACGTGACCTTCCAGCAGGGGCTGCCCTGGCACCTGACCGTGAACGGCGCGGCCGACGCCATGAGCCACGTGCTGGAATTCTCGGTGACGGGCACGCCCGCGGCGCCTGTCGCCGGGCGGAAGCACGCGGAATTTCCCTTCTTCGCGGAAGAGGCGGTGCTGGCCCAGAACGAGGCCTTGCTGCGCACCATCGTACGCGCCGCCACGCGCCTGCGCGCCGACGCGCACGACACCGTGGCGCGCGGGGCGCTGGCCTGGGCGTCGGGCGTGGGCCTGTCCGGCCTGACCGGGGTTGGCCTGGGGGCCGGGTCGTGGGAAGCGCACGCGCTGGAGCACGCCGTCAGCGGCCTGCATCCGCACGTGCCGCACGGTCTGGCCCTGGCCGTGATCTACCCGCGCTGGATGGAAGAGGTGGCGGTGGACAAGGCCCCGGCCATGCGCAGGCTGGCGGCGGCGCTGGAAACCACGGTGGCCGAGGCCCTGGCCGAACCCGGCGAGGACGGCAACCCGTCGTCCCCGCCCGCCGGCGGCCGGGACGCGCCGGAACGTTGCGCGCTGCTGCTGGGCGCGCTGTTCCGGCACTGGGGCGCGCCCTCCGGGCTGTCCCACTGGGGCGTCACCGAGGGCGATGTGCCGCGTCTGGTGCGGCTGGCCAGGGAGTATCCACGTCCGCTGCAACTGGCGGCGGAACGGGTGGAACGGGTGTTCCGCGCGTCCCTGTAAGACAGCCGGACATGCCGGGCATGCCGCGTGGGGGATGGTGCGGAAACAGGGTGCGGATGCGGGCGGTAACGGCGCGAGGGGGTGTGCGCGCCGCCGGAACACCGGCAGGTGGAGGTCTGCATGGGCACGGAACGGACGACGGGGGGGATGCCCGCCGCAACGGTGGATGACGCAGCGGAGCGACGGACAGGTGATCGCCGCCAGGACGACCGGCGGCGCGACGGACCCGCCACCCGCGCCGGTAACCCGGCAGGCCCCGACGGTATGCCCAAGGCCCGTTGCTGCACCTGCGGCAGCCGCGATGTCTGGCTGCTGCACGACGGGGTGCTGCATCTGGTGGGCTGCCGCCGCTGCGGCCGCACCGGACCGGGGGCGCTTTCCGCGCCGCTGGCCGTGGAGGCGTGGAACGACGCCGACGAGGCCCGGTTCAGCCGGGGGTTGCCGCCCGGCGCGGAGATGATGGCCCCCTGCGTGTGCGAGGCCCAGCATCCCGACGCGGGCGTGGCGGTGTCGCACCCGGCCCACCTGCGCCCGCTGGGCAGACAGGTGACGCCCGCGCCGGTGCGGGTGCACCGGCTGTCGCCGTACGGCGTCCAGCTTTCCGGCCAGGGCGATGCCCTGCGCCAGTGGCTGGAGGGAGCGGATGCCGCCCTGTGCGAACTGGCCATGCCCATGGCCGACGGCCGGGGCTGGACCCTGTTCGCCCTGCGCGTGGAATCGGTGCGGCGCGAAGGGGACAGCCTGCTCGTGGGCGGCGGCTTCGTGCGGCAGGACGACCGCCAGCGCGGCCTGCTGGCCCGCCTGCTGGAAACGGTGGAGGAGCGCGCCGGGGGCGACGTGGCGCGCTGACCTCGCCCGGCTCCCTGATTTTCTGCCTGTCTTCCGGCCCGGCCTGCCTTTCCGCGCCGGGCCGGGCTGGGCGTCACTCGTCCCCGGCCACCCCTTCGGTCCCTTCGGCCAGTTCCGCCAGCTCGGAGGCCTTCAACTGGCCGCAGGCGGCCTTGATGTCCTGCCCCTTGCTCTTGCGGATGATGGCCGTGACGTTCTTGGACCACAGGTACTGCTCGAAGGCCAGGATGCGCGCTTCGCTGGGGGCCTCGTAGGGCATGCCCTCGGCCGGGTTGTACACGATGAGGTTCAGCTTGGCCTTGGTGCGCGAGACAAGGCGCACCAGTTCGCGGGCGTGCTCGATGGAATCGTTCACCCCGCCCAGCAGCAGGTATTCGAAGGTGATGCGCTCGCGCGTTTTCAGCGGGTACGATTCCAGCGCGGCGATGAGGTCGTCGAGGCTCCAGCGCGCCGCGCGGGGCATGATGCGGCCGCGCAGTTCCTGGTTGGGCGCGTGCAGCGACACGGCCAGGAAGGCCAGGCCGCTTTCGCCAAGCTCGCGCAGGCCCTTCTCGATGCCGCAGGTGGACACGGTGATGCGCCGGGGCGAGAAGCACAGCCCGAATTCGTCGTTGAGGGTGCGCAGGGAGCGCATGACCTCGGTGAGGTTCAGCAGCGGTTCGCCCATGCCCATGAACACCAGGTTGCGCACGATGGGGTGGTCCGGCCGGTCGTCGCCCAGGTATTCGCGCGCCACCAGCACCTGCCCGAGAATCTCGGCCATGGTCATGTTGCGCTCGAAGCCCATGCTGCCCGTGCTGCAGAAGGTGCAGCCCATGGCGCAGCCCACCTGGCAGGACAGGCACTGGGTCATGCGCACCTTGCCCTCGCGCGATTCGCTGGGAATCAGCACCGTCTCCACCAGCGCGCCGTCGGCCAGGGCCAGCAGGAACTTCACCGTGCCGTCGGAACTGGTCTTCACGGTGCGGATTTCCGGCCAGGCGATGCGGGCCACCTCGGCCAGGCGGGCGCGGGTGGCCTTGGAAACGTTGGTCATGGCGTCGAAGGACCGGGCGTTCTTCTGCCACAGCCACTGCCACACCTGACGGGCGCGGAAGCGCGGCTCGCCGAGTTCGCCGGTCATCCACGCTTCCAGTTCGTCGCAGGTCAGGTTCAGTATGTCGATCATGGGCTATGGGGGGCAAGGGTTGGGCCGGATGGCCGGGCCGTGGCTGGTTGCATCCGGGTATGGGTAAGCCCGCGCGGCGGGTTCGTCCAGTGCGCGGGATGCAGGTGCGCGGCCCGCAGGCAATACAGCGGAACGGCCGCGAGGGGAAGCCCCCGCCCGTTCCGCCCGTTCCGCATGTCGCGCCTTCCGCCCGGCGGGCGTCAGCGGTCGGCGTCGGTTCCGGCAGGGGTGCCGTCACACGGGGTGCCGGTGAGCATCACCTGTTCCTGCCCCTTGCTCCACACCCGTCCCAATGACAGCAGCACCCCCGCCGCGCACAGCGCGCAGAAGGTCCACAGCGCCGTGCGCATGGCGGACAGGAAGCCCGGCAGGGTGGCCGCCGACACCGGCTGCCCGCCCATGAACACGGAAAACACGATGGTCACCACGATCATGGACGCCATCATGCCCAGGGTGCGCATGGTGCTGGTCATGCCGGACGCCACGCCCAACTGGCGCGGCTCCACGCTGCCCACGATGGCGCTGGCGTTGGGCGAGGCGAACAGGCCGTAGCCCACGCCCAGCAGCACCAGCACCGTCACCGTCAGCGCGGTGGAGGTGTCCTGTCCGATGAACGCGGCCACGCCAAGGCCCACGGCGCACAGCACCATGCCCACAGTGGCCACCCGTTCGGCCGGAAAGCGGTCGGCCAGCCGCCCCCCGATGGGCGAAAGCACCATCTGGATCACCGGCTGGATGATCATCAGCAGGCCCGCGTCGCTGGGGGTAAGCCCGCGCACGTATTGCAGGTACAGCCCGAGAAAGAACAGCACCCCGAAGGTGGAGGCGTAGTTGACGAGCGCGGACAGGCAACTGAGGGTGAACAGCCGGTTGCGCGACAGCAGGGTGACCTCCAGCAGCGGAAAGCGGGTGTGCGATTCCAGCCACAGGAACAGCCCGCCGCAGACCAGCCCGGCGGCCAGCGTGCCCCAGGCCCACGCGCCCTCGTCCAGGTGCGACGAACCCAGGGTGAGCAGCACGATGGCGCCGCCGTAGACCAGGCTGCCGCGCAGGTCGAAGGGTTCGCCCCTGGCCGAGCGCCATTCGCCGCGCAGCCGGGTGAACACCAGCAGCAGGGCGGAAAGGCCGAAGGGCAGCACCATCAGGAACACCCAGCGCCATCCGAAATGGGTGGTCAGGAATCCCCCGATGAGCGGCCCGCACGAGATGCCCGCATAGGCCGCCGCGGAAACGATGCCGATGGTCCGGCCGCGCTCCTCGCGCGGGAACACTTCGAGCATGATGGCGAAGCTGTTGGCCACGATCATGGCCGCGCCCATGCCCTGCAAAAAGCGCAGGCCGATGACCATGCGGATGGACTGCGACAGCGAGAGCACGGCGGTGATGGCCGTGAACAGCACAAGGCCCGCCAGGAACAGCCTGCGCCGCCCGAAGATGTCGCCAAGGCGGCCCATGATCAGCAGGAACACCGACAGGGCCATGACGTAGGTGGTCTCCACAAGGCCCACCTGCATGGCCGTGGCCGCGAGGTCGCGCCCGATGGCGGGCAGCGAGACGCCCACGGCGGACATCATCAGCGGCATGAGGATCATGGACGTGCTGACCACGAACAGCACCGCGCCGCGCGACACGGGCGCGGGAGCGGGGCGGGGCGCGTCGCCGTGGCCCGGAGCGCGAAAAGGAAAGGAGGCGGGGCTCATTCCGCCTCCCGGCAGGTCCGGCCTGACCTGTCTGATCTGTCTGGCCTGCCGGATTTGTCTGGCCTGCCGGATTTGTCCGGGCGGCCCAGTTCGGCCAGCACGTTGCCGATCATGCGGTCCAGAAAGCCCAGGGCCTGCTCGCGCTCGCCGCCGGAAAAGCCGCGCACCATGATTTCGGTCAGTTCGCGCAGGGCGGCCAGGAAGGGCTCGCGCAGCTTTTCGGCGTCCGGGGTCAGGGTGATGACCATCTGGCGGCGGTTGCGCGGGTTCACGGCGCGGGTCACCAGACCCGCGGCTTCCAGCTTGGCCAGCGAACGGGCGGCCGCGCCCTTGTCGAAGTGCAGCTTTTCGGCCAGATCTTCCTGCGACACGCCGTCGCCGCCCTGAAAGAGTTCGGCCAGGAAGGGTATCTGTCCCTTGCCCACCGGCCCCAGCGGGGCGATGCGCTCGATGGCCAGCAGCAGCACCAGGCGGCGCAACTGCCCCACGCGATAGGCGAAGGACGTGAGTCTTTGTTCCATGCGAAATGCCCCATTGTTGCCATTGCAACTGTTGAAGGGGCAACAGATAGGCGTGCGGCGGCCGGGTGTCAAGGCGGGGGATGTCCTGCGCTGTCACGCGGGCCGGAATATGGCAGCGCCACCCGCGCGCGCGGCAGTGGACGCGGCGGCCTTGCGGCGCTATGCCGTGGCGGTGCGCTACGCTGCCGCATGCCGCGCCGCACGGACAACCGTACAAGGAGCCCCCGCATGCCCGATACTCCCGATACGCCCGAGGCGACCGGCCTTCCCGCACCCGAAGCCGCGCAGATCCCCGTGCAGGTTCCCGCCGACCTGCGGGTGCACCAGGAAACCTTCCGGGTGCGCGGCTACGAGGTGGGGCCGGACGGCACCGTTTCCGCCCAGATCATCTGCGACTATTTACAGGAGGCGGCGGGGGTGCATGCGGACCGGCTGGGGCTTTCGCTGGCCGCGCTGCACGAACAGGGGCTGGCGTGGGTGCTGGCCCGGCTGGTGGTGCAGGTGGAGCGCGCCCCGGCGGAAGGCGAGACGGTGACGGTGCGCACTTGGCCGTGCGGGGTGGAGCGGCTGCAATTCCGGCGCGACTACCTGATGCTGGGCGGTGACGGGGCAGTGGTGGCGCGCGGGGCCTCGTTCTGGGTGGTCATCAACCTGGCCACCCGGCGGCCGGAGCGCATCCCGCCCACGGTGGCGGCCCTGCTGCCGGAACAGCCGCCGCTGGCGCTGGAAACCGGCGACCGCCGGCTGCCGGCGCCCGAAGACGGCGCGGCGCCGCTCTCTTCCATTCCCTTCGCGGTGCGCCGGGCGGACATGGACCGCAACCGCCACGTGAACAACGTGCGTTACCTGGACTGGGCGCTGGAAGGCGTGCCCGGCGCGGTGCAGGAGGCGGCCCGCCCGGTGTGGCTGGACATGCACTTCCGGGCCGAGACGGTGTACGGCGACACGGTGGAGGCGCAGTGCCTGCCCGCGCCCGCCGATGCGGCCACGCCCGGCACCGCCCGCTTCGTGCACATCCTCGCCCGCCGCTCCGATGGCCGGGAGGTGGCGCGGGGGCTTACCGGCTGGCGTTAGGGGGGGCTGTCTTCATTCGGGAATGGCCGGAACGAGCGAGAGGCCAGCCGTTCAACCGCGCCTTGTCGTATCCCGCCGCCCCTCCCCAACAAAAAACGGGGGAAGGAACCTGCGTCCCTTCCCCCGCGTCTTCCGCAAGGAATCAATCAACATTCCGGCCCTAGCCGAAATTCTTCGCCTTGTACTCGCGAATGTAGTCCACGGCCTCGGGCACGCTGGTCACTTCGCCCGCCACCTGCGCCTTCAGCAGCGCATCGCGCAGCATGCCCACCTGGGGGCCGGGGTGCAGGTTGGTGAACTCCATGATCTCGTTGCCGTTCAGCAGGGGTTCCAGCATCTGCTCCGGCGTTTCGGCGCGCTCCAGGTACTTCATGTTGTGATTGAAGTAGGTGTAGCTGCCGTCGCGGGCTTCCAGGTCGGCGCGGGCGATCTGGATGAGCCGGGGGTATTCGTCCAGCGACTTGAAGCGGCGGATGCCCCGGTCGGTGAGCATGAAGTGGAAGCGCATGTGATGGCGCACCAGATGGCACACCGTTTCCACGTCCTCCGGCAGGAAGTGCAGGCGGCGCAGCAGCTTGCGCGTCACCTTGGCGCCCACGCGATGGTGCTGGTAGAAGTTCCACTTTCCGTCGAAGTATTCCGCCGTGTACAGCTTGCCCACGTCGTGGAACAGCATGGCGAAGGTGCCCAGCCAGTCGTAGTTGTATTCACCCTCGGGGTAGTGGCGCATGCAGTCCAGGGTGTGCTCGAGCACCGACTCTTCCGCGCCCTCGTCGTTGCGCTGCTGGCGCACGCGGGACAGGGCCGCCACTTCGGGCAGCAGGCCGTGCAGGATCTGCGCGTCGAACAGCAGTTGCACGAACTTCCACATGCACTCGGCTTCCACCTTGCGCCATTCGTCCATGATGTCCGAGATGCGCACGTAGTCCAGCACGCGGCTGGCGGCGCGGATGATGGCCATCCACGAATTGGGCTCGATGGGCAGGTCGAAGTTGGCCGCGAAGCGCATGGCCCGGATGACCAGCAGGTAGTTGCGGCGCAGGGTTTCGTCCGGAATGCCCCGCAGTTGCACCTTGCCCTTGGAGAAGTCCTCGAAGCCTTCGTACACGTCGCCGGTGTGGGCGATGTAGGGGCAGGCGAGGGCGGGGGGCACCTTGCCCTGTTCTTCCAGCACGCGCAGCATGCGCGGGGTGATGCGGGCCAGGGTATGCTCGGGGTGCGAGGATTCCTCGGTATCGGTGTGGTAGAAGCGGATCAGCGCTCCGCCTTCGCGCATGGTGGCGACCACGCCCTCTTCGTTGGAGCGCTCGAGGCTGGGGAAGAGCTTGCCGAGCTCTTCGTAGTCGGGCTCGCAGGCGATGTCGATTTCGGTTTCGCGGCCGTCCAGCAGTTCCTTCTGCAACTGCGCGTTGACCACGTAGGCGTCGTAGCCGTTGCGAAGGATGGCCTTGCAGATGGCTATGGCGTCCTTGAAAGGTTGGCTCATCCCTGTCCTCCTGAAAGTGATGAAAAGCGCGCCCTCCGGCGCGGTGCCATCCGTGCATCACAGGCGCGGCCCGAAAAGTCAAGGCGCGGCGCGGCCAGCGGCCGGTCGGGCGCTCACCGGGAGGGGCGGCCCATGGCTGGGCGGGTGTGCACGGGAAATGCGTCCGTGTGATTGTGCCAAAATGCACAAAATCGGGAGGGGATGCAAGGGGAGGATGGGGTGGGGGCGAGCGGTTGCGGGGGGAGAGGGGAGGAGTGTTGTTCGATTGGGGTGTGCCGTGATGGGTCCGGCCTCTACGAAGACAGTTCTGTTTTTTTGATCACCCTCGATTTCGTTATGCCTCCGGCGGGCAAGGGGCCTGCGCTTTGCGGTCGCCATCCGTAAAACTCGCGCTTTGCGCTCGCCTAACGGCTGCCGCTGAGCGGCGGCCCCTTGCATCCCCGCGCTCCGGGGGCACTGCCCCCTGGACCCCCGGCTCATCTTGCACCGCATTCCTTTCGTCGCCAGCTTCCCTCCGGCGCTGAGGCGCCTCTGGGTGATCTGGCGACGGGAACGCGATGTGCGTCAATCTCTCGTCGCCTTGACGAAGCGGGGGTGCCTTTACCATCGCCCCCGTTGCGACGCATGTGCCGCCGCCAAAGCCCGGCGTCACACGCTTCTACGCGCTTTACCTTGCCTTCGAACACCCCCGCCACCGCTACCGCCCTCTCCCTCCCAAGCATGCCGGTTCTCTCAACCCCGACGTCGCGGGCACACCGCAGACTGACTTCCAATAAGGGCAGCCCTGTGCCGTTCAACGGAAACGTGGCGTGCGAAGAAGCGTGTGACGCCGGGCTTTGGCGGCGGCACATGCGTCGCAACGGGGGCGTGGATAAGGGCACCCGAGTGGGATGGAGGCGATGAGAGATTGGTGCACATCGCATTCCGCCGGGCAGATCGCCCGGAGGCGTCCTGCGCCGGAGGGAAGCTGCCCGGTGAAGAATGCGGTGCAGGATACGTTGGGGGGACCAGGGGGGCAGCGCCCCCCGGAGCGCGGGGGTACAGGGGGCCGCCGCTTAGCGGCCCCCTGTCCGCCGGAGGCATAACGAAATCGAGGGCGGTCAATAGCGCTGGTGTGTATTCGTAGAAGCCGCATCCAACAGGGGCACAACTCCTTCCATTCCCGTCAGGAATCACTCCCCAGCCCCTACACCACCTTCACCCCGCCAAGCCACAGCCCCTTCACCCTGCCCACAAGGTCTTTCCCTAAAAACGGCGTGTTGCAACTCTTCGAATGC
Source organism: Nitratidesulfovibrio sp. D1 (assembly GCF_051133415.1). Lineage (NCBI taxonomy): Bacteria > Pseudomonadati > Thermodesulfobacteriota > Desulfovibrionia > Desulfovibrionales > Desulfovibrionaceae > Nitratidesulfovibrio > Nitratidesulfovibrio sp. D1. Next base: position 335,138 of record NZ_JBPGNZ010000004.1, on the reverse strand, counting down.
ATGGTCTCGCGCGAGACCACCCACTTTTCCTCGGGGTCCAGCAGGAAGAAATCCGCCGGGTCGCCCACGCCGAAGCCGTTCACGGGCAATCCGAATATCTTTCCCGGTTCCACCGCCCACAGGCGCACCATATCCGCCTCGGTCAGCAGGCCGTCGCGCACCAGTCCCCAGGTCAGGGCCACGGCGGTGTCCAGACCCGTGATGCCGTTGGGGGCCTCGTCCAGCGGGGTCTCCTTTTCGTGGGCGGCATGCGGGGCATGGTCGGTGGCCAGGATGTCGATGACGCCGGTCCGCACCGCCTCGCGCAGGGCGGCCACGTCGTCGGCGGTGCGCAGGGGCGGGTTGACCTTGGCCTTGGTGTCGTAGCCCAGCAGTTCCCTGTCGGTCAGCAGCAGGTAGTGGGGGCAGGTTTCCGCCGTCACCGGCACGCCGCGCTGCTTGGCCCAGGCGATGAGCTCCACCGAGCGGCGGCACGAGATGTGCGCGAGGTGGATGGGCAGCTTCAGGTAGTCGGCCAGCAGGATGTCGCGCGCCACGTGCAGCGCCTCGCCGATGTCCGGCTGGCCCTTCACCCCTATGCGCCCGCTGGTTTCCCCTTCGTTCATGTGCGCGCCCTTGGCCAGGTAGGGGTCCTCGCAATGGTCGATGACCACCTTGCCCTGGTCGGCGGCGTATTCCACGCAGCGGCGGAACATCTCGGTGTCCGGCACCGGCGCGCCGTCGTTGGAAAAGGCCACGCAGCCCGCTTCGGCCAGTTCGGCCAGCGGGGCCAGTTCCGCGCCCTTCAGCCCCACCGTGGCCGCGCCGATGGGGTGCAGGCGCGGGCCGTGCGGCCAGTGGCGGCGGGCGGTGTCGATCATGTCGCGGGTGATGGAGGCGTCGTCGTTGACCGGTTTGGTGTTGGCCATGCACAGCACGGCCCCGAACCCGCCGTGGGCGGCGGCGGCAAGGCCGCTGGCGATGTCTTCCTTGTATTCGTAGCCCGGCTCGCGCATGTGGGTGTGCGCGTCGATGAAGGCCGGGAACAGCACCATGCCGCGCGCGTCGATGGGTTGCGCGCCCTCGGGGGCGCAGCCCGCGCCGCTGTCGGTCACGGATGCGATGCGCCCGTCGGCCACGCCAACGTCCACCATGCGCCCCAGCAGGCGGGCGTTGCGAAGAAACAGGGAAGCGGAAGTGGTGGCGGTCATGCGCGGCCTCCGTGGTCGGCGGTCTGCCCGTCACCGGTGCGGGTGGCGAGCAGGAAGAGGATTGCCATGCGCGTGGCCACGCCTGCGGCCACCTGGTCGAGGATCAGGCTTTCGGGCGCGTCGGCCAGCACGGACGAGATTTCCAGGCCCCTGTTCATGGGACCGGGGTGCAGCACCTTCGCGCCCGGCGCGGCCATGTCCAGATGCCGGGGCGACAGGCAGTAGCGCTGCGCATATTCCCGCAGGTCGGGCAACAGGCCCGCCTGCTGGCGTTCCAGTTGCAGGCGCAGGCACATCACCGCGTCCGCGCCCTGCACGGCGTCGTCCAGCCGGTTGAAGATGGTCACCGGCCAGTTGCGCACTCCGGCGGGCAGCAGGGTGCGCGGCGCGCACAGCCGCACCTTGACCCCCAGCGACGAGAGCAGATGCACGTTGGAGCGGGCCACCCGGCTGTGGGCAATATCACCAAGGATGAGCAGGCTGCGTCCCTCGAACGCATCGCCCCAGGCCTGGCGCAGCGAATAGCAGTCCAGCAGGGCCTGGGTGGGGTGGGCGTGCCAGCCGTCGCCCGCGTTGACCACCGAGCAGTCCAGCCGTTCGGCCAGGAACTGCGCCGCCCCGCTGGAGGAATGGCGGATGACGATGATGTCCGGCGTCATGGCTTGCAGGGTGAGGGCGGTGTCCTTCAGGCTTTCGCCCTTGGACAGGCTGGACCCGCTCTTGGCCAGCGAGAAGGTGTCGGCCGACAGCCGCTTGCCCGCCACGTCGAACGAGGTCTTGGTGCGGGTGCTCGGCTCCGCGAAGAACAGCACCACGCTCTTGCCCTTCAGGGTGGGCACCTTCTTCACGGGGCGTCGGTTGATGTCGTGGAACTGGGCCGCCGTGTCCAGCAGGTGGAACAGTTCGGCCCGCGTCAGTTGGGTGACGTCCAGCAGGTCCTTGTGGGGCCACGTGGGGCGTTGTGCGTGCTGCATGTGGGTGTGGGGGTTTACGGGGTTGTCCCCAATGCTTCGGAAAAGTCTTGCGGCAGCAGGGCCAGCCGCGCGCGGCGGCCGGGGGCGATGACGCCGATGTCGCCCCGCCCGAGGGCCGATGCCCCCCCGGCGGTAAGCAGGCGCAGCAGCGCCGCCGGGGGCAGGTCCTGCCCGGCGGGCAGGTCGCGCAGGGCGCGGGCCTCGTTCCACAGGTCAAGGTCGTGGTTGGATGCCAGGCTGTCGGTGCCCAGGCACAGCGGCGCGCCCGCCTCGGCCAGCGCGCGGGCCGGGGCCGCGCCCACGTTGATGGCCGCGTTGGAGCGCGGGCACAGGCAGACGTGCGCGCCCGATTCGGCCAGCAGGCGGATGTCCGCCGCGTCCAGTTGCACGCAGTGCACGGCCAGCGTGTCCTCGTCCAGCAGGCCCAGTTCGGCGGCGTAGGGGACGGGGCGCATGCCCGGCGCGGCGAATCCCGGCGGCAGCACGCGCACGGCCAGCAGGTCGGCCAGCGCGCCGCGCCCGGTGGTCAGGAATTCCACCTCGTCCGGGTGCTCGGCCAGATGCATGGAAAAGACGCGGTGGTTGCGCTCGCACCAGCGGCGGGCGGCGGCCAGGGCCACCGGATGGGTGGAATACAGGGCGTGCCCGGCCAGGGCGGCGTCCGGGTGGACGGGGAAGGACGCGCCGGAGCCGCCTTTCGCGCCGCCCTCCGCGTCACCCTCCACGTCAACCATGACGTCGTCCGCCAGCAGTTCCGCCATGGCCCGGGGCCACAGGGCGGCGGTGTCCGCCGGGGCCGCCGGTTCGCCGCCGGGCGTGGCGAAGCGGTAGCCGAACACCTCCGCGAAGTGCGAGCAGCCGATGGATGCGGCCTGCAATGCCCGGCGCACGGCGGCCGGGGCCACGGCGGTGATGTCGCCCACGTGGGCGGTGTGGCAGGCCGCAAGCTGGCGCGCAGCGTCGGCCAGTGCCGCGGCGCGGGCTTCCGGCGGGGTTTCGGTCCCCGCCCCGGCTCCCGTGAGAGACAGCAGGCTTTTCACCCACGGCACGAAGCCGCCGCCCAGCACGGTGCGCCCGGCCTGGTGCGAAAGTTCGAGGTGGGTGTGGCAGTTGACCACGCCGGGGATCAGGGTGACGTCGCCAAGGTCGGCCAGGGGCACACCCGCGCGGCGACGAAAGGCGTCCATGGGCTCCACGGCCTCGATGACGCCCCCGCGCAGGCCCGCCAGAATGGGGGGCAGAATGGGGGGCAGAACGGGGGGCAAAACGCGGGCCGCGCCGTCCAAGAAAACGCCCCGGATCACAACGACGTGGTCGTCGAGAACGCGGGGCGGCGAAAACAGGTCGCGCGGGTCTCGTGACGGACCCTCACCTGCGAGGGGTATGACGCGTCGCGCGCGGACGGCGATGAGCATTGTCTGTACGGGGGGTTGGGTGTACAAGCCGGGCACGGCGATGCCGGGCGCGGGCGCACGCCGTTGGACGCACGCCCACAAGATAGTGTTCCACAATCAGGTGGGGATGTAAAGAAAACGGGCGCGCCCGCCGAACAGATGGCGAAGGACCGGCCGCAGGCCGCATTTTCACCGCAACTCCAGCCGCCTTGTTTCGCGCAGATTCCCATGACCGCACCGCACCGCAGCCTCTGCCTCATCCACGCCAACTGCCAGGGCGACCCGCTGGCGGCCCTGCTGGCCGCATCGCCGCAGTTCGCGGAACGCTACGAAATCCGCAGGTACACCAACTACCTGCGCGAGCGCATCGCCCCCGCCGAGCTTTCTGGCTGCGGCCTGTTCCTGTACCAGCACCTGGGCGAAAAGTGGGACGACCACGCCTCGGACCGGCTGCTGGCCATGGTCAACCCGGCCGCGCGGGTGCTGCGCCTGCCCAACATGCTGTTCACGGGCTACTGGCCGTTCTGGACCAACAAGAGCCCCATGGACTTCGGCGACGCGTTCCTGGACCGGCTGGTGTCCATGGGCCTGAGCATGGCGGAAATCCTGCACGTGTACCTGCACGGCGACATCGCGGCCAAGTACGACCTGGACGCCATGCTGCGCCACTCGCTTGCGGTGGAGCGGGACAAGGAGCGCGGGGCGGGGGATGCGGCCGCGCCCGGCGCCATTCCCGCCGTGGTGGCCCCCACGGTGGACCTGGTGGAGGCGCTGTGGAAGCAGGAACGGCTGTTCGCCACCATCAACCACCCCAACCGGCGGCTGGTGCTGCACGTGGCGGAAGGGGTGCTGGCGGCGCTGGGCATGGACCCGCTGCCCCCGGCAGTGCGCGACGGCTTCACGGACCCGTACCCGGAATTCGAACTGCCCATCCACCCGCAGGTGGCCGCCCACCACGGTCTGGCCTTCGGCGGGCCGGACGCCACGTTCAACATCTACGGGCGGCGCATGACCTTCGAGGACTACGCGCGCCGCTACGCCGACTGCCGCCTGCGCGGCATCGACAATTTCATCGGATACTTGCAGCTGGTGTGATCCGCCGGGGCGGGGCAGCGTTCCGCTACCCGTCGAGCCCCAGCAGGGTGGCCGCGCCGGACAGCAGCACTTCTATTTCCCCGTCGGACAGATCCAGCCGCCGTTGCAGGCGGTGGCATTCGTCGGCGGGGTCGAACAGGGGGTAGTCGCTGCCGAACAGGATGTGCTCGCGGTCGTGCCCGTCGAAGATGGCGCGCAGGGTGGCGTCGTCGATGAACGAAAGGCTGCTGGAGGTGTCCATCCACACCTCGCGGCCCACCAGCGCTTCCAGCGCGTACTTCCAGTGCAGGTAGCCGCCGAGGTGCGCGGCGATGAACCGGGCGCGCGGAAAGGCGTCCAGCAGCGCGGCCAGCTTGTACGGGCAGGAGGGGTTTTCCGCCGGGGGAAGTTTGTCGCCGATGTGGCACATGAACACGAAGTCGTCCTGCGCCGCCTCGATGATGGGCAACAGGCGCGGGTCGTCCAGCCGGAAGCCCTGGAATTCCGGGTGCAGCTTCAGCCCCCGGATGCCCGCCGCGCGCAGCCGGTCCAACTGGTGCTCCCAGTCCTGGTACTCCGGGTGCACGGTGCCGAAGGCCACCACCCCGGGGTGGCTGCGCTGCAAGTCCACGGCAAAGGCGTTGGCGGGCACCACCTGCGCGGCGGCGGTGGCGGCGCAGTGCACCACCACCCCGTCCAGCCCGGCGCGCCGGGCGCGGGGCAGCAGGTCTTCCACCACGCCTTCGCCCACGGGCGAGATGCCGTAGTGCGCTTCCAACTGTTGCAGGACCTTGGACGCGATCTTGGGATGGAAGGCGTGGGTGTGGACGTCGAGGAACATGGGCTTGCCCTACGCCCGGTCCACTGGTCAGTCAAGGAGCAGGCACATTCATTTCATGAAGTGCGCCCGGCTCGGGCCATGGTTGCCCGCGTCGGCCCGTAAGGAGATTACTTCAGCAAATCGCGCAGCCAGCCGGGCACGGGCACCGGCTTGCCGTCGCGGTTGACGCAGGCGTGCTGGGTCATGCCGTCGGCCAGCAACCTGTTGCGTCCCTCGTCCCGAATCTCGTACACGAAGGTCAGCGAGGCGCGGCCCCATTCGCTGATGCCCGCGCGTATCTGGAGCAGGTCGTCGAACTTCGCCGGGCTGCGGTAGCGGCAGCGCGCCTCGCGCACCGGCAGGATGATGCCGCGCTCTTCCACCGTGGCGTAGCCCATGCCCCGCGAGCGGATGAACTCGCTGCGGGCGCGCTCGAAGAAGTGCAGGTATTCCGCATAGTACACAACGCCCATCATGTCCGTTTCACCGTAGGACACGCGATGGGCCAACCAGATTTCCGGCACGGGAAAGCCGTCCATATGTTTCGCAACCTCCTGCCGCGTGGCGCGGCGTCTCGATTCGTACGTCATTTTGCCCTGAAAGCCAAAGCCGCGCGCGGGCGCGGCGCGTTTCCGGCCAGCCTCCCGGCCGCCATCGGCTCGCTGGCGCTTTCGCTGTTCCTGTCCGGCTGCGCATCGCGCGCGCCGGAGGTTCCTGCCCGCGCGCCGGTGGCGCCCGTCGTCGAGCAGGCCCCGGTCCCGGCGCGCCCGGCCCTGTCGCTGCCGCCCCTGCCCGCGTACACGGAAGTTTCGCCCGACGAGATCCGCGCCGCCATCGCGGCCATGGACCCGCGCAGCCAGGGGCTTGCCTCGTGGAACGACCTGGCCCCGGCGCTGGCCCAAAGCCTTTCCTACATGGCCACCCGCCCGGCCGACGGCGTGGCCCTGGACCGGCCGGGAGTGCGCGTGACCAACGCGGACTTCATGGCCGCCCTGCGGCAGCTGTCCGGCCTGCTGCCCTCGCTGGACGCCAACCCCGGCCTGCTGTCCGAACGGTTCCGCTGGCTGCGCGTGGACACCGCCTGGACCGGCTACTACGAGCCGGTGCTGCTCGCCAGCCGCCGCCCCGCGCCCGGCTACGCGCATCCCATCTACCGCACCCCGCCCGACATGCGCGTGACGGAACTGGCCACGTCCGGCTCCGGCAGGCAGCGCATGACCTACCGGGTGGTGAACGGCCCCAAGGGGCGCGTGCTGCGGCCCTACTACGACCGCACGGAAATCGACGCCGGGGGGGCGCTGCGCGGCAAGGGGCTGGAACTGGCCTGGGCGGCGGACCCGGTGGACGTGTACATCCTGCAGGTGCAGGGTTCCGGCAGGCTGCGCTTCACCGACGGCAGCGAGGCCCGCGTGCTGTACGCCGCGCAGAACGGACGCCCCTACGTGTCCATCGGGCGCATCCTGAAGGAACGGGGCGATCTGCCGCCCGACGGGGTGAACATGCCGGCCATCCGCCAGTGGCTGGAAGACCACCCCACGGAGGCGCAAGCCCTCATGAACACCAACCCCAGCTACGTCTTCTTCCGGCTGGAGGAAGGCGCGGGCAGCGGCCCGCTGGGGTGCACGGGCAGGCCGCTGACCCCGTGGGTAAGCCTGGCCACCGACCGTTCCGTGCTGCCGTCCGGCGCGCTGGTGGCCTTTTCCACCCCGGTGCCGCAGCACGCGGGCGGCGGCGCGGTGACCGGCCTCGGCCTTGCGCAGGACACCGGCGGGGCCATCAAGGGATACCGCATCGACCTGTTCTGCGGCGCGGGCGACCGCGCGGCCGCCGTGGCCGGGCATCTGGACGCCTCCGGCCCGGCGTGGCTGCTGTTGCCCCGCGACCGGTAGGGGCTGTTTGCAAATAGTCTTTTCGTCCGTTGGCGTCGTCAAACTTCGCCTGCCATGTCGGTCGAATACGATAAGAGTATACTCCCTCATGGCAGGCTCGTTTTCCTTGCCAACGAACGAAAATCCTTATTTGGAAACAGCCCCAAGGAGAACGCATGGACCCCCGCCAGCCCGCCGATCGCATTCCCGCCATCCTCGTGGTGGATGACGACCCGGTGGCCCGCGCCGCCATGTGCGGCTACCTGCGCGATACGGGCTATGCCGTGCGCGAGGCGGACGGCGGGGCCGACGCGCTGGCCCTGTTCGACGAGCGCGGGGCCGACGCGGTGCTGCTGGACTGGCGCATGCCCGGTAAGAGCGGGGCCGAGGTGCTGCCCCGCATCGCCGCGCAGGACCCCACGGTGCCGGTCATCGTGGTGTCCGGCACCAGCGAGGTGCGCGAACTGGCGCGAGCCCTGCGTATGGGGGCGTGGGACTTCGTGATCAAGCCCATCGAGGACATGGCCGTGCTCGACCGGGCGCTGGTGCGCTGCCTGCTGCGCGCGGAACTGCTGCGCGAGCAGGGCCGCCGCCGCGAAACCCTGGAGGACCTGGTGCGCCGCCGTACCGAGGACCTGGAGGAGGCCAACCGCCGCCTGCGCCGCGAGATTGCGGAGCGCGGCGAGTACCAGCGTGCCCTGGCCGAAAGCGAGGAACGCTTCCGCCAGTTGATGGAGAGCACCAACGAGGTGTTCTGGGTGCGCGACCTGGCGGGAGACCGGCTGCTGTACCTTTCGCCTGCCTACGAAACGGTCTGGGGACGCCCGGTGGAAGATGCCATGCGGACGCCCGCCACATCGCTGGACACGGTGCACCCCGAGGACCGCGACGGCCTGCGCGCGGCCATGGTGGACATCGCCGCGTCGGCCACCCCCGTGGACGCGGAGTTCCGCATACTCCGGCCCGACGGCCAGGTGCGCTGGGTGCATGCCCGGGCCTTTCCGGTGCGCGACGGCGACGGCCGCGTGTACCGCGTGGCCGGGGTGGCCGAGGACGTCACCGCCCGCCGCCGGGCGGAGGAGAGCATTCGGGCCTCGCTGCGCGAAAAGGAAATCCTGCTGCGCGAGGTGCACCACCGGGTCAAGAACAACCTGCAACTCATCGTCAGCCTGCTGAATTTGCAGGCTGCCTACGCCGACGGGGCCGCCGACCGCGAGCGGTTCATCGAAAGCCGCAACCGCGTGGCCTCCATGGCCCTTGCGCACGAGGAATTGTACCGCGCCAACGACTTGGCCAGCGTCAACTTCGCCGACTACGTGGAACGGCTGGCGCGCAGGCTGGTGCTGGCGTCGGTGGATGCCGAGGTGGAACTGGCGCTGGACCTGCCGCCGCTGTTCCTGCCGGTGTCGGCGGCCATCCCCTGCGGGCTGATCCTCAACGAACTGGTCACCAACGCCATCAAGCACGCCTTTCCCGGCCGCGATGCGGGGCGCGTCGCCATCGTGGCCCGGCGGGACGGGCGGCTGGTGGAGGTGCGCGTCACCGACGACGGCGTGGGGCTGCCGGAAGGCTTCGACCCCTCCGGGGGGGCCACGCTGGGCATGCAACTGGTGGGCAGCCTGGTGGCGCAGCTGGGCGGGCGGCTGAAGGTGGCCTCCGGCCCTGCGGGGGCCAGCTTTGCCGTGCTGTTCGAGGAGAACGAGGCCGAGCCCGATGCGCCGGACGTGGGCCACGGGTTGCCGGAGATCACGGGGCTGGCTGGAGAGTTCATTGCGCCGGACGAAGGATAGGGGCTGTTTCTAAATTGTCCTTTCGCCCGTTGGCTACGTCAAACTTCGCCTGCCATGGCTTTGCTGTCCTTATCCGTAAGACTCGCGCTGCGCGCTCGCCTAACGGCTAAGGCTCGGTCGAATACGAGAAGAGTACGCTCTGCGGTCGCCATCCGTGCTTTGCTGTCCCCATCCGTAAGGTTCGCGCTCCGCGCTCACCAACGGCTGGGGCAAGGCTCGCAAGCTCGCCTAACGGCTGAGGCATGCTCCCTCATGGCAGGCTCGTTTTCCTTGCCAACGAACAAAAATCCTAATTTGGAAACAGCCCCTAGGGGCGCGGCGGAGCGTTGTTCCGGCGCGCGCGTGCCGGAGCCTGTGGCGGGCGCTCGCATGGACGTCCGGACGCATGGACGTCGCAACCCGCATGCGGCGCGTCAGCATAACGTCAATCCATGTACTTTTTTTCTCATCCGCCCGGTTTTGCCTTGACTTCGGGGACTGGCGGGCGGAACATGTCCTTGCACCGACCGGACGCTCAATGAGCGCCATGCGGCCGATGCATGCCGAAATCTCCGCTCTGCGCACCACCGCGCGGGAGGCCAGGCCATGCGTTCACGCCGTGTCCCGTCCGTCTTTCTCCTTCCTTCCCTCTACGCCCCCTGGACGCAGTCGTCTTCTCCCCTGTCTGCTTGTTGCGCGCCCGCCATGCCGGGCCAGCGGCGTCCGGGCCGCTCCATTCCTGAACCTGTCATTGCCGGGCCGCCCCGCCCTCGCGCATTTCGCGCGGCACTCCGCCGGGCGGCCTCGTCCGTTGTCCTCTCCGTTCAGTACCCGCATGCGGCGGGGCCGTTTCGTGTACGGTCAGCCGTTGACCAGAAGACATGCCGCCCAGGCGGCGTCCAGCAACGCGCCGTCACGTCCCCGTTCCGGGAAGGCGCGGCGCAAACCCGGTGGACGACGGAAGCCGCCTGCCGATCCTGTCGGGCCAGGCCCGAGGAGGCACCATGAGTTTCGCGGATATCGGTTCCATTGTCGTTGGCGTCATCGTGCTCGGAGTGATCGGATACTTCATGTACACCAAGCTCCTGAAGCACTAGCGCAACACCATCCGCATCGACCCGGCCCACCGGCCAGCCACGCTTGACCGACCGGCGCGATCCGCCCCGCCGATGCCCCTTGCCGGCGTCCTTCACTTCACTGGAGGACGCCGGATTTATTTGTGTAAAGAGGACGGCGTGTTGAAGTTGAACGTGATAATCAGGCACAAAATTGGAAAAAGATTGTCACGATCCGGTTACGGGTGCTAGCGTTGGCAAATCCTCTGTCCCATCCGGTCGACATCGGCCAGGGCGGGGGCGGAGAAGGGGTGTTGACAGTGATTTTCGATATCAAATAAGGTGGCACTCCCGCACGGCACCGGGCCGGCGGAGGTGATTGCCTGACATGGCCGGACGCGTGACGGCGCACTCAGCACAAGGAGTCGGGAATGAACGAGAATCTCAAGTACGGGCTGTATTTCGTGGGCGGCGTGGCGCTGGGCGCCCTGGGCGCGGTGATGCTGGGCCGGGGCAAGTTCGACATCCGCCCGGCCATGGCCGACCTGCTGAGCCATGGCTTCGATCTGAAGGAAAAGGCCTCCGCCTACGCGGAAACCGTGCGCGAGCACGTGGAGGACATCGTGGCCGAAGCCGAACACGTGCACAAGCAGCGCAAGGACACCGCCGAAACGGCCACCCCCGAAGCGGCGGCCGAAGCCGCCAAGGCCTGATCGGGCCGAGCCCGGATCAAACCCGCACCAAACTCGTAACGGACGAGGCGCATGGACTATCGCATAGCACACGAACTGCCGGGGCGCATGCGCCTGCGTTGCGCCCCCGGTTCGTTTTCCCAGGATCGGGCGCACGACCTGGTGGCCCGCATCGTGGCCGTCGAAGGCGTGGCCGAGGCGCACGCCACCGCCAGTACCGGCAGCGTGCTGGTACGTTACGCCCGCCCCGCCGCGCGGGGCGAGGTGCTGGCCGTGGTGGACGGTTTCGTCGCCGGTGGCGCGCGCGCGTCTGCGGGCAAGAAGGCTGCCGACAAGGCCTCGGGCAAGCCCGTGGCCGAGGCCCGGCGTCCCTCCGGCCGGCAGCACGCGCGTGGCGCGGCCCGGCATGATGGCGTGATTCCGGGCGGCGCCGCCGGTGCGGCCCGCCAGGCGCGCGGCCCCATGGGCGCGCACCTGCCGCCGGGGGTTCTCGCCGCCGGGCTGCACGGCATGGGCGCCGTGGCAATGGACGGGGCCGCCGGTGCGGCTGGCGTTGCCGGGCTGGGCGGATTGGCCATGGCCGGTGCCACGCCCGGCGCAAGCGGGCTGATCCGCTACCTGATCCTGCGCCCCTTCCTGCCGCGCATCGTGCGGATGATCTCCGCCTTCTTCCGTGCGTTGCCCTTCCTGCTCAAGGGGGGCCGCTCGCTGGCCTCCGGCCGTCTCAACGTGGACGTGCTGGACGCCGCGGCCCTGGGCATCTCGCTGGTGCGGGGCGACTTCCGCTCCGTGGGGCTGATCACCGCGCTGTTCGCCGTGGGCGAATTCCTGGAGGAATGGACCCGCAAGAAGTCGCGCGAAAGCCTGGCCGAAAGCCTGGCCGTGGACGTGGACACCGTGTGGGTGAAGCGCGGCGAGGCCGAGGTGCAGGTGCCCCTTTCCGCCCTGGCCGACGACGACCTGGTGGTTGTCCGCGCCGGGTCGTCCATTCCCGTGGACGGCGTGGTGGCCGAGGGCGAGGCCATGGTCAACCAGACCTCCATGACCGGCGAACCGCTGGCCGTGGCCCGGCGGCCCGGGGCCTCGGTCTACGCGGGCACCGTGGTGGAGGAAGGGCGGCTGGACATCCGGCCCACCGGCGTGGGGTCCGAGACGCGCATCAACCAGATCGTGGGCTTCATCGAGCGGTCGGAAGCGTTGAAGGCCAACGTGCAGGGCAAGGCGGAACGCCTGGCCGACGCCATCGTGCCGTACAGCTTCCTGCTGGCGGCGGGGGTGTGGGCCGTCACCCGCGACGTGGCCCGCGCCGCGTCGGTGCTGCTGGTGGACTACTCGTGCGCCATCCGCCTGGCCACGCCCCTGGCCATCCTTACCGGCATGCGCGAAGGTGCGCGCCATGGCGTGCTCATCAAGGGCGGCCGGTTCATCGAAGGTCTTGCCGGAGCCGACACCGTGGTCTTCGACAAGACCGGCACCCTCACCGAGGCGCGGCCCCGCGTGGCCGAGGTCATCCCGCTGAACGGGCACGGGCGCGACGACGTGCTGCGCCTGGCCGCGTGCCTGGAAGAGCATTTTCCCCACCCCGTGGCCCGCGCCGTGGTGCGCAAGGCCGAACAGGAATCGCTGGACCACCAGGAGGAACACGCCGAGGTGGAATACGTGGTGGCCCACGGCATCGCCTCGCGCCTGCGCGGCAAGCGCGTGCTGGTGGGCAGCCGCCACTTCGTCCACGAGGACGAGGGCGTGCCCCTGGACGAATTCCTGCCGGTGGTCAACGAATGGGCCGCCAAGGGCTACTCCATCCTGCACCTGGCCATGGGCGGCAGGCTGGCGGGCATCCTGTGCATCGAGGACCCGCTACGCCCCGAGGCCGCCGACGTGGTCAAGGGCCTGCGCGGGCAGGGCGTGAAGCGCATCATCATGCTGACCGGCGACGGGCCGGTGACGGCTGCCGCCGTGGCCTCCGCCGTGGGCGTGGACGAATGGCGCGCCCAGGTGCTGCCCGCGGACAAGGCCGACATCGTGCGGCAGTTGCAGGCCGATGGCGGCAAGGTGGTCATGGTGGGCGACGGCATCAACGATTCGCCCGCCCTGTCCGCCGCCGACGTGGGCGTATCCCTGCGCGACGGGGCGGACCTTGCCCGCGAGGTGGCCGACGTGGTGCTTTCCGGCAACGACCTTGCCGAACTGCTGACCGCCCGGCGGCTGGCCAAGGCCACCCTGCGGCGCATCCACGTCAACTTCGGGTCCATCATGGGGCTGAACTCGGCCTTCATGGCGTTGGGCCTGGTGGGCCGGGCGCAGCCGGGCATGCTGGCCCTGCTGCACAACCTGACCACCGTGGGGGTGGCCCTGAACGCCATGCGGCCCATGCTGGGCAACGGCGACGCGGAAGGACGGCGCGGCGCGGATCGCAAGCCGGGCGTGATGGCCCTGCCCGTGGGCACGGCGGTGACGGCCGGGGCCACCCCGGCGGCGGCTTCCAAGCCCGCCAAGGCCGGAACCACGGTGGCCAAGGCCGGTTCCTCCCGTGCTTCGGCCAAACCCGCCAAGCCTGCCAAGTCTGCTACGTCCGCCAAGGCCACGCCCGCAAAGGGTACGGACAAGGGCGAGGCCAAAAGCGGGGGCAAAGGCGCGGGCAAGGCCACCAAAGGCCCCCGCAAGGCCAAGGATTCCGGCACGGCATAACGGACGTATCCGCAGCACGGCCGCGCCCGGCGCGGCAAGGAGGAGTGGATCATGATCAGCAGCTTCATCGACGGCAGGGTGCGCATCCGGTGTGATGCGTTGCGCAATCCGGAGGCGGCCGCCGCCATCGAAGGCACCCTGCGCGAAACGCCGGGCGTGCTTTCCGCCACGGCCAACCCGCGCACCGGCGGCCTGCTGGTGGAATACGACCCGGAGGCCGTGACCCAGGAGCAGTTGCTGGAAGCGGCCAAGATGCTGGATGCCTTTGCCGCGCAGGAACAGGCGGCCCCGAAGAAGGCGTGCTGCCGCCGCCGCCTGACCAAGGCCGAGGCCATGCGCATCTCCAAGCGGGGCATGGCCGGATCGCTGGCGGCGCTGATCCTGTTCGGGCTGGCCGGGCGCGAGCGGGCGCACATCGTGGCGGGCGGACTGTTCCTGGCCTTCAACGCCTACCATCTGTACGCGTACCGCAAGCGCATCATGGCCTAGGCCAGCGCGATCTGGCCGGAGTCCTACGGCTTGCACACCTTGCAGGGGCGAAAGCCCGCGTCCAGGGCTGCTTTGCGCGTGGTGAACACCGCCGTGCAGGCTTTGCACGCGTAGTAGGTGCAGCCCTGCTGGTGGAAAATGTGCGACTGCACGTTGCCGTGGTAGACGGCATTCTGCGCGGCCTGTGTGGGGAGTGCGGAAAAGACGGCCAGCGTCAGGGGCAGCGCCAGCAGCAGGGTCAGCAGGGCCGCCGCTGCGGCGCGGACCGCGAGCGGCCACGGGCCGGAACGGAAAAGTGACGGCGTAGGGCGCATGCGTGCCTCCTTTGGTGTGGCCCTACCGCGAAGCGGGCAGGCGCGCAACGGACTGAGAATGCATGCGTGCGAGAAGGGGCGTCCCCATGGGGCGCCTCTTTTTCGTGCGGCGGGGAAAGGGTGGCGTGGAAAGTTCTCGCCAGTGGGGTGGGCGCTACGCGCCAGCCCGGTTCGTGTCGGCCCGCAGGAGCAGGTCCAGCAGGGCCGGACCGGAAGGAATGCACAGGCCCGTGGCCGCGCAGGCGGCCTCGTCGAACCGGTCGGCCGGATGGGGAGAGACGCCCGGCCCGTGCAGCAGGAAGGGAACGGCGTCTGGGTGGTGGCGGCCATCGCCGCAGTGGGTGACATGGTCGCAGGTGACGCAGAGCAGGGCGTCGGGCCGGGCCGCGCGCAGCGGGGCGACGAGTTGCGCGTCGATGCGGGCCAGCAGGGCGGATTTGGCGCGGGCATCGCGGGCGTGGGCGCACATGTCCGGCCCTTCCACGTGGATGAATACCACCGCGTGGTCGGCCAGCAGGGCGAGGGCGGCGGCGGCCTTGGCGGCAAGGTCTGTATCCGCGCCGCCGGTGGCTCCGGGAATGACGGGTGCGGCGAGCCCGGCGGCCATGGCCAGCCCGCGCGCCAGCGGCACGGCGGCAACCATGGCGGCCCTCAAAGGTGCATGGGGCGCGGTTTCGGGGATGGCGGTGGCACGATGGGCGAAAAACGGCGGCAGATGGGGCCGTGGGCCGCAGCCCCAGGGCCACAGGGCCAGACCGTGCGGGGTGTCCGGTCCCGTCAGCCGGGAAAGGTGCGCGTTGGCCGCCGTGATGCGCGCATGCAGGGCCAGGTGGTGGCGGGCCAGATTGCGCAGCCCGTCGGCGGGGGCTTGGCCGGTGACGTCCTGCGGTCCAACGGGAGTGAAGGAGGCGGGCGCGAAGGGCTCGGCGGCGGCGTGCCCGTCACCCCGTTCCACCACCGTGAAGCGGAAGCCGCCGCCGTGGGCTGTGGCGTGGGCCGGGGCCGGGAAGGCAGCGCGCACGATGCGGGCCACGGCCTGTTCCGTGGCGGGGTGCATGGTGGCGGCGGGGTCGGCGATGCGGCCACGGGCGTCCAGCACCACCACGTTGCAGCGCCATGCAGTGTCGCCGGGACCAAGGGGCAGTCCGGCGGCCAGGGCTTCCAGGGGACCGCGCGCGGCGGGGTGGCGCAGCGGGTCGTAGCCGAGCAGGGCGGGGATGCCCGCGTCGGAACCGGCTTCCGCACCGGGGGGGATGACCTGGCAAAGTCCGGCGGCGCCGGTGGCGGCAAGGCGGTCGAGGGTGGGCGTGCGGGCGGAGGCCAGCGGGGTGGGCTGTCCGTCGGCCTGCGGCAGGTCGGCCATGCCATCGAGGATGCAGACGATGCGGGACGTGTGCATGGCGGTGGGATGTGTGGTGGGCTTGGGGTAACGCGGTCACGTTGCGGACGGCATCCGCCTTTTGCCGCCAGACCGCGTTGCTTCAACGTTTTTGATGCTCACGCACGAAAGTGCGCTGCGCTCAAAAACGTCGAAGCGCCTTGTCTGGCGGCAAAAATCGTAATCCCGTGCACCGTGTCCGCACCAGCCATCCGCGCCGGAAGACCGGCGCGGAGTATAAGGAAGAAAGGCATCCTCTGAAAACACGTGGAGTTGGCTGGCGTTGTAAACGGTCAGAACGTGGGTAAGAGCAAGGAAAACGGCCCTTTTGACGGAGGGAGTGTACTCTTGTTGTACTCGACCGTAGTCAAAAGGGCCGTTTGACGATGCAATTGCCCGAGTTCTGGCCGTTTACTGCAACACCCGGTAACAGACGGGCGGCGCCAGCAACAATCCGGCTGCCTGCACCTGGGCGATGGCGCCCTGGATGGCGCTGGCCCTGGCGGCGTGGGTCATGAACACCAGGGGCACGCCGCGCTGGTCCTGCCCCTTCTGGATGGCCTGGGCGATACTGATGGAGTGGTCGGCCATGGCCCCGGCCAGGTCGCGCAGCACGCCGGGGTTGTCCGGCACCATGGCGCGCACGTAGTAGCTGCTTTCGGCGTCGGCCGGGGGCAGGATGTCCGCGCGCGGGGGCACCTGGCGCTGGAAGCCGGTATTGTGCGGGGCCGCGCCGCGCGCCACGGTCATCAGGTCGGCCAGCACGGCGCTGGCGGTGGGCAGGCTGCCCGCGCCAAGGCCGTGCAGGAACACGGGGCCCACGGCGTTGCCCTCCAGTCGGATGGCGTTGTACGCGCCGCCCACCCGCGCGATGAGGAAGGTGTGCTTGACCAGGGTGGGGAACACCCCGGCCTCCAGCCTGCCGTCAACCTCGCGCACCTGGGCCAGCAGCTTGATGCGGAAGCCCAGTTCCCGCGCGAACTCGATGTCCATGCGGTCGATGCCCGCAATGCCCTGCACGGGCAGTTCGGCGTAGGGGTAGTCCAGCCCGTAGGCCAGGCGGATGAGCAGCACCAACTTGTGGGCGGTGTCGTGCCCTTCGATGTCCAGCGTGGGGTCGGCCTCGGCGTAGCCCAGTTCCTGGGCCTGCGCGAGGGCGGTGGCGAAGTCCAGGCCGTTGCTGGTCATTTCAGAGAGGATGTAGTTGGCCGTGCCGTTCAGGATGCCGACCAGCGAGCCGATGCGGTTGCCCGCCAGGCTTTCCTTCAGCGTCTGGACGATGGGGATGCCCCCGGCCACGCTGGCCTCGTGGTGCAGGCCCACGTTCTTCCGCTCGGCCAGGCGGTACAGGTCGTAGCCGTCCTCGGCCAGCAGGGCCTTGTTGGCGGTGACCACGTGCTTGCCCGCCTCCAGCGCGCGCTGGATGATGGCGTGGGGCGCGGCGATGCCGCCCATCAGTTCCACCAGCACGTCGATTTCCGGGTCGTCGGTGAGGACTGCCGGATCGGCGGTCAGGGTTGCGCCCTGCGGCACGGGCCAGGCGCGCGGCTTGGCCAGGTCGCGCACCAGAATGGTCTTGATGACCAGCTCGCGGCCGGTGCGCTCGGTGATCCACTGGCGGTTCTCGTCCAGCACGCGGGCAAGGCCGCTGCCCACGGTGCCGAACCCGGCCATGCCGATGGTCAGGCGGCTCTGGGGGCTCTGGGAATTCTGGGGCGTCTGGGGCATTGGGCGTTTGCCGCCCGGCTTGTCGCTTTCGCTATCCACACGACCTCCCGGAGAGCACCTTCTTGATGCCCTTCATGGCCTGCTTGGTACGGTGTTCGTTCTCGATGAGGGCGAAACGCACGTGGTCGTCGCCGTGCGCGCCGAAGCCGAGCCCCGGCGAAACGGCCACGTGGCCTTCCTTGAGCAGCAGCTTGGAGAATTCCACGGAGCCCATGGACCGGAATTCCTCGGGAATCTGGGCCCATACGAACATGGTGCCCTTGGGCGGCGGCACGTCCCAGCCCGCGCGGCCAAGACCCTCGATGAGCACGTCGCGTCGCTTGCGGTAGGTGTCCACGATGTCGGTCACGCATTCCTGCGGGCCGTTCAGGGCCACGGTGGCCGCGATCTGGATGGGCTGGAAGATGCCGTAGTCGAGGTAGCTCTTGATGCGGGTGAGCGCGTAGACCAGGTCGCGGTTGCCCACGCAGAAGCCCACGCGCCACCCGGCCATGGAGTAGCTTTTGGACATGGAGAAGAATTCCACGCCCACGTCCTTGGCGCCTTCGGCCTGCATGAAGCTGGGCGGCATGTGCCCGTCGAAGGCCAGGTCGGCGTAGGCGAAGTCGTGGATGACGTAGATATTGTGTTCCTTGGCGAAGTCCACGACCTTCTGGAAGAATTCCGGCGCGGCGATTTCACAGGTGGGGTTGTGCGGGTAGCTGATGAACAGCAGCTTGGGCTGGGGCCAGGTCTGGCGGGTGGCCACCAGCAGGTCTTCGAAGAAATCGCGCCCGCGCCCGATGGGAATGCGCCGCACGTCGGCCCCGGCGATGATGGGGGCATAGGTGTGGATGGGGTAGGTGGGGTCGGGCGCGAAGACCACGTCGCCGGGCGAGAGCATGGCCAGCGACAGGTGCGAAAGCCCTTCCTTGGCGCCCATGGTGGCCACGGCCTCGGTGTCCGGGTCCAGGTACACGCCGAAGCGGCGCATGTACCAGTCGCAGATGGCCTTGCGCAGGTTGGGAATGCCGCGCGACACCGAGTAGCGATGGTTCACGCCCTTGGACGACGCCTCCACCAGCTTGTCCACGATGTGCTGGGGCGTGGGCATGTCGGGGTTGCCCATGCCGAGGTCGACGATGTCCACGTTCTGGCGGCGCAACTGCATCTTCAGTTCGTTCACCGTCGCGAAGACGTAGGGAGGCAGACGGTGCATGCGCGGAAACTGGTTCATGGCGAAGTTCTCCGTGGTTGAAACAAAAAGAGGCGGCAGCGCCGCCTCGAACCAACGGCGCAAGCCTGCGTCACCGGGCGGCGGTTGCCGCGGTGGCGGCCGCGGCGGTAGCGGCGGCGGTGGTGGCGATGGTAGCGGTCCGGTCGAGGTGGGACATGCCGATGACTCTTGTGGTGGAGAATGGCCGTGTGTAGATTGCGCGTGCGCCGGATGGACGCCTTGTCCGGACAGGTTTCCCGGACAGGCCGCGCAGGTTCCGTGGGTTGCGGTGTCCGAAGTTTGTACTGCAAAAGAGAAATGCCGGTCAATACGCAGGAATGCGATGCGTGCGGACTGGTCGCCCGAACGGTGCGGGGGAACGGAATGAGCCACGGCATGAAGCACGCGCGGCGGGTGTACCTGGTGGGGCCGCGCGCCAGCGGCAAGACCACGGTGGGCAAGGCCCTGGCCGCCCGCGCCGGATGGAATTTCGAGGATACCGACGCCACGGTCGTCGCCACGGCGGGCATGACCGTGGAACAAATCGTGGAGCGCGAGGGCTGGGAAGGCTTCCGGCGGCGCGAAACGGAAGCCCTGCGCGCCACCCTTGGCCGGGACTGCCTGGTGGCGGCCACCGGCGGCGGCATGGTGCTGGCGGATGAAAACCGGCGCATGCTGCGCGAAGGCGGTCTGGTGGTCTACCTGCGGGGCAGCGTGGAACTGCTGGCCGGACGCCTTGCGCGCGACCCGCTGGCCGCGCAACGCCCCTCGCTGACCGGGCGGCCCATCGCCGACGAGGTGGCCGGGGTGCTGGCCGCGCGCGAACTCCTGTACCGGGAATGCGCCCACGCGGTGCTGGACGCCGGGGACGGCGTGCAGGCGCTGGTGGACCGTCTGGTCCTGCTGCTGGAGGAGTAGCCCCCGGCGGACCCCGGCGGCCCGGTCAATTCCGCCCGGCCCGCTCCCTCTTGCCATGCCCGCCCCCACGGGGGCATAGTGGCGCACCCGCGCGGCATGGCAGCGCGCGGCGGCCGTGCCCTTCGCCCGTGCTTCGCCCCGTTCAGTTTGCTCTGTCCAGTTCGTCCTGTCCAGCCGTTGCCGTGTTCATCCGTGAGGTCGCCATGCAGATCCGCAAGATACTCGTTCCCGTGGACGGTTCCGAATACTCGCAGCGCGCGGCGGAATACGCCGCCGACTTCGCCAGGCTGGTGGGGGCAGAGGTGGTGCTGCTCATCTGCCGCATGTCCATCCCGCCCATCCTCGGCCAGGCGGCCTACGACCAGGCCCGCAATTCGCTGGTGGCCCAGGCGGAAGAAGTGCTGGAACCCTGCCGCCGCCTGCTGCGCGAGCGCGGCGTGCCCTTTGCCGACCGGGTGCTGGAAGGCAAGGTGGAGGTGGCCATCGTGGACGCCGCCGACTACGAGCGTTGCGACCTGATCATCATGGGCTCGCGCGGGCATTCGGAACTGGAGGGCCTGCTGCTGGGCAGCGTCACCCACCGGGTGCTCCAGATGGCTTCGTGCCCGGTGATGGTCATCCGGTAGCCCGCCGCCGGGGCGGTTTCATGTCTTCCAGTTCACAGGAGCATCCATGAGCGGCAACACCTTCGGTCGCATCTTCCGGCTGACCACCTACGGCGAATCGCACGGCCCCGGCCTTGGCGGCGTGGTGGACGGCTGCCCCGCCGGGGTGCCGCTGGACGAATCGGTCATCCAGCGCGAACTGGACCTGCGCCGCCCCGGCAGCGCCGCCGCCGGGCTCGCGGGCACGGCCCGCAAGGAACCGGACACCGTGCGCCTGCTTTCCGGCGTGTTCGAAGGGGTCACCACCGGCACCCCCATCGGCTTCCACATCGCCAATGAAGACCAGCGTTCGCGCGACTACGGCGACCTGGCCCGGCTGTACCGCCCCGGCCACGCGGACATCACCTACGACGCCAAGTACGGCCTGCGCGACCATCGCGGCGGCGGACGGGCATCGGGACGGGAGACCGTGTCGCGCGTGGCGGGCGGCGCCGTGGCCCAGGCCCTGCTGGCCATGCACGACATTTCGGTGCGCGCGTACACGGTGGAGATCGGCGGGGTGCCCGCCGACGTGGTGGACCCGGCCGGAGCGCAGGAGCGGATGTTCTTTTCGCCCGACCCGGACGTGGTGCCCGCCTGGGAATCGCTGGTCCACGACGTGCGCGCCGAGGGCGACACCCTGGGCGGCATCGTGCAGGTGGAGGCCACCGGCGTGCCCGCCGGGCTCGGCGAGCCGGTGTTCGACAAGCTGGACGCGCTGCTGGCCCACGCCCTGATGTCCGTGGGCGCGGTGAAGGCGGTGGAGGTGGGCGCGGGGCTGGAAGCGGCGCGCCTGCGCGGCAGCGAGAACAACGACCCCATCATCCCCGGCGGTTTCCACACCAACCATGCCGGGGGCATTCTGGGCGGCATTTCCAACGGGCAGCCCATCGTGGTGCGCGCGGCGGTGAAGCCCATCCCCTCCATCGCGCAGGAGCAGATCACCATCGACACCAACGGCAGGCCCGCGCCGCTGCGCGTGGGCGGCCGTCACGACATCTGCGCCATCCCGCGCGTGGTGCCGGTGCTCAAGGCCATGGCGGCGCTGGTGCTGGCGGATGCATTCCTTCTCCAGCGCCGCATGGGTTGAGCGAAGCCCCCAGATTGGTTCTTTTGCCTTCCGGCTTCGTCAAACGCGTTTTTTGCTCCGGTCGAGTACGAGAAGAGTACACTCCCTTCGCAAAAAACGCGTTTTCCTCGCCGGAAAGGCAAAACTCCTCAATCTGGGAACTTCGCAAAAGTCATCCGCTGTTGGGTGCAGTAAAAAAGAATACGGCGGACGTTCCGGAAGGAGCGTCCGCCGTGGGCGTTTTGCATCTCACTGCCTGGGGTCGCCCGGCTGCATCTCTGCGCCGGACAACCCCGTCGCGGGCGCGGGCCTGGGCTCGGTGTCGCGGTAGGTTTCGGCGATGGTCTTGAATTCCTCTTCGGCCAGCAGGAAGGCGTCCACCACGGCGGGGTCGAAGTGGGTGCCCCGGCCTTGCAGGATCATCTCGCGCACCCTGGCGTGCGGGAAGGCGGGCTTGTACTGCCGGGCGCAGATCAGCGCGTCGTACACGTCGGCCAGGGCCATCAGGCGGCCGGACAGGGGAATGGTCTCGCCCGCAAGTCCTTCCATGTAGCCGCTGCCGTCCCATTTTTCGTGGTGGCTCCAGGCTATTTCCGCCGCCAGGTGCAGGAAGGCGTCGTCCTCCATGCCTTGCGCGGCGTTGGCGATGATGTTCCGGCCGTGGCGCACGTGCTGGCGGATCACCGCATATTCCTCGTCGGTGAGCTTGCCGGGCTTGAACAGCACGTTGTCGGGCACGGCCACCTTGCCCACGTCGTGCAGCGGCGCGGAGTGGAACAGCAGTTCGATGTAGTCCTCGGTCAGTTGGGGGTAGGTCTCCCTGCCGCCCCCCCGTCCGATGTCGCGCAGGGCCTCGGCCAGCGCCCGCACGTAGTGCTGGGTGCGCTTGATGTGCGCGCCGCTGACCTCGTCGCGGCTTTCGGCCACGGCGGTCATGGATTCCAGGGTCATCTGCCGGGCGTGGTTCAACTGGCACAGCCGCACATAGGCCATGCGCTGTTCCCGCGCGTACAGCGCCAGCGAAAGCAGCGCCCCCTGCGCCAGCGCGGCCATGACCGGCGCGGCCATGGGCACGGCGATGCCCCGCCACAGGAACAGCGCGAACCCCACGGCGGGCATGACCATGGCCACGGCCAGCGTGGCGCCGCCCGCCTGCAACGGCCCGGCTCGCAGGAACAGCAGTCCCGCCAGCACGGTGACCAGCGCCGCCGGAATGAACCGGTACGCTGCGGCGTGCGCGGGGTCGCGCAGGTGGTTGCCGTCGAACAGGTTGTCCAGGGCCACGGCGTGCACCTCGGTGCCGGGGTAGTTGGCCGACACCGGGGTGTGGTGCAGGTCGTTGAGCCGCGCCGCGCTGGACCCCATGATGACCATGCGTTCCTCGAACAGGGCCGGGTCGTGCGCGCCGCGCAGCACGTCGGCCGCCGGCACGAACCGGTGCGCCCGCGCGCCCCCGTCGAAGCGCAGGCGCATGCGAGCCATCCGGTCCACGGGTATGCGCGCATCGCCCGCCACCAGCACCGGCCCCAGCACATCCGTTTCCACGCGCAGTTGCCGCAGGTTGCGGGCCTGCATGAACAGGGCAAGCGCCAGGCTGGGGTAGTACTGCCCCTGAAAGCGGTGCAGCAGGGGCACGCGGCGGATGCTGCCGTCCTCGTCCTTTTCCACGTTGATGAACCCGGACGAGGCAACCCCCGCCTGGATGGGGCCGACATTGCACAGGATGCCCGTGGCCTCGGCCGGTTCGATGGCCGTGGTCTCGCCGGTCACGCGCACCGGGCGCGGCAGGTTTTCGGGGTCGGGGGTGACGAGGTCGAACAGGTGCATCACCGCGCCCACGGCCTCGGCTCCGGCCAGCACGCTGCCGAAGTAGGCGTCGTTGTCCTCCATGCTGCGCGGCACGCCGGTGATGGCGATGTCCAGCCCGAAGTCGCGCCGGAAAGCGCCGCGGATGGTGGCGATGGAGGTGCGGTCCGGCTCGGAGAACAGGATGTCCACGCCCACCCCCAGGGGGCGGGCGGCGGCCACGCGCCGCACGATGCCCCCCGTGAGGTAGCGCGGCCACGGCCACTGGCCCGCCGCGGACAGGCTTTCCTCGTCGATGTCCACGATGACCACCCGGTCCGGTGCGGGGCCCTGGGCCATATGTCTGGTCAGGCCGTCGAGAATGCGGTTGTCCGCAAGCCGCACCAGACCAGGCTCCGCCAGGCAGAACAGCGCGGTCAGCAGCAGCCCCGCCACGGTGACGGCGGCCACCAGCCGCCCGCGCGGGATGGCGACCGGGCCGGGCACGGGTTTGGCGGTTGGGGACATGGGCGCTCCTTGTGCGTGCGCCGGAACGGGGGCGGGGCGGGCCTTCTCGGGGCGGGCCGCGTCCGTGGGCCAGCCCCAAGGGGCTGTTTCTAAATTGTCCTTTCGCCCGTTGGCTGCGTCAAACTTCGTCTGCCATGGCTCTGCTGTCCTTATCCGTAAGGTTCGCTTCGCTCACCAACGGCTAAGGCTCGGTCGAATACGGTAAGAGTATACTCCCTCATGGCAGGCTCGTTTTCCTTGCCAGCGAACGAAAGTCCTAATTTGGAAACAGCCCCTAGCGGACCAGGATTTCCACGCGCCGGTTTTTGGCCTCGGCCACGCCGGGGGCCGTGGGCACCAGCGGGTCGTTGGCGCCGTGGCCGGAAAGCGCCATGACGTCGCCGGACACGCCGCGCGTTTCGAGCATGCGGCGGATGGCGTCGGCCCGCGCCATGGACAGTTTCTGGTTGGCGGCCGGGTCGCCCGCGCTGTCGCTGTGGCCGATGACCGAAACGTTGCGCACGGCGCGCCGCTTGATGTCGGCGGCAGCCTCGTCCAGCGCCGGCAGCGAGGCGGGGTCCGGCGCGGTGGAGCCGGTGGGAAAATACAGCAGGAAGCTCTTGGGCGGTTCCGGCATGACGGCCACGGTGCGCCCGAACAGGCGGTCCACCTCTTGATGGGACATCACCTTGGGCGCGGCGGGCTTGTCGGTCACCTGGGTGGATTCGTTGGCGGCGGCCAGGGGCTGTTCGGCCCCGCCCGCCTTCACCACCACCCGGCCCACGCTGCCGTCGTCGTCGGGCACCAGCACCACGGTGGTCTTGGGCGCGCAGGCCCCCAGCATGAGACACAGCAGAAGGATGGAAAACAACGTGCGCATGACGTCCCCCTATTCGGCGCGGATGAGGAAGCGGGTGCCGCGAACGCCCACGGCGGCCTGCGGCGTGCGGAAGCGGACGGCCTCGGGGGCCAGCTTGGCCAGCCTGCCGGAGGAATAGGCCGCCTCGCCGCGCTGCATGTACACGTCGAAGTCGTAATCCTTTTCCAGTGGCACGAAGCGGTAGGACTGCACCGTCAGCTCCGAGTCCGGCCCCACGGCGATGCGCGAGCCGTCCTGAAAGCTGACCCCGGCCTTGCCGTCCGGGCCGGTGCGCAGGATGTCGCCCACCTGCAACGGGTCGCCCGGAGCGGGCCGGATGAGGCTGCCCGTGCGCTCCACGGTGACGGCGCCGGATACGGAGCGGAAGTTGGCGGCGGGTGTTTCCGCCCATGTGACGGATGCACAGAGGACAAGGCCCAGGGCCAGCAGTGCCAGTGGCGCGCGAACGAGCAGGCGTGTAATGCGCATGGTATCCCCCCGATGTGGCGGTGAACCGCCCGCCATATGCGGCCGGTACGGGGACATGCCGTATCCGGCCAGTGTTGCGGAAGGCGGGCGCCGTCGCCGCAGACCCGTTCGCATGCCGGCGCGCGTCGAGCGCGGGCATGCCGTCCGGGGTGCATGGCGGGCTTGTCCCGCTATCACTGTTTTGACATTGATTTTTTTTGCATACAATTAGATTTCGGAACAGGACGGAGCGGGGCGGGACCGATGACAGGGAAAACGGCAGCCGGGGGGCGCCGCATGCCCTGTCCTGCCCCTGTCCTGCCCCGGTTCTGCCCAGGTTTTGCCCCCGTCGGGCCAATGTCGCGCCAATGTCCCGCCAATGTCCCGACTGCCGCGCCGTCCTTGACGGGTGCGGCCCGAGCGGCTAGGGGCAGTTGCAGAACTTCCGGCATCCGGCGCCAGCCGCCGGTATCGGCCGCCTTTGCCGGACCGTACCGGCCAGGCCGCATCGGCCACGCATCTGCCGCGCATCTGCCGCGCATTGGGCACGCACCGCGCACTCCGGCCCGCCCCCATCGCCCCCAACCGGACACCCCATGCAGCACGACCCGCGCAACCCGCGCTCCTCCAGAATTTCCCGCTCCGCCCCATCGTCCGGCCAGTCGTCCGGCCCTTCGTCCGGCACTGTGGCCGGCGTCCCGTCCACCAGCCAGGCAGCGCCCATGCTGGCCGCCCTGCAAGAGGCGCAGGACGCCCCGGTGCAACTTTCCGGCGTGCTCGACCGCGTCATCTTCCACAACGAGGAAAACGGCTACACCGTGCTGCGCCTGCGCCCGCTGCCCAAGGGCGACATGCTCAGCGTGGTGGGGCACATGGTTGCGCCGCAGCCGGGAGCCTCGCTGAAGCTGGTGGGCCGCTGGGTGAACAACCCGCGCTTCGGGCGGCAGTTCTCCATGGAAAGCTACGAGAACCTGCTGCCTGCATCCGTGGAGGGCATCCGCCACTATCTCGGGTCCGGGCTGATCAAGGGCGTGGGCGAATCCATGGCCGCGCGCATCGTGGACATCTTCGGCGAGGACACCTTCCGCGTGCTGGACGAAGAGCCGGAACGGCTGCTGCGGGTCAGCGGCGTGGGCCGCAAGACCCTGGAGCGCATCAAGGCGGGCTGGTCCGACCACCAGGGCATCCGCGACCTGATCATGTTCCTGCAACCGCACGGGGTCAGCACCGCCTACGCCGTGCGCATCTACCGCCACTACGGGCAGCAGGCGCTTGCGGTGGTGCGCGAGAACCCCTACCGCCTGGCCATGGACATCCACGGCATCGGCTTTCTAACCGCCGACACCGTGGCGGAAAAGCTGGGCTTCTCGCGCGACAGCGAACTGCGGGCAGAGGCGGGCACCCTGTACACCCTGCAACGCCTGAACGACGACGGCCACGTCTACGTGCCGCACGACGCGCTCATCGCCCAGACCTCGGACCAACTGGACATCCGCGCCGACCTCGTGGAGGACGCCCTGCGCACCCTGGAGATAGAGGAGCGCATCGTCATCGAGGAAATGGACGGCGAACTCGGGGTGTTTCTTTCCCGCTACCATCATTACGAAACCAAGATCGCCTACTACCTGCAACGGGTGCTGCGCTCGCCCAAGGCCGTGCATTTCGACGACCCGGAGGCCGTCATCGCCGAAGTGCTGAGCAAGCTGTCCATCACCCTCGCCCCGGAACAACTGGAAGCCGTGCGCACCGCCGCCCGCTCCAAGGTCATGGTGCTTACCGGCGGCCCCGGCACCGGCAAGACCACCATCATCAACGCCATCATCAAGGTTTTCGCCGAGACGCGCGCCAAGATATTGCTGGCCGCGCCCACCGGCCGCGCCGCCAAGCGCATGTCCGAGACCAGCGGGCGCGAGTCCAAGACCATTCACCGCCTGCTGGAGTACAGCCCCAAGGAGGACGGCTTCGCCCGCAACGAGGACAACCCCCTTGCCTGCGGCCTGCTGGTGGTGGACGAGGCGTCCATGATGGACACCATGCTCATGTACCACCTGCTGAAGGCCGTGCCGCTGGGGGCCACGCTGCTCTTCGTGGGCGACGTGCATCAGCTGCCCTCGGTGGGGCCGGGCAACGTGCTGCGCGACGTCATCGCCTCGGACGTGGTGCCGGTGGTGGAACTGGTGGAGGTGTTCCGCCAGGCCGCCGAAAGCGAGATCATCTGCAACGCCCACCGCATCAACCACGGCGAGGTGCCGCCGCTGGAATCCTCGCGCGACCGGCTGTCCGACTTCTACTTCATCCGCCAGGACGACCCCGAGAAGGTCGTGGAGATGATCGTGGAACTGGTGCGCGACCACATCCCGCGCCGCTTCGGGCTGCACCCCGTGGACGACATCCAGGTGCTGACCCCCATGCACAAGGGCGCGGCGGGCGCGGGCAACCTGAACGTGCGGTTGCAGCAGGCCCTGAACGGCCAGACCCTGTGCGTGCAGCGCGGCGAGCGGCAGTACCGCCTCGACGACAAGGTGATGCAGATCCGCAACAACTACGACAAGGACGTCTTCAACGGCGACATCGGCCGCATCTGCATCGTGGACCCCAAGGAGCGCCAGCTCACCGTGCGCTTCGACGAGCGCAACGTGCCCTATGCATGGGAAGAACTGGACGAGATCGTTCCTGCCTACGCCATTTCGGTGCACAAGTCGCAGGGGTCGGAATACCCCGCCGTGGTCATTCCCGTGCTGACCCAGCACTACATGCTGCTGCAACGCAACCTCATCTACACCGGCGTCACGCGCGGCAAGCGCCTGGTGGTGCTGGTGGGCGAGCCGCGCGCCCTGGCCATGGCCGTGAAGAACAACCGCATGCACAAGCGCCATACCCGCCTCGCGCGGCGGCTGGCGCTGGGGTTGGGTGCGGGGTAGGCAGGGCGGGATGGAAGAGCGGGAGAAATCCCGGAACAGTCCGCCCGGAACAGGGAGAATGAAGATGTCGCAGGAAATCGTTGCCGTCGTGAATGTCCGCCGCCTGACGCCCCGCGCCGTGCGTTCCTTCGCCGCCGCGCTGGCGGTGCTGGTGCTGGCCGCGTCGCTGCTGGCCGGGTGCGCCGGGCGCGGGCCGCGCGAGGCCGCGCCGCCGCGCTTCACCGAACTGGAGCGCCATCCGCAGGATATTTCCGTGTACGCCGCCCGCGCGGGCGGTGACAGCCCGCTGCTGGACGCCGCCACCCAGGCCGCGCAGGACGAGCGCTGGAACACCCGCTTCTTCGCCCCGTGGCTTCAGACCCGCACCGGCGTCACCATCGCAGAGGTGGCCCGCACCGCGCCCTACCTGACCAAGGACGGCCGCCCGCGCGGCCACGCCGAAAACCTGCTGCCGTGGGACGCCAGCCGCTTCGCCACGCTGACCGCCAACTGCGACGCCGCGTCCTTCCCGGCCCTGGCCGAGCGCGGCATCATCGTGCGCAACACCGCCCTGCGCGAACTGCCCACCCTGCGCCCCTCGTTCGCCAATCCCGACAAGGCCGGGCAGGGCTATCCCTTCGACGATCTGCAACGCTCCGCCGTGTGGACCGGCACGCCGGTGTTCGTCTCGCACGTGTCGCTGGACCGGGCGTGGCTGTACTGCGAAACCGGCTTCGCCTCCGGCTGGGTGCCCGCCGAGCACGTGGCCCTGACCGACGCCGCGTTCCGCGCCCTGTACCAGAACGGCCGCTACGCCGCCGTGTTGCGCGACGACGTGGCCCTGACGTCTTCGGCCGGGCAGCCGGGACAGTCCGGCGGGCAGGGGGCGTACATCGCCACCGCGCACATCGGCGCGGTGTTCCCCGTGGCCGTGGAATCGCCCGGCGGGCTCACCGTGCTGGCGCCTCTGCGCGACGCCGACGGCCGCGCCGTGCTCGGCCAGTCCGTCCTGCCTGTCGGATACGCGGCCATGAAGCCGCTGGCCATCAGCGCCGCACGCATGGCCGAGGTCGGCAACCGCATGATGGGCCAGCCCTACGGCTGGGGCGGCATGTACGAGAACCGCGACTGCTCGGCCACCCTGCGCGACCTGTTCGCCCCCTTCGGCATCTGGCTGCCGCGCAATTCCGCGTCGCAAGCCAGGGCCGGGCGGTTCGTGGACTTCGGCAACGCCTCGCCCGACGGCAAGGAGGCCATCATTCGCGCCCAGGGCGTACCCTTCCTGACCCTGCTGTGGCTCAAGGGGCACATCACCCTGTACCTTGGCGAATACGACGGCCATCCGGTGATGTTCCACAACATCTGGGGGCTGCGGGTGTTCAGCAACGTCGGCGAGAATGGCGAGCGCGGACAGGAAGGCCGGTTCATCCTCGGGCGGGCGGTGGTCACCTCGCTGCGGCCCGGCACCGAACTGCCCAACCTGACCACTCCTGACGGGCTGGTGGCCCGCATGCTGGGCATGTCCATTCTGCCCGGCGGGTCTGGTCTGCCCGGCGGACAGCCATGAGCGGACGCGTGTTCCACGCGCTGACGCTGGGCTGCAAGATCAACCAGTACGAGACCGAGGCTGTGCGCGAGGCATGGCTGGCGCGCGGCTGGCGCGAGTCCGCCGACCCGGCCGGGGCCGACGTGCTGCTGATCAACTCGTGCGCGGTCACCGCGCGCGCCGTGGCCGACGTGCGCCAGGCCGTGGCCCGCCTGCACCGGGCCGCACCGCACGGGCGCATCGTGGTCACCGGCTGCGCGGCGCAGGTGCTGCGCGAGGACATGGCGGCGCTGCCCGGCGTGGCCGACGTGGTGGGCCAGCGGGCCAAGGTTTCGCTGCTGCGCTATGACCCGGAAAAGGGCGCGGTAGGCGCTGGCGGGGACGAGGCCGACGGAAGCGAGGACGCTTCCGCACCTGAATCCGGCATCGCCTTCCCGGCCTTCCGCATCGACGGCTTCACCCGGTCGCGCCCGGTGCTCAAGGTGCAGGACGGCTGTTCGCACCGCTGCACCTACTGCATCGTGCCGCTGGCGCGGGGCGGGGCGCGCAGCCGCGACCCGCGCGAGGCGTTGGCAGAGGCGCGCCGCCTGCTGGACGCGGGGTTTCGCGAACTCATCGTGTCGGGCGTGAACCTGCGCCAGTACGGGCGCGATTTGCCCGGCGGCGGGCCGGACTTCTGGGATCTGCTGGCCTTTCTGGAGCGGGAGCTGGCCCCGCGATGGGCGGGCCGGGCGCGGCTGCGCATCAGTTCGCTGGAGCCAGGCCAGCTTGGCGAGCGCGCGCTGGACGTGCTGGCCGAAAGCCGTCTGGTTGCCCCGCAACTGCATGTTTCGTTGCAGAGCGGCAGCCCCGGCGTGCTGCGCCGCATGGGGCGGGGACATTACCGGCCGGAACCGCTGCTGGATTTCGCGCGCGAACTGGCCGGGGTGTGGCCGCTGTTCGGACTCGGCGCGGACATCCTGACCGGCTTTCCCGGCGAGACGGACGCCGAGTTTGGCGAGACGCTGGATTTCGTGGACGCGCTGCCGCTGACCTATGCGCACGTGTTCCCGTATTCGCGGCGGCCGGGCACCCTGGCGGCGACGATGCAGGGGCAGTTGCCGCAGGAGGTGAAGAAACACCGGGCGGCGGAATTGCGCGGCGCGGTGGCGGTGAAGAAGTCCGCCTTCCTGCGCCGCCTGCTGGACGAACCGCAACTGCTGGTGGCCCCGGAGGGCGCGCGCGGGGCGAAGGGCGTGTGCGAGTTCTACGCCGAGTGCCGGTTTGCCGGTGGACGGCGTCCCGCTGTGGAGCAGGGCGCGGGCGGCGGTGGTTCCGGGGAACTGGTGGCCGTGCGTCCGTTGGCCGTGGAACGTGACGGCCTGCTGGTGGAGGATGTGTAGGGGACGGAGGAGATTTCCTGATGTGCTGATGGACAGGGCTGCTTCGGCGCGTGTGCGTTGGAAGCAGCCCCTGTTTCGTTATGGATGGCCGGGGAGGCGCAATGCGCATGATGCGTATTTTTGCTTGCGTTCATGCGTATGATGCGTATTGTCTTCGCATGACGAGCCGTGAGGTGATACGACGACTTGAGGCGGCAGGTTTCGAGCGGGTCAGCCAGCGTGGCAGTCATCTGAAATTGCGACATCCGGACGGGCGCATAGTCGTGGTGCCGGACCCTCGGAAGGACATCAAGACCGGCACCCTGCGGAGCATCGAGAAGCAGGCTGGCATCAGGTTTTAGGCTTGCCGAGTGGCGCAAGCCCCTGCAGGAGGGTAACTCATGAAGTATCCCATCATTGTTCACACCGACGCGGAAACCTTCGGTTTCAGCGCGAGCGTGCCGGACTTTCCCGGCTGCTTCACCGCCGGCGACACGTTGGAGGAACTGACCGCCAACGTGCAGGAAGCCGTGGAACTGTACCTGGATGGTGAGGACATCACCCCTCCCGCACCTACTCCGCTCGAGGTGGTTCTGGCGTCGGAAGAGGCCAGGGACGGAGCGGTGTTAGTCGTGGACGTGGACCTGTCCTTTCTTGACGACAAGGCAGTACCGGTGAACATCACAATGCCCGTCTACGTGCGAAACACCATCGACCGTGCCGCCAGGGCGCGGGGCATGACCCGGTCGGCCTTCATCGTGGAAAGCGCCTTGCAGGCTGCCGGACGGCGCGGGGGGGCGGCAGCCTGAACGGGCGGTCAGGCATGGTGCAAATGGAACGGCCCGTACTTTTCGTGAAGTGCGGGCCGATTTGTTTTTGAAAACGATGGGGCGGGCCGGATCGATTCCTTGGAATCGCCGTCACGGTGAAGGTGGCAATTGCTGGTGTCCGGCTGACAACTCTTGCCAGAGCACCCCGTCCACAATGAAAAAGTTGAAAGGGGAGGGGTGCGGGGAGGGGAAAAATTTAAATTTTTCCCCTCCCCGCATTCTCTTCGCATTTTCTTTTCCGCTCTTCCTTTTCTTACTTCCCCCGCAACTGCTGCAAGGCGTCGTAGGCGGCGCGGGCGTTGTAGCTGCTGCGCACGAGGGGGGCGGAGAACACGTGGGGGATGCCGAGGGCGTGGCCGTGGGCGGCGTAGCTTTCGAACACGTCGGGGTGGACGTAGCGCTGCACGGGCGGGTGGTTGCGGCTGGGGCGCATGTACTGGCCGATGGTGGCGATGTGGCAGCCCGTGGCGGCCAAGTCGGCCAGGGTGGCGCGCACCTCGTCGTCGGTTTCGCCAAGGCCCACCATCAGGCCGCTTTTGGCGATGGCTCCGGCGGCGCGCACGCGGGCCAGCAGTTCCAGGCTCTGGGCGTAGTCGGCCTGCGGGCGGATGCGCGGGTAGTGCGCGGGCGGGGTCTCCACGTTGTGGTTGATGATGTCCGGTGCGGCGTCCAGCACGGCGTCCAGTGCGGACCGGCTGCCCTGGAAATCGGGGATGAGCACCTCGATGGTGGCGGGCTGGCCGTCCTGGGTGGCGGGCAGGGCTTCGCGCAGGGCGCGCACCGTGGCCGCGAAATGGGCGGCGCCGCCGTCGGGCAGGTCGTCGCGGGTGACGGAGGTGACCACCGCGTGCGAAAGGCCCAGGCGCGCGGCGGCCTCGGCCACGCGGCGGGGTTCGTCCGGGTCGGGCGGGGCGGCGTGGCCGGGGGTGATGTTGCAGAAGGCGCAGTTGCGGGTGCACACGTTGCCCAGGATGAGAAACGTGGCCGTGCCCGAAGAGAAGCATTCAAACATGTTGGGGCACTTGGCGCTCTGGCACACGGTGTTCAGGCGCAGGTCGTCCACCAGCGAACGGGTGGCCCCGTAGGTGTGGCTACAGGGCAGCTTGACCCGCAGCCACGGCGGAATCCGCAAAGATGGCGCGGAATTGCCGGGCACAGACATCCTTAACCTCCTGCATGGCGGGGGAATCGCCGCCCAGTTCGCGGTGCAGCGACGTGGCCTGCGCGTCGGGCAGGCCGCACAGGGTGATCATGTCGAACAGCGACAGGTCGCGCCCCACGTTCAGCGCGAACCCGTGGTACGAGGTCCAGCGGCGCATGGCCATGCCGATGGAGCATATCTTGCGGTTTCCGATCCACACGCCGGGGCGGCCCTCCCACCGGGCGACGGACAGCCCGAAGTGCCCCAGCGTGGAGATGACCACTTCTTCGAGGTCGTGGAACATCCGGCGCAGGCCGCCGGGCCGTTTGGCTATCCGGAACACCGGGTAGGCCACCAGTTGGCCGGGGAAATGGCAGGTGATGTTGCCCCCGCGCGACGACTGCACGAGGTCGATGCCCTGCGCCGCCAGCCATTCGCGGCCCACGTGCAGGTTTTCGCCCCCGCCGTTGCGGCCAAGGGTGATCACCGGGTGGTGCTCCAGCAGGTACAGCGTTTCTTCCGCTCCCGCCGCCACTTCCTCCAGCCGTGCCCGTTGCAGGGCGTCGGCCTCCGCGTAGCGGACGAGGCCCAGGTCGATGATGTTCATGCGCGTGATGTTCCGGTGGGAATGGGCCGGGGGCGGTTGCTCCCCCGGCCCGGAAGTTTTCGTCGGGCTGGACTAGTCGTCGCGCCGGGGCTTGCGCCGCCTTGAATGATGATGGCCCGCGTTGTCCGGACGGTCGTCGGCATGATTGGGACGCTTGTCGTTCCGGCGGTCGTCTCGCCGGTCGTCCCGCCGGTCATCCCGATGATCGGGGCGGCGGTCGCCGCGCTGGTCGGCTTGCGAGCCGGGGCTGCGTTCCCCACGCCCGGCTCGCTCGGGCTGGTTGCCCGGACGGGCCTGCTGCGGGCGCTGCTGTCCTCCGTCACGACGGTCCGTGGGACGGCGTTCCTCGGGGCGCCGGTCTTCGGCGCGGCGATCGTCGGTACGGCGCGGGGCGCGGCCGTCGCCGCCGGGCTTGCCTTCCCGGTCGAAGTGACGGCGCGGCTTGCCCTTGCGGCCTTCGTCGGGGCGCTGCTGGCCCCCGGAATCGCGCGGCGCGTCGGGCCGGGCGTCGGGGTGGCGCTGGGCGCGGTGTTCGTGGCGTTGGCCGCCCCGTTTACCCCGTTCGCCCCGCTCCACCTTGTCCATCCGGTCCATCCGATCGGGGCGGCGCTCGCGGCTGCGTTCCTGATTGCCGTCCTGCCGCGGGCCGCGCGGCTGCCCATGATCGGCCCGGCCGTCCCGCCGCCCTTCCTGGTCGGCGTCGGGCCGCTGGCGTCGGGCATTGCCGAAGGGGCGCTGCGGGCGGCCCTGCGTGCGCTGCTGGCCGTCGCGTTCGCCGTGCGCCCGTCCCTGGCCCTGCCCCTGTTGTCCCCGCCGTGCGGACGGCGCGGCCTCTGCCGCGTTGTCCCACGCATTCAGGGCGCGCTGGGCCGTGGTGTTGGGGCCGTGCCCTTCCTGCCCGGCAGCATCCTGCCCGCCGCGCCGTGGACGGCGGTTGGCCCATTGGCCATGCTGGTTGTCCTGCTGGCCTTCCTTGCGGGCGGCACGCTGTCCGTCGGGATGATGCTCTCTCCGTGCGGCACGCTGCCCGTCAGGGTGATGTTCCCTCCGTGCAGCACGCTGCCCGTCAGGGTGATGTTCTCTCCGTGCAGCGCGCTGCCCGTCGGGCTGACCTGCGCCCCGTCCGGTCTTGCGCATGCCGGTGTTTCCCCCACGTCCGGTGCGCCCGGCCCGCCTGTCACCCTGTTCCGCGCGGTTGCCGAAATCATCGGGCAGGCCATCCTGGCGGCGGGAGCCGTAGCCCATTCCACCGGATTCATTCATGAAGCCGCCATTGAAATTCGCATCGGCTCCACCGTCGTGGGCGCGGCCGCGCCGCGCGCCGAAGCGGGGCACCCCGCGCCGTTGCGCGGCCCTGCCCCCGTGCGGATGGTTTGGCTGGTTGGCGAACATCTGGCCGTAGGTCTGCCCGTGGTCCGGCCCGTCGGCTCGGTTGCCGTCGGGTTCGGACGGGTCGTGCCCGTCATGATTGTCGGAATCGCCGTCGCCGCCTTCGGTCCCCGCCCCGGCTGCAACGGGCGCATCCCACTGCGGAGCTCCTTCCATCAGGAAGGCCGGTTGCAGGTCGTCCTCGTTGTCCGGACCGCCGGGCATCTGCGCCGTACGGCCCGCGGCCTTGCCCCGCGCGGGCTTGCCCTTGGAGCCCTTGTCCGCCGCGCCCGCGTTCTTGGGTTCCCGGCCAGGCGGGGTCCATTCCAGTTCCAGCGCGCCGGACTTGCGGTCGCGGCGTTCCACTTCGGGCCAGGTGATCTCGATGGCCGTGCCGGAATGCACCTGTCGCGCATCGTGCAGCAGGGCCAGGCCCCGTTCGGAGCAGGCGTAGCGCGCGGGTTCGCGGCGGCCGGGCAGCGGAAAGGCGTCGGAAATGATGCGGATGGTGTCGCGCGGCGGCGCCACCTTGTCCGCCTCGCCCAGCAGCACGAAGGACAGGCTGGCCGTGCCCTTTTCCAGCTTGGCCCGGCGGCTCAGTTCTTCCAGCCACGCGGGCGCGCCCTGGATGGGGAAGGTGAAGTGGCACCAGCCGCCGGGGCCGCCCGTTTCCAGCAGGGGGCATTGGTCGTGGTGGGGGCAGGGGGCCAGCGGGGCCAGCCCCACCTCCATGGCCGCGCGGCGGAACTGGGTGACGTAGCGCGCCCCCAGGCGCGTGCCCGGCTCGATAACCAGTATGCGGCCGCCGTGGGCCAGGGCGGACCCGGCCATCTCGGCCAGTTCTTCCATGCGGTATTCCAGCGGTTCGTCGCGGCGGGACTTCAGTTCGTTCAGCACGTTGCCCGCCAGGATCAGCGCCGCGTCGCCGCGCGCCTCCTTCAGGGCCGCCTCCATGGGCGCGCGCAGGGTGCGCAGCGCCCAGGGCGATTCCTCGCCCGCGATGACCTGCAACAGGTCGCGGCCCACCTCCAGCGGGTGGGGGGCGATGTCCGCGCACAGGAAGGTCAGCGGCAGGCCGCGCAGGTCGGGCCGGGCCAGCCACAGGGCCAGCGGCAGGGTCAGCGGGCCGCTGCCCAGGTCGAGGATCAGCGGGCGCTCCAGCAGGGCTTCGCGGTCCACCAGTTCCAGCGAGGGCAACAGGCGGCCAAGGCGCACCAGGTTCCACGGCATGAAGTAGCGCAGGTAGGCGGAAAGCAGGCGCGGGGCCGCCCAGTAAGGGTCGGAGAGCGCGCCGCGCTCGCTGGTGAGCATTTGCGACAGGTCGCGGATGGCCATGGGCAGGTCGCGGCGGTGCGCGGTGCGCAACGGGGCCACGGTGTCCAGCGCCGTGGGCAGGGATTCCAGGCGCTGCCGGTATTCCGGCGACAGGGCGGTGAAAAGATGGTGCATGCGAAGTCCGTTGGTTGGGTGCCGGCGTTGCCGGCGATGCATGGGCTGCCGCGCGTGCGGGGCGCGCGCGGGATGCGGCTCTCGCCGGGGCCGGGCGTGCCGGGGGCGGGGCCGGTGTCGTGGCGCCCTGGGGGAAGCGGGTGGGCGCGGACCGACCGGGCTTCCCGGTGTTCAGGTGCTGCTGGTGGTCCCGGAGGGCCGGTGCGGCCTGATGCACCCTTGCGGTGCGGCCGTCAGCGAAAGCGCATGTGGCGCAGGAACGCGGCGGCGAAGTCGCTGGCGGCAGCCAGGTCCACCACGCGACAACCCGCGCGCCAGGCGGCGATGCGCCCGCGCAGTTCCGGCCGGAGCAGCAGCAGTTCCGCCCCGCGCAGCGAGGCGTTGCCCACGGCCCGCGCGCGGCCGGCCACCCCGGCGGGCAGGAATCCCAGTGTTTCGAGGTCATCGGGGCGGGCGTATTCGCCCAGCGCCCCGGCAAGGTACACGGCGTCCAGCACCGTTCCGGGCATGCCGGCTTCCGCCAGCAGCCGTTCGTAGGCCAGGGAGAAGGCGGCCTTCACCTTCAGCACTTCTTCTACGTCGCCCGCGGAAAGATGCAAGCCCCCTGGCAGGGGCAGGCGACGTTCGCCGCGCACCTCGACCAGCGAGGCGGCAAGGCGGCGCGCCAGCGGGGAATGCGGTTCCATCACGAAGCGGCCGTCTTCGTCAAGCAGCCCGGCGCGCAACAGCACCCGGAGCAGCGAAAGATAGCCTGTGCCGCACAGGTGGGTGGGGGCGGCGGGCGTGGCGTCGTCCTCGGGCAGTACGGTGGGGGCGAGCCCGGCGGGGCCAAGGGTGAAGGCCGCGATGGCCCCCGGCTGGGCCACCCCGCCGCAGGACAGACCGATGCCTTCCAGCGCCGGGCCAAGGGCCACGCTGGTGACCAGGGCGCTGTCCGGCCCGGTGGCCAGCACGAATTCGCCGTTGGTACCCAGATCCGCAAGCAGGAAGGGGAAGCGGGGAGGGGCGGATTCCGCTGGCGGGACCGGCGGGGGGGCGTCCGGAGCGGGCGATATCCCGCCCCCCGCCCCGGTCGCCAGACCGCCGTAGAGCAGGGCGGCCATGCCCGCCGCCACATCGCCGCCCACGAAGGGCGCGGGCTGCGGGGGAATCCACACGTCGGGCACGGCGGCAAGGCTGGCCGGTTCCGGCAGGGCTTCCGCCGCGCCGCCCGCGTAGTCCAGCCGATAGGGGGCGGAGGCCAGGCCGGAAACGTCGCGGCCCAGCAGGATGGCGGTCATGGCCGTGTTGCCCGCCACGCACAGCCCGCGCACCGGGCCGGGCAGCCCGGCGGCGATGCGGCCCACGGCGGCCAGGGTCAGGCGGCGCAGGGAGGCCAGCCCGGCGGGGGACGAGGCCACGGCCAGGCGGGACATGACCTCGCTGCCTGCGCCCATCTGGGGGTTCAGTTCCGCGCCGTGGGCCACGCGGCGGCCGTCCGGGGCCAGGGCCGACCAGTGCAGGGTGGTGGTGCCGAGGTCGATGGCCAGCAGCAGGGGGCTGCCGGTTGCCGGGCAGGGGGCCGCCTCGTCCGCCACCCGCGTGCGGCGCGGGGCCGCTCCGGCGGGCAGGGTGAAGGCCATGCCGCCATCGGGAGGGACGCCCGTATCCTTTGGGTGCGGCGGGGCGTGGCGGCACAGCAGCCGCCAGCCGTCGGCCAGTTCGGCCTCGGAAAAGTGGGCTGTATCGGCAGGGAGGGGCGCCGGGGTCCCACGGGTGAAGCGCGCCGCGCAACGCCCGCAGCGGCCCAGGCCGGAACACAGCGCGGGCGGGTCCACCTGGCCGCTCATCCACACCAGTTGGGCCAGGGTGGTGGCCGGGACCGCCGCGTCGCCATCCCGGCCGCCCCGGCCCGCAGGCAGGGGCAGGCGCAGGGCGCGCCCGTCCGGCAGGGTCACCTCGGCCACGGCTTCCGGCGCGTCCGCTCCGGCGGGCGTTCCGGCCATGCGCGCGGCCGGGCATGGCGGCGATTTCGGCGGGGATTGGGGGGGCATGCGGCTCCCTGGCATGGTTCCGGGAATGGCTTCTTGCCTGCAACTGCCTCAAGACGCTGCATATGGCAAGTGGCCACGGCCTTCCGGCCCCGGCGCGCCGGATACCCCCGGTTTGGCGTTTTGCGGGCGCGGAACGCGACGCATTGGCGGTTATCATTGCATATTCGGTAACGGTCCTGTACGGTTAGATGAATATCTCTGATTTTTGCGAAAGGGGTTTCGGGCATGGAAATCGTGCTTGGCGCGGTGGTCGGTTTTCTGCTGCTGGTGATGGTGCTGGTTTCGACCCAGCGCTCCAACGCCGCGCACGAGGAACGCCTGCGCGGACTGCACGCCCGGCGCCGCGCACTGGCCGTGGACCTGCGCAAGTTGCAGGAAAACATGCAGCAGTTGAAGATCGTGGAGCACGAACTGCGTCGCAAGCTGGCCGAGGCCGACGAGCGCGCCAGCCGCGAGGTGGAGGTGCGCAGGCAGCGCGAGGCGCGCCAGCAGGCAAGCCGGTTCGGCAGCATCCTCGACGTGCTGCTGCACGAGCGGCTGCTGTCCGCCGAACAGCTGGCCAAGGCCCGCAGCTACAAGGACCAGACCCGCTCGCACTACCCGCTGTCCGAAATCGTGACCATGCTGGACTACGTCAAGGCCGACGTGGTGCAACGCATGCGCCAGCGCTACCCCAAACTGTCCGACGAATAGCCGGGGCGGCGGCCCGCCGGGCGCTTGGCGCTCATCTTGCATGAAATAAAGGTGGCGGCAGGATTCTCCCTGTTCCGGCCACGGGCATGCGGCCGCTTGACCCGGCCCGCCGTCGCTGCCACTATCCGGCCAGTACGCACCCACGCGCGAGGAGCCCGCACCACATGAACAAGATTCTGGCGCAGGACGAGGTCGATGCACTGCTTCGCGGCCTTTCCGGCGGCGAGATAGAGAGCGAGACCGACATCCCCGAGGACGACTCGGGCATCGTCCCGTTCGACCTCGCCAACCAGGACCGCATCATTCGCGGCCGCATGCCGGTTCTTGAAATCGTCAACGACCGGTTCGCGCGGCTGTGCACCAACGCGCTGTCCAACACGGTGCGCAAGCGGGTGGAGTTGAATCCCATCTCCATCGACATGACCAAGTTCGGCGATTTCATGCGTTCGCTGCCGGTGCCCACCAGCATCAACATCTTCAAGATGGAGCCGTTGCGCGGTAACGCCATCATCGTGGTGGACTCGCGCCTGGTCTTCGCCCTGGTGGAGAACTTCTTCGGCGGCGCGGGCAGCCAGCCCAAGATCGAGGGCCGCGAATTCACGCGCATCGAGCAGGCCATCGTGGACCGGGTGATCAAAATCGCCCTGGACAACATGGAAGAGTCGTGGCGGCCGGTGCACGACGTGAGCCTGGAACTGGTGCGCTCCGAGATCAACCCGCAGTTCGCGGCCATCGTGCCGCCCAGCGACGTGGTGGTGGTGATCACCTTCGAGGTGGAACTGGAAACGGCCATCGGCTCCATGGTCATCTGCCTGCCGTACGCCACCATCGAACCCATCCGTTCCAAGCTGCACGCCAGCTTCCAGACCGAACGCCTGGAAGTGGACCACGCCTGGGTCTCGCGCCTGAAGGAACGGCTGCTGGAAACCCCGGTGAACCTCAAGATACGCTTCGGCGAAACCAAGATCACCGGCAACCAGTTGTTGCGGTTGCAGGTGGGCGACGTGCTGCTGCTGGACACGGACACCGACGACCTGCTGGAATGCACCGTGGAAGGGGTGACCAAGTTCTGGGGTATTTCCGGCACGGTGAAGGCCAACAAGGCCTTCCAGATCATCAATGAAGAGGAGCCGCGCTACACCTGACGCGCGGCGGCCCGCCACGCGCGGGATATGCAGGAAGAACGACGGCGCGCCCGCGAGGGTGCGCCGTTTTGCGTCGTGTGCGAGGAGAAGGCAGGAGCGGCGGATGCGGCCAAATCTGGCCGGACGCGGCCGGATGCGGACGCCCCGCCGTTCCCTGCGATACGTTCAGTACAGCACGCGGGTCAGGGTCAGCCCCTGCGCCGGGGCCGTGGCGGGGGCCGCCTTGCGGTCGCGGGCGGCCAGCACGGCGGGCACGTCGTCCGGGCGCAGCTTGCCGCGCCCCACGGCCACCAGCAGGCCCATCATGTTGCGCACCATCTGTTTGAGAAAGCCGTCGGCCTCGAAGTCCCAGGCGATGACACGCGCCGCCTCCGGGGCGGTGGCGGCGTCGGGAGCCATGGCCGTCAGCGTCAGCGGAAGAGAGGGGGGGGTGGGCAGGGGATCGCCCTCGTACCGGCGGGCCACCATGGTCACGGTGCGCACGGTGGTGGCGATGTCGGTGCCGGTGTTCTGGAAGCTGGCGAAATCATGCGTGCCGTGCAGATGCGCGGCGGCGGCGTCCATGGCCTCCAGGGCGTCCGGGGTCAGCGGCCCCGTGGCCCAGACGAAGGGAGCCAGCCGGGGCGGCACCCAGCGCCGGGTGGGCCACAGGCGGTAGGTGTAGGTCTTGCCGCGCGCGTTGAACCGGGCATGGAAATCGTCGGGCACGCGGGCCACGGCGACCACGGCGATGTCGTCGGGCAGTCCGGCGTTGAAGGCGCGCTGCCAGTCCAGGTCCGCCTTGTGGTCGGGCACGTCCATGTGGGCCACCTGGGCTTCGGCGTGCACCCCCGAATCGGTGCGGCCCGCGCCGTGCACGCGCACCGGCGCGCCCACGATGCGTTCGGCGATGCGCTCCAGTTCGCCCTGCACGGTGCGCGGCCGGGACCGGCCGATACAAGCCTGGATCTGCCACCCCGCAAGGTGGGTGCCTACGTAGGACACGGTCAGCGCGAGACGGGCCATGCGCTATTCGAGGGGCAGTTGCATGCGGGTGAGGGCCTCGGACAGCTTGGCCGCCTTTTCCGCCTGCACGTAGGTCAGGATTTCGCCCGCCTGCCTGCCGCGCATGCCTGCCAGAATCCTGACGGCGATCTTCTCGTCCAGGGTTTCCAGCACGGCCGCCGCCTGCTTGGCCTTCATGTTGGTGTACACGTCCACCAGATGGCGCAGCTTTTCGTCCTTCATGCCCTGCGCATCCTTGAGCATGGTCTGGATGCGCGCCTCAAGGTCCTGCATCTGGGCCAGCTTGGCGTCGATCTGCTGCTCCAGACTCTTCAGTTCCTGCTCGCGGCGGTTCAGGTCTTCCTGGCGGCGGTTCAGGTCGTCGCGGGACGGCTGACTGGCTGCGGCGCCCGTGCCTGCGGCGGCGGGGGAGGCCGGGGTGGCAGGCGGCACGGCGGCCGGGGCGGGCTGGGCTTCGGCAGCCCAGGCAGTACCGTCGCGGGTCACGCGGTTGCGTACGTCGTTGGCGGCGGGGGCCGCCGGACCGGTGGGCGCGGAGTCGGCCGCCGCCGGAGACGCCAGGCCCGTGGCCCGGGCGATGTCCGCCGCCAGCGGCAGGTCCAGCGAGCTGCCGGGCTGGCCACCGGTCTGGCTGGTGCTCTGGCCGGTGGCCGTGCCCACCACGGCGGGTGCGGCGTCCGTGGCGAACGGCCACGGCTGTTCCAGGGCAAAGCCCGCCAGCAGCGCCACCTTGAGGGCGGCGGCGGCGGCGATGAGCCAGCGGCAGAGCCTAGAAAGACGGAGGCTCGAAGCGAAGCGTTGCGGTTTCGTCATAGGTACGCTGTTCGCGGAGGAGTTCGTCGTGCGCATGGCGGGCCGCCTGTTTTTCCTTGAGCTTTTCCAGTAGCTTGCGTTCCTGGGATTTTTTCACCAGTTCGGCGCGGGCCTGTTCCGCCATCTGGGCCAGCATGCGCAGGCGCAGTT
This sequence comes from Nitratidesulfovibrio sp. D1, assembly GCF_051133415.1. Lineage (NCBI taxonomy): Bacteria > Pseudomonadati > Thermodesulfobacteriota > Desulfovibrionia > Desulfovibrionales > Desulfovibrionaceae > Nitratidesulfovibrio > Nitratidesulfovibrio sp. D1. The sequence continues at coordinate 293,219 of NZ_JBPGNZ010000004.1, read as the reverse complement.
CGGCGTGGGTCAGGTCTTCGCTCAGGCCGCGCAGGAAGTTGCGTTGCAGCCAGAGTTCGTCGCGCGTGAGGCGCGCGTCTTCGTACAGTTTCCGTTCTGCTTCGGCAATGGCCGCGCGCACCGCGTCCACCTGGCGCTGTTGTGCCTCGTGGGCGGCCTTGGCGCGGGCGAAGGCCAGCTTGGCCTGTTCCTCCAACTGTTCCCGGTAGTCGAGAACCTGTTGCAGGCGGAAACGGAACGGGGGCATGGAGGGTCCCTTGGCGGTTGTTGCCGGTGCGGCGGCGTCGGAAAATCGCCGCGCCGCGCCCGGTGCCCCCGGAATAGCAAATACCGGGCCGCATGCGCCGGGTGGCTGGCGCGGCGGCGGGGAGGCTACGCCAGTGTGGTGCCCAGCAGGGCGGACAACTCGCCTAGGATGATGCACGCCCCCAGGAAATCTCCGTTCAGGCCGCCCTCGCGCCGGGCCAGCGAGGCCAGCCAGGCCACGGCGCAGGCGCAGGGCAGGGCGGCGGCCAGCACGGCGGGCGGCCCGGCCAGGGCCACACCGGTGGCGGCGGCCACTCCGGCGCAGAACAGCACGGCCGTGTGGGTGGCCCCGGCCGAGGTCAGGCGGCCCAGGGTGGAACGGATTCCGGCGGGCACGCAGGCGGCCAGCACCACGCAGGCGGCGCGGCCCAGCACGGGAGCCCACACCAGCGCCCAGGCCCGGTCCATTATGATGACCTCGTGGGCCAGCACCACCTGCCCCAACACCCCGAAGACGATGCCCAGCACCCCGAAGGCGCCGATGCGGCTGTCCTTCAGGATGTCCCAGAACCGGTCGCCGGTGGCGGAACTGCCCCAGGCATCCATGAGGTCGGCCCAGCCGTCCCAATGCAGCCCGCGCGTGGCCCACAGCAGCAGGGCCGTGTAGCCCAGGGCCTGCACCCATGGGTGCCCGCCGAGCAGCCCCAGCAGGAACGGCCCGGCGCAGACCAGCCCGGCCAGCAGCCCCACCAGCGGGTAGTGGGCCACCCCGGCGGCCATTTCCGCGTCGGTGGCGGCACGGGCCGGGGCAAGGCGGGTCAGGAAGCCCGTGGACAGGGCAAAGGCGCGCCACTGGGCAGCCATCAGGGGGGCCAGCCTCACCGGCAGTCCTCCAGCAGCACTTCCATGCCCGGTTGCAGCCAGTGGCGTTCGGCGGCCGAGGCCTTGTCCGCCGTCAGTTCCAGGTAGCCCTGGCTGCCCGCCACCAGGCCGGTGCGGCCGGGGGGAATGTCCGCATAGGTCGCGGCGCGGGCGATGTCGATCAGGGTGCCGTCGGGCAGGTGCAGGCGGCAGGTGGACAGCCAGTTCCATTCGCGCAGGGAGAGGTTCAGGACCACGTTGCCGAAGCGGTCCACGTGCAGCACGGCGGCATGCACGCCGTCCGCCTCGCGCCGGGGCACGGCCCACGGGGGGCGGGCGAGGTCGGTGGGCAGCACGGGGTCCCCGAAGGCGGCCGGTGATTCGCCCCCCGCCAGGCGTGCGGCCAGCGGGGCCAGCACGTCGCGGCCGTGAAAGGTGGCGCTTTGCGGCTCCGGCAGGCGGGCCGGGTCCAGCCTGCGCAGCACGGCGTCGGTCCGGGCTTCCGCGGCCAGGTGCAGCAGGCCGTTGTCCGGGGCCAGCATCACCTGCCCGCCCGTCTCCATGGCAACGAGATCGCGCGGCGTGCCCACGCCGGGGTCCACCACGCAGATGAAGATGGCTCCGGGAGGGAAGTGCGGATGGCTGGCGGCCAGGAAGAAGGCGGCGGTCTCCACCCGGTGGGGCGGCACGCCGTGCGAGATGTCGATGATCGGCACGGCCGGGGCCAGCCGGTGCAGCACGCCCTTGAGCTGGCCCACGTAGGGGTCGTCCAGCCCGAAGTCGGTCAGCAGGGCGAAGCAGCGGGCATGGGCGCGGGGCCTGGCCGACGCGGCGGAGGACGGGGGCGTTGCGGCAGGCGGAGAGGATGAGCCTGACGAGGCGGACGGGCGATGTGGGGTGTCCATGGGCGCTCCGTGGCTGGGGGAAGGGCGGCCCGCCTGCGGACGGCAGGGCGCGGGCACGGCACCGGAGGGCATGCCCGGCGGGGGCATGGTTGTACCCTAGCGCGGGCGCGTGGCGACCACAAGCGGGGCGGGGCTTGCCGGGTGGCCCTTCAAACTACGGAACCCGCTTTGTGGCGGTGGCCTGTCCAAACTATGGAACCCGCCGTACGGCGGCGACCTTTCCAGACTACGGAACCCGCCTTGCGGCGGGTTCCATGGCGCAGCGGGGAACGGCTGCGGAGCGTGCAGGCCGCGCGGGCGGCGGATCAGCGGTTGGCGCGGTCGAAGGTGATGTTGAACGACAGCGCGTAGAGGTGGTGGAAGAAGTCCACGTATTCCACGAACACGTCGTCCGGCACCGTGATGCGCGCGGGCGCGAAGTTGAGGATGCCCTTGATGCCCGCGTCCACCAGGTGGTTGGCGGCGCGCTGGGCGCGTTCCGGCGGCGTGGTGATGATGCCGATCTCCACGTCGAGGTCGGCCACCTTTTCCTTCAGCCGCTTGGTGCACACCACCTCGAGGCCGGAGACTTCCTCGCCGATCTTGAAGGGGTCGCAGTCGAAGGCGCCCACGATGTGGAAGCCCCGCAGCTTGAATTCCTTGTGGTTCAGCAGCGCGCGGCCAAGGTTGCCCACCCCGACGAGCACGGTGCGCCATTCGCGGTTCACCCCGAGAACGCTGGTGATGGATTCGATGAGGCTCTTGACGTAATACCCGACGCCACGTACGCCGAACTCGCCGAAGTAGGCGAGGTCCTTGCGGATTTGCGAGGCATTGACGTTGCACGCCTTGGCCAGCGGTTCGGAGGATATGACGTCGGTCCCTTCGCGCAGCAGGTTTTCCAGCACCTGCACGTACACGGCAAGGCGCTGGATGGTGGCGCGGGGAATGTGTTCGCTCTTGGGGGTTTGCATGGCTTGATTCGTCTCTCGTTTGGCGGATGTCGTACGGCGAGCCGCCATAATGCTGAAAAAGGAGGCCGTTTGCAACGGCCTCCTTCCGTACTGTCGAAACGAGGCTCGCGAACTAGCCCACGAAGGGGTTGGCGACGAGCAGGATCAGGTTGACGACGAGGGCGTAGATGGCGAGGGATTCGATGAAGGCCAGGCCCAGGATCAGGGTAACCATGATCTTGCCGCCCGCTTCGGGGTTGCGCGCGGTGCCTTCGCAGGCAGCCTTGAGGCCCATGCCCTGGCCGAGGCCGCAACCGGCGGCGGCGATGGCCATGCCGAGGGCGGCGGCGAGGCAGGTCAGGCCAAGCGCGCCGGCGTCCATCTTGCCATCGGCGGCGAAGGCAAGGGCGGCAAAGGACATCAGGGCCACGGTGTTCAGGGCGATCATCAGAAACTTGCGCATGACAAACTCCTCTTAGCGTATGGTTGTTTTGGTCGGTTGACCATTCCCTTCGAGATTAATGGGCGTGTTCGAACGCGCCCTTCAGGTAGATCATCGTCAGCATGAAGAAGATGAACGCCTGGAGAACCTTGGCGATCATGAACAGGAAGTAGACCGGGATGGTGCCCACGAGGGGGGCCATCAGGAAGAAGAGGACGAGAACGATTTCCTCGCCGCGGATGTTCCCGAACAGACGCAGCGTCAGCGAAAGCGGGCGCGCGGTGTGCGAGATGAGTTCCAGCGGCAGCATCAGCGGCGAAAGCCACCACATGGGACCCATGAAGTGCTTGATGTAGCCCGGGCCCCAGCGCTTGACGCCCTGATAGTTGTAGTACAGGAACACGAAGACGGCCATGGCAGCGTTGGTATTCACGTTGGCCGTGGGCGCGTCGCAGCCGGGCACCAGGCCCAGCAGGTTCTGAAACAGGATGAACAGAAAGATGCCGCCGAGCAGCGGGAACACCTTGCGTCCATCCTCGCCGATGTTGGTCACGACGAAGTCTTCAAGACCTCCTATGACCACCTCGAAAACGTTCTGTATGCCGCCGGGCACCAGTTTCAGCCCGCCACGGACCAGAAGGCCCAGGCTGAACAGGACGGCCATGGCACACCACGTGTAGAAGACATGCTTGAACTCGACGGTCGCTCCACCGATGGTCACCTCGTCCACATGCAGCAGCGTGGACCAGAGTACCGGATGCGGCAATCCACCAGCCATTCCCTTACGCCTCCTTCACTTTTTGTCCTGCGCCCCTGGCTATTCCCCACGCGGCGATGCTGAGAACGCACGTGGACAGCCCCGCCAGCAGCGCGGAGACAGAGACCTTTAGCCATACGATCAGGCCGAAGAGGACCAGACCGGTAAGCAGCAGCCGACCGTAGAATCTGAACATGAGCCCGACCGCCATGGCGCGCGTGTAAGGCATGAAGACGATGCCCTGCACGAACTTGGCCAAGGCGTAGAAATTGAAGGTCGATAGCGCGGCCCCCACGCCGAACCACAACCCCCAGTCCCAGAGAGGCGCGCACGCGACCCCGGCAAGCAAGGACGCCCCCGAAACCAGGATCTGGCAGCGCAGCAGCAAGCGGATTTCCGCGGCGCGGAATCCCTTGTGCCACAGCCATTCATCCGTCTTTCGGGCCAAACTTTTCAGCATCTTCCTTGTCCTGGGCCTTGAGGAGCCTCCGCGAGTCAAGCCAGACGTTCTTGAACCCGGCGACGATGCCGAGAATCAGGAACACCCCGGTGAGCCACGGCTTCGTTCCCAACCAACGATCAAGATACCAGCCCATCGCAAGGCCCACCACCGTGGCCGACACCATGTGCAGGCCGATGACCCCGGCGGTGGAAATGGCGTCGAGGTATTTCTTGTCGTTGATTTTGAACCAATCTTTGAAGAACATAGGCACCGTCCCGTGGCTGCCGCGCCCGTTCCGGAGCGGGCGGCCGCATGGGGCACTTCGTGCAAACGTTCACAAGTCGGCACGTGTCTACCACAGCCGCCGGTGGGCGTCAACGCGCGGGGACGGAGTTCGTGAAAAAATTCCCCATCGAAGTGCCGGGCATGTTTGCTGATTGCCTGAACAATTCAACAGTGGAAGGGCGGTGCCGCGAGGTTCGCGGGCACGCGGCCGCATCCGGAGGAATCATGCGCCACAAGGACAGGGAAGTGACCGATACGGGTGAGATCTGGGCGGCCGTGGCGGCCAGCCCGTGGATGACCGTGGCGCTGTGCGACGGCGACGAGCCCTACGCGGTGCCGCTGTCGTTCGGGGTGGCCGACGGGGCCATCTATTTCCATTCCTCGCGCAAGGGTCACAAGGTGGAACTCTTGCGGCGCGGCGGCACGGCCTGCTGTTCGTTCGTGCCGTACGCCGAGGTGGTGCGGCCGCCGGACGGCACGGGGTGCCGGTATTCCATGCGCTTTACGAGCGTGCTGGCCTGGGGCCGGCCCGAGGAACTGCACGACCCGGCCGACGTGGCCGTGGCGGTGCGCGCCCTGCTGAGCGCGGTGCGCGACCCGGATGCCCCGGTCAACGAGGCGGCGGTTGCGAAGACGGCTTTCTTCCGGCTGGTGCCGGAACGGATGACCGGCGCGCGCTACGAGAAGCCGGCCGCGTCCGGAGGCTAGGGCGCGCCGGGCGAATCGGCGGCAGGGGCGCGTGTCCCTGCCTGACAACGAAGCCACGCGAAACCATTCGAGAAGGCTGGACTGTACGGTTGTAACGCGATACCAATGCGCAACGCTGTACCGAACGTGCCGCCGTGCCGAACCGCCGGAACCGATTCTGGGGGATGCCATGCGCCTGACCGAGCCTGCCGTTGCGTGCCGCCGCCTGCCTGCCGCCTTGCCCATCCTGCTGCCGGTCTTTCTGCTTCTGCTGCTGGCCGCCCCGGTCTTGACCACCCCGGTCTTGGCCGCCGAGGAACGCACCTACGTGGGCACCGACGCCTGCGCCCCCTGCCACGCGGACCAGCACGCCACCTTCCGCAAGTACGCCAAGAAGTCCAAGTCCGCCCACAGCGTGAAGGTCATGTCCCCCAAGCTGACCCGCGAGGAAGTGCAGGGCTGCTACGCCTGCCACACCACCGGCTACGGCAGGCCGGGCGGATTCGTCAGCTTCGAGGCCACCCCCCACCTGGCCGACGCGGGCTGCGAGGTCTGTCACGGCCCCGGCTCCGCCCACGTGGATTCGGGGGGCGACGTTGCGCTCATCGACAAGCCCACCATGGAGGGCTGCGTGGTCTGCCACAACGAGCAGCGGGTGCGCAGCTTCAATTTCAAGCCGCTGCTGCATGGGGGCGCGCACTAACCGTCTCTTTCCGGGAACGAAAACGCCCGCCGCATGGTGACCATGCGGCGGGCGTCGCTTTTTTGGGGGATGGTGAGAGGGGGCGGAACGGTTACCGCCGTCCCCCTTTCTTCGCGGCTCTAGGCTTCCGCGCGGGTCAGCAGGGCCACGCATTCCACGTGGGGCGAATGGGGGAACAGGTCCACGGGGCGCGCCTCTTGCAGCGCATACCCGCGCCCGGCGAACAGGGCCACGTCGCGGGCCAGGGTGGCCGGGTTGCACGAAACGTACACGATGCGCTCGGGCCGGTGGGCGGCCACGGCCTCCACCACGTCCTCGTGCAGGCCCGCGCGGGGCGGGTCCATCACCACGATGCGGGGGGATGCGCCCTCGCCCGGCCGTTCGCGGCGCAGGCTGGCGCGCACGTCGCCGGAAACGAAGGAACAGTTCAGGATGTTGTTGCGCGCGGCGTTGGCGCGGGCGTCGTTGACCGCCTCCGGCGTGATCTCGAAGCCGCGCACCGCCCCGGCCGTGCGGGCCAGGTGCAGGGCGATGGCCCCCACGCCGGAATACAGGTCCCACACCGTATCGTCGGGACCGGCGGCGGCCATGCGGCGCGCCTCGTCGTACAGCAGGCCGGAGGCGGCCGTGTTGGTCTGGAAGAAGGAGTCCGGCCCCAGCAGCAGGTCGTTGCCGCCCAGGCGTTCGGTCAGCACGGCCTCGCCGTCCACGGCCAGCACCCGTTCGCCGTAGGCCACCTGTTCCGGGTCCATGCGCAGCGAATGCACCACGCCGGTCACCTCGGGAAAGCGGGCGCGCAGCGCTTCGGCCAGGCGGGACACGGCCTGCGCCGCGCCGGGGTGCCGCCCGGTGATGCACTGGATCATGCACTGGCGGCCCGGCGTCCCTTCCGCCGGTCCGTTCCCGGACGGGGTTCCGGTTGCGGCCTCGCGGCCCAGTTCCGGCTCGCGCACCACCAGAAAGCGCCAGAAGCCGTCCTGCCTGCGGTCGTCCCAGCCGGGCAGGCCGCTTTCGCGGGCCAGTTCGCGCACGGCGGCCACGATGGCGGCCGTGAGCGGGGTTTGCAGGTGGCATTCGGCGATGTCCACCACCGCGCGCGAGGCGCGGCGGCGCAGGCCCAGGTGCAACTGCCCGTCACGGTCCTGGCTGAAGGCGAATTCCATCTTGTTGCGGAAGCCGCGCTGGGCGGGGGATGCCAGGATGGGCAGCACGTTGGCGTCGCGCAGGCCGCCGATGCGTCCCAGCGCGTCGACGACGAAACGCTCCTTCCAGCGCAGCTGTTCGGCGTAGGGCAGGTCCTGCCAGGCGCAGCCGCCGCAATCGCCGAAGTGGGCGCAAAACGGGGCGCACTGGATGGGCGAGGGTTCGAGCACGGCGTCCAGCGTGGCCTCGGCGAAGCGGCGCTTCACCGTGGTCAGTTTGGCGCGCACGCGCTGGCCGGGCAGGCCGCCCGCCACGAACACGACGCGGCCCTCGTGGCGGCACACGGCGCGTCCGCCGGCGGCAAGGCCGTCCACGGTCAGTTCCAGAAGGTCGCCGGGGCGGAGGGTGGTATCGGACATGGTCTCTCCATGAATATGTTGATGTGGGGGCCGGGCCATGTACAGCGGGACGGCGCGCGAGGCAAGTGTCCGCCGGGGCTGGCAGTCCCGCTCCTTGTGCGGGAATTCACGACGCGCTTGACATTTGCCGGAAAAGCGGCAAGTAATCTGCGGACCTGAAGTGTTCACGTCAATCCCCGCCCGACGCCGTGGCGGCCGTCTTGCGCGGCCGCGTGCCGACGCCGGGCCGCACAAGGAGTCCGGACATGCTGAACGAGCTGATTCAGAATGCGATGCACTCGACCCCGCAGGGCTTCGTGGGCGTCAGCCTGATCGCCATCTACTTCTGTGTCATCGTGGCCGCCGCTTTCTACCGCATCGGCAAGGGCGACCACATGCATCATTAGGAGGGGGGCCGGGCGGCCTTGTCCGCTGGGCATCCTTCGCCGCCGCGCCGCTTCCCCTCGCCGGGGTGCCGCGGGGTTTCAGGCGCGCCGGTGCGCGCAACGCCAGTTTTCCGCAAGGGCCGTCCGCAGGGGCGGCCCTTGTCGTTTCCGCCGTCCGTTCCCGCCGTCCGGAGCCTGCCCGGCGGCGGCCCCATCTGGTCCAGTCCGGCCGTCACGCCCGCAGGCGGTCCTCCATGATGTCCATCAGGTAGCGGCCGTAGTCGTTCTTCAGCATGGGGGCGGCCAGGGCGCGCAACGCATCGTCGCCGATGTAGCCCTTGCGCCAGGCGATTTCCTCGATGCAGGCGATCTTCAGTCCCTGGCGGTCCTGCACGGCGCGTACGAACGAGGCGGCTTGGTGCAGCGATTCGAAGGTGCCGGTATCCAGCCAGGCCACCCCGCGCCCCAGGAATTCCACCGACAGGCTGCCCTCGCGCAGGTACAGGTTGTTCAGGTCGGTGATCTCCAGTTCGCCGCGCGCCGAGGGGGTGAGCCGTGCGGCCAGTTCCGGGGCGCGTCCGTCATAGAAATAGAGGCCGGTGACGGCAAAGCGCGACTTGGGCGCGGCGGGCTTTTCCTCGATGCTGACGACCTTGCACGCCGCGTCGAACTCCACCACGCCGTAGCGTTCCGGGTCGCGCACCTTGTAGCCGAACACGATGCCGCCGCGTTCCAGGGCGGAACACTGCTCCAGCAGCGAGGACAGCCGGTCGCCGTAGAACAGGTTGTCGCCGAGGATCAGGCAGCTGGGTTCCCCGGCCAGGAAGTCGCGCGCCAGCAGGAAGGCCTGGGCCAGGCCCTCGGGGCGGGGCTGCTCGATGTAGGTGAACGAGAGGCCCAACTGCGCGCCGTCGCCCAGCAGTTCGCGGAAGCGCGGCTGGTCCGCCGGGGTGGTGATGATGCAGATCTCGCGGATGCCCGCCAGCATCAGCACCGACAGCGGATAATAGATCATCGGCTTGTCGTACACCGGCATGAGCTGCTTGGAGACGCCCATGGTGATGGGATAGAGCCGCGTGCCGGACCCCCCGGCGAGAATGATGCCTTTCATGCCGACCTCTCTGGTGACGTCGCCGCGCGGGGCACGGCGGTGTGCATGGTAGCCGGGATGGTGCGGGAAGGGAAGGGGGGCGCGCGGCGCGGCCGACTGGCGGGAAGGCGCGGCGCTTCGCCCGCGCGGCTCTTGCCCTGCGTTTCGGGCAACAAAAAAGACGGCCTGCGCCGTCCTTGAGAAACGGCTTGCGCCGTCTGGTTGGCCCCGCGTGCGGGGCGTGCCGGTGTGCTCGCGTTTTGGGTGGTCCGGGGGGAACAGCCTTGGGGGAGGGCCTTGGTGCGGGGTTCCCCCCGGACGCGAGACGAGACACACTCGAGAAGTGATATACTCCCGGAACCATGAGGCGTCTGTTAGAAATTTCGCGGCGTGGGGGCAGGTCGGGCGGTGAGTGGTTGCTGACGCGCAGTATCGTTGGAAAAAGCGGAAAATCCGGCAAGGGCGTGATGCGCGGCCCGAATGCGGAAGGGGGGAATCCCGACCTTGCGGGACGGGTGGGCGTGTGCTATCGACTTCGGCCCCGCATGCCGGGGGCCCGCGCGCCGGGCATGCACGCCCCGGGACGCGGCGCGCGCGGCCGACCGCGCGGATTTTTTCGAACGTTGCCGGGGTCCGGCGGCGCATGATGCCATTCCGGGGTTGACTTCCTGCCCCGAATGAGGATAAGTCAGCCCTCTCTCGTCATGGAGGTTACGAATGTACGCGATTATCGAAACGGGTGGCAAACAGTTCCGCGTCGAGGAAGGCGCCAAGATCTTCGTCGAGAAGCTCGAGGCCGAAGCCGGCAGCGAAATTGTCATCGATAAGGTTCTGATGCTGGGCGGCGGCGCGTTTTCCGTCGGCGCTCCCTATGTGGAAGGCGCGAAGGTCACCGCCGAGGTGGTCGAGCACGGTCGCGGCGAAAAGCTCATCGTGTTCAAGAAGTGGCGCCGCAACGACTCCCGCAAGAAGCAGGGCCACCGCCAGGATTTCACGGCCCTGAAGATCAAGGCCATCCAGGCCTAGCGCCAAGGAGAACACGTCATGGCACATAAGAAAGCAGGCGGCAGTTCCCGCAACGGTCGCGACAGCGCCGGACAACGCCGCGGCGTGAAGCGCTTCGGCGGCGAACAGGTCCTGGCCGGCAACATCCTCGTCCGCCAGCTGGGCACCCGCGTGCACCCCGGCGACAACGTGGGCATGGGCAGGGACTACACCCTGTTCGCCACCGTCGAGGGCACCGTGAAGTACGAAAAGTACACCCGCAAGAAGAAGGTCCAGACCCGCGTGCACGTGGTGCCCGCCCAGGCGTAGGCCCGGCCGCACATACACGTCCACGGCTTGCATTTCCGGGGCGGAAGTCGCGTAGCGTTCTTCCGCCCCTTTCGTGTTTGCCCCGCGCCCCGGTCCCGTGCAGTGCACGGACATGCCCGGCTCGCCGGGCGGGGCGCGCCGGGGAGCCCCGGCGCCGCATCCATTGTATATCCACAGCATCCAAGGCAGGCATCCATCATGCGCTTCGTCGACGAAGCCACCATCACGGTTCGCGCGGGCAACGGCGGCAACGGCTGCGTCTCGTTCCGCCGCGAAAAGTTCGTGCCGCGCGGCGGTCCCGACGGGGGCGACGGCGGCGACGGCGGCAGCGTCATCCTGCGCGCCTCCTCCCGGCTGCTGTCGCTCTACGATTTCCGCCTGCAACGCACCTACGAGGCGCCGAACGGGCAGGGCGGCATGGGCAGCCAGTGCCACGGCCGCAAGGGCGAAGACTTGACGGTGGAACTGCCCGTGGGCACCCAGATCTACGAGCTGACCGACGACGGCGAAACCCTGCTGGCCGACCTTTCCGACCCCGAAACGGTTTTCGTGGTGGCGCAGGGCGGCCGCGGCGGCAAGGGCAACGAGCACTTCAAGTCGTCCACCAACCGCGCCCCGCGCTTCGCCCAGAAGGGCGAGGCGGGCCAGGAGCGCTCGCTGCGCCTGGAACTGAAGATCCTGGCCGACGCGGGCCTGCTGGGCCTGCCCAACGCGGGCAAGTCCACGTTCATCTCCAGGGTGTCCGCGGCGCGGCCCAAGATCGCGGCCTATCCCTTCACCACGCTGACGCCCAACCTCGGCGTGATGATCGACGACGCCGACCCGGAACAGCGGCTGGTCATCGCGGACATTCCCGGCCTTATCGAGGGGGCGCACGCGGGGCAGGGCCTTGGCCACCGCTTCCTGAAGCACGTGGAGCGCACCCGGTTCCTGGTGCACATCCTGAGCGTGGAGGACGTGTCCCTCGAAAGCCCCGACGGTCCCTGGAGCGGCTTCGACCTCATCAACGAGGAACTGGTGCGCTTCGACGCCGACCTTGGCGAGCGGGTGCAGTTGCAGGTGGTGAACAAGATCGACCTGCGCACCCCGGAAGAGGTGCAGGTCCTGCGCGAACGCGCCGCCGCCGACGGCCGCACGGTGTTCTTCATGTCCGCGCTTACCGGCGAAGGGCTGGAGGCCGTGGTGGACGAGATGTGGCGCATGCGCGACGCGCTGGACACCCACGAGGCCCTGGTGCGCCTGCGCGAGACCGAGGAATTCGACGAGGAAGAAAGCGACATCGAGGTGATCTGGGTGCGTGAATAGGCCCGGCGCGAGCCGGCCGCGCGCCCGCATCCCAACGGAGCGACGGCATGTCCGGACGGAACGAGGCGAAGCAGGATCAGGCGGATACGGCGGGCGATTGGCGCGCCGAGCGGCGCAGGGCGCTGACGGACGCGCGCTGCGTCGTGGTCAAGGTGGGCAGCGCCGTGCTGACCACCGGCGAAGGGCTGGACCTGGCCATGGTGGAATCGCTGGCGGCCCAGCTTTCCGCCCTGCAGGAAGGCGGGCGGCGCGTGGTGCTGGTGTCTTCCGGCGCGGTGGCGGCCGGGCGCGGCGTGCTGCGCAGCCGCTGCGAGATTTCGGGCATGCCCCACCGGCAGGCGGCGTCGGCCATCGGGCAGAGCCGCCTGATGCATTATTATGATGAAGCCTTTGCCCGGCGCGGCCGCATTTCGGCCCAGGTGCTGCTGACCCGCGACGACCTGAAGAGCCGCAACCGCTTCCTCAACGCCCGCAACACCTTTGCCGCGCTGCTGGACTGGGGGGCCATCCCCGTGGTCAACGAGAACGACACCGTGGCCGTGCACGACCTGAAGTTCGGCGACAACGACTGCCTGGCCAGCCTGCTGCTGAACATCGTGGAAGCCGACCTGTTCGTGAACCTGACCTCGGCGGGTGGCGTGTTCGCCGAAAATCCGCAGGACAACCCCGCCGCCTGCGTCATGGACTGCATCGACGACGTGCACGGGCTGGACCTGGACGGCCTGTGCGGCGGCAAGACGTCCGTGGGCACCGGCGGCATGTATTCCAAGCTGCTGTCCGCGCGGCGCGCCGCGCAGATCGGCGTGGCCACGCTCATCGTGCCCGGCCGCGAACCGGACGTGCTGACCCGCGCCTTCGCGGGCGAGGAGATCGGCACCTGGGTGCGCGCCGACGCCAGGACCGTCTCGCGCCGCAAGTACTGGCTGGCCTACCAGTCGGACCCGGCGGGCACCGTCACCGTGGACGAGGGCGCGGCCCGCGCCCTGCTGCAAGGCGGCAAAAGCCTGCTGCCCGGCGGGGTGTGCGCGGTGGAGGGGGGCTTCGGCTCCGGCGCGCTGGTGCGCGTGGCCGCGCAGGACGGCACGGTCATCGGGGTGGGGCTTTCCAACTACGCGGCGGCGGAACTGCGGCGCATCATGGGCCACAAGCGCCACGAGGTGGCGGCCATCCTGGGCGATGCGCATTATCCCGAGGTCATCCACCGCGACAACCTGCTGCTTGACGCCGTGGTCTAGTCGCGAGGATTTTGCCGCATGGCAGCGTCAAACAGGGATGGTTGCTGCGGTCGAGTACCACAAAAGTACACTCCCTCCGCAACCATCCTGTTTTCCTTGCCCTGCGACAAACTTCTCGCGACGAAACTGGATGGACTGTCCGTACGTGCTGGCGGGAAGACTCCCTGTTCGCCTCGCATTATAGGATTCCATTTCCTTTTCTGAAGCAAGGAACCCCGAATGACCGCACACCCTCCGCACGCCACGCCCCCCTGCATCCTGACCATCGCCGGGTCCGACTCCGGCGGCGGCGCGGGCATCCAGGCCGACCTCAAGACCATGACCGCCCTCGGCGGCTTCGGCATGAGCGTCATCACCGCGCTCACGGCCCAGAACGGCCTTGGCGTCACCGGCATCCACGCCCCGGACGTGGAGTTCGTGGCGCTGCAACTGACCACCGTGCTGGACGGTTTTCCCGTGGCCGGGGCCAAGACGGGCATGCTGTTCTCGGCCCCCATCATCGAGGCCGTGGCCGACGTGCTGGACGCGCGCAAGAACTTTCCGCTGGTGGTGGACCCGGTGTCGGTGAGCCAGAGCGGCCACCGCCTGCTGCGCGAGGACGCCGTGGACGCCCTGGTGCGGCGCGTGCTGCCCCTGGCGGACCTGTTGACCCCCAACCGGCCCGAGGCGGAAATGCTGGCGGGCATGGACATCGCCACCGAAGGCGACGCCCGCGAGGCGGTGCGCCGCATCCTGGCCATGGGCCCCAAGGCGGTGCTGCTCAAGGGCGGCCACTTCGAGGGCAGCGGGGACCTGGTGGACTGGCTGGGCCTGCCCGGTGAGGATGGCGGCGAACCGGCCGTCATCGCGCTTTCCCAGCCCCGCGTGGACACCCCCAACAACCACGGCACCGGCTGCACCCTGTCCGCCGCCATCGCCACCTGCCTCGGCCTCGGCATGGAACTGCTTCCGGCCGTGCAGCGCGCCCAGCGCTACCTGAACCTGTGCCTGCGCGAAAGCTACACGCCGGGCCGGGGCTTCGGCCCGCCCAACCATGCCGCGCCCCTGGCCCTGCGCGATTTCTAGGGGCTGTTTCTAAATAGTCCTTTCGTCCGTTGGCTTCCGACCCGAAGGGCGCGTAGCGTGCCCGTTAGGCGAGCTTGCGAGCCTTACGGGCATCGTGCGCAACGCGGTCAAACTTCGCCTGCCATAGCTTTGCTGTCCTTATCCGTAAGGTTCGCAAGCTCACCTAACGGCTAAGGCTCGGTCGAATACGATAAGAGTACGCTCTGCGGTCGCCATCCGTAATGCTCGAAGACTCGCATAACGGCTGCCGCGCTCTGCGGTCCTCATCCGTAAGACTCGCGCTACGCGCTCGCCTAACGGCTGAGGCACTCCCTCATGGCAGACTCGTTTTCCTTGCCAACGAACGAAAATCCTAAGTTAGAAGCAGCCCCTGGCGGATTGCCGCGCGGCTTTCGTCAGCATGCAGCGCCCCTCCCGCCTCCTTTCTCCGTCCGCCGCCATCCCGTCCTGCCGGCTTGGAAATCTCATGGACCTGGGGTAGGCTCTGCCCGGTGCTTCCGGCACCCCGCACGGCCCGCAAGTCTTGTCCGGCATCTCCGCGCTTTTCGGGCCCGTTCCCGGCGTCACCCCGAACGCCACCACAGGACGACCATGACCCCGCCCCTGCCCACGTTCCACGCCTCCGCAGAGCGCTCGGCCGACGCCGACCTGCTGCGCCAGGCCGGTCTGTTCCGGGACCCCACCCTGGTCAGCCTGCTTGATTCGGTGACGGACATCGTGCTGATCCTGAACCGGCACCGCCAGATCGTCTTCGTCAACCGCAACCTGCTGGAACTGCTGTCCCTTTCCGACGGCGCCCACCTGCTGGGCCTGCGCCCCGGCGAACTGTTCCGCTGCGAGAACGCCTGCGACGGCCCCGGCGGCTGCGGCACGGCCGACGGCTGCCGCGAATGCGGCGCGGTAAAGGCGGTGCTGTGCGCCCTGGGCGACCAGCGCAGGGTGGAGGAATGCCGCATCACCCAGCGCAAGGGCGACGACGTGCTGGCCTACGACCTGAAGGTCTGCGCCACACCGTTCACGCGGGACGGCGAGCGCTTCGTCATCTTCGCCATCAACGACATCAGCCACGAGAAGCGGCGGCGCGCGCTGGAGCGCATCTTCTTCCACGACATCCTGAACACGGCCGGGGGGTTGCGCAACCTGGCCCAGATGATCCTGGAAGAGGTGCCCCTGGACCTGCGCGGCGACACCATGCTCCTGCACCGCTTCTCCAATGCGCTGGTGGAAGAGATCATGACCCAGAAGCTGCTGCTGGCCGCCGAGACCGACGAGTTGCCGGTGGACCCGCAGCCGGTGGACGGGGGGGAACTGCTGCGCGACGTGGCCAACCTGTACGCGGGGCACGGGACGGCCCGGAACCGCACCCTCAGCGTGCTGGCCTGCGCGGGCGACGCGGCCATGGTCACCGACCCCACGCTGCTCGGCCGGGTGCTGGGCAACATGGTCAAGAACGCGCTGGAGGCCACCCCTGAACAGGGCGAGGTGGTGCTTGGCTGCGATTGCGACGGGGCGTGCGTCACCTTCCGGGTGCGCAACCCCGGCTACATCCGGCCCGACGTGCAGCGCCAGATATTCCAGCGTTCCTTTTCCACCAAGGGGGCGGGGCGCGGCCTCGGCACCTACAGCATCCGCCTGCTGGCGCAGAACTACCTGAAGGGCCGGGTGGGCTTCGAGACCTCGCCCGCGGGCTGGACCGAATTTCGCGTCTGCCTGCCGCGCAACGCCTTCAACGGCGCGGCGGACGACGTGTCCGCCCCGGAGCCCGCGTGGGCGCGCGAGCAGGGGCAGGCCCCCGGCGAAGGCCCGCTGTGGAAAGACAACGGCGAAGCGCGCGGGCGCGACGCAACCGCATGGGGGAGCGACGATGCAGCCGTTGCGCGTGCTGATCGCTGAGGACGACCCCGTCGGCGCGGCCCTGCTGAAGGGGCTGCTGGTCCGCGAGGGGCACGTGGTGCTCGGCCCCGCCGCCATGGGCGAGGACGCCGTGCGCCTGGCCCGCGACGAGCGGCCCGACGCCGTGCTCATGGACATCTGGCTGGCCGGACGGATGAACGGCGTGGAGGCCACCCGCGCCGTCACCGCCGACTTCGACATCCCGGTCATTCTGGTCACCGGGGCCACGGAGGCCACGGACCGCGACCTCATGGACCAGGTGGCGGGCAGCGGGGCCCTTGGCTTCATGTCCAAGCCGGTCACCGGCGACGCCCTGCGCATGAACCTGCGCATCGTGCGCCGCCACACCCGCCTGCTGGCCCGCCTGCGCGACAGCGAGCAGCGCTACCGGTCCATCTTCGACAACGCCGTGGTGGGCATCTACATGGCCGACCCGGAAGGGCGCTATCTGGTGTCCAACCGGGCCTTCGCCGAAATGCTGGGCTGGTCCGGGCCGGGCGAACTGGTGTCCGGCGTGCGCTCCATGGACGAGCAGGTCTACGAGGCTCCGGGGCGGCGGCAGGAACTGCTGACCCGCCTGCGCGCCGAAGGCACGGTGACGGGCTTCGTCTCGCAGGTGTACGGCCGCGACGGCGACCTGCTGTGGGTGTCCGAGCACTGCACCGCCGTGCACGACTGGGCCGGGGAACTGCTGCATTACGAGGGCATCGTGGTCAATGTCACCGCCCGCATCGAGGCGGAGCAGCGCTGGCGCACCACCCTCGGCATCCTGCGCAACACCATCGACGCCATGCCCGACCATGTGGTGCTGCTGGACCTGGACCGCAACGTGATCATGGCCAACGCCTCGTGGGTGCGCCACGTGTGCGGGCCGGGTGAAGCGGGGGCGACGCCCGGCGCCTCGTATCTGCCGGGAACGGCGGATGCCGCCCCGGGCGCGGTCGTGGTGCGCTGCCCCGACTGCGTGGCCGAGGACGGCGGGCCCGCGCCCCTCGACCGCTTCCTGCGCGAGGGCGGGCACCAGTCCGGCCCCGTGCGCCTGCTGCCCGGCGGCGAGGCGTGCACGTGCAGCGTCTCTCCCTATCGCGCGCCGGACGGCACGGTCATCGGCGCCGTGCTGGTGCTGCACCGCGATGGCGAAGGGGGGTTCGCCTCCACCGGGCGTCCTGCCGCGCGGGTGGATACGGCGGACCGCCGGGGGGCATGATGCGCAAGCATCAGTTCGCCAAGGTGGATTGCAACTGCACCCGCCGGGCCACCCACCTGAAGTGCATCCACTGCGGGGTGATGGAATACCGCAGCCTGGACGAGGCGCGCCGCATGTCCCAGGGCCAGGCCGAATGCCCGCATCCCGACGCGCCGCAGGTGCCGCCGCAGGAAAGGTTCCGGACCATGATGGGCGGCACCCTGGACTGCCTGGCCCCGGACTACGACACCCACTTCAAGGCCGACTGATCCGCACCGGGCCATACCGGACCGCTCCGGACACCCCCCTCTCTTTACGGATGCCTTCGCGCATTCCCGTCCCGCATGCCGGACATGTCCCGGCGAGACCGTGCATGGCGCGGCTCCGTCCCGGCGGCGGCCGGCGGCGCGGCGTCACGGCGTGCGCCGCCGCACGGACTATACCACCGTCTCATGCCATGGACGCGGCGGCTGCATGGTGCCGGACTTGCGGTCATGGTGCGGAAGGCTTGCGATTCCTTGGGGGGCCAACACCTTGGCCAGGGTTGGCAGGTCCGGAGTGATAGTTCTTATTTTCACGATCTAATCGCCCCGTTGTTTTTTCCGATACGGCAGGTAGGATCACAAGTTCTACCGTGCGCAGGGGATGCGCTGCGGAATCACCCAGACGGGGGTCATGATGGGTATCAGGCAAAAACTCTTTCTTCCCTTCGCATTGTCGGTGTTGCTGCTGGGCGGCGGCGCGTACTGGTTCCTGGCGGGCGAACTGACGGACCTGAAGGGCGTCTTCCTGCGCCAGATGGCGCGGGCCAAGGCCAACGAGGTCACCCAGTCGGTGGAGCTGCTGGCCGCGCAGGCCCTGGAGCAGGCCGCGCTGTTCTCGCAACTGCCGGAGGTGCAGGCCGCCTACGCCGTGGCGCTTTCCGGCAGGATCGACGACGAGAAGGACCCCATGGCGCAGCAGGCGCGCGAGACGTTGCGCCGCGACCTTGCCGCGCACCTGGCCTCGTTCGAGGCGGTGACCGGCCGCAAGTTCAAGCTGCATTTCCACCTGCCCAACGGGCGCAGCCTGGTGCGGCTGTGGAGTAAGAAGCAGATCAAGCGCGACGGCCAGGACATCGACGTTTCCGACGACATTTCCTCCTTCCGCAAGACCGTGGTGGACGTGAACCGCACCGGCCAGCCCATGAAGGGCATCGAGGTGGGGCGCGGCGGCTTCGACATCCGCGGCGTCTCGCCGGTGAAGGGGGCGGACGGCAGGCAGATCGGCTCCGTCGAGGTGCTCATCGAGTTCGCGCCGCTGCTCAAGATCGCCTCCAGCGCCGAGGGCGAGGACGTGCTGCTGTACATGAACGCCTCGCTGGGCTCGCTGGCCCAGGGCATGAGCGATACCGCCAAGTACCCGCGCGTGGGCAACGACTTCATCTTCGCCGCGGGCAACCCGCAGATTCCCGCCGCCGCGCTGGTCACCCCGCAACTGCTCATGGCGGGCAAGCAGGGGCTGACCACGGCCGAGGGCGGCGACACCGCGCTGGTGGCCTTCCCGGTCACGGACTACCGGGGCGAGCAGGTGGGCGTGTTCGTGCACGCCTCGAACATCAGCGGGGCCACGGCCATCTTCGAACGCTTCTCGGGCATCATGCTGGCCGCGCTGGCGGCGCTGCTGGTGGTGCCGGGGGTGGTGTTCTCGGTGCTGGTCTCGCGCTTCGTCACCCGGCCGGTGTCGCGCGTGGTGTCCCTGATCCGCGACATCACCGAGGACCGCGCCAACCTCAACGACCGGCTGGACGATTCCGGCCGCGACGAGATCAGCCAACTGGCCCGGTGGTTCAACCGGCTCATGGGCAAGATAGAGGACATCCTGTGCTCGGTGGAAGGCTACAAGAACGTGGTGAACGCCATCCCCGACCCGGTGTTCGCCGTGGACGACGACTTCAAGATCATCCTCGCCAACACGGCGGTGGCCCGGCTGGCCGGGCTGGACGACGGCGAGAAGGTGCGCGGCCGCCAGTGCAGTTCCATCTTCAACGCCTCCATCTGCGGCACCGAGCAGTGCCCCATCAGCCAGGCCATGCGCCTCCAGGGCCGGTTCGAGGCGGACATCGTGGAACTGAACCTGCTGGGCCAGACCCGCTTCGTGCGGCCCTACGGCGACATCGTGCGCGACTGTCACGGCAACAAGGCCGGGTACCTGGAAGTGGCCAGCGACGTGACCGAACTGGTGATGAAGGAACGCGACCTGCACGCCCACATGGAGCGCATGGAAACGGTCAACGCGGAACTGGCCTCCGTGGCCGGGCAGGTGGCCGACGCCACCGGGGCCATCGAGCGCCAGACCGAGGGCGTGGTGCGCGGCACCGAGAACCAGCGCGGGCTGATCACCGAATCGGTGACCGCCATCGAGCAGATGAACGCCACCATCATGGAGGTGGCGCGCAGCGCCGCCAACGCCTCGCGCCAGGCGGACAGCGGCCAGGCCCGCGCCCGCGAGGGGGCGCAGGTGGTGGAAGACGCCGTGGCCGCCATCGGCCAGGTCAGCGACCTTACCGGCGTGCTGCGCGGCAACCTGGGCGAACTGGGACGGCAGGCGGAATCCATCGGCCAGATCATGAATGTGATCTCGGACATCGCGGACCAGACCAACCTGCTGGCCCTGAACGCGGCCATCGAGGCGGCTCGCGCCGGTGACGCCGGGCGCGGCTTCGCCGTGGTGGCCGACGAGGTGCGCAAGCTGGCCGAAAAGACCATGAACGCCACGCAGGAAGTGCGCCGGTCCATAGAGACCATCCAGTCCGGGGCCGCGCGCAACATCGCGAGCATGGAAGAGGTGGCCGGGGCCGTGGACAACGCCACGTCGCTGGCTGGCCGCTCTGGCGATGCGCTGCGCGAGATCGTGGCGCTGGTCAACGACACCTCGGCGCAGGTCACGTCCATCGCCACGGCGGCGGAGGAACAGTCCGCCGCCAGCGAGGAGATCACCCGCAGCGTGACCCAGGTCAGCAACCTGTCCGACGACACGGCACGGCGCATGGAAGAGGCGGCGCGGGCCATCAACGACCTTGGCGCGCTGGCCGCACGCCTGCGCGAGATCGTGCAGGGCTGACACCGGCGCAATGCATGATGCGACAGGCCCGCTCCCTCAGGGGGGCGGGCCTTTTCGCGTCCCGAAGCCGAGGCGGGAAGGAGCGCCAACGTGGCGAGGGCAGCCGAGGGCAGCCAAGGACAGCCGAGGACGGGCATGGATGACCATGAGCGGCCATGCATGGCCGGGAGCGGACTTGCGTAGCCGGAAACAGCCAGGCGTAGCCAAAAACGGCCATGGACAGGCTTGGCCGCGTGATGGCGGGCGAAGGTGACAACGGGTCGTTTTCGGTAAATAATGGTGGTGCGTGTGCGCACGGAGTGGACTATTGTTGACACCAGTTGATTGTCGGTGCTAGTCCGAGCAGGAGATGGGCGAAGGCCGGAACATTCCGGCCCCCCCCAACGGACCATGCGGGGCCGCCATGCGGCGCCGGGGGAGGCATGGCAGGTTGCCGTCCGCCGCGCGGGCACGCGGCGCGCCACATGCGTAAGGACGCGCGAATGGCCAAGACCACCTTTACCCTTGCGGAAGCGGCGGACCTCCTGAGCTGTCATAAGGAGACGCTTCGCCGCGCCATCAAGGACGGCACGTTGCGGGCTGCCCGCCTGGGGCGCGGCTACCGCATATCGCGCAGTGACCTGGAAGCCTTCTGGACCGCGCAGGGCGGCGGCGCCCTGTTCGGCGACGGAGAATCCCCGGCGGACATGCCGCCCGCGGAACGCCCGGCGCCGGCCAAGGCCAGGAAACCGGAAGGCCCCCGACAGCTAACCCTTCCCACATCGTGAGGAGGCGCGCATGGGTTCGGACATGACCTGCAGGGCGATGGAAGACATTTCGCTGCGCAACGACGCGGGCCACGACATCGCGTTCAAGGGCCGCCTGTTCTCCGAATGCTCGTGGTACGACGACGAGACCGGCGTGCTCACCCGCCAGAAGCTCTACGTCACCGAGGACAACGAGCAGATCTACTACATCGTCTCCGGCAGCGGGGCCGCGCGCAGCCGCCGCGCCTACCGCCTGCGCGTGGAAGGCGACCGCTGCGTCATCAACAACGGCCGGTGCGACATGTCCATGCAGCTCGACATGCTGCTGCTGGCCGTGCGCGGCCTGTGCGGGCTGGATGCGGCCCCGTCCGACGCGGCCCTGCTGGCCAGCGTGGAGGAAACGCTGAAGGCCGCCAACGGCTGAAATCCGTGAGCCTGCGGTCCTCGGGACAGGCTGCCGCCTCGGGACAGGCTGCCGCCTCGGGACAGGCTGCCGCCTCGGGACAGGCTGCCGCCTCGGGACAGGCTGCCGCCTCGGGACAGGCTGCCGCCTCGGGAC
>NZ_JBPGNZ010000004.1:0-271438 GCF_051133415.1 Nitratidesulfovibrio sp. D1 | reverse complement strand
CAGGCTGCCGCCTCGGGATCCGGCGGCCCCCCGGCGCATGCGCCGCCCATATTCCACGTTTTCGTGCGCGCACTTTCCGGCAGGGCCGGGGGGTGCGCGTTTCGCGTTTCGCGGGGGGAGCCCCGCGCGCCGTGGGGGGGGAGGCGGCATCGCCCGCATGCGCACGCAATGGTGAAACGCCGCGCCCGTCCGCCGCTCCATGTCCCGGCATCCGGATGGGCTCCCGGCGGAAAATCACGCCCGGCGTGGCCTCCGGGGCCATCATTCACCGGGGTTGCCTTTTCCGGCATATAATGTTCCTGTCACAATGTCCGGGTATCCTTTTGACGACAGTGTCCCGGTTTGCGGCCGGGCACCATGGAGGCAAGCCATGGCATTGACCAAGCAGTTCCTGAAGAGCAGGCCCGTCTGCAAGGTGAAGTTCCGCCTGGAGGCGGACGAGGTGGGGCAGGCCACCGAGGTCTTCCTGGTAGGTGAATTCAACGACTGGGACGAGCGGGCCACCCCCATGCGCCGCCTGAAGGACGGCGCGTTCACCGCCGAGGTGGAACTGGAGACGGGGCGCGAATACCGCTTCCGCTACCTGCTGGCGGGCGGCGCGTCCGGCTGGCTCAACGACGGCCGTGCCGACAGCTACGAGTACTGCCCCTTCGCGGGCACCGACAATTCGCTGGTCAACGTCTAGCGTCCCGCCCGGCTGGACGGCTTTTGCGCCGTCCGTTCCGCCGGGCGGGGTCCGCCCCTTCGCCTTTGGCGTTCTTTTCCCCCCTCGCCTTTGTCTCCGCGCTGCCCCCCCAAGGGGCGTGTGCTCCCATGGATAACGGGCGCTTGCGTCAGTAGATGACGGGCTTTTGCGCCCTGCGCCGGGACCGGCATGCGGCTGCTGCACGGCCTCGCGTGTTCCGTGGTCACGCGTTCTTCTCGACGCGTGCCCCTGGCGGCGGCCTGCCGTTTCGCCCGGCCTGAAATCCGCCCGCGACATGCCCGGATGTTTCACGCCTCTCCTTGCCAACTGCCCGAAACGGTTGTATCATTGCTGTAAGGAACCGGCCGGGGGGCGGATCGCCGTGACCATGCAGGGGCGGAAGGTGCCATGTCGCAGACCGCATCGCAGAGCATCAGGGATTTCGACCTCCTCGAAATGCCCATGGAAGGGGTGGCCGCCTACTGGCTCTCCCTGAAGAAGCTGGTGGGCAACCGCCGCAACTTCAAGGGGCTGGACCAGGAGGCGGAATTCACCTCCGAACCCTTCGTGCGGCACCTGCTGGAAATCACCTTCAGCGGCGACATGGGCGAAGACCGCGTGCGCCGCTGCGCCGCCGCGCGGGGCGACCTCTTGCGCGGCGAACTGGACCGGCGGCTGGACCTGATGCGCGTGGCCGTCATGGACGTGGCCGGGGGCGAAAACCCCCTGCGCACCATGGCCCGCATCGCCGCCCTGTATCCTTCCCCGCCCATCACCACCGACAAGGCCCTGGGCTATGCGCAGGAACTCTTGCGCCAGGCCGGGGAAAAGCCCCCCGCCGAACGGTTCTTCGACGTGTCCCACCGGTTGCAGGACGACAGGCTCATCGTGGCCCTGCTGTTCTACGTCCTGCTTTCCCGCCATCATGGCAGGATGGCCTGCCGTCCCTTTCTCGAACACATGGGCTCGCGCTTCTTCGCCGACGGCATGTCCCTGGTGGCCGACGGCTTTGACGCGCCCTTCGTGCGCAAGTGGCTGAAAAAGCACAAGCAGGTGTTGCTGGACGACGTGCGCGACAAGATGGCCATGTCGGTGGAACTGGCCTTGGGCATCAAGGCCCGGCTGGGCTACGACGACGTGTTTCGCATCGCGCGGTCCTACATGCGGTAGGCCAACGGGGGCGCCCTACGCGGGGTGGATCATGGCCGGCAACGGCGGGGGCGGTGCACGGAAGCCAAAGGCACGGCTGCTGCGGCTGGTCCAGGGGGCCGCGCTGGGGCTCGGCGCGCCGCTGGGCTGGCAGCTGCTGCGCTGGCTGTTCGATCTGGCGCCCACTCATCCCCGGTACGAACTGGTGCTCGACGTGTACATGGCCGTGGGCGGGGTGCTGGTGTTCGCCGTGTTCGGCTATCACCTGGGCCGCAAGGAACAGCGCCTGGAACGTCTGACCCTGGTGGACCCCCTGACCTCGCTGTACAACCGCAGGCATTTCGAGCTGATGCTGGAAACCGAGTTCGCCCGGCACCTGCGCGACGGCACCGACCTTTCGCTGCTGATGCTGGATCTGGACCACTTCAAGCAGGTCAACGACACCTGGGGCCACCAGGAGGGCGACCGGGTGCTGACGACCCTGGCGGGCATCCTGCGCGCGGGACTGCGCGCCCAGGACGTGGCCGCGCGGGTGGGCGGCGAGGAATTCGCGGTGATCATGCCCGGCGTGGGCGGCGCGGGGGCCATGACCGCCGCCGAGCGGCTGCGCTGCGCCGTGCGCGACGGCACCTTCGTGGTGGGGCCGGGCACGCGCATTCCGGTGCGCATCTCCATCGGGGTGGCCAGCACCGAGCGGTTGGCCGTCTCCGGGCCGTCGGAACTGTTCCGCCTGGCGGACGACGCCCTGTACCGGGCCAAGGGCCTGGGCCGCGACCGGGTGGAGCCCGCGTGGCCGGGCGGCGCGGAGGACGGGCCGGGCTCCTGCTGAGGGCCGTCCGTTTCATTTTCCTCGCGGGTTCGGCGCTCTGGCGGTCCCGGTTGCCATGACGCCGCGAAATGTTCATGGTACAAGGCTGCGGGGCGTCGGCGCGCCACGCGGAACCCCACGGTTCCATCCGCGTCGTTCCGGCTGGACCGTCCCCGGGCCACGTCGCACTCAGGCCCGGCCATGCCCCAGCCATGCCCCGGTCATGACACCCCCCATGGAGGAATCCCACGCATGCAATCCCACGGGTTCGATCTCGTTTTCGAACGTACCGTCCATGAACTGAACAGCCGCATCCGCCTGTGGCGTCACGAAGCCACCGGCGCGCAACTGCTTTCCTGCTGCAACGCCGACGAGAACAAGGTCTTCGGCGTCACCTTCCGCACGCCGCCCAACGATTCCACGGGGGTGGCCCACATCCTCGAACATTCGGTGCTCTGCGGGTCCGAGAAGTACCCGGTCAAGGAACCCTTCGTGGAACTGCTGAAGGGTTCGCTGCAAACCTTCCTCAACGCCTTCACCTATCCGGACAAGACCTGCTACCCGGTGGCCTCGGCCAACTTGCAGGATTTCCGCAACCTGGTGGACGTGTACCTGGACGCGGTGTTCTTTCCGCGCATCACCGAGGAAATCTTCCGGCAGGAGGGCTGGCACATCGAGGCCGACGCGCCGGAAGGCCCCTTCGCCTACAAGGGCGTGGTCTACAACGAGATGAAGGGCGTCTATTCCTCGCCGGAATCCATCCTGTCCGAGCAGTCGCAGCAGGCGCTGTTCCCTGACATCACCTACGGGCTCGATTCCGGCGGCAACCCGGAGCACATCCCCGACCTGACCTACGAACAGTTCGCGGGCTTCCACGCCAGCTACTACCACCCCTCCAACGCCCGCTTCTTCTTCTGGGGCGACGACCCGGAAGACGACCGGCTGGCCTGCCTGGCCGGGGTGCTGGCCCGCTTCCAGCGCATCGAGGTGGATTCCGCCGTGCCGTTGCAGCCCCGCTCGGATACGCCGCGCATGATCGAGGTGGGCTACGCCGCCTCCGAAGGCGACGACCGGGGCATGGTGACCATGAACTGGCTGCTGTGCGAAACTGCCGACGTGGAACGCAACTTCGCCTTCGAGATGTTGGAGCACATCCTGCTGGGCCTGCCCGGCTCGCCCCTGCGGCGCGCGCTGATCGAATCGGGCCTGGGCGAGGACGTGGCCGGGGTGGGCCTGGAAAGCGACCTGCGCCAGATGTACTTTTCCGTGGGGCTCAAGGGCATCGACCCGGCGAACGCCTCCAGCGTGGAAATGCTGATCATGGAAACCCTGGCCGACCTCGCCGGGGAAGGGCTGCCCGCCGACGCCGTGGAGGCCGCCGTGAACAGCGTGGAATTCGCCCTGCGCGAGAACAATTCCGGCCGCTACCCGGTGGGCCTTGCGGTGATGGTGCGCAGCCTGACCACCTGGCTGTATGACGGGGACCCGCTGGCCCTGCTGGAATGGGAAAAGCCCCTGGCGGCCATCAAGGCGCGCATCGCCTCGGGCGAACGGTACTTCGAAGGGCTGATCCGTGACTGGCTGCTGGACAACCAGCACGTGGCCACGGTGCTGCTGACCCCCGAACGCGGGCTGGCCGAACGGCGCGAGGCCGCCGAGGCCGCCCGGCTGGAGGCCTGGCGGCAGGGCCTGCGCCAGTGCGAACGGGTGGCCCTGGTGGAGGAAACCCGCGCCCTGCGCACCCTGCAGGAGGCCCCGGACAGCCTGGAGGCCCTGGCCACCATCCCCGGCCTGAAGCTGGAAGACCTGCCCAGGGAAAACCGCCCCATACCCAGCGAGGACAGGGAGGCGGGCGCGGTGCCCGTGCTGTTCCACGACCTGGACACCTCGGGCATCGCCTACACCGAGACCACCTTCGACCTTTCGGCCGTGCCCGCGCATCTGGTGCCCCTGGTGCCGCTGTTCGGTCGCGCTCTGTTCGAGATGGGCACCGCCAGGCGGGACTTCGTGGACCTCGGCATGCGCATCGCCCGGAAGACGGGCGGCATGGACGCCGACACCCTGTTCGCCACCACCCTGGGCGCGCGCCAGCCCGTGGCGCGGCTGGTGGTGCACGGCAAGGCCACCTGCGACAACGTGCCCGCGCTGTACGACATCCTGTCCGAAGTGCTGCTGGAGGCGAAGTTCGACGACCGGGAACGCTTCCAGCGCATGGTGCTGGAGGAAAAAGCCCGGCAGGAGCACGTGCTGGCGCCTTCCGGCCACGGCATCGTCATGGCCCGGCTGCGCGCGGGGTACAACGCGGCGGGCTGGCTGGACGAAGCCACCACCGGCGTGTCGTATCTGGTCTTTCTGCGCACCCTGGCCGAGCGCATGGAAAAGGACTGGGACGGCGTGCTGGCCGACCTTACGGCCCTGCGCGGGCTCGTCCTGCGCCGTTCCGGCTGCCTGATGAACCTCACCGCCGATGCGGAGGGCGGGCGCGTGGCGTCCGGCCCGGCCGCCGCCCTGGCCGGGGCGCTGCCCGACGCGGCGGCTCCGTCCGCCGTATCCGGATGGCGTCCCGCCGAAGCCCCGGCCGAGGCCGAGGCGCTGGTCATGCCCGCGCAGGTCAACTACGTGGGCAAGGCGGCGGACCTGTACGGGCTTGGCTACGCCTACCACGGCTCGGCCAACGTGGTGTTCAAGCACCTGCGCATGGCCTTCCTGTGGGACCGGGTGCGCGTGCAGGGCGGGGCCTACGGCGCGTTCTGCGCCTTCGACCGGGCCAGCGGCCTGCTGACCCAGGTTTCGTACCGCGACCCCAACGTGGCCGCCACGCTGGACGTGTACGACGCCACGGCCGACTACCTGCGCCGCGTCTCGCTGTCGTCCACGGAACTGGCCAACGCCATCGTGGGCGCCATCGGCGACGTGGACAAGCACATGCTGCCCGACGCCAAGGGGGCGGCCGCGCTGTACCGCCGCCTGGCAGGCGATTCCGACGCGGCGCGCCAGCAGATGCGCGACGAGATCCTTTCCACCACCAACGATCACTTCCGCGCCCTGGCCGACGTCATGGCCGAGGCGGCCCGCACGGGCCGGGTGGCGGTGCTGGGCGGCGCGGCGCTGGAGCGCGTGGCCGCGGAGAAGGGATGGCGCGTCGAGCGGGTGCTCTAGCCCTGACTTGTCTTTTCGTCTGTTGGCTTCGTCAAACTTCGCCTGCCATTTCGGTCGAATACAATAAGAGCGCGCTGCGGTCCTTATCCGTAAGGTTCGCTTCGCTCACCTAACGGCTAAGGCATACTCCCTCATGGCAGGCTCGTTTTCCTTGTCAACAAACGAAAATCCTGCGTCAGGAGTTCCGGTCGGGCCGTTCGGGTTTCTTTCGTCCGCCAGCGCAACGGCCCTGTTGCGCTGGCCGGGCACACGGTATAGGAACAGCCTGACCACGCCCACATAGCGAGGAAACCCATGAAGCAAGCCATAGACGTGTTTCACGAGTACATCGCCCGCAACGGCCTGAAGGTCACGCCGCAACGCATGCTCATCGTCGAGGTGTTCATGAGCGCCGGTGGACACCTGACCACCGAGGAACTGTACGAACGGGTCAAGGCCGTGGACCCTTCCGTGGGGCAGGCCACGGTGTACCGCACCATGAAGCTGCTGTGCGATTCCGGCCTGGCCAAGGAAGTGCACTTCGGCGACGGGGTGGCCCGCTACGAGCAGAAGTACGGCAGCAAGCACCACGACCACCTCATCTGCGAGGCCTGCGGCGAGAACATCGAAGTGCTGGACGACGAGATAGAACGGTTGCAGGAGGATCTTGCGCGCCGCCACGGCTACGTGCTGACCTCGCACCGCATGTACCTGTTCGGGGTATGCGGAAAGTGCCGCTCTGACGGAAAGCGCCGCCCCCCGCGCGAGGACTGAGCGCAGGCCGCTCCCCGGCCCGATGCGCCCTGCCCGG
This sequence comes from Nitratidesulfovibrio sp. D1, assembly GCF_051133415.1. Lineage (NCBI taxonomy): Bacteria > Pseudomonadati > Thermodesulfobacteriota > Desulfovibrionia > Desulfovibrionales > Desulfovibrionaceae > Nitratidesulfovibrio > Nitratidesulfovibrio sp. D1. The sequence goes on along the minus strand of NZ_JBPGNZ010000004.1, from coordinate 264,847 downwards.
TGCGCCCTGCCCGGTGCGTTTGGCCGGGGCATGTTCCGCATCCAGGAAGAAACACCCCGCCGTCACGACACTCGTGGCGGCGGGGTGTAAACTTTTGGAGGCACAGCACTGCAAATAAAACTTTGCACTGAAAACGCAGGTTGCGCCCTGCCGGTGGGGCCTGTTTGATAACATCTTATATCGCAGTGGGTTGGAAGCCGCGTATCGGCGGGCATGGTTCTTGATTCCGGGCGGGCAATACCGCGTCGCGCGGCGCGCCACGCGAACCCGCAAGGAGGAGGACAAACGCATGTCAGACGCCGATGGATCGAACATTGTCATCGACAAGGGGCAGTCGAAGCTGTCCGACCTATGGACCAAGGAAGACTACTGGGCCATCTGGCTGGGGCTTGCGATCATCGTCGCCGCCATATTCCTCTTCCTCGCCAGCCCGCCGGCCGAGTACCGGCAGAAGATCGACAAGGCCAACACGGTCATGGCGGCCGAGGCGCAGCGCGCCCCGTTCAAGACCATAGCCTGGTACAAGGCGCAGGATGACAAGTCGCGCATCCGGGCGCGCGACAGCGCCGTGGGCAAGACCATTGCCAACATCATGAAGACGCCGCAAGGCTGGGTATCCAACCCGCTGGATTCGTTCGTGGTCAGCAAGGCGGACGCCGACGCCAAGGCCGCCGCCAACGCGGACAAGGCCGCCACGGCCAAGGCCGCGGCAGAGGCCGCCCTGGCCGCCGCCGTGGCCGCCGAAACGGCGGCGGGCGACGCCGCCTTCGCCGACGCCACCCTGAACGCGGACGCCCAGGCCAAGATAGCGCAGTGGCGCGCCTCCGCCGCCAAGGCCAAGTCGGCGGCGGACAAGGCCAAGTCCAGCCCATTCAACCTCATGACCTCGCTGCCGCTGATCATGATCGCCGCGGGCCTGCTGTTCGCCATCGGCATGAAGGCCATGGGCCGCGACGTGCCGCGCTTCATGCTCGGCTTCATCGGGGTGTTCGCGGTGGCCTGCCTGGCCTTCATGATGGGCCAGCAATCCACCATGAAGTACTGGGGCGTCGGCGCGGAAGCGTGGGCCATCATCATCGGCATGGTCATCGCCAACACCGTGGGCACGCCGCGCTGGATACACCCGGCGTTGCAGGTGGAATTCTTCATCAAGACCGGCCTCGTGCTGCTGGGGGCCGAGGTGCTGTTCGACAAGATCGTGGCCATCGGCGTGCCCGGCATCTTCATGACCTGGGTGGGCACGCCCATCGTGCTCATCGGCACCTACATCTTCGGCCAGCGCATCCTGAAGCTCCATTCCAAGACCCTGAACATCGTCATCTGCGCCGACATGTCGGTGTGCGGCACCTCGGCGGCCATCGCCACCGCCGCCGCGTGCCGGGCGAAGAAGGAAGAACTGACCCTGGCCATCGGCCTTTCGCTGGTGTTCACGGCCATCATGATGATCGCCATGCCCGCCTTCATCAAGGCGGTGGGCATGCCCCAGGTGCTGGCGGGGGCCTGGATGGGCGGCACCATCGACGCCACCGGCGCGGTGGCCGCGGCGGGCGCGTTCCTGGGCGAAACGGCCCTGCACGTGGCCGCCACCATCAAGATGATCCAGAACGTGCTCATCGGCGTGGTGGCCTTCGGCGTGGCCGTGTACTGGACCACCCGCGTGGAGGCGGGCGTCGGCAACACCGCCAGCGTGGCCGACATCTGGCACCGTTTCCCCAAGTTCGTGCTGGGCTTCCTGGGCGTTTCCATCCTGTTCTCCATCATCAGCGGCAGCCTTGGCCCGGACATGGGGCAGGCGCTGCTTGACCAGGGCGTGATCCGCGGCCTTACCTCGCCCGCGCGCAACTGGTTCTTCTGCCTGGCGTTCGCGGCCATCGGCCTGGAAACCAACTTCCGCGAACTGGCCCATTACCTCCAGGGCGGTAAGGCGCTGGTGCTGTACGTGGTCGGCCAGCTGTTCAACCTGGTCATGGCGCTGACCCTGGCGTACCTGATGTTCTACGTGCTGTTCCCCGAAATCACCGCCAAGATCTAACCCCCAACCGCATCACGATTCACGACGAAGCCTCAACCGGTCCCCCGCCCCGCGCGGGCGGGGGACCGCCTTCCGGAGCCCCCATGCGACGTACCCTTGCCGGCCGGGTGGCCAGCCTGTTCCTCTGCATCGCGGTCCTGTGGGCACTGTTCTTCGGCGCCGGTCCGCTGCTGGTGGCATCGCTGCCCGCGCTGCGCCACTACGGCGAAGTGCAGGACATCTACGGCATCCGCAGCGGGCAACTGTACTACACCGATGTGGAAACATCGCAGATGGCGGAGATGAATTCGCGCCACACGTGGCGGTTCACGCCGCGCGGGCCGGACGCGGCCCATTGATGAAATCCGGCGGGGACCGGGCTTGACGCGGTCGCCCCGCACGACATACCGTCCGAACATCCCGCGTCCTCGCGGTCTTACTCCCGGTCGGTGCCGCCCATGCACATCCCCAAGCCGCACACCCTCCAGCACAAGTTCCTCGCCGGGCTGGCCGTGGCGGTGGTCTGTCTTGGCGGGCTGTTCGCCTCCGCGCTGTACGTGCACCTGCGCGACGTGCTGGAGGAAGAGGTGCAGGCCAAGGCCGAACTGGTCTTCGCCCAGGTGGACGCCATCCAGGGCTTCGTGCGGGACACCCTGCGCCCGCGCATGATGGAGGAGCACCCCGGCGACTTCATCATCGAGGCCATGTCCTCGTCGTTCATCTCGCGCCAGGTCATGGACCGCATGAACGGCACGGGCACTGGCCACACCTACCGCCGGGTGGCCATCTCCGCCCGCAATCCGGCCTACGAGGCCACCCCCCGCGAGCGGGACCTGATCCAGCACTTCCGCGCCAATCCCGGCGTCGGGCTGTGGACCGGCTACGACACCGTGGACGGGCAGGAGTACTACGCCATCGCCCGGCCCGTGGTGTTCACCGAGCCGTGCATGCCCTGCCACGGCCGCCCCGTGGACGCCCCGCAGGAACTGGTGGACATGTATGGCGCGCGCGGCTTCGGCCAGGTCATGAACGAGCCCGTGGGGCTGGATTACGTGGCGGTGCCCGTTTCCGCGTCGGTGTCCGGGCTGCGCCAGTCCATCACCGCCTTCTTCGTGTCGCTGATGGGGTGCGCCCTGGTCTTCTTCTCGGCGGCCAGCGTGGTGTTCCGCGTGCTGGTGGTGCGCAACCTGCGCCGCCTGACCGTGGTGTTCCGCCGTACCTTGGCTCAAGGGGCTCAGGGGGCCCAGGGGGCCGTGGAGTCCGCCGGAACTGGCGGAACCGCCGGAACTGGCGGAACCGCCGGAGTTGGCGGAACCGTCGGAACTGGCGGAGCTGGCGTGTCCGATGGCAGCGCCGCGCTCATCGAACGGCTGGAGCAGGGCGACGAGATCGACGAACTGGTGGACGGCTTCGAGCAGGTGGCCCATTACCTGGCCGACGCCCGGGCCCAGTTGCAGCGCTATGCCGACAACCTGCGCCAGATGGTGGACGAACGCACCGGCGAACTCTCGCGCGAGGCGGACGAGCGCCGCGCCGACGTGGCCTTGTTCGTGCGCCTGTTCGAGGACATGCGCACCCTGCGCACCCGCGAGGGGTTGTGGCGTTGCGCCCTGCCGCAGATCTGCCGCCGCTTCGGCGCGCGGCGCATCGCCTACGTGTGCACCCTGGTCTCGCACAACTTCTACGCCTGGCCGGAGCGCGACCGGCGGCCCGACCTGCCCCGGCCCCTGGCCGACGCGCTGACCGGCGGGCGGGTGGTGCGGCACGGCACTTCGCTGTTCGTGCCGGTGGAGGCCCAGGCGGGCGCGGCCGAAGGGCTGCTGTGCCTGGAATGGGACGATCCGGGCGACGCCGCCCGCCAGAACCTGGACGTGCTGGGCGCGCTGGGCCGCCAGTTGGGCACCGTGGCCGAGAACCTTTCCGCCTTCGACAGGCTGATGCGCCAGATGGACGTGTTGCAGTCGGTGTTCGAGGGCATCCGCGACCCGCTGGCCCTGGTGGACGGCTCGGGCTCGGTGATCATCGCCAACGAGGGGGCGCGGCGGCTGTCGCTGGAGCTTTCCGGCGGGGCCGTGCGCGCGGGCGACCTGCTGGCCGCCCTGAGCGGCGACGGGAACGGCGGCGGGAACGGGAATGGGGATGGCCGGGCGTCCGGTCCGCTCCCCGGTCCGCCTCCCGGTCCGGTCATCGCGGCCTCCGGCCCCGTGGCGCCGTGCGGGGCGGGCCAGGGCGCGGAATCGCGCGAGGTCAGCCTGCCCGGCGGGCGCTCGTTCATGGTCAACCTGTACCCGCTGGCGCGCGGGGCGGGCGAGCCGGGGCGCGCGGCGGTCTACGTGCGCGAGACCACGCTGGAAAAGCGCATGTTCGCCCAGGTCAGCCAGGGCGAGAAGATGGTCACCGTGGGCAAACTGGCCGCCGGTCTCGCCCACGAGATCAACAATCCGCTGGGGGTCATCCTGTGCTACGCCGAACTGCTGCGCCGCAACACCGGCGACGCCCAGCAGCAGGCCGACCTGGACGTGATCCTGCGCCACACCCGGCAGGCCCAGCGCGTGCTGCGCGACCTTCTGAACTTCGCCCGGCCCAAGGCGGCCGGGGCCACCCCGGCGGACATCGCCCGCGTGGCGCGGTCCGTGGCGGAGGTCTTCGCGGTGCAGGCGGGCAAGATGGACGCCACGGTGTCCGTGGAGACCGAGGCCGACCTGCCCCCGGTGGTGGCGGGCGAACAGGCTCTGGAACAGATATTCAGCAACCTGGTGCTCAACGCGCTGGATGCGTTGCCCCCCTCGGGCGAGGGACGGGTGCGGGTGCGCGTGCGGCGGGGCGAAACCCCCGGCGAGGTGATGGCCACGGTGGCGGATTCCGGCCCCGGCGTGCCGGAGCACCTGCGCAAGGACGTGTTCGACCCGTTCTTCACCACCAAGGAAATGGGCACCGGCCTTGGCCTTGCCGTGGTGTACGGCCTGGTGGTGGACGCGGGCGGCAGCGTGGGCGTGGGCGACAGCGCCGAACTTGGCGGGGCGGAGTTCACGGTGCGCCTGCCCGTGGTGGGGGCCGCATGCGCCACGCCGCCCGGCGACCCGCTGCCGCAGCCCCTGCTCCCCTCCGTTCCCCCTGCTCCCCCCGATCTCTTGGACGCCGGACCGGCCGATTTCACCCCCGGCCTGGCTACGGCTTGCCCGGCGGACAGTGACGCCCCAATCCGGGAGGAATGATGCCCCACAGACCGCACGTGCTCATCGTGGACGACGAACCGGACTTCGCCCGGGGGCTTTCGCGGCTGGCCGCGGAACTGTTTCCCGAGGTGGTGGTGGCGCAGGCGTTTTCCGGCGCCGAGGCGCTGGACTGCCTGCGCGCGCAGCGGGTGGACGTGCTGATCACCGACCTGCGCATGCCCGGCATGACCGGTCTGCAACTGGTGCCCATGGCGCTGGAGCAGGACGCGGACCTGAGCGTGGTGGTGCTGACCGCGCACGGCTCCATCGAGACGGCGGTGGAGGCGTTGCGCGCCGGGGCCTACGACTTCGTGGCCAAGCCGGTGGAGCCGGAGCAGTTGGCCCGCGTGCTGGGCAAGGGGCTGGAGCGCAGCCGCCTGCTGGCTGAAAACCGCCGCCTGCGCGACGTGGTTTCGCTGGGCACCGGCCGCGACGACCTGGTGGGCCAGGGGCAGGCCATGCAGGCCCTGCGCCGCACCATCGCCACCGTGGCCCAGTCGGACTACACCGTGCTGGTGCGGGGCGAATCGGGCACCGGCAAGGAAATGGTGGCCCGCACCATCCACCGGCAGAGCCAGCGCGCGCCCATGCCCTTTCTGGCCGTGAACTGCCCGGCCATTCCGGAACACCTGCTGGAGAGCGAACTGTTCGGCCACGTGCGCGGGGCCTTCACCGGGGCGGAGCGCGACCGCAAGGGGCTGTTCGCCATGGCCGACGGCGGCACCGTGCATCTGGACGAAATCGGGGACATCTCGCAGCCCATCCAGACCAAGCTGCTGCGCTTCCTGCAAGAGGGCGAAATCCGCCCCGTGGGGTCGGGCCGCACCGAAAACGTGGACGTGCGGGTGGTGGCCTCCACCAACCAGGACCTGGAGGCGCGCATGGCCTCGCGCGAATTCCGCGAAGACCTGTTCTACCGGCTCAACGTGGTCACCATCCGGGTGCCCCCCCTGCGCGAGCGGATGGAGGACATCCCCCTGCTGGCGGTCACCTTCCTGCGCAACGCCTGCGACGAACTGGGCCTGCCCCAGAAGACCGTGTCCCCGGACGTGCTCGACCATCTGGCCGGGCGCGACTGGCCGGGCAACGTGCGCGAATTGCAGAACGTGGTGCGTCGGCTGACCCTGTTCTGTACCGGGGACGAACTGGGCATGGACACGGTGCGCCACGTGGCCGTGGGCGGGCATGGCCGCACGGGCGACTGGCTTCGGGCCCGGCAGGCGGGATGCCGGGGAATCGCGGGAGGGATTTTGGGAGGAGCGGGGGACAGCGGCGTTGCCGGTGCGCCGGGTACGCCGGACGGGGGGCAGGCAGGGGATGCGGCCCGCGCGGGCCGGTCAGGCGGCGCTCCATCGGGCGGGGCCGCCGTGGCGCCGTACAAGACGGCCAAGGCTCGCGTCACCGACCAGTTCACCGAACGCTACCTGCGCGACCTGCTGGCCCAGACCGGCGGCAACGTGTCCGAGGCGGCCCGGCTGTCCGGCCTGTCACGGGTGGCCATCCAGAAGATGCTGGGCAGGCTGGGCATGGACGTGGGCGAGTTCCGGGGCTGATCCATCGGGAGCGCCGGTCGCCGGCGTCAGCGGCGGAAGCACGGGCCGGGCGTGAACCTCATTCCCGCGTGGCCACCAGGATGCCGCCGAGGATCAGCGCGCCGCTCACGAAGTGGGCGGGCGTCACCGGCTCGCCCAGCAGCAGCAGCGCCTCCAGCCCGCTGAAGGCGGGCAGCGAGTAGTAGATCAGCGCCGAACGGCTGGGGCCGATGGACGCGATGGCCAGGTTCCAGCAGCGGAAGGCCACCAGCGACGCCCCCAGCCCCACGTACAGCACGCCGGTCACGGCCTGCGGCGTGAACACGGGGACCGCCCCGGTGGAAAGCTCCCACATCAGCATGGGCACGATGCACAGCAGGCCGGGGATGAAGGTGGCCATGAGGAACGTGGTCTGCCCCACGCCCGCCGGGCGCTTGCGCACCAGCACCGAATACCCCGCGAACAGCATGGAGGCGGCCACCATCCACAGGTCGCCGCTGGTGAAGGTCAGGCTGGCCAGCCGGGCAAGGTCGCCCCGCGTCACCAGCACCACGATGCCGCACACCGCCGTGGCAAGCCCGGCCAGGCGGCGCGCGGTCACGGCCTCGCCCAGGAACATCCGCGAGAACAGGATGATGAAGATGGGCGACGACGTGGCGATGAGCGCCATGTTCAGCGCGGCGGTGGTGCGCCCGGCCACGTAGATGAAGGTGTTGAACACCGAAACGCCCACGAAGCCGGTCACCAGGAAATACGCAAGATGGGCCCGCACCACGGGCCATTCGCGGCGCAGCGGGCCGATGCCGAAGGGCAGCAGCGCGCAGGTGGCCACCAGCCATCGCGCGAACGATACGGACACCGGGGGCATGCTGTCGGCCAGTGCGCGGGCCACGATGAAGTTGCCGGACCAGATGACGGTGGCCGCCAGCGCCAGCAGGACGCCGCGCGTGGCACCGCCCCCGGGGCTTGGGGATGCGTGCATGGGTGTGCTCCGGAAATGAGGAGCATCTTGCCTACGCCGGGGGAGTGGGGGTGTCAAGCCGGGCCGGCGCCGGGCAGGGGCAGGACGCCGAACGGCGCGCCCCCGTCGGCGGGAACGACGGGGGCGCTGGCGGGAAGGGGGCGTAGTTCTCTTGCGAAGCACACCGTGCGGATTGGTGTTACGATTTTTTAAATCGTATGCTTTTGATGTAGCCGTTCACTGAAAGCGTGTCAACCGTCCGGTTCGAATTTCCGCACGGGGCGGCTCCCTTGCCCGCGGCGTCCGCGCGGGGTAGGAGAGGTGTTCGCGCCAGCCGTCGCCGCCGCTGGGGGCGGCGCGGCCGTGCGGTTCATTCCGCGCGTGGCGGTGTTGCCCGTCCCGCGCGTGCCAGGAAAAGGAATCACCCGTGACCATGACCGGATTCTTCAACGTCCTTTCGGTGGAGGCGTTCACCGATCTCTTGCGCGCCTTTCCGCCGCTGGGCACGGAGCCCGTGGACCTGCACGGCGCCGACGGCCGCGTGCTGGCCGCCGACGTCATCGCCGCCGAAGACCTGCCCCTCACCGACCGCGCGGGCATGGACGGCTACGCCGTGCGCGCCGCCGACCTGTTCGGGACCACGGAAACCAGTCCCGCCTATCTGGAATGCGACGGCCGGGTGGACATCGAGCACCCCGCCGCCTTTGCCGTGGCCCCTGGCCGCTGCGCCGCCATCGTCACCGGCGGCGTCATGCCCGAAGGGGCCGACGCGGTGATCATGGTGGAGCACACCCACGAACTGGGGGCCTCCACCATCGAGATGCGCCGCGCCGTGGCCCCCGGCGAAAACGTGATGCTGCGCGGCGAGGACGCCATGGCGGGCACGCCCGCCCTGGTGGCGGGCACCCGGCTGCGCCCGCAGGAAGTGGGCATGCTGGCCGCCGTGGGCGTCACCGGGGTGCGCGTGCACCGGACGCCGCGCGTGGTCATCATCTCCACCGGCGACGAACTGGTGCCCCCGGAGGCCACGCCCCGGCCCGGCCAGGTGCGCGACGTGAACAGCCACACCCTGGCCGCGCTGGTGCGCCGGGCCGGGTGCGAGGCGCGCTGCCTGGGCATCGTGCCCGACGAACTGGACGCGCTGGAGGCGGCGCTGCGCGAGGGGTTGCGTGACGCCGACGTGGTGCTGCTGTCCGGCGGCAGTTCCGTGGGCGTGCGCGACCTGACCGTGGCCGCCCTGTCGCGCATCGAAGGGGCGGAACTGCTGGCCCACGGCGTGGCCATCAGCCCCGGCAAGCCGACCATCCTTGCCCGGGTGGAGGGGGCGCATGCGGGTGGAGAAGGCGGCGGCTGCCGCGCGGTGTGGGGCCTGCCGGGGCAGGTGACCTCGGCCCAGGTGGTCATGTTCGTGCTGGGGGTGCCCTTCCTGCACCATCTTTCCGGCCGGGCCGACGCTTTCGACCGTTCGCTGTGGCCCGCGCGCCGGGTGCGCCTGGCGCGTAACGTGGCCTCGCGGCAGGGGCGCGAGGACTGGGTGCGGGTACGCATCGAGGCCGCGCGGCCAACCGGCGGGAGCAACGGGGGCGATGCCGGTCCGCCGTCCGCCGTGCCGCTGCTGGGCAAGTCCGGCCTGCTGCGCACGCTCACCGGGGCGCACGCGCTGGTGCGCATCCCCGCGCGGGCGGAGGGGCTGGTGGCGGGCTCCGAACACGACGCCTACCTGATCTGACCCAACGCGGTCTTTTCGTTTCCGGCGACGTCAGGTGCGTTTTTTGCTCCGGTCACGTGCCTAAGAGCACGCTCCCTCCGCAAAAAGACGCCTCTTCCTTGCCGGAAACGAAAACTCCTGCGTTGGTCGTTATACCTCACACGGAAATACGGAACCATGCGCATCCTCTTCTTCGGCGACATCGTGGGCAAGCCGGGCAGGCAGGTCCTGAAGGAACTGCTGCCCGCCCTGCGGCGCGAGCACGCGGCCGACGTGGTCGTGGCCAACGGCGAGAACGCCTCCGGCGGCATCGGCCTAACGGGGGAAACCCTGCGCGAACTGCTGAGCATGGGCATCGACATCCTGACCACCGGCAACCACGTCTGGAAGCACCGCGACCTGTACGGCCCGCTGGACAAGGAACCGCGTCTGCTGCGGCCCGCCAACTACCCGGCGGGCGCGCCGGGGCGCGGCCTTGGCGTGTACGACCTGCCGGGCGGCCATCGCCTGGCCGTGCTGAACCTGTGCGGCACCACCTACATGGACCCGCTGGACTGTCCCTTCCGCACGGCGGAAACCCTGCTGGCCCGGCTGGAGGCGGAGGAAGGCGCACCGGCCGTCAGGCTGGTCGATTTCCACGCCGAGGCCACCAGCGAAAAGAAGGCCCTGGGCTGGTTTCTGGATGGCCGGGTCAGCGCGGTCATCGGCACGCACACCCACGTGCAGACCGCCGACGCCATGCTGCTGCCCGGCGGCACCGCCTATCTCACCGACGCGGGCATGTGCGGGGTGGAGGCGTCCGTGCTGGGCATGGACCACAAGGTCATCGTGGACCGCTTTCTGACCCGGCTGCCGCAACGCTTTCGCCCGGCCACGGGGCGCGGCTCGCTGAACGGCGTGCTGCTGGACGTGGACGAGGCCACCGGCAGGGCGCGGTCCATCCGCGCGCTGCGCGTGGCCTGCCCGGCGGCGGAACTGCCCGGCGGGGCGGATACGTCCGGCTCCCCCAACTCCCCAGATTCTCCTGATTTCCCGAGTTCGCCCGGCTCCCCCTGAACGCCGGCCCCGCCGCCCCCTTCGGCCCCTATCCGGTTGACACCGCCCGCCATCTCTGGAAGACCGTCCCGATACCATGCAGAGGGGTTGCAGACCATGATCGACATCGACACCCAGTTGGAACGCATCAAGCGCGGCATGGCCGAACTCATCGACGAGGCCGAACTGCGCAAGAAGATCGCGCGCGGCACGCCGCTGCGCGTCAAGGCGGGCTTCGACCCCACCGCGCCGGACCTGCACCTCGGCCACACGGTGCTCATCCACAAGCTGCGCCATTTCCAGGAACTGGGCCACACGGTCATCTTCCTGATCGGCGACTTCACGGGCCAGATCGGCGACCCTTCCGGCCGCTCCGACACCCGCCCGCCGCTGACGCCGGAACAGATCCTGGAAAACGCCGAGACCTACAAGAAGCAGGTCTTCAAGATCCTGGACCCGGAAAAGACCGAGGTGGATTTCAACTCGCGCTGGATGAACGCCTTCTCGGCGGCGGACTTCGTGCGCCTGGCCTCGCGCTACACCGTGGCCCGCATGCTGGAGCGCGACGACTTCGAGAAGCGCTACCGCGAGGGACGGGCCATCGCCATCCACGAATTCCTGTACCCGCTGGTGCAGGGGTACGATTCCGTGGCCCTGCGCGCCGACGTGGAACTGGGCGGCACCGACCAGAAGTTCAACCTGCTCGTGGGCCGCACGCTTCAGTCGCAGTACGGACAGGAGCCGCAGTGCATCCTCACCGTGCCGCTTCTCGAAGGGCTGGACGGCGTGAAGAAGATGTCCAAGTCCCTCGGCAACTACGTGGGCATCGACGAGCCGCCGTCCGACATGTTCGGCAAGGTCATGTCCGTGTCCGACGACCTCATGTGGCGCTACTACGAGCTGATTTCCGCCCGTTCGCTGGAGGACATCGCCGACCTGCGGCGCCGCGTGGAGACCGGGCAGGCCCACCCCAAGGCCGTGAAGGAAGACCTGGCCTTCGAGATCACCGCCCGCTACCACGGCGAGGACAAGGCCGCCGAGGCCCGTCAGGGCTTCAACGCCGTGTTCGCAGGCGGCGGCGTGCCCGACGACGCGCCGGAACACACCTGCGCCCACGGCGAGGACAGCACCCCGCCAGTGTTTCTGGAGGCGGCGGGTCTGGTCAAGTCGCGCGGGGAGGCCAAGCGGCTGATCAAGGAAGGCGCGCTGTCCGTGGACGGCGTGCGCTGCGACGACGCCATGGCCCCCCTGGCCCCCGGCGGCTACGTGGTCAAGCTGGGCAAGAAGCGCTTCCTGCGCCTGACCGTCACGGCGAGCGGGGGGTAGCCCCGCCGGGTTGCATCCATCCGCGCAACACCGCGTTTTCGCACCGTATTCCCATCGCATCCTCACGCCGCCCCGGTCCGCCGGGGCGGCGTTTTCGCGTCTGGCGCGCGCGGCCTTCGGCGTATCGCGCCCGCCGTACCGTGGCGCTGCCGTTGCGCCATGGGGACCGCGCCGTGGGGCTGCCACATAGGGTAGGGTTGTCCCGCGTTGTGGCCCACACCCCTTCTCATGGGGGCGCAACTATTCTATGGTGTTGGCAGAACCGTCAATCCTCGGGCATGGAGCGGATATGGACGCGAAGTCGGAAAAGAGTTCGTCGGGATGGTCGCCTGCCGCCATCGCATCGCGCGGCAAGGGGTGGTGGGGTTTGCGGCGGGTACGTCGCTGGACGTACACGCTCGTCGGCATCGTCGCCGCATGGGGCGTGCTGGCCGGGCTGGCCATGCCGCCGCTGTTGCGCGGCGTGCTGGAGGGCCAGCTGTCCGACAAGCTGCGGGTGCGCTGCACCGTGGAAAAGGTGCGCTTCAACCCCTATTCGTGGGCGCTGTCCATCCAGGGCGTGCGCGTGCCCAACCCCACGGGCGACGGCGACCTTTTGACCTTCGACGCGCTGGAGTTCTCGCCCGGCTTGTCCGCCGCGCTGCGTCTTGCGCCGGTGCTGGCCTACGTGCGTCTGGTGAACCCCGTGGTGTACGTGGCCCATTTCGGTGACGGGCGCTATTCCTTCTCGGAATTCATTCCGGCCGACGAGGGCGGGAAGCAGGACCGCGCCGACGACGCGGACAGGCCGCTGTTCCCCTTCGCGGCCAGCGACTTCGAGGTGGTCAACGGCACGGTGATTTTCCACGACGCGCCGCTCAAGACCATCCACACCATCACCGAATTGCAGTTCGTGGTGCCGTTCACCTCCACCATGGAGCGCGACCGCGAGCGCACCATCACCCCCAGCCTCAACGCCACGGTGGACGGCAAGGCGCTGACCGTGCAGGGGCGGCTGTTGCCCTTTGCGGAACACCTGCGCACCGAGTTCGACGTGGTCACCGACGAGGTGGACCTGACCCAGTACCGCGAATATCTGGCCGCGTTCACGCCGCTGCGTCTGGAATCCGGGCGGCTGGGCGTGAACCTGAAACTGGTGGTGGAGCAGCCCGACAAGCGGGACGTGGAATTCGGGCTGGCGGGTTCCGTGACCCTGAAGGACCTGCGCGTCAACGCGCCCGACGGCAAGGAGACGGTGCTGGGGCTGACCTCGGGCGTGGTGGAGGTGGAGGAATTCTCGTTGCTGGACCGGCATGTGGACGTGCGCCGGGTGGACCTGGACGGGCTGCTGGCCCGGGCCGGGCGCTTGGCCGACGGCTCCATCGACTGGATGGGCTTCGTGGCCCCGGCGGGCGGAAAGCAGCAGGTCCAGGTGACGCAGACTCAGGTGACGCAGACCCAGGCGACGCAGGCCGAAAAGAAGCAGAATGGACCGGCGGCCGCCAACACGGCCCCCGGTGCGATGGATGACACGGCAGATGGCGCGGCGTCCCCCGCCGCCCCGGCCAAGGCTCCTGTCAAGAACGAGCCGCCCTTCGTGGTCAACGTGCGCACCCTGGGGCTGCGCGACGCCACGGTGGTCTGGAAGGACGCCTCGGTGCCCGGCGGCGCGGTGGTGCGCCTGAGCGGCTTCGACGTGACCCTGACTGACTTCGCCACGCCCGGCGGCAAGGACCGGCCCAAGGGCGGCGGCGCGTTCACCGCCTCGCTGCGCATGGACGGCGGCGGCGCGGCAGGTGATGCCGCCAAATCGGGTGCGGGCACGCTGAAGGCGGAGGGCAACGTGACCCTGGAGCCGTTGGGCGTGACCCTGCGCCTGGACGCGCGCGACCTGCCACTTGCGCCGGTGCGGGGCTACGTGGCCCAGGCCCTGCCCCTGTCGCTGGACGCCGGGGCGGCGGGCGCGCAGGGCGACATCGATCTTTCGCTGGCCACGCCCGACGCTCCCGGCCTCGTGGTGCGCAAGGGCGCGGTGCAGGTGTCCGGACTGTCCCTGTCGTTGACCGGGCAGAAGCAGCCTTCGGTGGGCCTCGGCAGGCTGGAGGTGACCGACACCTCGGTGGACCTCGCGGCGCGCACCGTGGCCGTGGGACCGGTGACGCTGACGAAGCCCGATGTCCGGGTGGTGCGCGGCAAGGATGGGGTTATTGACCTTGCCGCGCTGGCGGGGGGAGCGGCCCCGGCGGAACCCGCCAAGGCCCGGCCCGCCGCCCGGTCAGCGCGGGGCAAGGGGCAGGAACGCCCGGCGGCGCGCGGAGCCTCGCGCCCCGCCCCGCAGCAACCCGCCGCCACGCCGGAAGCCCCGGAGTGGAAGGTGACCGTGGCCTCGCTGCGCATGGACGAGGGCCGCGTGACCTTCGAGGACCGGCAGCCCAAGGATGCGGGCGTGCTTACCCTGGAGGGGATGCGCCTGGTCACCGGCCCGTTGTCGCCGCAGCGCGGCGCGCCGCTGGACGTGGATTTCGGCGCGCGCTGGCAGAAGCAGGGCACCATCGCCATCAAGGCCAAGGGCACGGCGCAGCCGCTGCACATGACCGTGGACTCCAGGCTGGCCAAAGTGGACTTGCGCCCGCTGGACCCGTACCTGGGCGAGGTGACCGACCTGCTGTTCGGCAGCGGCGAGGTGTCGTCGGAACTCAAGGTGGCCCTGCGCGAGCAGGCCCCCCCGGCGGGCAGGGCGCGCCGCGCGTCCGCATCCGGCGGACAGGCGGCTGAACCGGCGCTGGACGTCAGCGTGGAGGGTGCGGCCCGGCTGGACAACCTGTCGCTGAAGCTGGCCGGGGGCAAGCAGGAACTGGCCTCGCTGCGGCGGTTTTCGGTGCGCGGGCTGCGCTTCGGGCAGCAGCCCTCGGGCGATCTTTCCCTGCGCGTGCAGGAGGTGGGGCTGGAAAGGCCGAGACTTTCGGTCATGGTGTTCAAGGACGGCTCCACCAGCATCAGCCGGGCCATGGGGGCTGCGCCTCCGGCGGCGCAGGCGGCGAAGGACCCCAAGGCCCAGGCGGCCAGCACTCCGGCCCCTGCCGCCGTTCCGGCCAGCCCGGCCACGGATGCCGCGTCGCCACCGCCTGCGTCCGGCCCGTCCCCTTCATCCGGCGACGAAGTGGCGGCCCGTCCCAACGCGGGGCCGTTCACCACGCTGGAGGTGGGCAGCCTGTCCATTTCCGGCGGCTCGCTGCGCTTCCGCGACGAGCGCATGTCCCCGGCCTACGCCGCCGAGATGTCGGACATCGAGGGGCGCATTTCCGGCGTCTCGCTGGACCCGGCATCGCGGGCCGAGGTGCAGTTGCGCGCGGGCATCGAAGGGGTGCCGGTGCTGGTGGGCGGCACGGTGAACCCGTTCATCCATCCGGTGTTCGCCGATATGCGTTTCACCATGTCCGGGCTGGATCTGGTGCCCCTGTCGCCTTACTCGGTGCAGTACATCGCCTATCCCGTGGAGCACGGGCGCTTTTCCGCCGACGTGGCCGTGAAGGCGGAAAACTGGGTGCTGGACGCCGAAAACCACTTCACTCTCAGCCAGATCGAACTGGGCAGCAAGGACAACCGGCCCGACGCGCCCAACTACCCGGTGAAGCTGGGCCTGGCCCTGTTGCAGGACATGAGCGGCAACGTGGACCTGCGCCTGCCCGTCAAAGGGCGGCTGGACGACCCGGAATTCCGCCTTGGCGGGGTGATCATGCAGGCGGTGCTGAACCTGATGGTCAAGGTGGTCACCTCGCCCTTCGCCCTGGTGGGCAGCGTGCTCAGCCTGGGCTCCGGAGGCAAGGACATGCGCTACGTCGAGTTCGCGCCCGGCGTGGCCACCCTGAACGAGGCGGCGGAAAAGGACCTCCGCGCCGTGGTCGAGGTGTTGCGCCAGCGTCCGCGCCTGAAGCTGGAGGTGCAGGGCGCGGCCGAGCCGGACGGCGACACGCGCGGCCTCAAGGAACAGGCCCTGCTGCGCGGGCTGCGCGAGGCCAAGCACGCCTCGCTGTCGCGCTCCGAGCGGGCGCGGGTGAACGTGGACGACGTGACCATCGACAAGGACGAGTACGAGGACTTGCTGGAGGACGTGTACAAGGACGCGCCCTTCGACAAGCCGCGCAACGTGGTCGGTTTTACGAAATCACAACCTGTCGATGTGATGGAGGCCGCGCTGAAGGAGCACCATGAGGTGACGCCCGACGATCTGCGGGAACTGGCCACCGCGCGCGCCAAGGCGGTGCGGGACAAGTTGCTGGAACTGGAGCCCGCGCTGGGCGAGCGGGTGTTCCTGTCCGGGGCCAGGGTTGCGCCCGCCGCCGCTGCGGAGAGCGACGCGGCCAAGGGCGGCGGGAGCAGGGTTAACCTCGGGTTGCAGTAGTGAGGGGAAAAGGGAAGGGAAGAGGGAATGGGTAGTGCGCGGTTGCACCCGGCTTCTACGAAGACAATCGTGCCCTGTTGAACCCGCTCGATTTCGCTATGTCTCCGACGGGCAGGGGGGCCTTTAGCGAGGCCCCCCTGCACCCCCGCGCTCCAGGGGGGCTTCGCCACCCCTGGACCCCCAACGTTTCATGCACCGCGTTCCTTCCGTCGCCAGCTTCCCTGCGGCGCAAGGCGCCTCCGGGTGATCTGGCAACGGGAATGCGATGTGCGCAAGGCTCCCGGTAGCAGGGCGAAGGGTGGGTGCTTTTTATTTCGTTCTTTCTGCGGCGCGCAGCCGCAGCCGGAGCTTCCGCCTCGCGAAGCCTCGGCGGTGATCTCCGGCTGCGGCTGCGTATCGCCGCGCAAAGGTTCCCTTTGCCAAACCAACAGGTACGATCATGCAGAGAATATTTTTTTCGTGTCACGCGCACGATCACGTTCCGCGCGCAGAAGCGTATGCCGCCGGGCTTTGACGGCGGCATACGCGTCGCAACGGGGGGCGAAGGTAAAAGCACCCTCGCTTTGTCATGCCAGCGGGAGCCTTGTGCGCATTGGCGGCACCGGCGGCAGATCGCCCTGAGGCGCTTTGCGCCGAAGGGAAGCTGCCGCCGAAGGGACGCCGCGCATGAAGCGTTGGGGGTCCAGGGGTGGCGAAGCCCCCCTGGAACGCGGGGATGCAAGGGGCCATCGTTTCATGGCCCCTTGCCCGCCGGAGGCATAACGAAATCGAGGGTGCTCAAAAGGGCAGAACTGTCTTCGTAGAGGCCGGGTGCAACGAAACTCCCTCCCCCCCCAACCGGCCAGCACCCTATTCCCCCGCCTCGTACGCCACCAAACAAAAGGGGCCACCTTGCGGCAGCCCCATCAATCAATCCCCATACCCCTCCGAGGGCGGCGGCGGGACGAACGTCAAATCCTCGAACGCGGTGTACGAGGGCAGGTAGGCAAGCTCGGCCACGCCCACGGGGCCGTTGCGCTGCTTGCCGATGATGATTTCCGCGATGCCCTTGCGCGGGTTGTCGTCGCGCTTGTTGTAGGCGTCGTCGCGGTAGATGAACATGATCACGTCGGCGTCCTGCTCGATGGCGCCCGATTCGCGCAGGTCCGAAAGCATGGGGCGCTTGTTGGTGCGCTCTTCCACCTTGCGGTTCAACTGCGACAGGGCGATGACCGGGATGTTCAGTTCCTTGGCCAGGGCCTTCAGCGAACGCGAGATTTCGGAAATTTCCAGTTCGCGCGAATCCACCCGGCGGGCGGAGCGCATCAATTGCAGGTAGTCCACCATGACGAGGCCAACGCCGCGTTCCGCCTTCAGGCGGCGGGTGCGGGCGCGCAGTTCCAGGGTGGTGATGGCCGGGGTGTCGTCGATGTAGATGGGCGCCTGCGAGAGCACGTCGGCGGCGTGGTACAGGCGCTGCCAGTCCTCGTCGTCCAGGAAGCCCTTGCGCACCTTGGAAAGGTCCACCTTGCCCAGCGAGCAGAGCATGCGCATGACCAGCTGCTCCATGGACATTTCCAGGGAGTACACCGCCACCGGCACGTTCTGGTTCACGGCGGCGCGCAGGCACATGTTCAGGGCGAAGGCGGTCTTGCCCATGGAGGGGCGCGCGGCCACGATGATCAGGTCCGACTGTTGCAGGCCCGAGGTCATCTGGTCCAGCTGCACGAAGCCGGTGGTGACGCCGGTGACCACTTCCTTGCGGTCGCAGCGCTTCACCAGGTCTTCGAAGACCTTGTTCACCATTTCCTTGGCGCTGCGGAACATCTTGCCGCTGACCCGCTCGGAGATGGCGAACACCGCCTGCTCCGATTCGTCCAGCAGCTTCTGCACCTCGCGCGAGGCGTCGTAGCAGTTGCTGATGATCTCGGAGCCCGCGCCGATCAGCGAGCGCAGCAACGACTTGTCGCGCACGATGGTGGAGTAGTGCTCCGCGTTGGCGGCGCTGATGGTGGACTGGGCCAGTTCCGCAAGGTACACGGCCCCGCCCACCCCTTCCAGGCGGCTCTGCGATTGCAGGTATTCCGCCATGGTCACGAGGTCGATGGGGGCGTTGCGCCGGTACAGTTCCAGGCAGGCGTCGTAGATCTGCTGGTGGGCGGGCAGGTAGAAGTCTTCCGGCCGCAGGGTGTCGACCACGGAATGCAGCACCGAGTTGCGAAGCAGAATCCCCCCGAGCACGGCCTGTTCGGCTTCGGTGCTGTGCGGGGGGACTCGGCGCAACAGATCGGCGGAAGCGCGTTCCGTCGGATCGGGAGCGCCGCCCCCGCCCTGGTAGGCGGAGGCGGCGTCGGAATCGGTGCGGCTATTCGGCCGGGGTTTCCGGCTCGGCGTCCACGACGGGTTCTGCGGCATCGCTCACCTTGTCTTCGGCAACGACCTTGACGTTCAGGGTGGCCACCACGTCGGCGTGCAGGCGGACGCGCACTTCGTGCGTGCCCAGGGTGCGGATGGCGGCGTCGAGCAGGATGCGGCGACGGTCGATGTCCACGCCCTTTTCGGCCAGCGCGTCGCCGATGATGGCGGTGGTGACGGAACCGTAGAGCTTGTCGTTTTCACCCACGCGAACGGGGATCACCAGTTCGGTGGCCGCGATCTTGGCGGACAGGTCGGAGGCCGCGGTGCGCAGGGCGTCCATCTTGGCCTGAAGTTTCTTGCGCTCCAGTTCGAACGCCTTCAGGTTGGCATCGGAAGCCAGCATGGCCAGGCCCTGCGGCAACAGGAAGTTGCGGCCGAAACCGGGCTTCACCACCACCACGTCGCCGAGGCGGCCCAGGTTTTCAACGTCAGCACGAAGGATCAGCTTCATCCCATCCTCCTAGATCTGGCTCTTTTTCTTGACGTCGCTGGAGTGACCCGCGGTGTAGAACAAGAGGGCCATCTGACGGGCGCGCTTGATTTCACGGGTGAGCAGACGCTGGTGATGGGCGCAGGTGCCGGTGATGCGGCGGGCGATGATCTTGCCGCGCTCGGTGATGAAGTCGCGCAGGATGTCGGCGCGCTTGTAGTCGAGGGGCAGGTCCTTGTCGGCGCAGAAGCGGCAGAACTTGCGGCGCGGGGTGAACTTCTTCTTGAAGGCCATGTTACGCAACCTCCTCGACCGCGTCGGCCAGCTTGACGGTAACGAACTTGAAGATGCCGTCGGAGATGCGGATGTTGCGTTCCACTTCGGTCACGGCCTCGCCGGGGGCGAGGTATTCGAGGCGCACGTAGTAGCCGCGCATGTGCTTCTGCACGGGGTAGGCGAGGTCGCGCATGCCCCAGTGGTCGGCGGTGACCATCTTGCCCTGTTCACGCTCGACGACGCCGGTGAGGGTGCCGAGCAGCGCCTCGCGGGCATCCGCGGCCAGCTCCGGGGAAAGGAGCAGCAGCGTTTCAAATTTCCTCATGGGATTCCTCCTTGTGGGCTTTGGCCCGCCCCTCACGTGGGGGCGAGCAAGGCAGAAACAGGGTCTATAGTCGCAGGCCGCGCGGGTGTCAACACCCCTGTTGGCGGCGCGGGACAAGGCCGGGCGGGGATGGTCGGTTCCCGGTTGGTCGCATCGGGGGCGACTCCGGGAGATTCCGGCCGACTCGGACCAGTCCCGCCGTGCGCCTATTCCTCGTGGGTGCGCGGGTTCATGCCCAGCAGGCAGAGCACCTCATAGGATATGGTGCCCCACAGGTCCGCAAGGTCGTCGGGCGTCAGGGCCTCGCCGGGGCCGCCCAGCAGGTGGGCCGCATCCCCGGCGGCCACGCCGGGCACGTCCGACACGTCCACGGCGGTCATCTGCATGCACACCCGGCCCAGGATGGGCACGCGGCGGCCGTGCACGGTCATGGCCCCCCTGCCGGAAAGTCCCCGGCTGTAGGCGTCGGCGTAGCCGGTGGCCACGATGGCCACGGTCATGCCGCGCGGGGCGGTGAAGGTGCGCCCGTAGCTGATGGACCGCCCGGCGGGCAGGGGGTGCACCTGCAGGATGGGCGCGGTCACGTCCATGGCCGGTTCCAGCCCGTCCCCGTGGTGCGCCTGGGGGGTGCCCCGCAAGGGGTTGGAGCCGTACAGGGCGATGCCGGGGCGCTGCACGTCGAAGTGCAGTTCCGGATGGGCCAGCAGCGCGGCGGAGTTGGCCAGCGAACCCTGCGCGGCGGGCCAGGCGGCGCGCACCCCGGCCAGGATGCGGGCGAACGCTTCGCCCTGCTGCCGGGTGAAGTCGGCCCGCTCCGGGTCGTCGGACACGGCCAGGTGCGACATGGCCAGCACCGGGCGCAGCATGGGCCGGGCGTGCAGCCGGTCGAGCAGGGCGGGCAGGTCGGCCTCGGTGAAGCCAAGGCGCGCCATGCCGGTGTCGAACTTGAGGGCGATGTCCACCTGCTGGCCGGGCGCGGCGCGCGACGCCAGCAGTTCCAGCTGGTCGGCGGAATACACGGCGGGCACGATGGACCGGGCGACGCAGCATTCGGCGTCGTCGGCGTCGGTGGCGCCCAGCAGGGCCACGATGCGGCCGGGAATGCCGCCGTCGCGCAGTTGGACGCATTCGCCCACAGTGCCCGCGGCGAAGGCGTCGGCCCCGGCGGCTTCCAGCGCGCGGGCCACGGGCATGAGGCCGTGTCCGTAGGCGTCGGACTTGATCACCGGCATGGCGGCGGGAGCCATGCGGCGCAGCCGCTGGAAATTACGGCGCAGCGCGCCAAGGCGCACGCGGACGGACAGCTTGTTGTAGGCGATGGTCATGCGGGCTCCATGCTCGGGGCCGGCCAGGGAATCCGGCGACGGCTCGGGAAGGGGAACGGGCAGGCGCCGGGACCGGGGGCTCCCGGCGGCTTTTCCTGCCGGGAAAGTTATGGTAAACGACTGCGGTCCCGGTATTGTGCAGGGAGCGGTTGTACCCCCTCGCGCCGCGACATTCAACATCTTCGACGTCCCCGCCGCGCCAGGTGCGACGCGCCGCGCCGGGGGACCGGAGACCCACGTGACTTCATAAACCGGGCGCCTGCCCGGATGATCCGGATTGCGCATGACAGACGGCAGATTCCGCCCGCTCGCCGGGTTCGCGGCGTATGTGTTCCTGCTGCTTTCCGGCATCCTGTTCGCGGGCGGGGCGCACGCCCAGCAGGCGCAGCCCAACGTGCTGCAAATGCGCACAGAGGACGACCGCGAGGTGACCTGGAACCTCACGGCGGACTCCGTCACCACGCAGAACGACAGCAAGATCATCGAGGCCGAGGGCCGCGTGGCCCTGCGGCGCGGCAAGGACTACCTGAAGGCCGACTACATCCGCTATTACTCCACCACCAACTGGGTGTACCTGAAGGGCAACGTCGAGGTGCACTTCGGCAAGGACGACATCGCCGCCGAAGAGGCCGAGTTCGACCTGCGCAGCCGCACCGGCTGGATGAAGAACGGCCGCATCTTCATGGGCGACCCCCACGCCTACTTCGCGGGCGAGCGCATCGACAAGAACTGGGGCGACCTCTACACCTTCACCAACGCCAAGATCACCGTGTGCGACGGCGACACCCCGGCCTGGGCGCTCACCGCCGAGGAGGCCGTGGTCGAGATCGACGGCTACGCCCGCCTGTGGCGCTCCAACTTCCAGGTGAAGGACAACGACGTCGCCTATTCCCCCTATTTCGTCATGCCCGCCAAGCGCACCCGCCAGTCGGGCTTCCTGATGCCGCAGTACGGCATCAGCTCGCGCGACGGGTTCTACTACAACCAGCCGTACTACTGGGTGCTGGA
Source organism: Nitratidesulfovibrio sp. D1 (assembly GCF_051133415.1). Classification (NCBI taxonomy): domain Bacteria; kingdom Pseudomonadati; phylum Thermodesulfobacteriota; class Desulfovibrionia; order Desulfovibrionales; family Desulfovibrionaceae; genus Nitratidesulfovibrio; species Nitratidesulfovibrio sp. D1. Next base: position 242,917 of record NZ_JBPGNZ010000004.1, on the reverse strand, counting down.
TGAAACCAGCGACGTGACCCTGAACGAATACTTCATGTCCGAGCGCGGGTTCATGCACGGCGTGGAGTACCGCGCCCGGCCCACCACCGACCAGACCACCTGGCTGCGCTTCGACTGGCTGTACGACAACGAGGTGGTGGACAGCGACGGCGATGACCCCATCGACAGCAATGACGGCCTGCTCCGCACCAACCACGAGCGGTACTGGCTGCGCGGCATGTTCGAGACGCGCCTGGGCGATCCGCGCTGGCGGCTCAAGGGCGACCTGGACTTCGTGTCCGACCAGAACTACCTGCGCGAGTTCAAGCGGGGGCTGGGCGGGTTCGGCGATTCGCGCGACAACCTGTTCGAACTGTTCGGCCGCGACATCAACGAACGCGACCGTTACCGCACCAGCCAGGTCATGCTGACCCGCGACTGGGACCGCGTGTCCGTGGCTCTGGGGGGCCGGTACGACCAGGACCCGGAACTGGGCCACGGCAACCGGGCCTACTCGGAGGATTCCCTGCCCCAGCGCCTGCCCGAGGCCGACGTGTACCTGCACCGGGGCGCCCTGTTCGAGGGGTTGCCGCTGGAAGTGCAGGCTTCGGCCCAGTCGGTGTACTTCCACCGCCGCAACGGCACCCAGGGCGCGCGACACGAGGTGCATCCGCAGATGGTGCTGCCGGTGAACGGCAAGTACGGCTCGGTAATCTCCACCGTGGGCCTGCGCCAGACCGTGTACGATACCGAGCGCCGTGAAAGCCTGCCCGGCGACGGCGGCGACTCCTCCGGCGAGGGGCGCACCCTGCCCGACTACAACGTGACGGCCTCCACCGAATTCGCCCGCGTCTACCACCTGGAGGGCGCGCCGCTCACGCTGTCGGCCGAGCAGGCGGGGCAGAGCCGCTGGACCGGCATCCGCCATGCGGTGCAGCCGCGCGTGGAATACAGCAACTTTCCGTTGGTGGACCAGCACGACAACCCCCGCTACGACGATGACGACCGCATCGGCGCGCGCAACGAACTGGTCTATTCCATAACCAACGTGTTCACGCGCAAGCGCGAGATGGTGCGCATGAAGGCCAACGACGAAGGGAAGGCGGAGCCGGGCCTGGCCACCGACTATCTGGAGTTCCTGCGCCTGAAGTTGCAGAGCGGCTACGACATCCGCGAGGCCAACCGCGACGACGAACTGGACACCTACGAACGCCGCCCGGTACTCGATTACCTGGCAGAGGTGGAATACTTCCCGGTGGCCTGGCTGTCGTGGCGCAGCCGCACGGCGTGGTCTCCTTACACCGGCGATTCCACCCAGCACGACCACAGCTTGGCCCTCATCGACCCTGAACGGGGCACGTTGCGGCTGGGCTACAATTGGCGTGCCCAACTCGACGAGTACCGCAGGACGCGCGCGAAGGACATCAGTTCGCTGTACCTGCGCGGCGAAGCCGCCGTGTGGGGGCCGTGGAGCGTGGGCGGCGAATACCGCGTGGACATCGACGAAGGCCGCGACCTGGAGCGGATTTTCGACGTCATCTATAACCACCAGTGCTTCAAGATCATCGGCCGAACCACCTTCGACCGCGACGAGGAACGCTACGAGGTGCTGGTGGTGTTGCCGGGCCTCAGCGACTAGATGGTGTCGCCACGAGCGTCTTTTTGCCCTCTGCCTGACCGACCCGAAGGGCGCGAAGCGTGCCTGTTGGGCGAGCGCGCAGCGCGAGTCCTACGGGCATTGAGAGCAGAGATGTCAGAATGCCCTTTCGCTCCGGTCGAGTACTGAAAGAGCGCGTTGCGGTCGCCAGCCGTAAGGCTCGCAGACTCGCCTAACGGCTGCCGCACTCCCGTCGCAAAAGGGCATTCTTCCTTAGCAGAGAACAAAAACTCTGCTCGTGACGACACCATCTTAATGGTGCCCTCCCGCATTTTTTCCTTGCCTTCCCTGCTCCTGCTTCTTCGGTCTTGGCGGGCGCTACGCCGTATGCCGTCCGCTCTCGCGTTTCCACTCCGAAACCATCTCGCGCACCATGGTCGCGCGTTCCGCCTCCACCTGCTTGAAGCGCTCGGCGAACACGTGCAGGTGGGTGCCGCCGCGCGGGGTGAACAGGCCCTTCACCCGGCACCACAGCGGATCCAGGGCTTCGGTCATGTGGTCGAGCACGGTGTTGGTGATGGTCTCCATGAACGACTGGTGGTTGCGGTAGGCGAACATGTACAGCTTGAAGCTCTTGGATTCCACGCACAGCCGGTCGGGGATGTACTCGGTGACGATGGTGGCGAAGTCGGGCTGGCCGGTCACCGGGCACAGCGAGGTGAATTCCGGAAAGCCGATGCTCACGATGTACGGCCGGTCCGGGAAGTTGTTGGGAAAGGCCTCCAGGATGTGCGGGCCGGGTCCGGCCTGGGGATAGTCGGCCTTCACGCCCAGCGTGCGCAGGTGCCCGGTCTGGTCCTGGCTACGGGTATAGGGGGCGTTGGCGGAGTCCGATGCGGGGCTCGATGCGGAACCGGACGCGCGGGTGTCGTTCTTCGTGGTCATGCGATGCTCTCCCGTGGGAATATGATGCGCGCATTGTGGCCGCTGGGGCCGGGCTTGGCAAGCGGTGCGGGCGGTTCGCCCATGGTGGTACCGACGACAACCACGGCAGGCGGCAGAAAACGGTTGCCACGGCGGGCCATTGCGCTATCCTGAGCGGTAAACCGCCCGTGACGGAGGAACTTCCATGGCCGAACCGCATGCCAAAGGTGTCGAAGAAGCGCTCTCGCTCGTCAAGGGCGGGCTTGGCGGCATTGCCGATCAGGTGGTGCCGTGGTTTTTTGCCAACATGCCGGACTATTACCTGCGCACCCATTCGGTGACCGAGCAGGTGCACCACCTCCAGGCCATCATTTCCGGCCGGGTGGTCACGGACAACCACGCGGTGCGCCTGGCCAGCCCCGACGGCCGCAAGATCACCTACATTTCCCCCTCCGCCTCGCGCGATCTGCACGGCATTCTGGCCGGGCTGCTGGGCGAGCACATCGAGACCGCGCGCATCTACACCACGGCCGACGGACAGTTGGGGCTGAACGAATTCCTGCTGGCCCCGCAGCCCCGCGCGGGCAGCCTGCGCACCGCCGACGGCGACGGCCTGTTCGGCTCCGCCCTGGACGCCATGCGCGCCAGCGGCGAACTGCCGGAGACGGACCTTGCGCCCTTTGCGGCGTTCCTGGCCTCCGCCAACGCGGAATACGCGGAAAAGTTCGATCCGGTGCGGGCGGCCCGCCATTTCCGGCTGCTGCGCGAGATCGGCGGCGGCGACGACACCGGGCTGCTCATCGAGCAGTGCTCCGCGCCCGGCGCCCCGGTGGCTCCGGAAGGGGCATCCCTGTCGGCCGAGCCCTGCGACGTCCGGCGCGAGACGCGCATCGTGGTGGCCATGCGCCATCCCCCGGCCACGGGCCTGTTGCTGCAAATCGCCAGGATCATGCGCCGCCTGGACATCACCGTGCACCGCGCCTACGCGGACACCTTCTCCGACGCCTCCGGCGAGACGGCCATCATGAGCTTCTACGTCTCGCACAAGGGCGACCTGATCCTGGACGATTCCGCCCTGTGGCAGAACCTGCGCAAGAAGCTGCGCCTGGTGAAGTGGTTCGCCCCGCACGAACTGGAAATCCTCGCCGACGAGGAATCCTGGCCCATCAAGCGCATCATGCTGTTGCAGGCCGCCTGCGGCTTCGCCCACGTGTTCCTGGCCAAGGACAACCAGTGGGCCTTCAGCACCCAGAACGTGGTGCGCATCGTGCTGGCCCGCCGGGCCGAGACCGCCGCGCTGGTGGACTGGTTCGAGGCTCGCTTCGACCCCACGCTGGGCGACCGCGAGGCGGCGGCCCGCAGGCTGGAGGCCGACGCCGCCGACGCCGTGAACGGGGTGGCCGACGAGCGCGAGCGCGCCGTGCTGCTGATGATCCAGCGTTTCTTCCGCCACGTGCTGCGCACCAACTACTTCCTGGACACTATCTACGGCCTGTCCTTCCGGCTGGACCCGGAATTCCTGCCGCCCGCCTACCGCCAGGAGGGCGAGGAACTGCCCTTCGGCATCTTCTTCTTCCATACGCCGGGGGGCCTCGGCTTCCACATCCGCTACCGCGACATGGCGCGCGGCGGGGTGCGCGTGGTGCCCACCCGCACCCAGGAGCAGTTCGAACTGGAGTCGAACCGCCTGTACGACGAGGTGCGGCGGCTGGCCTACGCCCAGCAGGTCAAGAACAAGGACATTCCCGAGGGCGGGGCCAAGGCGGTCATCCTGCTGGAACCCCTGGGCGACGTGGGCCTGGCCGTGGCCTCGGTGATCAACTCGCTGCTGGACGTGGTGCTGCCCGGCCAGGACACCCCGGCCCTGCCCGGCGTGGTGGACTACCTTGGCCGGGAGGAGATCATCTACTGTGGCCCGGACGAGAACATCCAGCCCGCGCACATCGCCTGGATGGTGGAGCGCGCCCGCCAGCGCGGCTACCGCTGGCCCTCGGCGTTCATGAGTTCCAAGGCCGGGGCGGGCATCAACCACAAGCAGTACGGCGTCACCAGCATCGGGGTGATGGTCTTCGCGGAGGAAATGCTGCGCCATCTGGGCATCGATCCCTTCTCCCAGTCGTTCACGGTGAAGATCACCGGCGGTCCCAAGGGCGACGTGGCGGGCAACCTGATGCGCCTGATGTTCGAGGCGTACGGCGACAACGCGCGCGTCGTGGCCGTAAGCGACGGGCACGGCGGGGCCTGGGACCCGGACGGGCTGGACCCGGCCGAACTGCTGCGCCTCGCCGACGTGCAGCGCAGCATCAGCGCCTTCGATCCGGCGCGGCTGCGCGGCGAGGGGGCGTGGGTGGTCACGGCCGACACCCCGGAAGGGGTGCGCCGCCGCGACACCCTGCACAACACCGCCCACGCGGACATCTTCATCCCCGCCGGGGGGCGGCCCGACACCGTCAACACCCGAAACTGGCACGACTTCTTCGACCGGGGCGGGGTGCCCACGGCGCGCGCGGTCATCGAGGGGGCCAACCTGTTCGTGGCGCCCGACGCGCGCAAGCGCCTGGCCGAGCGGGGGGTGCTGGTGGTGCACGGCTCGTCGGCCAACAAGACCGGGGTCATCTGCTCCTCGTACGAAGTGCTGGGCGGACTGGTCATGACCGACGAGGAGTTCATCGCCCACAAGGACCGCTTCGTGGCCGAAGTGCTGAACATCCTGCGGGTGCGCGCCCGCGACGAGGCGCGCCTGCTGCTGGCCGAGATACGCCGCTGCGACGGCTGCAAGGCCCTGCACGAGATATCGGTGGACATCTCGCTGGAGATGAATGCCGTGGCCGACGCGCTGTATGCGGCGCTGGTGGCGCGCGGCGAACCGGTGGAGGCCGACCCGGCCCTGCGCCAGGTGCTGCTGGGCTACCTGCCGCCGGTGCTGGTGGAGCGCTTTCCCGAACGGATATTCGAGCGCATCCCGTTGCGGCACCAGTACGCGCTGGTGGCCGCGCACACGGCCTCGCGCATCGTCTATGCAGAGGGCGCGGGCTGGCTGGCTCCGCTGGCGCGCCAGCGCGACGCCGAAAGCGTGGCCCGGGCCTGGCTGCGCGAGGACGTGCGCATCCGCGACCTGATCGCGGCGGTGTCGCGCAGCGGGTTGCCGGAAGCCACGGCGGTGGTGCACCTGCTGGAGCGCGGCGCGCGCAAGCGGGCCACGGAAGAAGCGCTGGGGTTGGAATGACCGCCACGGTGCGGGCTTGATTTTTCGCGGGGGCTCGCCCAATATGCCGGGTCCGCTTCCGGGGCGCGGGCAGGCGTGCGCTGCCCGGAGGCGAGAAGGAGGTTGCTGCCGTGAACAAGGATGGACATCACAAGGACGGGCACCATAAGGACGGTCCGCTGAAGGACCGTTACAGGCGCGGCTTCGTCGAGGTCGTGTGCCCCAAGTGCCGCACCACGCGCATCATCGTGGTGCCGGAAGAGCCCATGCCGCGCTGCGAGAACTGCCGCGTGGAAATGATCGTCAAGGAAGTGCTTACCGAGGGCAAGTACTAGTCCGCACGGCGGCCTTTCGCCCCCCTGCGTCGTCAGATTTTGCCATTTGCTCCGGTCACGTACGACAGAGCGCGCTGCGGTCGCCATTCGTAATGCTCGCAGGCTCGCATAACGACTGCCGCACGCTCCCTCCGCAATTGGCTCATCTTCCTCGCCGGAGAACGAAACTCCTGCCGTGCGTACAGGATGCACCAAGCATTCACGAAATTTCAAAGCGGGCTCCCGTGGGGTCTGCGCCGCGCCCCGCGCGTTTTCGGGCGGATTGCCGACGCCCGCCGTGCGTCGGGGCGCGGCATCGCGTTGCCGGTTGTGGTTTTTCAACGATATCCGATGGAGGAACGCATGAAACTGTTCAAGCTGCTGGCCGCCATGCTGGTGGCCGTGCTCGTCGCCGCGCCCGCCATGGCCGCCGACATCGAGCTGGCCAAGAAGTCCACCCTCAACGAAATCGTGGCGCGCGGCGAACTGCGCGTCGGCTTCGACGCGGGCTACATGCCCTTCGAAATGACCGACAAGAACGGCAACTACGTCGGCTTCGACATCGACCTCGGCAAGGAACTGGCCAAGGCCATGGGCGTGAAGTTCGTGCCCGTGAACACCGACTTCGACGGCATGATCCCGGCCCTGCTCAGCGACAAGTTCGACATCATCCTCAGCGGCATGACCGTGACCCAGGAACGCAACCTGCGCATCAACTTCGCCGATCCGTACATCGTGGTCGGCCAGTCGGTCATCGTCAGCAAGAAGCTGGAAGGCAAGATCAAGAGCTGGGAAGACCTGAACAAGCCGGAATACACCGTGGTCTCGCGCCTCGGCACCACCGGCGAGGAAGCCACCAAGCGCCTGCTGCCCAAGGCCAAGTACAAGTCCTTCGAAAAGGAAGCCGACGGCGCGCTGGAAGTCATCAACGGCAAGGCCGACGCCTGGGTGTACGATATGCCCTTCAACGTGGTGTTCATGGCCGAACAGGGCGCGGGCAAGGCCATCCACCTGGACAAGCCCTTCACCTACGAGCCGTTGGGCTTCGGCATCAAGAAGGGCGACCCCGACTTCCTGAACTTCCTCGACAATTTCCTGCGCCAGATCAAGAACGACGGCCGCTACGACCGCATCTACAACAAGTGGATGAAGTCCACCGAGTGGCGCGCGCAGGTGCAGTAGCAATCTGCCGCAAGGGCCTTTTTCCTTCTGCCTGACCGACCCGAAGGGCGCGAAGCGTGCCCGTTGGGCGAGCGCGTAGCGCGAGTTCTACGGGCATCGAGAGCACGGCTGTCAGAACGCCTTTTTATTCCGGTCGAGTACCGAAGAGTACACTTCCTTCATAAAAAGTCGTTCTTCCTTGGCAGAAGCGAAAAATTCCTCTTGCGGGAACGTATTGCTTTCAGTGTCCCGGCAGGGGCGGGCGCGTGCCCGCCCCGCCTTGCCCGCGTCCCCACGGTTTCGCGCGGGCGCGGTTCCCGCCTTTCGTCCCCTCCTCACCGGGGCAGGGCAGGGAACCGCCCCCGCGCGAAGCCCTGCGGCTTTCGCCGCGCCCCGGCGCGGCCATCCCCCCGGCGTTTCCGCCGTTCCGCACGGTTCCGCACCCGTGCCGGGCGCGCGGTCGCGCAGCAAAAGGAATCACGATGACGCAGTACAGAGGGCTGGACAAGCCCAAGGGCAGGGGATTCTTCCTGTTCTGGAAAGCCATGTTCGTGGCGGCCATGCTGGCGCTGGTGGCGTTCTTCTGGGTCGCCTCCTCGTCGGTGGAATACATCTGGCGCTGGAACCGCGTGCCGCAATACTTCTGGGTGAACGAAGCCGCGGACGTGCGCGCCGAGGCGGAGGGCGACGTCACCATCATCGACCGCCAGGGCAACGAACAGCGCGTGGTGGTGCGCGACGCCTCGGGCGAGGAACACCCCCACATGCTGCCCGGCGAGGGCACGGTGCTGGTTTCCGCCGGAGATTTCGCCTACCGGGGCGACGTGCTGGGCCGCTACCAGCTGAACAAGCCCGGCATCCTGCTGGAAGGGCTGTGGATCACCCTTGAAGTCAGCGTGCTGGCCATCATCGGCGGCATCGTCATCGGGGTGGTCACGGGGCTGTGCCGCATCTCCATCAACCCCATGCTGCGCTGGGGCTCCATCGCCTACATCGAGATCATTCGCGGTTCCCCGCTGCTGGTGCAGATATTCCTGTGGTATTTCGTGGTGGGCACGCTCATCAACGCCCTGCTGGAACACGTGGGGCTCGGCGGCATATCCCCGCTGTGGTACGGGGTGATGGCGCTGGCCCTGTTCACCGGGGCCTACGTGGCGGAAATCGTGCGCGCGGGCATCCAGTCGGTGCACCGGGGACAGATGGAAGCCGCGCGCTCGCTGGGCATGAGCTACGCCCAGGCCATGCGCAAGGTCATCCTGCCCCAGGCCTTCCGGCGCATCATGCCGCCGCTGGCCGGGCAGTTCATCAGCCTGATCAAGGACTCGTCCCTGCTCGGGGTCATCGCCATCCGCGAACTGACCAAGGCCACGCGCGAGGTGGTCACCACGTCGTTGCAGCCGTTCGAGCTGTGGATCGTCTGTGCGGTGCTGTACCTCGTGCTTACCTTCACCCTTTCGCTGTTCGTGCAGTACCTTGAACGCAGGGCCATCCGATGATCAACGCCACCAACGTCCACAAGTTCTTCTACACCCCCGACAGGCTGCACGCCCTGCGCGGCGTTTCGCTGTCCGTGGCCCCCGCCGAGGTGGTGGTCATCATCGGGCCCTCGGGCTCGGGCAAGAGCACCTTCCTGCGCTGCCTGAACCGGCTGGAATACGCCGACGAGGGCTCCATCCTCATCGAGGGGCGCGACATCCTGGACCCCGACTGCGAAATCAACGAGGTGCGGGCCGAGGTCGGCATGGTGTTCCAGTCGTTCAACCTGTTCCCGCACCTGACCGTGCTGGAAAACCTGACCCTGGCCCAGACCACCGTGCGCAAGCGCGGCAAGGCCGAGGCCGAGAAGAAGGGCATGGAACTGCTGCGCAAGGTGGGGATTCCCGAGAAGCACAGCGTGTATCCGGACCAGCTTTCGGGCGGGCAGCAGCAGCGCGTGGCCATCGCGCGGGCGCTGGCCATGGACCCCAAGGCCATGCTGTTCGACGAGCCCACCAGCGCCCTGGACCCCGAGATGGTGGGCGAAGTGCTGGACGTCATGAAGAACCTGGCCCGCGAGGGCATGACCATGGTGGTGGTCACCCACGAGATGGGCTTTGCCCGGGAAGTGGCGGACCGCGTGGTGTTTATGGACCAGGGCAGCATCCTGGAAGTGGGGTCGCCGGACCGGTTCTTCACCGCGCCCGAGCATGACCGGACCAAGTTGTTCCTGAGCCAGATACTGTAGCGGGGAAGTGCCGGCTTGCAGGTCAGCGCGGCCACGCTGCTAGCGAAATCCGCCCTTTGGGGCCGGGCGGCGTTGAACCGGAATTTTTGATGCTCACGTACAAAAGTACGCTGCGCTCAAAAATTCCGGTTCGCCTTGCCCGACCTCAAACATCGTAATTTCTTGCATCGTCTCCGCACCAGCCCCCCGCGATGGAAGCCATCGCGGGGCATAAGGAAAAAGAGCGCAGGCGCGAGCCCGGCCTTCGTCTTGCGAAAAGGTGGGGGCGCGTTTTTCGGGCAGACTGGGAGGCGTGAATGGACGTCCCCCCGTGGGGGGATACCCCTTGGGATACCCCCTGTTGCCCCCTTCCGGCGTAACGGGTAGAGTCGCGCCCATCCGCTGACCGTCTGGTGAAGCGTCTGGTGTTTGCGGTGCGAGGGTTTGCCGTGAATCATGAATTTCTGGCCTTCATGGGCCTGGCCGCGCTGCTGGTGGTCACCCCCGGCCCGGACACCATGCTGGTGGTGCGCAACTCGCTGCGCGTGGGCGCGCGTGGCGGCGTGGCCACCACGTTCGGCTGCGTGTCGGGGCTGCTGGTGCATGTGGTGTGTTCCGGCCTTGGCGTGTCCGCCGTGCTGGTGCATTCCGCCGCCGCGTTCGACGTGGTGCGCCTGGCGGGCGCCGCCTATGTGGTGTGGCTGGGCGTGCGCGCCCTGCACGGAGCGTGGAAGGGCGGTGCGCATGATGCTTCAACTGCCTGTGCCTCGGCGGATGCCGATAGCGCGGCGGCGGCTGGCGCTGCCGGGGTTTCCGGCCCGGCCCACTGGCGCGACTATCGCACCATGCCGCGCACCACGCCGCGCGGCGTCGTGCGCCGGGCGTGGATGGAAGGCTTTCTGAGCAACGTGCTGAACCCCAAGGTGGCCGTGTTCTACCTGGCGGTGCTGCCCAACGTGGTGGCCGCCGGAGGCGTGGCGGCCGACGTCGCCGCCTCCGGGGCGGGCGCGCTGGGCGGCGCCTTTGCGCGGGCCTGCCTGTTCGGCGGCATGCAGGCCGTGGTGGCCGTGCTGTGGTTTTCGTTCCTGTCCGTTTCCGTGCACCGGGCGCGCGCCACGCTGCTGCGCCCCGGCGTGCAGCGGGCCCTGGAAGGCGGCGTGGGCGGGCTGATGGTGGGCTTCGGCCTGCGGCTGGCCCTCGATCGCGGCTGAGTCATCCGGGTCCATCTGTCCGCACCGGTGCATGACCACGCACGGCCCTGCCGTGCGGCATCCTCAACGGAGGTTCCCATGCGGCGATGTTTCGTGCCGGCCCTTGCCCCGGCCGTCCTCATGCTGGCCCTGCTGCTTGCCGGGTGCGCCGCGCGCGGCGGCCTGTCGCACGTGGCCACCGACCCGCTGCTGTCGGCCTGCCAGAAGCGCTGCCAGCAGGACGACGAGTACGGCGTGCTCACCCGCAACGGCTGCATGCGCGGCTGCGAGGCGGCCCAGGTGCGCTTTCCGTTGCGCGGCAGCCACTACCTGTCCGAGGAAGCCTGCATCCGGGGCGTGAACAGCCTGAACGTGGAAGAGCAGTTGCGCGTCATGGACGCCTACTGCGAAGACACCTGGGTGACCATCCACACCCGCAAGGGCTGCAAGGATGCCGCGCAGGCGTTCTATGGCGCGGTGGGCGAGCATTTGTGCCGCCCCGACGCCCGGTAGGGAGTTCTCGTCCGTTCCGTTCGCACCTCCGGGGGGAAGTCCGAATCATGTCCATGCCACACGACGCATGCAGGGAGGCCGCCATGGGCGACGACCAGGTGATGCTTGATGTTGCCACCATGCCCGTGCCCAAAGGGGGCATCATCGCGCTTGCCGCCGGGCCGGTGGGCCTGCCGGGGGCGCTGCCCGCGTTTGCCGCCGTGCAGGCCGACGTGGTGCTGGGGCTGACCGTGGGCGCCATCCTGCACGATTCCAGGGGTGATGTCCTGTTCCGGGTGGTGGGCCGCACCCTGTTGCCCCGTTCCGGGTCGGCGCATGCCGGGGCCTGCGTCTTCGTGGAAGCCCTGTGCGACGAGCCGGGCGGCCGGGTGTTGCAACTGTCGGTGCTGCGCCGGGGGCGCGCCCTGGCCTGGGTGACCCTTTCCGACAAGGGCGCGGCCGGGCTGCGCCAGGACGCCAGCGGCCCCACCATCGCCGAGATGGTGCGCGGGACCATGCGGCTGTGCATCGAGCGCGGCTACCTGCTGCCCGACGACGGCCAGCGGCTGCGCGCCCTGCTGATGGATCTGGCCCTGACCCAGGGCTACGACCTCATCCTGACCACCGGGGGCACCGGCATCGGCCCGCGCGACGTGACGCCGGAAGCCACCCTGGCCGTCATCGAACGGCGACTGCCCGGCTTCGAGCAGGCCATGATGGCCGCCAGCCTCGCCAAGACGCCCAATGCGGTCATTTCGCGCGCCGTGGCGGGCACCCTGGGCGGGGCGGTCATCGTCAACCTGCCCGGCAGCCGCAAGGCCGTGGCCGAAAACCTTGCCGCCGTGCTGCCCGCGCTGGCCCATGCGCTGGACAAGTTGCAGGGTGATCCTGCCGAGTGCGGCGGCTAGGGGCTGCCTCTAACTTGTCTTTTTGCCCGTTGGCTTCCGACCCGAAGGGCGCGGAGCGTGGCCGTTGGGCGAGCTTGCGAGCCCTACGGACATCGTGCGCAACGCGGTCAAACTTCGCCTGCCATGGCTTTGCTGTCCTTATCCGTAAGACTCGCGCTGCGCGCTCGCCTAACGGCTAAGGCTCGGTCAAATACGATAAGAGCGCGTTGCGGTCCTCATCCGTAATGGCTCGGGGACTCGCCAACGGCTGAGGCATATTCCCTCATGGCAGGCTCGTTTTCCTTGCCAACGAACAAAAATCCTGAATTAGAGACAGCCCCTGTAAGCGTACTGATTTCCGCATGCCGGGGGCATGCGCCACGGCAACCATCTCCAACCATTTCCAACCATCAACAGGCACCGCACGGCATCCGGGCGACAGGGGACGGCGCAGCGCATTTCGGGGAAAAGCGCCGCGCGTCCGGCGTCCGGCCGGGGACACACTCATGCAGCAGCCTTTGCAGGTCAGGCTCATCGACCTGACCGTGGCCTTTTCCCGTGCGCTCGACCTGGTGAGCCCGGCCGTGGCCGCGCATCACGTGCACGTGGGCTTCATCGCCGCGCGCCTGGCCGAACGGCTCGGCCTGCCCGACAGGGACAGGTGCGAACTGCTGCTGGCCTCGCTGATGCACGACGCGGGCGCGGTGCCGCTGAAGGCGGCGCTGGAAGGGCTGATATTCGAGCAGGACATGGATTCGCACTCCCGCGCCGGGGCCGTGATGCTGGGCACCTGCCCGCGTCTGGCCCAGGCCGCGCGCCTGGTGCGCCATCACCACGCCCCGTGGTGCCACGGCAGGAAGGAGGACGGCGTTTCCGCAGCCGCCCACATCATCCACCTGGCCGACAGGCTGGACGTGCAGTTGCGGCGCGGCGAGGACCCGGCCCGCCAGTTCCCCCGCGCCATGGAACGGCTGGAGCGGGGGCGCTCCGGCCTGTTCCGGCCCGACGCGCTGGACGCCCTGCACGACCTGACGTCCGACCCGGACTTCGCCGCCGGGCTGCGCGCGCCGGAATGCCATCTGCACACCGGGCCGGGCGGTCGGCTGGAGGAGGAAATCCTGGACGCCGACGGGGTGATCTCGTTCTCCGCCCTGTTCTCGCTGGTCATCGACTCGCGCAGTCCCTTCACCGCCACCCATTCCAGCGGCGTGGCGGAAACCGCGCGCCTGCTGGCCCGCTGGGCCGGGTTCGACGGCCCGCAGGGCAAGGCCCTGTACGTGGCGGGTCTGCTGCACGACATCGGCAAGCTGGGCGTTCCGCTGGACATCCTGGAAAAGCCGGGTCGCCTGGACGAGGGGGAAATGGCGCGCATGCGCCGCCATGCGGAGCACAGCATGGACATCCTGGCCTCCGTGCCGGGGTTCACCCAGGTGGCCACCTGGGGCGCGCTGCACCACGAGCGCATGGACGGCAGCGGCTACCCCTACCGCCTCACGGGCGACGACCTGCCCCTGCCCGCGCGCATCGTGGCCGTGGCCGACGTGTTCACCGCCATCGCCGAGGACCGGCCCTACCGGGGCGGCATGTCTCCGGAGGCGGCCCGCGCCGTGCTGCGCGAGCAGGCCCGTGACGGCAAGCTGGACGGCGAGCTTGTGGACCTTCTGCTCTCGCGCTACGAAGAAATGGACGACGCGCGCCGCCAGGCGCAGGAGCGGGCGCGCGATGAAATCGGTCTGGTGCGCGCGGCCCTGGAGCGTGAACCGGACGATGCAACCTGCCAGGAAACGGCCGCCTAGCCAAACGAACCGGACGGACGCCACATGAATCCCTTTTCGCGCCTCGCGGCCATCTGCCGCATGATCAAGATCGAACACTCGGTGTTCGCGCTGCCCTTCGCCTATGCCGGGGCCTTTCTGGCCGCCGGGGGCTGGCCGGGCCTGGCGCCCATGCTGCTGCTCACCGTGGCCATGGTGGCCGTGCGCTCGTTCGCCATGGCCTTCAACCGCCTGGCGGACCTGAAGTACGACAGGCTGAACCCGCGCACCGCCAATCGCCCGCTGGTCACCGGCGAGATTTCCGTGGCCTGGACGTGGGCGTTCACCGTGTTCATGGCCGTGCTGTTCGTGGCCGCCTGCGCCGTGCTGAACCGGCTGTGCCTGTACCTCGCCCCCGTGGCGCTGCTGGTGGCCGCCTCGTACAGCCTGCTGAAGCGTTTCACCTGGCTGTGCCATTTTTTCCTGGGCGGGGTGCTGGGCCTGGCCCCGGTGGCCGGGTGGATCGCCGTGGACCCGCAGTTCACGGTGCCCGCCGTGCTGCTGTTCTGGGGCGTGCTGTTCTGGGTGGCCGGGTTCGACATCCTGTATTCGTGCCAGGACATCGAGTTCGACCGGTCCGTGGGCCTGCACGCCGTGCCCGCGCACTTCGGCCTGCCCGCCGCGCTGGTGGTCTCCGGCTTCTGCCACGCCAACGCGGCCATCTTCCTGCTGCTGGCGGGTTGGTCCGCCTCGCTGGGCTGGCCGTGGTACGCGGTGTGGGCGGTCGTCGCCGGGGTGCTGGCCTGGGAACACCGCATCATCAGCCCCGACGACATGTCGCGGGTGAACATGGCCTTCTTCACCCTGAACGGGGTCGTCGCCTTCATGGTGCTGGGGGGCGTGCTGCTGGGCCTGTACATGGGATAGGACCAGCCGGCCGCGGGCCGCGTTTCCCGTGTTTACCGCCGGGAGGTCTTGCATGCGACTGACCATGGCGCAGGAGTACACCCGCCGCAGGGTGCAGGCCATGTACGGCTGGCAGGTGGCGGTGCCCGTGCCGCACGACGGCATCGGCATGGACGGCGAGGCGGCCGGGCGGCTGCGCGAGGCCGCCGCGCAGGTGGCCGCCGATGCGGGCGTGCCCGTGGCGCTGGTGGCCCGGCGGCTGTTCGACTACGCCTACCGGCTGGAACCCACCGGCACTCTGGTGCTGGTGGTGGGGGTGCCAGAGCGGGGCGTGGAACTGTTCGTGGAGATGGGCGCGCAGCACTGGCGGCCCGTGCAGCCCGGCGAGGGGAACGCGGACGGAGAGCGCCGGGAGGGCGAGTCCGGCAGCGGCGGGCGGGACGGCGGCGGAGCCGAAGACTCCGTGGACCCCGATGGAATTTCCGATGCGCCCGCAGGCAGTCACGGGCTGCCCGTGGTGGATCTGGCCGACCTGCTGGGCTACCTTTCGGGTGGCCGGCGCGGCAGGTAGACCCGGCACCGCCCGCATCCGCCCGTCCCCGCAGTTCCGGGGGCGGCGTCATTCACGCATGTACAGCCACGCAGACACAGCCCACAGACAGAGCAAGGAGAACGCGCATGGCGCGACGCAGGATACCCGATGCCCTGCCCCCGTCCGGGGTGGCGGCCGACAACGACATACGCGACGTGAGCCGCTCGCAGAAAAAGCGCGAAAGCAACGCCATGCAGGCCCTGGGCGAGGAGTTGGTCCGCCTGCCCGCCTCGAAGGTGCGGTCCATGGGCCTGCCCGGCGACCTGGAGCGGGCAGTGCTGGAATGGCATGCCATGCCCACGCACGAGGCCAAACGGCGGCAGTTGCAGTTCATCGGCCGGGTCATCCGGGAAGGCGACTGGGAGGCCGTGGCCGCGCAGATGGGCGAGGTGCGCGCCGTGAAGCAGGCCGAGGACGACGATTTCCACCGCATCGAGGAACTGCGCGAGGAATTGCTGGCCGCCGGGCCGGACCGCCTGCATCCCTATCTTGAACAGTGGCCCGACGTGGACCCGCGCCACCTGCGCCTGCTGGTGCGCGACGCGCTGGCCGAGCGCGCGGCGGGCAAGCCGCCCCGCGCCGGGCGCGCCCTGTTCCGGCTGCTGCGCGACGTGGCGGAAGAATAGCCGCTCCGCTCCTGCCGTCTTCGCAATGAAAACGCGCCGGGTGCTTTCGCATCCGGCGCGTTTTGTCGTCGGTTTCTCGAAGGATTGCCTAAATACCCGCCTGCCGCCACACCTTCAGGGTATGCCGGGCCACGGTGAGCACGTCGTGCAGCACAGTGCCGTCCAGCATGCGTTCCAGCAGTCCGGCGGATTCCCCGTGGCCGTCCACGTCGATGCGGCGCGGAGTGCCGAAGCGGCCCAGCATGCGGCGGTGCAACTGGCTGCCCAGTTCCGGGTCCGCGCCGGACAGGGCGCGGCACACGGCGGCGGCGGTGCGTTCCGGCGCGCTGGTGAACTGGCAGGCGCGGGCCACGTGCTCGTGCAGGGGTGCGCCGGGGGTCAGTTCGCGCCCGGCCAGCAGGGCGGCGGCGGCATCGTCGATGCGCCCCTCGCGCAGCAGGCGCGCGGCTTCCCCCAGCAGGGGGTTGGGCGTATCGCGGGGCGCTTCGGCCAGCAGTTGGGCAAAGACCTGCTGGGCGCGCCGCCACTGCCGGGCGCGGGCGTAAATCTCGCCCGCGCGGCGGCGGAATTCGTGGCTCTTGTCCATGTCGCCCTTGCCGCGCCAGGCGTCGGACAGGCCCAAGCACGCCTCGGCATGCTGGGCGTTGCAGCGCAGGGTGCGGCCAAAGGCGGTGATGGCCTCGTCCCACTGTTCGCGCAGCAGGTGGGCCGTGCCTTCCAGGAAATGGATTTCCGCCTCGCCCGCCGCGTCGGTGGCGGCGGTGGCGAACCGCTCCAGGGCTAGGTCGAATTCCTGGTCCGAAAGCAGGCGCGTTCCGTCGGCCACGGCGCGGGCGGCGCCCGTTTCCAGCGCGCGGCGGGCGCGCAGCAGTTGCCCGTCCAAGGCGGCCAGGGTGTACGGGCGGCCCAGAAAGCCGCTGCATCCCGCGCCGATGGCCGCCAGCACGGCCTCGCGCGTGGCCGCGCCCGACACCACCAGCACCGGCAGGTCGAGCAGGCGCGGGTGCGCGCGCACCAGCCCCAGGAATTCAAGGGCGGTCATGTCCGCCAGGTGTTCGTGGCAGATCACCACGTCCACGGCGGGGCGCGCGTCGTCGTCGTCGGCCGCGTGGGCGCGGTGCTGCCGGGCCAGACGCCGGGCGGCGGCGGCGCCCGAGGTCAGCACGCTGATGTTGCGGGCGCCCGCCAGGCGCAGGGCGCGGCGTTCCACCGCGCTCAATTCCTCTCGCGGGGCCAGGATGAGCGCGTGCGCGAATCCGTGCGCGGGAAGGGCGTCCGTGTTGGGTGCGTAGGGTGCGTTGACCGGCAGGCTTTCGGTCCGCACGGCCTCCACCAGGTCGGCAAGGCTGGCCGCGCCGCGTCCCGCCCTGCGCCATGTGGGCTCCACGCCGAGGGCCGCGAGGCCGGTGGCGGTGATGCCGTCGCCGGGGCGAAACGTGCGGGGCAGGGGGGTGCTTGCGGCCACCGCCGCCGTAGCGGCCAGGCGGGCGGGGGACGTGCTGTGTCTGGGTGCGGAGTGCATGCCGGTCCTTCCTTTCGGGGCCTTGCCCCATGTACCGGATTCATCGGCGCGGCGGCGGGAAACTTTAGCGCGGGCGGTGCGGTACGGTGCACGCCGCCCGGCCCCGGAATGACGAAGGCCCGCCGGAAGCGGGCCTTTGGATGCGTCCGGCATGCGGGCGCGGGGTCATTTGACGAAAGGCAGCAACTTGCCGGTACGGACCGGGCGCACGGCCTGCGTGCCGGGCGGCGGCCCGTCCGTGGCGAGGCCGTCGCCGGAGCCGAGTCCGGCTGCGCGGCCCGCCATTTCCGCAAGCCCGGCCAGACCGGTGCGTCCGGCGTCGTGGGCCGTGGCCAGCGCCGCGCCCAGCCCGAAGCCGGGCATGGGCATGCCGTAGTGCGGTTCGCGGTCGTGCACGGTGCCGCAGGTGGCGCACCGCCACATTCCCTCGTGGGCGGCCAGACGCACCAGCACGCCGTCGCGGTTGTAGCAACTCTGGCAGAACGGCCCCTGCTTGATGTTGCCGGTGATGAGCCAATAGCAGAACCCGTCGAAGACGAGATTGCGCGACAGGTAGAGGATGTCCTCGAATTCCTGCACCTGCATCTTCAGCATGGTGTTTTCGTCGCACAGGGAAACGTAGCGCGACTGCATTTCCATCAGCAGGTGGCGCGCTTCCTCGGTCTTGCCTTTCATGAACAGGTCGTGGATTTCCTTGAATCTGTAATAGTCGAGCATGGCCGCACCTCTGCGGGATGGGGAACCGGCGGCCGGACAGCCGCGGTACATGTCTCCCATCGGCAGTTCGAGGCGGAACTTTAGGCCGGGGGGCGGTGCTCCATGCGGAGGGGAAAAGGCGAAAGCGTACTATGGACAGCCCCTAACGGGCGGCGCGCACGAGCCGCTCCACCAACTGGCGCTGGGCCTGCTCGGCGGCCTCGATCTCTGCCGGGGCAAGGCCCGCGCCCAGGGCCACGGCGCGGCGCTTTTCGGCGGACACGAAGTCTTCCTTGCGGTGGGCGTCGTTGTTGATGACCAGCCGCGCCCCGGCGGCGCGCGCGGTGATGGCCACATGGCCGTTGGACAGCGCGTGCGAGGGGCGGGTGGTGATTTCCAGCAGCACGCCGCGTTCGGCGGCGTAGGCGGCGTCCTCGGGCGTGAGCAGGCCGGGGTGGGCCAGCACGTCCGCGCCGCCCTCGATGGCGGCGAGGTTGGTGCCCGTCTCCACCACGTCGGCCAGCGACTGGCCGTGCACCACCACCAGTTGCGCGCCCAGGGCCCGCGCCTCGCGGATGGCGTCGGGAATGAGGGCCGGGGGCACGTGGGTCAGTTCCACCCCGGCGAAGACCTCGATGCCCGCGTACAGCCCGTATTGGCGGGCCATGGGCAGCACCTGGCTCAGGATGAGGTCCATGTTCGATCCGTCGGCATGGTCGGTGAGGGCCACGGCGCGGTAGCCCGCAAGGCGCGCGAAGCGCACGGCGGTGGCGGGCGTCATGGAGGAATCGCTGAAGCAGGTGTGCACGTGCAGGTCGATCATCTGGTGGCTCCGGTCATGGGATATGTGCGGGGGCGTGTGCGCAGGGCGGCCGGGAACGCGCCGCGCGGATGCCGCGAGGCGCGGGCGTGGCGATGCGGGTGGAACGGTGGGCCACCGGTACACTGCGGGCGGAACGGGATGGGCGTGGCGGCGGCCCGCGCCGGTGCGCGGGCTACATGCGGTACTTGGTTTCCGGGTCCAGCGAGCGCAGCAGTTCGGCCAGCTGTTCTTCCAGATCGTGCGGGTCGCGCGCGGGACCGGCGTCCTCGCCGCCGGAGGCGTCGGGGGCGGCCCCGGCATCCCGCGCACGGGCCATCTGCTCCACGATGCCCGCCACCCCGCCCTCGCCGTCGGCCCAGGGGGGCTGGCCCGCCTTGCGGCGCACGTCGCGCCGGGCGGCCTCTTCGCGGGCCATGGCCGACGCGGCGTCGGCCGGGCGGCGGGGGGCGTTCTCGTCCAGGTTGGGGCGCATGCGGTCTTCGGCGGCGCGGCGCAGCACGTCCTCGCTGACGAAGATGGGCACGTCGGCCCGCAGGGCCAGGGCGATGGCGTCGGAGGGGCGACAGTCCACGCGGGTGCGCGTGCCGCCCTGCAGGATGTCCAGTTCCGCGAAGTAGGTGCCGTCGCGCAGGTCCACCACGTCCACGGCCACCAGCTGCGCACCCAGCGAACGCAGGGTGTTCAGCAACAGATCGTGGGTGAGCGGGCGCGGCACGTCCACGCTGTTCAGCGCGATGGAGATGGCCATGGCTTCCATGGCCCCTATCCAGATGGGCAGCAGTTCCTCCCCGGCCTCGCGGCGCAGGACGAGGATCGGCGCCTTGGTGGCGTCGTCCAGCGACAGCCCCACGACCTTCATCTCTACCATGGGATACCTGCCTGTGCGCCCCGGCGGGCGTCTTCGCATGGCGCGTGCCCCGATCCGGCCTGCCTGACCTGGCTGATCTGGCTGGCCGGTATGGGAGGACGTTGCATCCGGCGCGTTCGCCGGTTCCTGTCCGGTCCGTCCTTGCGGGCCGCGGCGACGGCGGAAACGGATCATGCGCGCATGACCCCGCGCAGCGAATGCTTTTTGGCCTCGACGATGGTCACCGGCACGATCCGGCCCCGCCAGCCTTCCGGACGAGGGGGCAGCACCACGTTGACGGGCTGGCCGTAAGGGTCGCGCCCCTGCCAGCTTTCGCCGTGGCGGGGTGCCGGGCTTCCGTCCTGCCTGCCGTCGCGTCCGGCGTCGCGTCCGGCGTCGCATACGTCCGGGGGGGACTCCGGCGGGGAGATGCCGGGCTTCTTGCTCATGCCGTCCAGCAGCACCATTGTGTGCAACCCTACCATGTTCCGCAAGCATTGTTCAGTATAATCATTCTGCCATTCCTGCAGGCGGGCCAGGCGGGCGGCCTTTTCGGCGGCTTCCAGCTTGCCGGGCAGCATGGCGGCGCGGGTGCCCGGCCGGTCGGAATAGCAGAACGAAAAGCTGGTGGCGAAGCCCACGGCCCGCATGGCGGCAAGGGTGTCCTCGAAGTCCTGTTCCGTCTCGCCGGGAAAGCCCACGATGATGTCCGTGGAAAGCTGGATGTCCGGCCGGGCCGCCTTCAGCCGGTGCACGATGTCCATGTACCGGGCCATGTCGTACTTGCGGCCCATGGCCTTCAGGATGCGGTCGGACCCGGATTGCAGGGGCAGGTGCAGGCGCGGGCACAGGTTGTCCAGCGTGCCGAAGGCGTCGATGACCTCGGGCGCGATGTCCTTGGGATGCGGGGTGACGAAGCGCAGCCGGGCCAGCCCCGGCAGGGCGGCCACGCGGTGCAGCAGCCCGGCGAAGGTCACCGCGTCCCCGTCCGCACCACCCGCCACTGTTGCATGGCGGGCGGCTTCCGCGTCTTGCCCGTAGGAATTGACGTTCTGGCCGAGCAGGGTGATCTCCTTCGCGCCGCGATCCACCAGTTCCGCGCATTCGCGCACCACCGCGTCGGCCGCGCGCGACTTCTGGCGGCCGCGCGTGTACGGCACGATGCAGTAGGCGCAGAAGTTGTCGCAGCCCTGCATGATGTTCACGAAGGCGGAAGGCGGCACCGGCCCGGAATCCAGTTGGGCGTCGCGCTCGGGGTATTCCTCGGAAAAATCCAGCAGCGAGACGCGCAGGCCCGGCTCCGCGCACAGCCGTTCGATGGCCTGGGGGGCCATGGCCGAGCCGTCGCCGCCGAACACCAGGCGCACCTGGGGAAAGCGGGTGAAGAACCCGGCGCCGATCTGCTGGGCCACGCAGCCGCCCACCACGGCAAAGGCGTCGGGCAGCTTGCGGGTGGCCTGGCGGATGCGTCCGAGCACGCTGTATACCTTCTGTTCCGGCTTTTCGCGCACCGAGCAGGTGTTGACGATGTTCACGCGGGCCTTGCCCAAGGGGGCTTCCGTGAAGCCGCGCGCCACGAGGGCCCTGGCCAGCCAGTCGGAGTCGTTGACGTTCATCTGGCAGCCGAAGGTCAGGATATGAAATGTACGGTCGCTCATGGTCCGGGGGTCTGCTGGTGGAGGGCCGGGATGCACCCGGCGCGGGTGGGTGGTGAAGAAGGGCCGCGCTGCGGCTATTCGTTGCCGTCGCCGTCGGCAGGGGCCTGGGCCTGTGCGCGTTCGGCCCTGTCACGTTCGGCCTGGTCGCGTTCTGCCCGGTCGCGCGCGTCCGCGCGCCCGCCGTGCTCGCCCGCCAGGTAGAACAGGGCCACCGGGGCCAGCAGGCAGGCCACGCACCACAGCGCGGGGTTGCGCCCCTGCCGCCGGGCCAGCACCACGGCGATGAGGCCCACACCGGCCCAGATGAGCGCCATGTAGACATAGCCGGAGGTGGTGAAGTCCAGTTCGAGCATTGGGTGTGCGGGGGTTGCGGTGGAGGGGCGTGGCGGCGTCGCCGCAGGTCGTGTGCCGTCAGGCGTATGCCTCGGCGGCCCGCCACGGACTGCCACGGATCGCCACAGATTGCCACGGATCGCCACAGATTGGCGGTCCCTTGAGGTAAGGCATTCGCAAGGGGCGCGCAAGGGGTCAAATCCTACTTGCACAGTAGGATAAAGCGGTATAGTCTCGGCATTGAAGACGAAGCGTCGTCACGCGCCGGTGGCTGTCCCGGCGTTTCCCTTCACATCGTGCGCCGCGCCCGCGGCATACCGCCCACGCGGGGAGGATTTCCCATGAAGAAGTACAGGGTGAAGGGGCTGCAAAGCCCGGACTGCGCCGCCACCGTGACCACCTCCATCAAGACCCAGGCCGGGATCGAGGAAGTGAACGTGAACCTGGCCACCGGCGAGATCACCTACGGCCCGGCGGTATGCGTGGACACGCGCATCCTGCGCGAGGCCGTGGAGAGCGCCGGGTACACGCTGGAGGAGGAAGAGGCGTAGCCGCATCGTTCCGTGGCGCGCGCCGGACGGCGGGCGCCGCGGCGCCGGATTCGCTTCGCATGAAGGGGCGGGGGCCTGTGCCCCCGCCCCTTCGATCTTTATTATGCTTTCATGCCTTCATGGGGGGGGCCGCCCGGCCCGCTACACGGCCTGCGCCGGTTCCGAGCCGTCCTTGACCAACTGGTAGTAGGGCAGGATGTCCGCCCCGAAGCTGAGCTTGAACCAGCCCCGGCGGGGGCTGTTCACCCCTTCCAGGTCCACCTCGGCCACGCCCGCGCGGGCCAGTTCGCCGAAGGCGTCCCACAACACGGCCGTGCCGCAGGGGGTGTTGCGCAGGTGCGGGTCGCCTGCGCCGAACAGGTAGTAGGCGCGCTTGCCGTCCATGCCGAACAGGGCCATGGCCGCCAGTTCCCCTTCCGGGGTGCGGGTGGCGAACAACCGGCCGAAGCCGCCCGCCAGCACGGCGGCGGCCAGGTCGCGCAGTTCGTCCAGCCGTTCCCGCTCCACCTCTATGCCCTGGCGGCCCATGGTCAGGGCGTAGAAGGCGGAAAGGTCGTCCGGGGTGGCGTCCTCGGTGGTGCGCACGCCGGTCTTCAGCGCCTTGCGCACCTCCTGGCGGCGCGAATAGGAAATTTCCGGAAACAGGGGCACGTCTTCGGGGGCGGCGGCATCGGCGAAGCCCGCGAGGCTGGCGTAGGCGGTGTAGCGCACGTCGGCCGCGTAGCGGGGGGCGTCGTCCCTGCCGTAGTTGTGCCACAGGAAGGGCCGGATGTCGGTGACCTGCGGCGACAGGGCCAGTTCCACCCGCTCGTAGCGGCGCGACAGGGCGGCGGCCACGTCCACGGCGATTTCGAACCGCTCGGACAGCACCGTGGAGCGGTTCTGTTTGTTGGCGGGCGGCGCGAAGAGGATGCCGTTGTGGATGACGAAGTCGTGCAGCACCGCGCGCGAGCCGTCGGCCGATTCGGTGACGGCCACGGCGGCGCGGCGCTCGTTGCCGTTCAGGCACCAGTACAGGCGGCTGGGCTGGCGCACGGCGGCCAGGTACGCGGACAGCGAGAAGATGGTGCCGTTGGGGGAAGCCTCGACAAAGGCGTCCCACTGGGCGCCCGGCGCGGTCTCTTCGAGACGGTATTGCGTGGTCACGGGGGCTCCGTTGGATGGCGCGGGAAGGCTGCCGGGCCGCGCGCAACGCGCGGCGCGCCGGAGGGCGCGGACGCGTCGCCCGCCGCCGGGCGGAACATGACACCGCCGCCCCCCGCCGTCAATATGCGAGGCGTGGCGGGCCGGATGTCTTATCGTACTCGACCGGAATAAAAAGGTGTTCTGACGACGGCAGAAGCAAAAAGGCTCTTGCGCCAACCAGCTACGCTACGAGCACCCCCGCGTACCCCACCACCCGCTGCATGTCGCCGCTGACCTCGCCCGAGGTGGCGTAGGCCACCACGCGCGCGGTCTGGGCGCCCAGGGCCAGCGCGGCGAACAGCCCCAGGGTGGCGGGCAGCACCCCGCACATGGAGATGCCCCGGTCGCGCACCGTGGCGTACAGGCCCACGGGGTCCAGCGCCTCGATGCGGGCCAGGGCCATGCGGTCCAGGCGGGCGGCGTCGGCGTGGGTGACGTAGTGGCTCATGTCCGAGGACACCACCATGGCCACCCGCCGTCCGGCGGCGGCCATGCGGCGCAGCGTGTCGGCCAGGGCCTGCGACGCATCGCGCAGGGACTGGGGATGCGGCTCGGCCACGGCCACGGGCACGATGGACAGGTCGGGCGTGTATTCCTGCAGGAAGGGCAGGACCACCTCGATGGAGTGCTCGCGCACGTGGGCGGCGGTGTCGCGGGTGAAGCCCGCGTCCGATTCGGCCAGGGCGTCGGCCAGCTCGGCGTCCACGGGCACGGGACCGAGGGGGGTGTGCCAGTGCCCGCCCGGCCAGACCGACAGCGGCGCGCCGAGCCCGGTGTGGTTGGGGCCCAGCAGCACGATGGTGTCGGGCAGGTTGGCCGCGCCCAGGGTCTGCCCGGCCACCTCGCCGGAATAGACGTAGCCCGCGTGGGGCACCATGGCCAGCAGGGTGGGGGCGGGGTCGCGGGTGGCGGCGGCAAGGTGCTCGCGCACCTCGTGGCGCAGCAGGTCCGGGTCGTCCGGGTAGAACATGCCCGCCACCACGGGGTTGCGGTCGATGGCGTGTCCGTTGTCCAGATGCCTGTCGTGCATGGTGGCCTCCTGTGGCGGAGCGGGCCGCTTACTGCTGCGCGCCCTGGGTGAACCCGGAAAGGCCCTTGGTCACGTCGGTGGTGCGCAGTTCGGAGGCGGCCATGCGGCCGTACAGCGACTGAGGGTCGCGCCGGGCGAGGTCTTCAAGGATGGACTTCCACGCGTCCATGTTGCCCGTCTTGCGTTGCAGGCGCGCGGTGCGGAAGCGCATGGCCGCGTAGCCGGGGTCGGAATCGGGCACGTATTTGGCGTACTGCTCGGTCCAGTCCAGCGATTCGCGCAGGCGGCCCGCCGCCTCGGTGATGTCCATGAGCGAGATCAGGCAGTCCTTGATGCGCGGGGCGTCGGCCTTGTCCGGATTGGCCTGGGCCACGGCCAGGAAGTCGGTGAGGGCCTCGCGCGTGAGCAGGTAGGCGTTTTGCAGTTCGCGCTTGCGCTCGGCGTCGCGCGACAGGAAGAAGCTGACGTAGGCGCGCTGCTCGGGGGGCATGCCCTTGCGCTCGTGCAGCCGTTGCCACAGGGGGACCGCCAGGTCGGAATGCTCCTGGTTCTCGTGGGCCAGGGCCAGTGCGTAGTCGGCCTGGGCCTGCACGGGATCGGACAGGGTCCACCCGGACACGCTCTGCATCAGGTCCACGATGTTCTGCCAGCTCTGGTTTTCCAGGTACACCGAAAGGGCCAGCGACAGCGCGGTTTCGCCGTGTTGCGCGTCCTTGGGGCCTTTCAGGAAGCCGTCCAGGATTTCCAGCGCCCGCCGAGGCTGGCCCTCGCGCGAGTAGCTGAGGCCGAGGGCCACGCGGGTGTCGGCGGACAGGGCCTTTTCGTTCTCGCGCAGCAGCGGGTACTGTTCCCACAGTTGCAGGATGCGGCCGTAGTTGCCGTCGGCCACCGATTCGGCGGCGGCCTGGGTGAAGCCTTGCAGGGCCACGTCGCGCACCTTGGGCAGCATTTCGTTGCCGGGGTGGGCCTGGATGAATTCCGCCGAGGTGGCCAGCGCTTCCGGATACTGGCGGTTCCACAGGTACCACATGGCCAGTTTCAGCCGGGCCAGCGGCACCAGCGCGCTCTGCGGATGGCCCGAGATGATGGTGGTGTAGGCCTGCACCGGACGGGTGTTGTCCGGCCGCTGGAACACCGAGACCATGTCCCCCAGGTTCGGCGCGTCGTGGATGCCTTCCTCGGCCAGGCGCATCAGCGAGACGAGGCCGCCGTCCTTGTCCGGGAAGCGGCGCACCGCCTCTTCGTAGATTTCGCGGGCCGCCTCGGTCTGCTTCTGCTTGGCCAGGATGTCCCCGATGCGGGCCAGCGCGGTGTCGGTGTCCTCGCCGTCGGGAATGAGGTTGTAGTACAGCCAGTAGTGGCTGCGCGCGTCGTCCAGCTTGCCCACCTGGTAGGCCACGTCGCCCGCGATGGTCAGCAGCGGCGGGTATTCCAGGTAGAAGCGGCCCCAGCGCTTGTCCACGAAGTCGAGGATGGATTCCGCCTGCTGGTAGTAGCCCATCTTGTGCAGGGAGCGGGCCAGGCTGACCGACCCTTCGCGCACGTACTTGCTTTCCGGAAAGTCCTGCACGATGGACTGGAACTTGTCGGCCGCCTTCTGGTACTCGCCGCGTTTGTAGGCTTCTTCGCCGGCGTAGTAGAGGGCCAGGGGCACGTTTTCATCGTGCGGATACTGGCGGCGCAGCAGGTTGAAGTAGCCTTCCGCCTCCTGCGAGTTGCCGATGCGCATGTTCACCACCCCGAGGCGCAACAGGGCCTGCGGCACCCGGCGCGACTTGAGGTTGTAGTTCATGGCCTCGTTGGTGGCGGTCACGACCTTGTCGTAGACGGCCAGCATGTTGTCCTTGCCCTGAGCGAACAGCACGTCGCCGATGAGGTACAGCGCCTCCTCGCGCATTTCCCTGGGCGTGTCGCGCAGGCCCTTCAGGGTTTCCAGCAGTTCCAGGGCCTTGGGGTAGTCGCCGTTGACCATGAAGGTCTTGACCTGTTCCATCAGCTCGGCCGGGACCGGCGGCGGGGGCACGGGATTGCCCTTTTCGTCCACGTACACCACCTGGGTGGCGTTGGTGGCGTTGCCCCCTTCGGCGGCCTGCTTCGCCTGCGGCGAGGTGGCGTCCACCTTTTCGGGAGTGCCGGGCTGCGCGTCCGCCGTGGCCTGGCCCGGCGTTTGGGCCGACTGTTGGGCAGGCGGCACCGCGCCTTCCGGGCGCTGCGCGGCGGATTTGCGCGCCTCGCCCTGTGCGCCGTCGCCCTGTGCGCCGTCGGCAGGGGTGGCCGGAGCGGGGGGGGGAGGCGTGGCGTCGGCGGTGGCCTGCGCGGATGCCTCTGGAGCGGGCTGGGACGCGGGTTGCGGCGCGGCGGGCTGTGCGGCCTGCTGGGCGGTGGCGGCGGGGCCGGCCTCGCCGCGCGAGGGCACCGGCGCGGGAGCCGTGGTGGGGGCGGAGGCAGCCGCCTCTTCCGGCCAGTCGGACGGGCCGCCGGGGTTGATGCGCGCCCGCACGGAGTAGGGCACGGCAAAGAAGCTGCGTTGCGGCTCGGGCGGTTGGGCGGGAGATGCTGCGCCGATCTGCCCGGTGACCTGAGAGGGCGGCGCTGTGCCCGGGCCGGAGGAAAGCTGGCCGGTGACCGCGCCCTGGGGAGCGGACTGCTTCGCGTCCTGTTCCGGAGCCGGGGGGGCGGCCTGCTCGGGGGCGCCGGGTTCCGTGGGTACCGTGGGCAGCGGCGCATCGGCCTGCGGGCCTGTGGCGTCGGTGAGGGCGCGTTCGACGATGCGCGGCTGACGGGCGCCGTTCCGCGCCGGGTCGGGCGCGGTGGAGGGCAGGGGAGCGGGCGTTGCCTGGGCCTGGGGTACGGGCTGCGTGGGGGGCGCGGGCTGCGCCTCGGGCTGGGCGGCCGTCTGGGCAGGAGCTTGGGCCGCGTCGGACGGTGTCCAGCGTTCGCCCATGGGGTCGCGGAAGATGTCCACCACCACCCGGTCGGGCGCGGGACGGGTGACCACGTAGCCGAACCCCGGCGTGCGCGTGTCGATGCGCAGGCCGCCGGGCTGCGGCGCCACCTCGCCCACCAGCGCCGCGCGGGCCGGGTCCGCCCCGCCCATGCGCGCGGGGGCCGCGCCCACGGCGCGCGAGGTCAGCGACAGGGTCTGTCGCCCGGTGCGCGCCACGTCCACCTCGCCGGGCCGGTCCAGGGTGATGGTCACCCGCTCGCGGTCGGGCAGGCCGCTCCACTGCCACGAGGCCGCGTGCGCGGCCGTGGCGGGCGGCCCGGCAAGGGCCGCGATGAGGAGCAGCCGGGCAAGACCGGCGGCGGAGGGTCGTTTCACGCGGAAATCCTGTGCATGTACGCGTATGTGTGCGCGTGCGGGGGCATGCCCGTGCCCCGGCGCCGGTTCCGTTGCGGATGCCGTGCCCCGTGCCCGACGGGAAAAAACCGACACGGGCACTTGTTCATAGCAAAAAACGTGCAGCGGCGGATAGCTGCGCGCATCCCGCCTTGCCCTATCCGCCCTGTCTGCCCGGTCCGCCCGGTCCGCCCGGTCTGCCCGGTTCGGGCCGGGCGCGCGCCCCGATCACGAGTCCGTCCGCTTCTTCTTCAGCTTTTCGATGAGCGTGGTGCGCTTGATGCCCAGGATTTCCGCCGCCTGGTTCTTCACGCCCTCGGCCATGCCCAGGGCTTCGTCCAGCAGGCGTTCCTCCACGGTGTCCAGGAAATCCTTGAGGTTCATGCCCTTGTCGCGCAGGTCGGTGATGGTGGGCCAACTGAAGCCGGCGGGCATGCCGCAGGACGCCGCTCCGGAGGCCACGGGCAGCGGGTCGGGCGGGGTCGGTTCCGGCAGCGAGACGATGTCGCCCACCTCGTCCAGGATCTTGCGGGGCAGGTCGGCCGGGGGCACCACGTCGTCGTCGGCGAGGATGCTGAGCCGCTCCATGAAGTTTTCCAGTTCGCGCACGTTGCCCGGCCACGAATAGGCGGCCAGCACCTTGCGTGTGTCGGGCGCCAGGACGAGGCAGCGGCGGCCCTTGCGCTCGCAGAAGCGGCGCATGAAATGCTCGGCCAGCACCAGGATGTCGCCGCCGCGCTCGCGCAGGGAGGGCAGGTGCAGGGGAATGACGTTGAGCCGGTAGTACAGGTCTTCGCGGAAGCGCCCAGCGGCCACCTCGCGTTCGAGGTCGCGGTTGGTGGCGGCCACGATGCGCACGTCCACCTTCTTCACCCCCGCGCCGCCCACGCGCTCGATTTCCTTTTCTTGCAGCACGCGCAGGATCTTGACTTGCAACGTCAGGTCCATCTCGCCGATTTCGTCCAGGAAAATGGTGCCGCCGTCGGCCAGTTCGAACCGGCCGGGCCGCGAGCGGATGGCATGGGTGAAGGCGCCCTTCTCGTGGCCGAAGAGCTCCGATTCCAGAAGTTCCTTGGGAATGGCCCCGCAGTTGATGGGCACGAAGGGCATGGCCCGGCGCTGGCTGTTGGAGTGCAGCGCGCGCACCAGCAGTTCCTTGCCGGTGCCCGATTCGCCCGTGACCAGCACGGTGCTGTCGGTGGGGGCCACCTTGGCGAGAATGCGGAAGACGTCCCTGAGCGATGTGCTTTGGCCGATGATGCCGCTGGTGTCGAGATCCATCCCCTCTCCCGGAAGGCTCGCTGAATGTGTCCCGCTTCCCCCCGCGCCACCCCGGTGCGCGCCCCGGCCCGGCCCGCCCTGGCCCATCTGGCCCGCCTTGGCCGCCGGGCCATTCGGCCGCAGTGCCGCGCGCCCGGCGCGATGGCGAGATGCCCGGAACACCGGACCGCGCGGGCGGCATGGCGCGTCTGGCTTCATCAGTGTCAATTCGCTGACGCGAAGTCAAGTACAGGGGCGAAAAAAGCGGATTCCGCGTGCCAGGGCGGGGGAGGACGGCCATCCTGCCGCCATCCCGCCGCCACGCGGGCGCGGCGGCGCGTGCGCACGCGCACGGGAAGGCGGCGGAAACCGGCCCGGCGGGCGGGGGGGGATGGCCTCGGGCATGGTATCCGGCAGGTGCGTACCTTGCCCGCGCCCCCGTGCGGTCGTATGTTCGGGGTTCACGCCATCATCCACAGCCGTACCGGCCAACGTCTGGCACAGCCGTACCGGCCAACGTCTGGCGGGCCGCCGAGCCCGCCGGGGAGTTTTACGTGCTCGACATCCTTTCCGCCCTGGTCCCGGTGTTCGGCATCATCGTGCTTGGCATGTTCGTGGAACGGCTGGGCAGCCTGCCCAGGGGCACCCCGGCCGCCCTGAACCAGTTCGTGTTCCGGGTGTCGCTGCCCGCGCTGCTGTTTTACGCCGTGGCCCGCAAGACGCCGGAGGAACTGGCGCGCGGCGGCTTCGCCGCGGGCACCGTGGCGGGCATGCTGCTGGCCTTTGCCCTGGGCTACCTGCTGTGTTCGCGCGGGGGGCGGCGCAACGGCCCGGACATCGCCGTGCTGGCCCAGGCGGGCAGCTTTCCCAACAGCGCCTTCCTGGGGCTGCCCATCGTGGTGTCCCTGCTGCCCGGCAACGACGACGCGGTGCTGGCCGGGGGCATGGTCTCGGTGCTGTGCCTTGCGGTGCTGCTGGTGACCATGGCCCGGCTGGAGGCCATCCGCAAGGGCGGCGGCCTGTCGTGGCGGGTGCTGCGCGAGGTGTCGGCGGCCCTTGGGCGCAATCCCATCCTGCTGGCCTCGGTGGCCGGGGTGGCGGTGAGCCTTTCCGGCCTGGGGCTGGCCGGGCCGGTGGCCGTCATGGCCTCCATGCTGGGGGCCACGGCCTCTCCGTGCGCGCTGTTCGGCATCGGGATGGTGCTGGCCGCGCAACTGACCGCCGAGGGCGCGGGCTGCCCGCCCGAGAGCGGCGGGGGCGGCGAATGCGACCCCGAGGCCCTTTCGCCGCTGGCCCGGCAGGTGGTGGTCAACGCGGTGAAGCTGTTCGCCCATCCGGCGCTGACCTGGCTGTGCCTGTGGGCGTTCGGGGTGCGCGGGCACTGGCTGGGCATGGGCGTGCTGTTCGCGGCCATGCCCACGGCGGCGGTGGCCTACGTGGTGGCGGAAAGCTACGGCGCGGGCGCGCGCGACACCTCGCGGGCCATCGTGGTGAGCACCATGCTCTCCGCGCTGACGCTGTTCGGCGCCGTGGTGCTGCTGCGGCATCTGGAACTTCTGTAGCGGCGGGCGATACGCCAGAGCGGAAGGGAAAAGAAGCGCGCCGCGTACCCTGTGGGGGTGCGCGGCGCGCATGTTGCCTTGGCTCTGCCCGGCGCAAGCGCCGGTGGATTGCGGGGCGGTGCCCCTCGGTTCCGGTCGGCCTTCCTTGTTCCTTCGCGCGCTTCCGCTCTCCCTTTTCAGGTAAGCACGGTGGAGTTCCCGTGCAAGCGCCCGCGCGCGTGAGGAAACAACCCCCTAGACGAAACGGTCCACCAGTATCCCGGTCATCTCGTCCCGCGCGCGCACCACGGCGGCGTTGGCCTCGAAGGCGCGCTGGTCCGTGAGCATGTCCACCATCTCGTTGGCCACGTCGGTGTTGCTGCCCTCTATGGCGCTGGTCTCCACCGAGACGGAGCCGTCCTCGTGCAGGATGCGGCGCAGGTCGAGGCGTACCGGGCCGTGGGTGGTGCTTTGGCGGATTTCCGCCACCTCCACGCCCTGTTCCCGGCCATCCTGATCGGCAGGGCCGGTTTGCAGGCGCACGTCGGAGGCGCGGAATTCGTCCGTGTTCATGTTCGCCACGTTGTTGGCCGTGACGGTCATGGACGTCCCGAAGGCGTCCAGTGCGCTGAGCGGCGTGCCGAATCCGTCGATCATGGCGTGTCTCCCGTGCGGTCGCGCGGTGGCGGTAACCCCCTGATCGCTCCTGCCCCCTGCGGGAGAGAATAATGCCGATGGCCTCGCCTGTCACGGGGGAGGGGTGCGGGCAGCGCGGCTACCCCTTGCGCACCTCTCGCTCGATGCTGGCGAAGGCGTTGTGGCAGTGGATGGACTCGAAGCTCTCCACTTCCACCCGGAACCAGGCCACGTGCGGGTGTCCTTCCAGGCGCTGGGCCGCCGCGCGCACCACGTCCTCGACAAAGGTGGGATGGGCGAAGGCGTCCTCGGTGACGAACTTCTCGTCCTCGCGCTTGAGCAGGGTGTACACCGGCGACGACCCGGCCGCCTCGGCCAGTTCGATGAACTCCTCCATCCAGCTGAACCCGGTCATGCGGATGGACATGCGCACCACGGCGCGCTGGCTGTGCGCCCCTTCGTCGCTGATGGCCTTGGAGCACGGGCACACGGTCATCACCGGCACCTCCAGTTCCAGCAGGAACGAGGGCTTGCCGTCGCCCAGTTCGCCCGTCAGGCGGCATTCGTACCACACCAGGCCCGAGCTGGCCGTGGCGGGCGCGCCCTTGCGCACGAAGTAGGGAAAGCGGAACAGCGCGTACGCCTTGCGGGCGTGCAGCCGTTCCTTCACGTCTTCGAGCAGGCGCTTCATGGAGTTGTAGTCCAGTTCCTCGGACCAGTTCTCCAGCGCTTCGACGAAGCGGCTCATGTGGGTGCCCTTGAACTCGGCGGGCAGGTCCACGCCGATGTCCACGGTGGCCACGGTATGCTGGCGGCCCTGCGCGCGGTCGCTGACCACCAGGGGCAGCTTCAGGTTCTTCACGCCCACGCGGTCGATGGGCATGGCCACCTGC
Source organism: Nitratidesulfovibrio sp. D1 (assembly GCF_051133415.1). Classification (NCBI taxonomy): domain Bacteria; kingdom Pseudomonadati; phylum Thermodesulfobacteriota; class Desulfovibrionia; order Desulfovibrionales; family Desulfovibrionaceae; genus Nitratidesulfovibrio; species Nitratidesulfovibrio sp. D1. The sequence continues at coordinate 210,772 of NZ_JBPGNZ010000004.1, read as the reverse complement.
GCCGGGCTGTTCTGTACGTCTTCCATATTTCTCTGGGGTGTGTTCGCGGATTAGGATTTTTGTTCGCTGGCAAGGAAAACAAGCCTGCCATGAAGGAATATGCCTCAGCCGTTGGCGAGTCCCCGAGCCATTACGGATGAGGACCGCAACGCGCTCTTCTCGTATTTGACTGAAATGGCGGGCGCTGTTTGACGACGCCAGCGGGCAAAAAGACAATACGCGGGCATACCCCTACGTCAGGTCCTGACCGGTAGTGGTGAGCGAGAGCTTGCCGTGCTTCACGCCCTTGGTGGAGATGAGCCGTTGCGACAGGGTGCGCACGTCGGCGCCGGGGCCCTTCAGCACCAGCACTTCAAGGCAGTTGTGGTGGTCCAGGTGCACGTGCAGCGAGGTGATGATGATGCCGTGGTGGTCGTGCTGGATTTCGGTCAGCCGCTGGGCCAGGTCGCTCTTGTGGTGGTCGTACACGATGGTCAGGGTGCCCGCGATTTCGCGGTCCGTGTCTTCCCATTCCTGCTGGACCAGGGTGTTGCGGATCAGGTCGCGGATGGCTTCGGACCGGGTCTGGTAGCAGCGGTCGTCGCACAGGGCATCGAACTTTTCGAGCAGGTCGGAATCGAGGGAGACGCCGAAGCGGATGGTGCGGCCCATAACGGCTCCTGTGGTTGCGGTGGCGGTGTCCTGCGGTGGAACAAGCGGTCTGGAGGGAGGCAGGGATATCTGAAAAATGTCTTTCAGAGGGTGCCGTCACGAGTAGGATTTTTGTTCTCTGCCAAGGAAGAATGATTTTTTATGGAAGGAACATACTCTGATGGTATTTGACTGGAATAAAAAATCATTCTGACGAAGGCAGAGGGCAAAAAGACACTCGTGGCGACACCCTCTAGGTGTGCGGGGGGCGCATCTCCCACAGGTATACGGTAACACGTTCGGCCTGCCGGTACAGCGCGTCCACCTGCATGGTGCGGGCGCAGCGCGTGGTCCAGCCACGGGCCTCCAAGGTTTCCCGGAACGCAGCGTACACGTTTCTGCCCGGTTCCGCCACCCAGACCATCCCGTCCCGTGCCACGGAATGATCCAAGAATTCACTGACGGGTGTTACGAACCGGCGCTCGTACATGATGTCGCCCGCCCAGACCGCATCCAGCGAACGGGGGGCCACGGCGGGCACGCGCCAGTCCATCACCGTCCACAGGGGCTGCGCCACCCCGTTGCGCGCGGCGTTCAGCCGGGCGAAGCGCAGGGCCGCCTCCTCGTAGTCCATGCCGATGACCCGCGCGCCCAGCCATTGTCCGACGATGGCCGTGAGCCCCAGCCCGCAGCCCAGGTCCAGGCAGCGGCGGCCGTGCAGCGCGGCGCGGTTTTCGGCCAGCCATTCCGCCAGGGCAAGGCTGGCGGGCCACAACTCGGTCCAGTAGGGCAGCCGTTCGTCGTCCACGAAGGCGGCGCGGGCCGCGTCCGCCGTGCCGGTGGAACCCGCCACGGGGTTTGGGCCGTCGCAGGCGGCCAGTTCTTCCCACAGCGATTCGAGGTCGGCGTGGCGCTCCAGCGTCCAGACGCGGCCGCAGGCGTGCACCTCCACGACGGGGGCGTACGTGTCGGGGCGGCAGGGCGCGGAAGGGGGGCCGGAGGAAGGTGGAGACGGGGCGGACATGGGTGTTTCGGATAGCAGGGTAGTTCGCCCCCGTCCAGCACCGGCATGGAGCGGGGAAGGGCGTGATGCCGCGTCAGGCTGCGCCGTCCGCTTCCGTCGTGTACCAGGGAAGTACACTCCGGTCGCGGTCGGCGTGCCTTCCTTGCCTGACGCCCCTCCGCGTTCCATGCCGCCGGTGCGCGGGCCCGAGGTCACTGCCGAGCCTCCTCGTTGACCGGCGCGGGCCGTGGCCCTATGTTCGGGCGCGAACCACAACCCCGCGCGGACGCGCGGACGGGAGCCACATGCACGACGCCCCGCTGGCGGGCCTGCACCGCTTGGTCTGGACGGCCCTGATGGCCGCGCTCATCGCCGTGGGGGCCATGGTCATGCTGCCCGTGGGGCCGGTGCCGGTGACCCTGCAAACCCTGTTCGTGGCCCTGGCCGGGCTGGTGCTCGGCCCCGTGCGCGGCGCCGGGGCCATGCTGCTGTACGTGCTGGCCGGGGTGATGGGGCTGCCGGTGTTTTCCGGCGGCAAGGCCGGGTTCGCCCACCTGCTGGGTCCCACCGGGGGGTACCTGTTCGGGTTTGCGTGCATGGCGTTCATCGCCGGGTTCGGCGGACTGGGTGGGCTGCGCGGACGTGATGTGGGGGATGGCGCGATCGGGTTGCCCCGCGTCGCGCTGGCCCTGTGCTGCTGCCTTGCCGGACTGGCCGTGGCCTATCTGGCGGGCGCGGCCCGGCTGATGCAGGTGCTGGACATCGACGCGGCGTACGCCGTGGCCGTGGGCGTGCTGCCCTTTCTGCCCGGCGACGTGGTCAAGGTGGCGCTGGCCGTGGCCGCATGGCGGTTCCTGGCTGCGCGAAGGCTGCTGCCCCGATGATCGTCGTCAGGGGGCTGCGCTACACCCATCCCGGCACCCCGGCCGGAACGCCGCCCGCGCTGGACGGCGCGGATTTCGCCGTGCCCCCCGGCGCGCTGCTGTGCCTGTGCGGGGTCAACGGCAGCGGCAAGTCCACCCTGTTGCAATTGCTGGCCGGACTGCTGCGGACCGGTGCGGGCACGCTGGACGTGGCCGGACACCACTGCCCCGGTGCGGAGGCCGCCCTGCGCCGCCACGCCGCGCTGGTCCTGCAGGACGCGGACATGCAGATGCTGGGGGCCACGGTGGCGGAAGACCTACTGCTTACCGCGCCGCCCGCGCACACCCCCGACGGCGCGGCCGCCCTTGCCGCCGCGCGCGATGCGGCGGCAAGGTTCGGCCTTGCCGCGCACTGGGACAGCCCGGTGCATACCCTGTCCTACGGGCAGAAGCGCAAGTTGTGCCTTGCCGCCGCGCTGCTTGCCGCGCCGGGCCTGCTCTTGCTGGACGAGCCGTTCAGCGGGCTGGACCACCCGGCGGCACTGGAACTGCGCGACATCCTGGCCCGCAACCGGGCCGCCGGGCTGACCCAGGTGGTCTCGGTGCACGAACTGGAGCCGGTGGTGGACATGGCCGACCTGATGCTGGTGCTGGACGGGGGGCGGCAGGCGCTGTTCGGCCCGCCCGCCGCAGTACTGGACCGGGTGCGCGCCCACGGCATCCGCCCGCCCTGCTCGTGGACGGAGCGGCGGGAGATCGTTCCCTACGAGTAGCAGGCCGCCCGGCAGCCCCGCTACCGGCGGCGGCCGGTGCCCAGCGCCACGCCCACCATGACCACGGCGGCGGCCAGCATCTGGGTGGCGTTCAGGGTTTCGCCCAGCCACAGCCAGCCGAACCCCACGGCGGTCACCGGCACAAGGTTGATGAACGCGCCCACGCTGCTGGCGGGCAGGTGGCTGGTGGCCCAGTTGAACAGGCCGAAGGCGCCCAGCGAGGCCCCCGCGCCAAGGTAGACCACGGCCAGCACCACGTCGGCGGGCCACTGCCCCGCGCCGGTGAGCACGGCATACGCGCCGGGCGCGAAGAACAGCGCCCCGGCCACGGTCTGCAACGCCGTGAGGGTCCACGGATTCCAGCGGAAGCCGCCGCATTCCCCGTGTCCCCCATGCGCGGACAGCCTGCGCACCAGCAGCATGTTGCCCGCCGCGCAGGTCATGGCCAGGAGTTCCAGCATGTTGCCCAGGAGCGGGTCGGGCGCGGATTCGGTGCCCGCGCCGCCGGACAGGGTCAGCCAGGCCACCCCGGCGCACGAGAACGCCACCCCCACCCACAGCCGGGGCGAAGGCCGCTCGCCCAGCAGCAGCCACGCGCCCGCGCCCACCAGCAGCGGCACCGAGGCGGAAATGACCCCGGCCTGAGAGGCCGTGGTAAGCTGCATGGCCTTGGATTCGAACAGAAAGTACAGGCAGGGCTGCAACAGCACCGTGGGCAGGAGCAGCAGCTTGTGCCGGCGGGGCACGCCGCTCCAGAACCCGCGCCGCACCAGCGTGCCGGAAGGGGCCACGGCCACGGTGCGGGCGGGGAACAGCCGGGCGGTGAACGGGGCCAGCAGCGCCATGGCCACCATCATGCGCGCCCACATCAGCGGCATGGGGCCAAGGGCCTGCACGGCCACCTTCATGGCCGGAAAGGACAGGCCCCACAGGGTCACCGCGCCCAGGGCCGCCAGACCGGGCAGCAGCAGGGAGGGACGGGCGGGGGCGTTGCCGGAAAGGTCGGCGGCGGCAGGGGCGCAGGGTGCGGAATCGGACATGGAAGGCGTCTCCGTGAAGTTATGATGTGCGCCGGATGTACCGCGTTGCGGGGCGGTGCGTCTTGCACGGAGTTTTTGCAGGAAATTGCGGTGGGGGGCGGGGGCGCGGGGCCGTCGGAGGCGGGGGCGCGCGTCTCAGCGCGACAGGTACTGCCCCGGCGTGGCCCCCACGTAGCGGCGGAAGGTGTTGGCGAAGTGGCTCTGGTCCACGAAGCCGGTTTCCTGCGCCGCGTCGGCCATGGCCCAGCCCCGGCGCAGCAGCAGCTTTGCGCGGTCCACGCGCAACTGGGTGTGGTAGGCGTGCGGGGTCATGCCCGTGGCGTCGCGGAACACCCGCAGCATGTGGAAGCGGCTGAGGCCCGTGGCCTCGGCCAGGTCTTCCAGCGTCACCTTGTGGGCCAGCCGTTCGGCAAGGTAGGCGCGCACCCGGCGCACGGCCGCGTTGCCGTCGCGGGCGGTGACGGCTTCCGGCCGCACCCCGCCGTGGCGGGCCAGCACCAGCGAGAAGGCCCCCACCATGGCCGACTGGCGGGCCAGCAGTTCCGCGCCCTCGGCCACCAGGTCGCTGAGGCGCAGGAAGGCGCGCAGCACGTCGGCGTCGGGCACGATGAGCCTGCGGAAGTCGGGCGGGCCCCCGTCGCGGCCGCCCAGTTCCACGGCCACGCGGTGCAGCCAGCACGGGTCCGCGTAGAACATGCGGTAGGTGGCGGGCACGCCGCGTTCCGGTTCGCCGCTATGCACCTCGCCGGGGTTGAACAGGCAGACCTGCCCGCCCACCACCACGGAACTGCGCCGGGAACGGCCGTGGCAGTAGTTGGCGCCTTCCTCCATCAGGCCCACGGCGTACTGCTCGTGGGTGTGCTTGGGGAAGGTGTGCGCGCTGCGGAGCACCCGGTTGGTCTCCAGACCGTCCAGGTCGTCGCTGCGCCAGTAGCGCACGTTTTCGAGGGGCTGCCGCATGCCGGGCTCCGCTAGCGGTACGCCTTCTCGAAGATGGCGATCACCGCGTCCTCGCGCAGGTCCACCGGGGTGACGGCGAACAGTCCGCCCATGGTTTCGCGGGCGTTGCGGGCCAGGGCGGGAATCTCGTCGCGGGTCACCCCGTAGTCGGACATCTTCAGGCCGTCCAGCCCCACGGCGACGATGAGCTTGCGCAGGGCGGTGACCAGGGCCAGCCCCTGCGCGCGCAGGTCCATGCCCTCGATGTCCTCGCCCATGGTCACGGCCAGGTCCGCGCAGCGCTTGGGCTGGAAGCGGGCCATCACCTCGAAGTAGGGCAGGGACAGCATCACCAGGCCCGCGCCGTGCGGCAGCGCCGGGTGGTGGGCCGACAGGGCGTGCTCCAGCGAATGGTGCGAGATGCACGACGACAGCGATTCGCACAGCCCCGCCGCCGTGGACGCCCACGCCAGCATGGTGCGCACCTGCACCGAACTGCCGTCCTTCACCGCCTGCGGCAGGAACTGGGTGATCAGGCTGACCGCCTCCAGCGCCAGCAGGTCGCTGGACGGCTGGCGCGCCGTGGAAAGATACGCCTCCGCCGCGTGGAAGAAGGCGTCCATGCCGGTCATGGCCGTCACCGCCGGGGGCACGCTGACCATCAGCATGGGGTCCACGATGGACAGCGCGGGGTAGGTGGAATCGTCGCCCCAGCCTGTCTTTTCGTTGGTGTCCTCGCGGGTGATGACCGTCCACGGGTCGGCCTCGGTGCCGGTGCCCGCCGTGGTGGGAATGGCCACCACCGGCAGGGCCGGGCGCTCCGGCCGCTTGCGGCCGCCGGTGCCGCTCTGGATGTAGTCCCAGTACGAGCCGGGGTTGGCGGCGGCCAGGGCGATGGCCTTGGCGGAATCGATGCTGCTGCCCCCGCCAAGGCCCAGCACGAAGTCGCAGCCTTCGGCGCGGGCCAGCGCCGCGCCCTCGTCCACGTGGGTGAGGACGGGGTTGGGCTGGATTTTTTCAAAGACCACGGTGGTGCAGCCGTTCTGCGCCAGCAGGGCCAGCACCTTGTCCAGATGCCCGGTGCGGCGCATGGAGCCGCCCGCGCTGACCACAACCAGCGCCTTGCGGCCCGGCAGGCGGGTGCGGCCAAGCTCGGCCAGCCTGCCCGCGCCGAAGACGATGCGGGTGGGCATGTGAAAGGTGAAGTCGAGCATGACGGTCTCCTTGGGCTGTGCGCCACGGGCGCGCGGTGGTGGTGCGGCCGGGTATGGTCTGGCCGGGTACGGTGCGGAAAGCCGCCCGCGCCGGGCGGAATGCGTCGTCGCGTCGCCGGCTACTTTTCCAGAAACGCCGTGTAGGCCAGCCGGGTGGCGTACAGGTCGGCCACGCTGGACAGCTCGAACGGGCTGTGCATGGACAGCACCGCCGGGCCGAAGTCGATGATGTCCATGCCGTAAGCGGCAAGGTACATGGCCACGGTGCCGCCGCCCCCGCCGTCCACGCGGCCCAGTTCCGCCATCTGCCATGGAATCTTGCGGCCGTTCAGCACGCCGCGCAGCCAGCCCACGTATTCGGGGTGGGCGTCGTTGGCCTCGTACTTGCCCCGGTGCCCGGTGAACTTGCAGAAGCACGGGCCGTGGCCGATGACGGCGGCGTTGAGCTTTTCGTGCAGTTCCTGCCAGTCGGGGTCCATGGCGGCGTGCACGTCGGCGGACAGGGCGCGGGTGGCCAGCATCACGTCGCTGAAGCGGGCGGCGGGCTGCCACGCGGCGATGAGGTCTTCGATGCAGTATTCGAAGAAGCGCGACTTGGCCCCGGTGGAGCCTTCCGAGCCGATCTCCTCCTTGTCCCAGAACAGCACGCACTGCGGCTGCTGCGGGTTTTCCGCCGCCAGCAGGGCCTCCAGCGCGGCGAACACGCAGATGCGGTCGTCCTGCCCGTAGCCGCCGACGAGGGAACCATCCAGCCCCACATAACGGGCGGGACCGGCGGGCACGGCCTGCAACTCGGCGGAGTACAGGTCTTCCTCGCGGATGCCGTACTTTTCGTGGAGCAGGGCCAGCATGCGCGCCTTGATCGGATCCTTGGGGGCGTCCTTTTTGGCGGGGGCGCTGGCCGGGGCGTCGGGCGGAGTTTCGGAGGCAGCGGCGGAGGCGTCCACGCCGTTTCCTTCCGTCACGGGCTTGGGCGCGGGCCGGTGTCCCAGCACGATGTTCAGCTTTTCGCCCTCGAAGGCGTCGGCGATGGTCTGCCCGGCCTGCTTCTGGGCCAGATGGGGCAGCAGGTCGGCGATGGTGAACACCGGCTCCGCCGGGTCCTCGCCCAGGGTGACGCGCACCGATTCGCCGTTCTCCTTCACCACCACGCCGTGCAGGGCCAGCGGGCGGGCCAGCCACTGGTACTTGCGGATGCCGCCGTAATAATGGGTCTTGGCCTGGCCGATGCCCGCCTGTTCCTGCAACGGACGCTGCTTGAGGTCGAGGCGGGGCGTGTCCGCGTGGGCGCCGATGAGCCGCAACCCCTGCGACAGCGGGGCGCGGCCCTTGCGGGCGATGAACACGGTCTTGCCCTTGAACACCCGGTAGACCTTGTCGTGGGCGAAGTTTTCGGTGTAGCCCGCCGCGCGCAGGCGCGTGACCACGTAGTCCACGGTTTCGCGCTCGGTCTTGCAGCGGGACAGGAAGTCCACGTAGCGGTCGGCCAGTTCGCGCATGGCGGCCTGATGCTCGTCGCCGGCGTAGGCTTCCCAGCAGTTGGTGGTCTCGAAGTCGAGTTTGTCCATGAGGGATCCTTTCGGGGAAGATGCCCGTATGTGGTGCGGCGCGAAACCGCGAAGGTTTGCGGGGGGCGCGCGGTGCTGTGCAACGCGGCGAAGGACTAGGTAATATCTCTTGCGGCGGGGGGCAACCAGGGGATGGGGGTTTGTCGGCAGGGGAATGGGGGAGAGAAAGAGGGGGAGGAATGTCGTGCGGGGTTGCACCCGTCTTCGTAGAGGCCGCGTCCACCAACGCACGAACCTCTCTTCCCCCCCGCGCAGCCCCTTACACCTCCGCTCCTTCCTCCCTCCGCGACCTCAGCAATCTCTCGAAATACTCCACCGTCCGCTTCAACCCTTCCTCCATGCTCACCCTGGGCTCCCAGTCCAGCTTTTCCCGGGCCTGCGCGATGTCCGGGCGGCGGCGGCGCGGGTCGTCCTGCGGCAGCGGGCGGAAGTCGATGGTGGAGCGCGAGTTGACGAATTCGATGATGATTTCGGCAAGGTTCAGGATGGTGCGTTCCTCCGGGTTGCCGAGGTTCACCGGCAGGTGGGTGTCGTCCGGGGCGTGCATCAGCGCGGTCAGGCCGTCCACCATGTCGTCCACGTAGCAGAACGAGCGGGTCTGGCTGCCGTCGCCGTAGATGGTGATGGGCTTGTCCTGCAATGCCTGAAGGATGAAGTTGCTGACCACCCGGCCGTCGTTGGGGTGCATGCGCGGGCCGAAGGTGTTGAAGATGCGCGCGATGCGGATGGGCACCCCGTGCTGGCGGTGGTAGTCGCTGAACAGGGTTTCGGCGCAGCGCTTGCCTTCGTCGTAGCACGAGCGCGGGCCGATGGGGTTCACCCGGCCCCAGTAGTCTTCGGTCTGGGGGTGGGTTTCCGGATCGCCGTAGACTTCGCTGGTGGACGCTTGCAGGATGCGCGCCTTGACCCGCTTGGCCAGCCCCAGCATGTTGATGGAGCCGTGCACGCAGGTCTTGGTGGTCTGCACCGGGTCGAACTGATAGTGGATGGGCGATGCCGGGCAGGCCAGGTTGTAGATTTCGTCCACTTCCACGTAGAGCGGAAAGGTGATGTCGTGGCGCAACAGCTCGAAGCGCGGATGGTCCTGCATTTCCTGCACATGGTCGCGCGAGCCGGTGAAGAAGTTGTCCACGCACAGCACTTCCGCGCCACGGTCCAGCAGGCGGCGGCACAGGTGCGAGCCGATGAAGCCCGCCCCCCCGGTGACCAGGATGCGCTTGCGGGCCAGTTCCTTGAATTCGCCGTTTTGCATGTGGGCTCCGATTCTAGCGGGTGCGGTGGGCGCGCGGCGCGCGTTTGCCGGGCGCGGCGGCGGGTCGCGCCGCATCCGGTGAGTTGGGCAGGCCAAGCGCCTGCGCCAGCGCGGCGGCCACCAGGGGAAATTCCGGATCGTCCAGGGTGCGCGGATCCAGCCGGAAGGTGTCGTCCTCCAGCCTGCCGACCAGCGGAAGGGCGGGCGGGGCGACATCCAGCAGCCGTTCCTTCAGCGTGGTGGCGGAACACCCCGCCGGAGCCACGCTGACCAGCGTGGTGGGCAGGTCGCGCTCGGGAAACGAGCCGCCGCCCACCCGCGACATGCCGGGGGCAAGGCCGATGACGGCCGCATCGCCCAGCGCGGCGCGCAGCCGGGTGGCCAGTTTGCGCGCCCGCCGGGCCAGTTCGTCGGCCGGGGCGGTCATCATGCGCAGGGTAGGCACCTTGCGGCGGGCCAGTTCCGGGTCCAGGTACAGGCGCAGGGTGGCTTCCAGCGCGGCCAGGGTCATCTTGTCGATGCGCAGGGCGCGGTTGAGCGGGTTGCGCTTGATGCGCGCGATGATTTCGCGCCGCCCCACGATGAGCCCGGCCTGCGGGCCGCCCAGCACCTTGTCGCCCGAAAAGCTGACCACGTCGGCCCCGTCGGCCACCACCTCGCGCACGGTGGGTTCGCCGGACAGGCCCCACGGGGTGAAGTCCAGAAAGCTGCCGCTGCCCAGGTCTTCGATGACCGGCAGGTTGCGCGCCCGGCCCAGGGCCACCAGTTCCGCCAGGGGCACTTCCTTGTGGAAGCCGGTGATGCGGTAGTTGGAGGTGTGCACCTTCAGCAGGGCCACGGTGCGTTCGGTGATGGCGTTCTCGTAGTCGCGCAGGTGGGTGCGGTTGGTGGCGCCCACCTCGCGCAGCACCGCGCCGCTCTTTTCCATGACTTCGGGAATGCGGAAACTGCCGCCGATCTCCACCAGTTGCCCGCGCGAAACCACCACCTCGCCGCCCTTGCACAGGGTGTCCAGCACCAGCAGCACGGCGGCGGCGTTGTTGTTGACCACAAGGCCCGCCTCTGCCCCGGTGACCTTGCACAGCAGTTCTTCCACGTGGGAGTAGCGGCTGCCGCGTTCGCCGGTGGCCAGGTCGAACTCGAGGTTGGAGTAGTTGGCGCAGGCTTCGGCCACGGCGGCGGTGGCTTCTTCCGCCAGCAGGGAGCGCCCGAGGTTGGTATGGATGACCACGCCCGTGGCGTTGAGCACGCGGCGGAAGTGGGGGCGCGCGGCGCGCAGCACGTGCGCGGTGAGGGCGGGCAGCAGCGCATCCGTCGAGAGGGCGGCCGCGTCGGTGATTTCTCCGGTCCGGATGGCCTCGCGGCACTGGTCGAGGAAGGCATTGGTCAGGTCGCGCAGCAGGGGGCGCGGCAGTGCGGTGAGGTCCGGCGCTGCGGACGTTTCCGGCCCTGTCAGTTCCGGGTGTGCCAGGGCGGTGAGCAGGGCGTCCATGGAGGGCAGGGACCGGAACAGGTTCGACACGTGGGACTCCTTGCTGGCGGTGCGGCGGATGCGGGGCCGGTCAGTTGCCGGAGGGCGACGGGGGGTGCGGCGTTTCCGGGGCGTCGTCGGGGGCGTCGTCCGGAACTGTGTCCGGGGGCGCGGCGGCCACTTCACAGACACCGCCAGCACCCCGCGATTCCAGACAATCGGGCCGAAGTGTAAAGAACTCGCCGAGCAAATACAAGGAGCCGCACAGCAGTACGGGGCCTTGCGGGGCAAGGGCGGCGGCCTCGCGCAGGGCGGCGGTGATGTCCGGCACGGCGCGGGCGGTGGGGCCCAGCAGAACGGCCAGGTCCTCGCCGCGCGCGGCGCGGGCGTTGCCCTGGATGGTGGGGACCAGCACGGGCGCATCACCGGCCAGACGCCGCACCCCCTCGGCCACGGCGACAAGGTCCTTGTCGGCCAAGCACGAGAAGATCACCACGGCGGGCCGCGTGCACTGGGCGGCCAGGGCCTCGCGCAGGGCGGCCAGCCCGTGGGCGTTGTGCGCGCCGTCGATGACCAGGCGTGCGGGAAGGGGGGGCTGCGTTGCCGTTTGGGCGGCATCGGGCCGTTCCACCCATTGCAGGCGGCCGGGAATCCACGCATCGGCAAGGCCCCGGCGCACAGCGTCCTCGTGCGATTCCCATTCGTTGGCCTCGGCCAGCGTGGCCCATGCGGCCAAGGCCAGCAGCGCGTTGCCGCGCTGGTGCGGCCCGGAGAGGCCCAGTTCCGCCTTGGAGGGCAGCTTTGCCACGTCGTCGGCCTCGTGCAGGGGGGCGCCGCAGGCATCGGCGGCCGTGCGCAGTTCGGCCATGGCGTCCGATGGCTGCGGCGCGGTGACGGCGGGCACGCCCGGCCGCAGCGCCCCGGCCTTGTCGGCGGCGATGGCGGCGATGGTGGCGCCCAGCACGGCCTGATGGTCGAGGCCAATGGGCGTCACGCAGACCACGTCGGCGGCCACGGCGGTGGTGGCGTCGTGCGCGCCGCCGAGACCCGCCTCCAGCACGGCCAGTTGCACGCCCGCTTCGCGGAAGGCCAGCAGGGCGAGCACGGTGAGGAATTCGAAATAGGTCAGCGCATCGCCGCCCCCCGCCATGATCCGGTTGGCCAGGCCCGGCCACAGATCGGCGGCCAGCATGGCCCCATCGATGCGGATGCGCTCGCGCGGGGTGACGAAGTGCGGCGAGGTGTACAGGCCGGTGCGCAGCCCGTGCGCCGTGCCGATGGCCGCCAGAAAGGTGGACGTGGAGCCCTTGCCGTTGGTGCCCACCACCTGCGCCACCGTGAACGGCGGCGCGGCCAGGCCCAGCGCGTCCAGCACGCGCTCCATGCGGCCGAGGCCAAGGTCCATGTGGAACATGCCCAGCCTGTCCAGGTGGGCCTGCACGTCGTCGTAGGTGGCGAAGCTGGTGGGCGTGGGTGCGTGCGTCATGATGCATGTGCCTGTAGAGGGTGCGGTGGTGCCCCCGGAGCGTAACGTGCGGACGTCCGACAGCCGGACGCCGCGCGCGGGCGCATCTATTCCGGTAGGACGCCCGGCCGGGTGCGTCAAGCAGAGGAGGGGGCTGTCCACTAGGGGGCGTTGCGTGTCCGCCGCGTTTCTCTGTGAGGAGCGGCTTGCGCCACATGGGAATGCGGCTGGCAATACGTACTCCCCCAGGACGCAGTTGCGCGTCCCCCGGACGGTCGCCCGCCGTGGGGTGTTCGCCGCCCTTGACCGGCGGCACCGGCTCGGCTAAAAAAATCCCCTCTCGTCACGCGCCCGTAGCTCAGTCGGACAGAGCAGGAGCCTTCTAAGCTCTTGGCCGGGGGTTCGAATCCTCCCGGGCGCGCCAAAATGAAATCAAGTTGTTGGATGATAAAAAGAGCATGCTCGGCAAGGGTTGGAAAAACTTTTCCAACCCTATTTCCAACCTTGGGGATGTGAATAGAAATACTCTGGTGGCAGTCCAGGTGAAAGCAGAGGGCGCGGAGCTTGGTTCCGCGCCTTTTGCTTTGGGTCGACATGGGCTGATTTCACCAGCCGTTCCTTCCGCTTGATGGGTATAACGGTTCTTTGTTGGGGCGGGGTGTTGATCTTCGCAAGGGTGGTCACAGCAGTTGGCTCGGCCACAAGGTGCGAAAATCACCCCTGTGGTTTCTCCCCATTTAGGTTGGTTTGGCCTGCCGGGGCGGGGTGCGCGGTATTGCGCAGTTCCCCTTGGGTGGAAAAGGTGCGAACAAAGGGAGCGTGATTTCAAGGGATAATGCGGATTGGCATTTCCCCTTTAATTCAGCTATGGTAGCAAGGTATTGGCACGCCAGACATGCCGAAGGGGCACTTCATGAGCCAGCAGTACCAGCCGCCTTTCTCCATCACCCCAGCCATCGTCACTCTTGTCGGCCGGATCAGCGAAGCCGTGGGGCGGTTGACCATTCTTCGCGAACAGGCGGCGTCACTCCGGTTGCGGCGTATCAACCGTATCCGCACCATACGCGGGTCGCTCGCCATAGAAGGCAACCAACTCAGCGAAGCGCAGATCACCGCCATCCTCGACGGAAAACGGGTCATCGCGCCTCCTCGTGAGGTTCAGGAGGTGCGCAATGCCCTTGCTGCGTACGAGCGCTTCGATGACTGGAGCCCTGTCGTCGAAAAGGATCTGCTGGAAGCGCACGGCATCCTGATGTCCGGCCTGATCGACGAGGCAGGCAGCTACCGCCGGGGTGGCGTCGGCGTGTTGGAAGGCTCCCACGTTATCCACCTGGCACCTCCGGCGGACCGGTTGCCCGTGCTTATGGGCGATCTGTTTCACTGGTTGGCGACCAGCGATGCCCACCCGTTGGTTGCAAGTTCCGTGTTCCACTACGAATTCGAATTCATCCATCCCTTCGCCGACGGGAATGGCCGCCTGGGGCGGTTGTGGCAGAGCCTCATTCTGGCCCGTTGGAACGGGTTGTTCGCCGATCTCCCGGTGGAGAACCTGATCTTCGCGCATCAGGCCGAGTACTATGAGGCGTTGCAGGAAAGTACGCGACAGACGGACAGTGCCCCCTTTATCGAGTTCATGCTCACGATGATTTTTGATGCCGTGATCGCGTCCGTTGCTCCAGATGCCCCCCAAGTCGCCCCCCAAGTCACCCCCCAAGTCGGGCAGCTATTGCAGGCCATACATGGCGAAATGTCCCGTGAGGAGTTGCAGAATGCACTTGGTCTGCAAGACCGCAAGTCTTTCCGGGAGCGCTATCTCAAGCCGGCCCTGGCGGATGGGTTCATCGAGATGACCGTTCCCGACAAGCCCAATAGCCGCTTGCAGCGGTATCGACTGACGGACAAGGGGCACCAGTGGCTGCAACTCCGTCGTGAAGGGTAGGTTCCAGACACGGTTGTTGGCGGTTCCACGGCAGTGCCCGCAAAGCATGTTTGCGGCATAGGGGGGCCGCAGCCCCCCTGACGGTAGTCCTAGCCTCCTCCTGCCTCCCCCTCCGGCAGCGCCAGTTGCGCTTCCTCTTCGCGCTCCTTGCTACCTTTCAGACTTGCCGGGGTGTCCGATACGATGGCCGTCACGAACACGCCAGCGACCCCGGCCAGGCAGCCGCCAAGAAACACCCAGGCCCTGTTCATTCCCTTGTCCTTGGATTCGTGCTCAGTCATCGATGCTCTCCTTGACGACGTTAAGTACCGCGATGGCTATGGCGATGATTGATCCCCAGTTCATATCTTTATCCTCCTTGGGATGCGGACCTTCGGGCAGTCCGCGAAGAGCACGCATTCCGCAGGCGGCAGAAGGCATTTCTTCCACGGCCAGAACCGGCACAGGTACATCCAACGCATACGACCTCCTTGTCGGGGTGTTGAAAGAGAACGGGGAGGCGTGGTGCCTCCCCGTTGTTCGTTGCCGGTGTTTTTCGTCGTTGCATCATGTCGCGCGCCTTCCGACCAGCGCGCCTTGGAGCAGGCCGAACATCGCCGGGGCAAGTTCGGCCATGGTGTTGATCGTCCGGTGCCGTCCCGGCAGGTGCTGCAGGATGTTCACCGCGTCGATGCCTATGGCGTAGACCTCGAACCCCAGCCGTTCGGCGTGCCGGATGGCTTCCAGGGCACATGTCGGCGTATCGGGGTCGCCATCGGTCAGCAGCAGGATGAGCTTGCGGGCCTCACGCAGGGGCAACATTTCCTGCATCACCCACCACAGGGACTCGGCCAGTGGGGTGGTCCCCACGGCTGCCACCTTTAGTCTCGGATGTACCCGCTGTCCGTGCCGCACCAGGCGGCCCACGGTTTTCTGTTCCGTCGACGCCGGGTCATGGCTGGCCGGAAAGGCGGTGATAGCCACGTTGATGCTGACGGTCTCAAGGGCCGAGGCCACGGCGTGACAGGCCGTGCTGGCCAGCCGGATGTTCGGGGTCATGGACCCGGAGCAGTCGAGAAGCAGATGCACGGCGGTGTTGATGCCGACGCGCGCTCCCTTGCGCATGAAGACGCGAGCGTCATCCGTCGCGATGCGGTGGAGCCTGCGCGGGTCGAGCCTCCCACTTCGTGCCCCGTGGGTCCGGCTGATGGTCGCAGCCTGTAGTAGGCCATGGAGCCGCGTCCGCAGGGCCGTTGATGCCCGTTTGGCCGCTGCGATGTCGTCGGGGTGCAGGTCCCAGCTTACCTTGTGGGTGACGGTGGCCACGTTCACAGGCAGTCCATCGCTTGCGGGTGTCTCAAGTTTCAGGGCCTCACTAAGGATTGCGCCGAATTTCTGCGGAAGTTCGTCCTCCTGGGCGTGCAGCAGGTTCCGTATCCGTTCCCATGGTGATGCCGTGGGCTGGTTGCCATTGCCGGGCGCACCATCCGGGGTGCCCCCGGCCTGACTGGCATCCGGATTCCTACCTGACGCGGGTTGCGGCGTTTGCGCGGCCTTGCCCAGTTCCGCGACGATGGCCCGCGTATGGGCAATGGCTTCGACAGTGGATGCGCACGAGGTGCGTACCGCCTCGACAGCACAGGCCATGCGGGTAAGCAGGCCCGGACAGAGTCTATCGAGATGCGCTGCGATGGTGTCGCGTTGCTTCCCTATGGCCGGGACGTCCCACGCCCGAACCGTGAGCAGCAGCCAGTTCAGGAACAGCACTGCGGGATCGTCCGTTGTCCCTGTCGCCTTGCCGCCGAAGAAGTGTTCTATGAGCCAGTCGAAATTTCCCCGGCAGCCGGGGAACGAGGCGACCAGGCGGTTTTCCACCCTCCAGTCCTCGATGATGTTCCATACATGGTGCTCAAGGGGGGTAAGGTTCGCGGCCTTCAGCGCCGTGAAGTCGGTATCCCGCAGGTGGGCGGCCTCATGGTCGATGTAGCCACGGGCCAGTGCGAGGAAGGTGTCGGGCACGCCCACTGGCAGGGCGGGGAGATGGATCGCGCTACCGTCCGTGTACGCCTCTGTGCCCCCGATGGTCACGGTGACGCCATATTTCCTGCCGAGCACGCTCGCCACCAGCGGCAGCGAGCGCATCACGGCGCGTGTATCCAGCATGTGGTCCTCCGAATGCGAAAAGGCCCCGAAGCTTGGTGCTCCGGGGCATTTCGCGGCTTGGGCTGTGTGGGGTCAGGCGGCGGTGCCGAGCAGTCGCCAGTAAGGTTCGAAGCTGGCCGCCACCAGCGCGCCGATCTGCGCGAGGAAAGGGGCGTAGTCGCCGCGCACCCCGATGGCGTCGAGGTTCTCGTAGTACGCGGCCCGCTGTTCCACCGGTATGATCACCGTGGGGAACCCGGCCCGCATCAGTTCAAGGTTCATCAGCAGCCGGGCGGTGCGTCCGTTGCCGTCCGTGAACGGGTGGATCACCACGAAGTCGGCATGGACGCGCGCGGCCAGTTCCACGGGGTGCAGGCGTGCCGCCGCATCCGCGTACCAGCGAAAGAAGGCGTCCATGCGTTCCTGCACGTGCAGGGCATCGGGCGGGGTGTGCCCCGCGCCGGAGATGATGACATTGCGGGTCCGGTAGCGGCCCGCGTCATCGGCAATGCCCCGGAGTACGAGTTGGTGCAGGTCCTTCAGGGTGCGTTCGTCCAGCCCGCGTCCGTCTCGCACCACCTCTTCCAGAAAGCCAATGGCTTCCCGGTGGTTGATGGCTTCAAGATGCTCGCGCATGGACTTGCCGCCGATGGTCACCCCGTCTTCCAGCACCACCTTGGTCTCCATGAGGGTCAGCGTGTTCCCCTCGATGGCGTTGGAATGGAAGGTGTACCGAAGCACCATGTCCGCCCGCAGTTCAGCCACCATGTCGGGCGGCAGCGGACGATGCCGGTCGAGCCGCGCCTTGAGGGCGTCAAGTTGGGCGAAGTCGATGGGTGGTGTGGGCGATGGCGTTGTCATGGTGTGCTCACGGGTAACATGCAATCTCGTCAACAGTCTCGATAGGTAAACGGGTTGGCGTGGCCTGTCCAGCCACCTACCACAGCCCGCAATTGGGCAGGACGGGTTGCAGGCCGGGCATGACATCGCGGGGGATGCCGCCCTGCGCAAGGTCGTCCCCAAGGTCGGGCATGTCGTCTTCCCCACCTTCGGGTTCGTCTGTGGACGTTACCCGTCCATTTCCCGTGTCCCCATCCTGCCGCAACAAGGCATCCAGCAGGTCTGCCGGCCGATGCCCCTCCATGATCCGCTGTCCATGCTCCATGAGTGCGGACGGGTCGCGCAGCAGGGCCACCAGCCCCTGCAGCATGAGCAGATGCGCCCCCTGTATCCTGCCCCGCTTGGGCAGGTTGGCGAAGGCCGTGCCGATGAGGTCGGCCACCGGGGCTACCCTCGGTTCCACGAAGGTGAGCCCGGCCAGTTTCTGGTGGATGGTTCGCAGGGGAGACAGCGCCTTGTGGGTCACTTCGCTGCGGCCCGCATAGCACTTGTGCCAGGCCTCGGTGGCGGCCTTGGCCACCTCGTCGAACAGGGTCCGGCCAAGCCCGCGCACCTCTTCCGCAAGCCCCTGGGCCACCGGCTCCGCATCGCCTGGGGCAGGTGGCACGATGCGGTAGACCTGCCAGCGGAATCCCATGCGGCTGCGCACATAGTCCGCGCTGACGGTGGAATCGGCGATGATGCGTTCCCACTCGCCGTGCCGGGCTATCCAGTCCCGAACGGCGTCATCGTACCGGGTGAGGAAGGTATCCCTGGCTGCCAGGAATTCGTCCCGAATGCGGTCGAGTTCTTCCACAAGGACGGGGGCTTTTTCCTCCGGAATGCCCCAACCGCCAAGAAAGCGGACGCCGTGACGGTCGAGCAGGTTCACCGCGCGCGCCTTCAGCGTGCCGAAGATCTTCAGTTCCTCGGGGTCGCAGATGCGCTTGCTGCCGAGCGAGGCAAGTTCCTCCGGCGGTAGGTCCGCGCCGCCGAAGTCCGCCGGGGTCAGCTTGCGGCGGGCGGTCCAGATGTTCACGTCGAGGTTGATGGCCATGAGGCAGTTCAGGATGGTGTCGTTCATGTGCGTGCTCCATAAAAGCGGAACGCCCCTCGGGGGAGGGGCGTCCTAGATTCCGTTGAGGAAGTGGTAGTGGCCTTTTTCGATCTTCTCTGCGGCCCGTAGCCACATCTCTTGTACCGGGTCTTCGTCGAGGCACTGGCCCCACCCGATGGTGTGGACCGTGACCCGCGAGGGATGGGGTTCCTCGTCATCCCCGGTCCAGGTGCAGAGCTTGAGGAGGTAGAGTTCTGCTTCCGCCTTCCAGTGTTGGCGGACGCCGTTGGTGTGGATATCCCGGACGAGATGGATACTGCGGGTGAAGGGGAAGATGCGCATGGCGGATGTCGCTTTCATGAGTCCGTGCTCCTCGTGGTGCGGTATAGGGCAGAGTCGTTCCAGAATGCGGAATCGTCGGGAGGGAAATCGCGGTTATGGGAGGGGGCCGTATGACGAGACGAGCCGATAGCCTTCCTTGAGTTTTCCGAAGATGCGTGACCGCGCCTCGCGGATGGGGCTACCTCGGTTGCACCGGGTGATGGCCAGGGCGAGCCGTTGTCCTTGCGTATTGAGCTTGCCCCAGTGGAGGTCGATGCCGTGCTCTTGGATGGTGCAGGACCAGAACTTGCCGCCCGAAGGCGTGTCCTTTTCGAGGCGCAGCCAGGGAGACGAAGGGAGGGAGGCGAAGAAGGCGGGATCAAAAGACTGACGGGTGAGCAGGGAATCCATGAACTGGAGCACCAGGCCGGTATTGCCGGGGATTCGGGGAGACGCGGCATCCTTGCCGGGGGTGTCCGCAGCGGACGTGTTCGGCGCGGTAGCAGCGTCCCCGTTCACTCCCCCGTGGGAAACATGCGCTGGGCGATTTCGTGGAGGAGCGTCCGGGTTTCCCGTGTGGCCTTGAAGCCGAGCGTCCGGTCGAGGGCGTAGGCCACGGGCTGGATGCCCTGCCGGGCGAGCGGCTGGAACCGCTGGGTCAGGTCGGCCCAGCGGATCAGGGTGCGGGTGGAGAAGGTCACCTCGATGGAGGCGCCATGTGCCGTGCCCGATTCGCCCATGAACAGACGCCGGACCTCGTTGGCGTAGTCGATCATGGTGCGCCGCAGGGGTGCAGGGAGTTGCGGCGCTATGCGCTCCAGCAACCGTTCTTCCGCTGCGGGTTCGGGGTAGCCCATCTCGCACAGCCAGAACCGGTCGAGAAAGGCGAGGTTCTGGCGCAGGGTGCCCTGGTAGAGGCCCGTTTCGTCGGAACCGCCGTTGGTATTGGCCGTGGCCGCGAACCGGAACATGGGGTGCGGCATGACCAGTTCACCGCCATTCTCCGGGATGCATAGGGGCTGGCCGTCGAGGATGCCGTTGAGGCCCGTGGCCGTGGCGGGTTCCAGCAGGTCCAGTTCGTTGAGCAGGAAGAGCCCGCCATGCTTCATGGCCAGCGCCAGCGGTCCGTACCGGAATTCCATGGACCCCTGATGCACGGACAGGTGGCCCACGAGGTCGGGGAACTCCAGCCTGCCGTGCCCGGTGACCTCGAAGACAGGGTAGTTGAGCCGGGCGGCCAGTTGCCGGATGGCGCTGGACTTTCCGCTGCCAGTGGGGCCGAACACGTAGAGCGGATCGGATGCGGTCATCAGCCAGACCACGATGTCGCGTGTGGTCTCGTGGAAGATGTGGTCGGGATCGGCCTTGGGGGTATACGTCGAGGGCTGGCGGTAGCCCTTGATCATGCGGCCCGACGGGGTGCCGCTGAACACGGCGCCGGCGTCGAGATCGACGGGCTGCAACGCGTGCAGGCCCGAATCGGTATGGGGCATGGTGGTGCTCCTTGATGTTGTGTCGGTTTGGGATGTTGGCTATGCCGTCGGAATGGGGAGGTACGCATGGCCGATTGGGATACGCATCTCGACCCGGAAACGAAGGGACGACTGGAGGCTCTGGCGAGAGCCATGGGCAGGCCCGTGCCTGAACTCATGGCCGAAGCCGTTCGGCGGTATGTCCGGGACGAGGAGTGGGCTGTGGCCGACATCGCGGAAGGCGTTCGTCAGGCGGATGCCGGACTCTTCGCATCGAATGATGAGGTCCGGGAGTGCTTCGCGCAGTGGGGCGTGGACACGGAACCTGGAAAGAACCCATGAGGCAGCCTGGTCGGGCGTACCCACCCACGGAGTGATCATGCCGCATTCGACGAGCATCCGTTTCGACAAGGCCACCGTGGATCGGCTGGACGAGATCGCCGCAACCACTGGCAGTACGCGTGCAGCAGTCATTAAGGATGCCGTTGCGCAGTTTCTTGACCGCGATGCGCGGTTTTGCCGCACGGTGCAGCAAGGGCTGGATGCCGTGCGTGAAGGCCGCGTGGTGAGCCATGAAGATGCCAAGGCCCGGATGTGCGCCCTTGGCATCACCCTGGAATGATCCGGAAGCGGTGCGCCTGGGGCCGCGCTGACCGAGGGGGCTGCGCCGACGCCCCTTAGCCGAAGTCGATGGTTCGGAACAGGCGCGCATCGAAGGGATTGTCCCACCAGCCGCCGAGAATCTCGGCATCGTCAACGTCCTCGCCGATGCGCAGGAAGAGGTAGTCGTCAACGTCAAGTTCATCCATGACGTCGGTGATGAATCGTACCTCCTCGAAATCCGCGTACCATTTGACGCCTTCCCAGTAGTACAGCACGCCTTCCGAGTCCGGCGCGTCCTGCCTGAGGCCGTTTTGCAGGAACAGTTCGATATCGCCGGGGTTGGTGGCATGCTGCCTCGCCTCGTGCATCGCCGCATCAAGCCGTGCCCGCCCGTTGCCGGACAGGCACAGGGCGACTTCGCTGTAGTATCCCATGGTCATTCTCCTTTTCCGTTGATGGGGCTGATGAACAGCCGTTCATGAGGCTGGCCGGTCTTGCGGGCTCGGTCCAGGATGTCTGTTGCCGTTTGGGGATCACCGGTCAGGGCCTGCAGTTCCTTCTGCAGGGCCGCTTGGTCGATGGTCTGTCTGCCGGGCATGGCTGCCACCCGGAAGCGGTGCCTGCCCGCGGTTATCCAGTCCCGGGCCGGGGGGTCGCTTATCGCAACGATGCGCTGGAATGCGGTGCGGATGCGCCCTTCGATCGCTGCGATATCGCCCTCGATGGCGAGTTTGCGCTCCTTCAGGCTGGCGAGATGGTCGAGGTCCGCGGCATGGGCGGGTCCGAGGTCCACGGGCATGCCGTCAACCCGCATGGGCCGGAACTTGGGGCAGGCGGCATTGACGTCGCACCAGTCACACAGGGGGTGAAACCCCTGGCAGTATGGGAGGTCGTCAAGCGCCAACTGCCCCGCCTTGACGGCGTTGACGGCCTGCCACAGGTCGGCTGCAGTGTTGCAGCAGATGCCGAGCATGGTCCGGTTGGGCGTGTACGGCCCGAAGACCTTGGCATCGGCCATGGAGATGGAGAGCACCCAGCCTTCGATGGTCACGCCTTCCGGTGTGCTTGGCAGGTCGATGCCGAAGAGGAGCCGAGCCGCCTCCGGGAAGGTCTTGCGGGTGAAGACCGGCTGGCCGTCCTCGTCCCGAAGCGAACAGCACGGGCGATGCCAGGTGCTCTCCAGCAGGCCGATCTGCCCGTAGAGTTGCACCTCGTTGGAGGTGTAGAGGGTTTCGGGCAGGTGCCCGTTGCTTTTCAGCTCCAGCACCCGGATGACGGGTGTCGGAGCTTCGTGGATGAGGGTGATGTCCAGGTGGGCCTTGATGGGCACGCCGTGGAAGGAAGCGCTGATTTCCAGTTGCGGAATGAGTCGGTGGCCGCTTCTGGTGAGCGAGTCGGTAACCCCGGTTTCCTGCCAGTGGCCTCGATGCAGTGGGAGGTGGCGCTTCAGGATGGAACCGACATGCTGAGGCGGGATGATGTGGGGCTGCGTGCC
Source organism: Nitratidesulfovibrio sp. D1 (assembly GCF_051133415.1). Taxonomy (NCBI): domain Bacteria; kingdom Pseudomonadati; phylum Thermodesulfobacteriota; class Desulfovibrionia; order Desulfovibrionales; family Desulfovibrionaceae; genus Nitratidesulfovibrio; species Nitratidesulfovibrio sp. D1. Next base: position 188,667 of record NZ_JBPGNZ010000004.1, on the reverse strand, counting down.
CGGCGATGCCAACTTACAGGCAGCTGCCGAGCGCAGGCATTCCGTTGCGGCGCCGATGTCGGACATGCCGACGTAGGTGCTGCGGTCGCCCAGTTGGGTCTGCGTGGTGTGGATTTCTTGCGCGAGCAGGGATTCGGCGAGGAGGCAGAGAGGGTCCGGCAATGCCGGAGGCATGGGGGATTGCGAGGTGTCTGTCATGGGGGCTCCATCGAATGGGCGAGGCTCCCCCATGGCGGGGGAATCCCCGCCTTTGGCGTGGTGATGAGGATCAGGCGGTCTCGGCGTACCGCCACCAGACCTTGCGCTCGGCGTTCCATTTGAACCCGGCAGCCGAGAGCAGTTGCTTGCGGGCAGACGTGTTGCCCGACGCCAGAATGCAAAGACGGCCATCCTGGGCAGTGGCCGTCGAGTAGTTTACCCCATCCAGCCGTGGCAGTGACGCCAGGGCTGGATGTGCTGTTTTTGCGGGCTTGGGTTGAGGAGTCGTCGGTGGTTGGGGCGGTTGCTGCGCAGGTGCGGCAGCAGGCGCTTGAGACCGAGGCTGGCGAGGCGTTTTCTGCCGTGCGGGCCTGTCGCGTGATGCGGCCTCCCCGTCGTCATCGTCCTCCGTCACCATGCCGAGCATGGCCGAAAGCGCGTACCGGCGGGCGTAGGTCATGGCGCTGCCGTATCCCTGCGGGTCGGCCTTGGGCAGGGGCATGACCAGCAGCGACGACTGCCACTGGCCGGACTCCGCGTGCGTGAGCTTGGTGACTAGGCCGAGGTGTCCGGCTTCGGCTGGAACCGGGTACTGGGTCACCCAGATGCCGTTGGTCAGCAGGGCATCCCGACAGGAATCCATGACGGAGTTGAGGGTGGCGTAACGGGACTTGGCGAACGGGTTCTCACGGTCCTTGATGGCCGGTTGCAGGGTGTGTTGAACGGCAATGAGGGCCTTGGCGAGGTCGGTGACCTCGGGGGAGGTGTACTGAAGGCTGTCCATGGCGGCTCCTTGGAAAGAGGAAAGCCCTGATACACGGGGTATCAGGGCGGTTTTCGGGAATATCTCCCCAGTATCATGAATGTAATGTATATCTGAAAAGATGATGGGCGATGCGCCTTGCGGCATGGCGGGGCACCATGCCGACTGCCTGTCTAGTCGACGGTAAATGATCCTGAAAACATCGTCGGAACGTACCCTGAACTTCGTCCATGAATCGTTGGTGTATTCGTTCAGTTGGAAGTTCGTTTTGTCCTGGGAAAGGACCGGGGCGAGTGTCCCCTGACCGATGCAGCCAGTACGAGCAGAACCTACGCCTACAAGTCATGCATCGTCTGGTCTCCAAGGGCGCCGCCCCCCTGCTCCGCGCGTTGCTCCATAGTGCGACGCTTGGCCCCTCGCCCCACTTAACCGAGTGAATATACGATTGCATTTTTTCTTTCATCCTTTTAATCCTTTGCACAAACCGGTTGGACGAGTCTGCGTCTATATCTGTCTTCTCGGTGCAAAGGAGCTGCTTCATGCCCAACCCCTTTTTTGAACGCCCAATTCTCAATTCTCCCTATGAATACCCCTCCCGCCACTGGGAACTCGATGAGACTGGGCAGCCTACCCAACAGATTATCGAATCGCGGCGCAGGGTGTCGTTCATTACCCCCATTCCCAAGCCGAAGAAGCAGGGGGGGCAGAAGCAGTACTCATTGGGCATTGATGAAGGCAAAGGGCTGTCGACTGACGGGCAGCGCTACGATGCGACTTCGACCATCAATGAAATCCGGAATCAGGTTGATATATGGCGCAAACTTCCCAGCCCTAGTCAGTGGCAGGTCACTCCTACGACGGCCCGCTTGCTGCAACACTGGCGTTTTCATCAATTCAGCGGTATCCGCCCGTTCTTTTGTCAAGTGGAGGCTGCCGAAACAGCCATCTGGCTTACTGAGGTCGCACCGAACACTCCTTACGGAAAAAAGTTCGTAGAGCACCTCAAAAAAGCCAGCACCGCATCCAACCCCGATCTGCTGCGCCTTGCACTCAAGCTTGCCACCGGGGCAGGCAAGACAACGGTAATGGCCATGCTCATTGCTTGGCAGACGCTAAATGCCGTTCGTCATCCCGGCAGCAAAAAGTTTACGCGTGGTTTTCTTGTTGTTGCCCCAGGGCTGACCATCAAGGATCGCCTGCGAGTGCTGCAGCCGAATGATCCGGACAGCTACTACCAGAGTCGCGAGTTGGTGCCGCCTGATATGCTCTCTGATTTGAGCAAGGCAAAAATCGTCATCACAAACTACCACGCATTCAAGCTTCGCGAACGACTTGAAGTATCCAAAGGTGGGCGGGCCCTCTTGCAAGGGCGTGGCCCTGAATTGGCCACACTGGAAACTGAGGGTCAGATGATTCAGCGTGTCATGCCTGACCTCATGGGACTAAAGAACATCCTCGTCATCAACGACGAGGCGCACCATTGCTACCGGGAGAAACCGGGCGAACCGGAAGAAGCGCTGGATGCCGATGACAAGCAGGAAGCCGAACAGAACAAGGAGGCCGCTCGTCTCTGGATTTCCGGCTTGGAAATGGTGAATCGCAAGCTTGGAGTGGCTCGCGTCTTCGACCTGTCTGCTACTCCCTTCTTTCTGAAAGGCTCCGGCTACGCAGAGGGTACCTTGTTTCCGTGGACCGTAAGCGATTTTTCGCTGATGGATGCCATCGAATGCGGCATCGTCAAACTGCCACGTGTTCCTATCTCAGATAACATTCCCGGCGCGGACATGCCCATGTTCCGCAATCTCTGGTCACACATCCGAAAGAAGATGCCCAAAAAAGGGCGCGGCAAGGCCAAGGGGCTAGATCCGTTGAGCATTCCACCGGAGCTGCAGACGGCACTGGAGGCTCTCTACGGGCATTACAAGAAGACCTTCGAACTTTGGCAGGACGCCGGCATTGATGTGCCGCCGTGCTTCATCGTCGTGTGCAACAACACGGCCGCGTCAAAGCTTGTCTTCGACTACATCTCCGGTTTTTTTCGCGAGAATGAGGACGGCACCACCGAATTGGAAAACGGGCGTTTGCCCCTCTTCCGCAACTTTGACGACCACGGCAACCCGCTGGCCCGGCCTCACACCCTGCTTATTGATAGCGAGCAGCTTGAAGCGGGCGAGGCCCTTGATGACAACTTCCGCAAAATGGCCGCTGATGAAATCGAGCGATTCCGGCGCGAAATCATCGAGCGAACGGGCGACCCGCGACAGGCAGAGAATCTGTCAGACAACGACCTTTTGCGCGAGGTCATGAACACCGTGGGCAAGCCGGACAGGCTGGGCGGCTCTATCCGGTGCGTCGTCTCCGTGTCCATGTTGACGGAAGGCTGGGATGCGAACACCGTCACCCATGTGCTCGGCGTCCGCGCCTTCGGCACGCAGCTCTTGTGCGAACAGGTCATCGGCCGTGCCCTTCGGCGTCAGGCCTATGACCTGAACGACGAGGGGCTCTTCAATGTGGAATACGCCGACGTGCTCGGCATCCCCTTCGATTTTACGGCGCAGTCCGTGCCGGTGAAGCCGCTTAAGCCTCGTGTGACCATCCACGTGAAGGCCATGAGCCCGGAGCGCGACCACCTTGAAATCCGCTTCCCCAACGTCGCCGGGTACCGCGTGGAACTGCCGGAAGAGCGGCTCACCGCGAAATTCAACGCAGACTCCGTGCTCAAGTTGACGCCGGAACAGGTCGGTGCAACCAGCACGCGAACGCAAGGCATCATTGGCGAGGGAGTGGACCTTAATCTTGTCCACACTGGCGACTTGCGCCGCTCGACGCTTCTGTTCCACCTTACCCAGCGCCTGCTGTACACCAAATGGCGCGACCCGAACACGGAGCCAAAGCTTCACCTCTTCGGCCAACTTAAGCGTATCGCCAAGGAATGGCTCGACACCTGCCTTGTGTGCGAGGGTGGCACCTTCCCGGCACAACTCATGTATCAATCTTTGGCCGACATCGCCTGCGAACGAATCACCAACGCCATCACAAGTGCGCACAGTGAAACGTGTCCGGTCAAGGCCGTACTTGATCCCTACAACCCCACTGGCAGCACGCGGCATGTCGCCTTCAATACGACCAAGACGCTTCGGTGGCAGACGAGTCCGAACCTCTGCCATATCAATTGGGCTATCCTCGACAGCGATTGGGAGGCCGAGTTCTGCCGCGTAGTGGAAGAACACCCCCGTGTGCGCGCCTACGTAAAGAACCACAACCTCGGCTTCGAGGTGCCCTATCGCTTCGGCTCGGAGACGCGCCGCTACCTGCCGGACTTCATCGTGAAAGTGGATGACGGGCGCGAAGACCTGCTCAACCTGGTGGTTGAGGTGAAGGGCTACAGGGGTGAGGACGCCAAAGACAAGAAGGCGACCATGGATACGTACTGGGTGCCGGGCGTGAGCAACCTTGGCACCTATGGCCGCTGGGCATTCACGGAACTGACGCAGGTGCTGCGCATGGAGCCTGACTTCGCGGACAAGGTCCGTTCCTCGGTCAACAGCATGATTACAGCAATCGCCGCCCCCGGCGCGGGAGAGAAATAACCATGGCCAAGCCCTCTACCCCCAAGACAGTTGAAGCCATCACACATGGTGACGCTAGTCGAAAGAACATTCCTACGGCCGAATACCAGTCCATCATGACCGAACGTGACAAGGCGCCGGTGCAGGTGCGCTACGAGCGCAACCGCGACCTCGACCCTCAACTCATGTGGCGAGGGAAAGACGAACAGGATTGGTCGGACCTCGTGGTGAATGCACCGCCGCTGTATATTCAGGAAAAGGTGCACCCCAAGGTGCTCATTGACGACTTGATGCGTCGAACGAAGGAAGAGAAAAAGTCCAAACAGGCACAGTATGACCTTTTTTCCGACTTCAATGGTCTGCCGACCGAGGATGCCAAGACTGAATTCTACCAGCACGACGCCAACTGGACCAACCGCATGATTCTGGGCGATTCGCTTCAGGTCATGGCGAGCCTTGCCGAACGCGAAGGGCTTCGCGGCAAGGTCCAGTGCATCTATCTTGACCCACCTTACGGGATTAAGTTTAACTCAAATTTTCAGTGGTCCACCACAAGTACGAAGGTGACTGATGGGAAGACAGACCAAATCACACGTGAACCAGAGCAAGTAAAAGCATTTCGTGACACGTGGCGCGATGGGATTCATACATACCTAGGTTATTTGAGAGATAGACTTACATGTGCTCGTGACCTTCTGTGTGAAAGTGGCTCAATTTTTGTGCAAATTGGTGAAGAGAATATGCATCGAGTTCGGTCATTGCTCGATGAGATATTCGGAGATTCAAATTGTTGCTCCGTTATAGCCTTTGAAACTACTACCGGACAAACATCACGATACCTAGCGCAGAATAATGACTTTTTGCTATGGTATGCAAAGAATCAGAGTATTGTTAAGTTTCGTGCAATGTACAGGCAAAAGATTGCCGGGCAAGATGGTGGAACAGGGTATAGATATGTGAGAAATATTGATTTGAGTGAATCTCAATATGATGGAAGTTTATGTGATGGTTCAAGAATATTTATGAAAGGTGATGCAACATCACAGCGTCAAGGTAGACCTTCTGGTGAAGGGTCGGCTATGCACTTTGACGTATATTGTTGTGGGAAAAAATTTGCTCCTAGAGGTGGCAGAGGCTGGTCAACAACAGATTTAGGGATGAAAAGACTTGATAAAGCAGACAGAATTATGCCCAACGGTATCAATCTTGCCTATCGGCGTTACATAGATGATTCTCCGGTACTTCCGATGACGTCGTCATGGCGTGACACCGGAAGCGGCTTTATGTCTGACAAGATGTATGTCGTCCAAACAAATAGTAAAGTCATTGAGCGTTGCATTCAAATGACTACAGACCCCGGCGACCTTGTGCTCGACCCCACCTGCGGCTCCGGCACCACGGCCTACGTTGCCGAGCAGTGGGGCAGGCGCTGGATAACCATAGACACTTCCCGCGTGGCGCTGGCGCTGGCCCGCGCACGCATCATGGGCGCGCGGTATTCGTACTACCTGCTGGCCGACAGCAAGGACGGCCAGCTCAAGGAAGCGGAGATTACCAACAGTGCGCCCTCCAGCAAGCCGACGTATGGCGACATCCGCCACGGCTTCGTTTACGAGCGGGTGCCTCACATCACGCTGAAGTCCATCGCCAACAACGCCGAGATTGATGTCATCTGGGAGAAGTATCAGGAGCGCCTTGAGCCGCTCCGGGCCGAGCTGAACAAGACGCTCGGCAAGAGCTGGGAGGAATGGGAAATCCCCCGCGAGGCCGACGAAAAGTGGGCACCGGGAGCGAAGGATGCCCACAAGCGCTGGTGGCAACTGCGCATCGCCCGGCAGAAGGAGATTGACGCGTCCATCGCCGCCAAGGCCGACTTCGAGTACCTCTACGACAAGCCCTACGAGGACAAGAAGAAGGTCCGCGTGGCCGGTCCGTTCACCGTGGAGAGCCTTTCCCCGCACCGCGTGCTGGCCGTGGACGAGAATGACGACCTCATCGATCCGACGAAGCAGGGGCAGGCGGCAGGTGGCGAGCAGGACTTCGTGCAGATGATTCTGGAGAACCTGAAGACCGCCGGGGTCCAGCAGTCGCGCAAGGACGATAAAATTACGTTCACCTCGCTTGTGCCGTGGCCGGGCGACAGGGTCTGTGCCGAAGGGCGCTACGCGGAGGGCGGCGGGCAGGGGCCGGAGAAACGTGCCGCCGTCTTCATCGGGCCGGAGTTCGGCACCGTTTCCCGCCCCGACCTGGTGGAAGCCGCGCGCGAGGCCGGAGAGGCGGGCTTTGACGTGCTCATTGCATGCGCCTTCAATTACGACGCGCATTCCACGGAATTCTCGAAGCTTGGACGCATCCCCGTACTCAAGGCGCGGATAAACGCAGACCTGCACATGTCCGACGAGCTCAAGAACACCGGCAAGGGCAACCTCTTCGTTATCTTCGGCGAGCCGGACATCGACATCATTCCGACCAAGGACGGGCAGATTCAGGTGAAGGTGAAGGGCGTTGATGTCTTCCACCCGAATTCGGGCGAAGTGCGAAGCGACGGCCCGGATGGAATCGCCTGCTGGTTCATCGACACGGACTATAATGAAGAGAGTTTCTTCGTCCGGCACGCCTACTTTCTTGGCGCAAACGATCCCTACAAGGCTCTGAAGACCACCCTCAAGGCGGAAATCAACGCGGATGCGTGGGAGACGCTCAATAGCGACACGTCTAGGCCTTTCGACAAGCCCAAAAACGGTCGCATTGCGGTGAAGGTCATCAACCACCTCGGCGACGAGGTCATGAAGGTGTTCCGAGTGTAGGGCAGGAGGCGACATGGCAGGCGAGGTTTCACTGGCGACGGAGCAGATTGTAGATGCGGTCAGGGAAGGAGTGCTGCAGAGCGCCGCTGTCCCGAGCGTTACGGATACGATTAGTGCTGTTTGTTCTTTTGGCCTGCTGCTCTTTACCGCGGTGTTGGCATGGTTTACTGCGCAACTCGTGCTGGAAGCCAGAAAGACACGGAAGTTTCAGGCGGAGCCGAACGTTGTCGTCTCGGCAGTGCATGATCTGCATCGGCCGAGCATCATTCAGCTTGTGATCAGAAACATAGGGAATGGACTGGCTCAAAATGTCAGATTCGAAACGTCCCGCCCGCTAATGGTCATGTACGGGCTTGATGAAGAAAACCCAGATCCCCCGCGCCCTGTCGACAAGGGGCCGTTCGTTACCGGCATCCCTTCTCTTGGGCCGGGTGATTGCCGCATAATGAACTGGGGACAGCCTGGGGCCTTGAAAAGTGTGCTAGGTGAAGGGGCTATTGCCATAACCAGTCTGTACGAATTTGAAGGCAAGCCAATGCCGCCTACGGTTTGCCATGTTGATGTCGCATCCTTTCTCGGGACAGTTGCGCACGAGAGCATAGAGCTCAGAGCTGTCAAAGCTCTCGAATCCATCGCCAAGAAGACAACGTAGAGGGCCTGATGGAATTTCGCATAGCCGACACCTTCACCGACAGCCTTCGCCGCTTGACCGGCGACGAGCAGAAAGCGGTGAAGACCACCGCCTTCGACCTTCAGCTCAACCCGGCCAACCCCGGCATGAGCTTCCACAAGCTGACCCGTGCGCGCGACAAGAATTTCTGGTCGGTGCGGGTAAATGCGGATGTGCGGATAATCGTCCACCGGACGCAGGCCAGCCTTCTTCTCTGCTACGTCGACCACCACGAGCAGGCTTACCGCTGGGCCGAGGTGCGCAAGCTTGAAACGCATCCGAAGACGGGCGCGGCGCAGTTGGTTGAACTGCGGCAAGTTGTGCAGGATGTTGATGGTTCTGGCTGGAAGGAGCCCTCTGCTGTCACTCCGGCTAGCCCCCTGCTTTTTGCCAGGATCACCGACGAAGATCTGCTCGGTTACGGTGTGCCGATGGAGTGGCTGGGGGCTGTCCGTCAGGCCACCGAGGACACGCTTCTGGATCTTGCCGATCACTTGCCCGCAGAGGCTGCTGAAGCCCTGCTTGCTCTGGCCACGGGCGTACAGCCGAAGATGGCCGCCGCAACGGAGATCGGCAGGTACGCACCGTTCGACCACCCGGACGCCCAGCGGCGTTTCCGCGTGGTGGCAAATGTCGAAGAACTGGAGCGGGCCCTCGACTACCCTTGGGAAAAATGGACTGTCTTTCTGCACCCGGCACAGCGGCAGACCGTGGAGCGTGACTTCTCCGGCCCCGCCCGTGTCTCCGGCTCCGCTGGCACCGGCAAGACCATCGTCGCGCTGCACCGGGCCGTAAATCTAGCCCGGAAGAATCCGGATGCCCGGGTGCTGCTAGCGACCTTTTCTGAGCTCCTTGCGAACGCCCTGCGAAACAAGCTCAAGGTGCTTGCGGGAAATGAACCTCGGCTCGGGGAGCGCATTGACGTCCATGCCATGGATGCCCTTGGCGAGCGACTCAACCGGCTGTGGCTCGGGCGGCTTCGCGTTGCGGATGCGGAGACTGTCTCGGCGTTGATCAGGGGGGCTGCCTCGACAAACACGGGCATTCGCCAAAGCGAGCAGTTCATGTTGTCGGAGTGGGATGAAGTCGTGGATGCCTGGCAACTGAAAACATGGGAAGAGTACCGAGACGTCCCCCGGCTTGGCAGAAAAACGCGTCTGCCGGAAAAGATGCGCAAAGCGCTTTGGGACGTGTTCAGCTACGTTTCTGCCGGTCTCGCCGAGCAAAACCAAGTGACGCGGGCCGGGCTGTTTACGCGCCTGGCCGGGCATGTGGCCAGCCTCAAGGCTCCGCCATTCGACTATGTGGTGGTTGACGAGGCACAGGACGTCAGCGTGCCCCAGCTGCGGTTTCTCGCGGCGCTGGGCGCAGGCAGGACCAATGGGTTGTTCTTTGCCGGTGACCTTGGCCAGCGGATCTTTCAGTTGCCGTTTTCGTGGAAGTCGCTGGGGGTTGAGGTGCGGGGGCGCTGCCAAACCTTGCGCGTCAACTACAGGACATCGCACCAGATTCGCGAGCAGGCGGACAGATTGCTCGGCCCCACGGTAGCCGATGTGGATGGCAATACGGACGACCGGCGGGGGACAACTTCCGTCTTCAACGGGCCGGAGCCGACGATTCTGGTTGCGCCTTCCCCGGATGAAGAGATTGCAGCTGTCGCCCGGTGGTTGACGGCACGGATCGGCGAGGGGCTTTCGGCATCCGAGCTGGGCGTTTTCGTGCGTTCCGAAAAGGAATTGGGGCGTGCCGCCGGTGCAATGCAGTTGGCGGGGATTCCTTTCCGGGTGCTGGACACCCGGCTGGACACGGCGCCGGGCGAGGCGGCAGTCTGCACCATGCACCTTGCGAAAGGGCTGGAGTTTCGTGCCGTGGCCGTGATGGCGTGTGATGACGAGGTGGTGCCCCTGCAGGAACGTATAGAGTCTGTCGCGGACAATGCGGATCTTGAAGAGGTTTACGAAACCGAGCGGCATCTGCTGTATGTGGCCTGCACCCGGGCGCGCGACAACCTGATGGTGAGCTGTGTTGCGCCGGGATCAGAGTTTCTGGATGATTTGAAAAGACAGGAATAGCGCGTCGACGTTCTTCTTGCGCGTTTGCCTGACGGATAATGCCCACCCCGTAGAACACAGGTTGGCCATTCTGTTTTCTGGAGAGGTGGCAATGGATGCCGAGGGGCGCTCCTGTCTGTCCATGATCCTGACACATAACTGTGGACACTGATTTAAACCAGTTTCCTAGGTGAACAGGCTCACTTGGGATGTCGAGGAAAAAGCTGGCTACTTCCTAAGAGAAACCGCTGAAACTGCCGTGTTCGGCTCCATTGACGCGCTGAGGCAGGTCTACCTCCGCACCACCACGCTGTGCCCGCTAGATTAATCAATCAGGCCTGCGGGCTTGGCTGTTGACGCGCAGCCGTGCTTAGCCAGCTGTGTTGAAGCGAGATATTCCCGCCTGGATGCAGGAGCCCGAAACCGGCTAACGGTCAGCTTCCGGACATTATTTTGCCCCTCTCTTTGAGGTTCTGGTGCCCCCGCAGGTCCATGCCCCTTTTGGGCGGATGTCCTTGCTGTAGGCTTTCGCCAAGTACGAAGCCTGCTGCTCGCACTTGGCTCGTTGGGCAGCCTCGTCGGGTGATCCCCGCCTGATCATTATGCCGTTTTCCTGCCTGTTCCCGTTCCTGTCCCTATCGCAGCGGTGAACAAGTCCGGCCGGATCGACGCCCAATGCCCTGCCCCAAAGGCTGCTCGCTTTTTCTAAAATCGAGTGAGGGTTGTCCAAGGCATTGCCATTGACGAGCATCAGGGCGTGGTAGTGTGGGTGCTCGCTTTCGCTCTGCTCCCTCACCCAGATGAGTTTGGGATCGGGATTGTGGCTCCCGGCAAACCTTTTGCGCGTAAGGTTGCGTTTGAGGTTGTAGCTGAAGTCTTGGATGTGTGTGCTGTTAGGCGTAACGTATCCGTTTTCGGGATAGTGCAAATCTAGCCTGACCTGCATGACCTTGCTGTGATCAACAAGTGATTGCTCAAGCGCACTGTGATACTTATCCATGATGCCGTTGATGATCTCATATTTTTTGCAACTACTGTAGTCCATATGCTTGTCTCCTGTGTTGGTTCGTTAGTTCTTGTTCATTGTTTTGTTTTGATTAGTGCGTGTGTTTATGTCTTGTAGTATTGCTTTGTAGTGTTTTTTATTATTCATACTCTCGTTATGTGTATGGATATTTATAGTCTTAATCTGTATTACCATTTACCTAGTTCGAGCATGATGGGCAGTGATCGATCTGCGGGGCTGTTTTGGGTGGGGTTCGTGCTAATAGTGGTGGTGTATATTGGCGGAAAAATTGTCATAATATATGTGGTGTGGTCGTTTGGCGAATTGAGTTGTTGGTAGCGTGGGAATGCAGGTGCTATGCGGTCCTCGCAGTGCAGGGGATGTGGTGTCGTCGTGGGAGGCTGGGGTGGTGGTGCGGTTGCGCAGTTCCGTCAGCTAGCTACTGGAGTAGCCCCCATTTGGGCCGGACACCCCGCCAACGATAGGAGATAGGTCTAGCCCTATGTCCAGACCTAGTGCTAACGGGGGAGCAGTGGTGGAAGTGTTGACCACAGCCCAGCGTCGACGTTGGACGGTGGCGGAGAAGGTTCAACTGGTCCAGGAGTCGTTGCAGCCGGGGATGAACGTCTCGTACGTCGCCCGCAGAAACGGCCTTTCTCCCAGCCAATTGTTTCGCTGGAGGAAGCTCATGAGCGACGGAGGCAAGACCGCTGTCCAAGCGGATGACCAGGTGGTCGGAGCCGGAGAAGTTCGGGCGCTCAAGAAGCGTATACGCGATCTGGAGCGGATGCTGGGCAAGAAGACCATGGAGGTCGAAATCCTTCAGGAGGCGTTGGAGATTGCGCGCGAAAAAAAACTGATCTCGCGCACTCCGTTGCCCTGGGAGGACGGTTCCCGATGAAGCGTGTCGCCGAGGCGCTGACGGTCTCGCGCTCCAGGCTGGCCGAAAGAGTGAAAGACCCAGTTCGGGAGCGTCCGCCCCGCTACTCCAAGGCTGAGGACGAGGTGCTGTTGCCCCTGATTCGGGACATCATCGACCATCGGCTGACCTACGGCTACCGCCGGGTCTGCGCGGTGCTGAATCGTCGCCTGGTCCAGGATGGTCATGCGCGCGTCAACCACAAGCGCGTGTATCGGATCATGCGCCTTCATGGCCTGCTTTTGGCCAGGCACAAGGGCTACCGGCCAGACCGCAGCCACGACGGCAAGGTCATCACCCTCAAAAGCAATCTTCGCTGGTGTTCAGACGGGTTTGAAATTCATTGCGACAGTGGCGAGGTGGTGAGGGTAGTCTTCGCCCTTGATTGCTGCGACCGCGAGGCCATGGGGGCCATTGCGACCACGGCGGGCATCAGTGGGCAGATGGTGCAGGACTTGATGCTGGAGTGCGTAGAGAAGCGGTTTGGGGTCGTGAAGGCCCCGCAGCCCGTCGAATGGCTCTCGGACAACGGCTCTTGCTACACGGCCAGGGAAACGGTGGCGTTCGCGACACTGTTAGGCCTGCTTCCGCGCTTCACGCCGGTGGGCAGCCCGGAAAGCAACGGCATGGCCGAGGCCTTTGTGAACACCTTCAAGCGGGATTACGTGCATGTTCACGCCCGTCCTGATGTGGCAACGGTTCTGGCCCAGCTTCCCGGCTGGTTCGAGGACTACAACGAGAGGCACCCTCACAAGGGCTTGCGGATGAAATCCCCCAGGGAATTTATCCGCGCATCAGCAGCCGCAGGGTGTCCGGTTTAGCAGGGGCAACTCCAGCTACGATGTTCAAAAGTGCAGTTGCTGGGTGAGTAGGACTTCCGCGCTGTGTGTGGTGAGGCTCGCTAGGCGTAGTGATTGGGCTAGCAGTCATGCCATGTTTTCTCCCCATGAGTAGGGCGTAAATAAGGGCGGAAAGTTGCCGATCTGCCAGGGGGTGAGTTTGCTTTTAAGTTCTTACCTAATACTTCCTGATGCGAGTTGAGGGTGGTCTAAAGAGCCAAAAAGGCGCCCCGGGCTGTCTACATGTGTGGTTGTAGACGGTCCGGGGCGCTTTCCGTGGCATTTTGGGGCGCGGTTTATCAGAACCTTCGCGTGAATATCTGTGGGTTAACCACGAAGATAGGGCTAGTCTTAGGCGTTGTAATATCTTCTAGGAAGTGATTTTCGCAGAGAAGGTGAAGTGCTCCGATCGCGTTATCTTTGTTTAGGCCGCGTACGTTTTGCTGTGCGATTCTCGAGTCGAAGTGGAGGATGTTGTCTTGGGTGTCCCAGCGTTTTATCCAAGAAAGGATTTTTTGGGCAAAAAATAAATCCCTTTGATATTCTATGTCGTAGAGGTTTGTAGCGTTCTCCAGCACGTACCTCGATATTTCAATGGCGTACTCAGCGTCTTCAGCACTGATTAGCGCAGCGCATGGATCGTCGTATTTCCATGCATGAATGTCGCCTGCTATTCGTGCGGCATGTCCAGGTAGCCTGCGCAATATGGAATGAATTGCGGGGGTGGTTGATGCTCGCAGTGCGAGTCTTTCGTTTTCATCTTTGAATGCAAGAAACATTTTTTCGGCATCTTTTGTCGTCTTGATTTCTTGAATGCCTCTAGCGCTATCCTGTGTGTAGTTGCGCTCAAGCATGCTACGTATCTTTTTCTCATACTTCGAGGTAGCATCGGTGAAGGATGAGTCGCTGTATGTATCTTCTATTTTGAAGATCGGCGCGTGGAGCTGGATCGGGAGGAATCGTGCCATCAGGCCCCGATCCACAGCTTCCTTGTTCGTCAGCAAGCCGTGCAGCACGCTTTGCTGTGCGAATATGAGCATGGACATGGCTGGGGATGTGATCTGGCATGGTGTCCCGTTGTGCGGATCGTGCGAGTAGTGCTCCATTGCGTGGGCTTTCAGGAGCAAGTTGATGTCCATGTCTTTGAAGGTTCGAGAGGAAAAAATTCCTCCCTCGGCGTCAAGAAGGCTGGCGCAGCCGCCTTGCTCAGACATGAGGCGTGCCAGATTCCGTAGGCTACCATTCTCGAAGAACAGGCGAACTGCGACCGGCGGATCCTGTTTGAACTTGTCGAGAAAGGTGACCGTCTCGGCTGAGAGAGCGCTTATCTCTCGGGCTGCAACCTCTGAAAAATCCAGGGAGATGCCTTTCAGTCGGGCGCGGGCCACCCGTGAGGCCTGCCGATCGGCAAGCTTGCGTTGCGTTTTGCGGGTCTCGGCTTCGCCTGGCCGAAGGAGATATTCTTTCGGAGGGGCGGTCGCGAAACCATCAAAGGGTTTGCGAAGTACCGCGACCAGCAGGCTTTTGCGCGTGCCGGATTCGCCGATCATTAGCCAGTAATCCACGAGTGGCTCTTCCCATGTGGAAGTTACTCGCACGCGGTACCGTCCCCTTAGCGCCATGGAGGTACTGCCGAGAAGGGCGCAAAGTACTGTGATGTAGTCCTGGCCGCACGCGTCGGCAATAGGGCGGACGAGGGCCAGGGATGGCGGAATGCTGGGGTGGGGAAAGCTCGTGCGGCGGAAGAAGCTGTTTGGCTCAGGGCCATCTTTCAGCTTTCGAGCGATCGCGTTGATGTGCTCATCGAGGGCATGGGCAAAGAGTTCCTCTTCGTATGCTTGGCCGTTGTGAACGAGAGCCGTGGAGTGGATTGAGTCGCCATGTCGGCGAAAGCTGGCCCCGCTATGGGGTTCGAAGCGCCTAGGAAAGCTCATGTGTGGTCTCCAATTCTTGTTGGTTGGGGTGGGGGGTATCACCTCCCCACCCGCTATTCATTAGTCCGTGACAACGCTAAGCACGAGGCTCGTGCCGTTGAGTTCGCACTTGACCAGGTCGCCTGCGGTCGCTCCGAGTTGTTTTTGGACTGCAGGCGGTAGTGCTTTTGCCGTCACGACTTCGTATTGTGGCTGCTGGACACTGAACCCTTCGGCGCAAAGTGCGGCGATGTGGCTGTTGAGCTGCTGTGCAGTGAGGCCGAGCTGATGGCGGATTTTGAGGAGCGGGACACCGTTGCCGAGCAGGTCCTTGACCGTGTTCCTTTCGGTGCTGAGCTGGCTCGCATTCTTTCGAGCCCTTTTGCTCTCTGGGGTCGGTGTGCGTGTGGCGTTTTCGATGTGCGTCGAGTCACTTGGGCGAAAGTGCATGGACATGGCGCTCTCCAGTGATGGTTAGTAGGTGATTGAATGGGCGTTCATGTAGTCTTCAACGGCCCGACGGGCATAGCGCACGGATCGGCCGAGCTTCACGTATGGGATGCCCATGCGGCGCTGGCGATGGTTCCGTAAGGTGGACACGCTGAGTGAAGTCAGCAGTGCAACCTGCTTTTCTGTCAGCCATCCGGGCAATGCCTCTGGTGCGTGGACTGGCGAGAGAAATTGAGTGGCGGAGGTTTGTGCAGTGTTCATTGTGTTCCCCTTGTTCGGTGCGCCTTTGTGATTGTGCGCACTTTGCTGATTGGTAGTGCTTAAATTTTGTCATAGACGTCGTGGCGATGTCTCGTGGCGCGTAAGTTGTGTACTTATGTGCTTTTGAGAGATATGCCAAAGTGTCACATCGTGCAGAAAATTTTTCTGCATGATGAATATGATGTGAACGACAGGAGTCGTCCACATTTTTCAAGCGAAATTATAGTGCCAAAGTGGGTAAAGCATTCCTAAGTGTGGCGTAGTGCGCTATTTTTTAGGCGCAACATAGCTACGAGCACGATCCTGTGCGGATTGGGTGCGGCTTGGTTTGCTTTTATTGAGAAGGGAGCGCTGCTTGTGTCAGGCCGACGCAGCGAATTATGTCGTACGCTATGGCTGACGGTGCATGCTGCGTAAGGCGAGGAGAGGGGGGCGCTGAGGGTTCCATTGGCGTCTCCTGATTTTCTGAATGCCTTAAAAAGAAAAGCCCCTTTGCCATGGCAGCAGTGCTGCGTGCAGGGGTGGCATTCAAAATAAAAAAGAGAGTATGGAATTAGCGCATAAAGCGAGGTTAGCGGGGGCTATTTAAGCGCTATATTTCATGAGATCAAAAACTTAGCATGTCGTGAGCTCCTTTATTGGCGGCGTATGGCTCCCGCTAGTCAAGGGCATTAGCTTGATCGCTGTGAAAGGTCAAGTGGCAGGTTAGGGGGTGTCTTCGGTTGGAGCCTTGGAGAGCACGCTGTCGATGATGCTAGCGCCACGCTGTAGCGCTTCGTCGGCTAGGTGGGCGTATCGCTGGGTCATTTGCGGGCTGGAGTGGGTCAGAAGTTTCTGTAGGGTGTACAGGTCTACTTGACCGCTGGAGGCGAGGAAAGAAGCGTAGGCATGACGTAGGCCATGCAAGGGTCTGAAGTCTTCGGGTAGGCCTGCGCGCTTCTTCACCCGTCTTGCGATGCGTCGGAAGTCCTGCCGCTGCTCCCCTTCTTTCCCAGGGAACACGTGCTCGCTGCCGAGCCTGGGTATCTGCGCGAGTATCTGCCGTGCCGTTGCGGTCAGGGGGATGAAGTCGGTCGTTCTCTTCTTGGCGGATTCCCCCCGCAGGCGGATCATGCTTCGCTGCCAATCGATGTCATCCCATTTGAGGGCAATAAGAGCACCCCGGCGCATGCCTGTAGCGAGCGCCAAGCGGAGGAAGGCTGCAGCGCCTTGATCCTCCTCTTCGTCGAGGGCCTTGATGTATCGCGCCAGTTGTTCCGAGGTTAGCATTTCTGTTTTCTGATTGTCTATGCGGGGCATCTCGAAATGCAGTCGTGACGTGGGAGGGAGTTCGCAGATGCCTTTTTGCGCGCCGAAGCGAATGATCCTACGCAGTTGGCCGAGGATATGCTTGATCGTTTGTGGTGCCTTGTTCTGCTGAGTGAGTTCGATACGCAGGTTGTCGATTTCCAGTGTGGTTATATCTTCCGGAGAAGTGTGTCCGAAGCTGTCCTTGAGATAGCGATTGTAGCGGCTGATATCGCCTCGCAGACTGGCCTTCCCCGTGCTGTGTGTTTGATAGACGGTCCAGATGGCGTCGATGGTCACGCGGTTGACCTGGTTGGCTGCGGAAAGGCGTTTTTCCTTGTTGGATTGCCGCTTGCCCTCGATCCTCTCGGCCCGGATGCGGGCAGCCTTGGCGGCGGTCATGTCGTCCGCGTACTGCCGCCCGGCCTTCTCCTCGATAACCTTGCCGTCCTTCTTGAAGACGATGTAGAAGACTTTCTCGGCACCGGGGCCGCCGATTCTTCTGACTTCCCTGAAGAACACGCCCGGGTATTTGGTCTTTTCTCTGCCGGTTGCTGCCATGGGTGCCTCGCGCGTTTTCCAACCCTATTTCCAACCTTGGGTTGGAAAGTCAATGGCAAAGAATGGCATGTCGTGGCAAAGGATGTTAAGTATTCGCTTGAAATTTCTTGTCTATGTCGCTTGGTGGCGCTGGATGTAAAATGATCTGCGTGGACTTCTAAGCTCTTGGCCGGGGGTTCGAATCCTCCCGGGCGCGCCAGTAAAAACGGCTAGTTATGCAAATAAGCATGGCTAGCCGTTTTTGTGTTTTGAAATCTCTCCCACTTCTCTCCCACCTTTGGCCGTGACGCCCTGTGATGGCGAGTGAATAGGTTGGGGCCGACAGGCTCGACCGTGTGGGGAGCAGCACTTTTTTGGTGATGTACGCGCGCGCGACGTTTGACACGGTGGCGCAGCCCGCTTGGCACTAAAAGCCCCCGACGGATTTTTCGCCGGGGGCTTTGCTCTATTCCGTAGCCAGCGCATCGCGGTGGGCCGTCGCGCTGCGCTTCGCGGCGATGCGGTCTACGTGGGGTAGCTGACCACGATGGCCAGCACGGCGGCCACGGGGTCGGCGGCGGCCTGGGCGATCAGCAGGGCCTGTTCCAGTTCCACCCGGCGGGCGGTCAACCGCTCCACCAGATATTCCAGCCCTTCGGGGTCGCTAACGGCCATCAGGGCCGACCCCACGGCCACACCGGTGGCGGTGGCCTCTGCCCCGGCCAACACACCGGACAGAGCAGTGTCATAGCCGGTGCGGATTTCAGCCTGTTTGGCAGTACGGGCCTCTTCCAGCGAGGGATGCGGTGCCGTCTCGCTCCAGCCCTCCGGCAGCGGCCCCAGCGTGTCCATTACGTGCTGGGTGCCGTCCGCCAGCCAGCCCGCCTTGCCCCGGTGATCCTCGGCGTATTCCCAGGCATCGCCCCGCGCGTTCAGGACGCGGGCATGCCCGGCGCGCGCGGGCGGCAGTGGGGCGGCCTCGGCGGCCACGGCATCAGCGGGAAGGGCCACCCACGGATGCGGTGGTACCCAGTCTTCCGTGCGCAGGTATTCACGGGTTATAATGGCATAAATATATATTTCTTTCACATGGATATCCTTTCACTACACAAGCACGATGTACATTGTGGCTATGTTCCTCGTTCGGTTTTCACCAGACACGGACGGGGAATAGGGGTTGTCGGACAGTTCCCAGTTGTCTTGTGTGGTGTCACCGGCCAACTGCGAGTTCTGGTTGGTGGGTGTAAAGGCAGCCCCCCGCCCGAACGGGTTTGTTGCCTGCACACGCAAGTAGCCGCCCCGTGATTCGTCAAATCCGAAGGGCAACTGGTGCTTGTGCTGGGGCATGCTTTGCCCCTGTGCGCTGCCAAGCCCGCGCCCCGCATCCACGCCCCGCCCATGGTCCCACCCTCGGGGAAACTCGCCGCGTCGGTCCTGCATCCGGATGTATCCCCCTGCCGCATTGCGTACTCCGGCACCCGTGCAGCGGTACCACGCCGGAGCAGTGGCGTTCTTGGCCTCGCCACACCATTTGCGCAGCAGACGCGGAAACATGGCCAGCGCAACTACGTCACCCGCCAGTTCCAGCCCTAACGGCAACCCGTCAGCCAGCGTCGGGATGGTTTCGCTTTCCCACTCCACGATGCCGCCCGCCAGCATATCCCGCACGCTAGCCGTGACGCTGACCCGCCCCAGCAGTTCCGCCAGTTGCGGCGGCGAGATGTAGCCATCCCCCACCCCGGCCTCGGTATCCTCGTCGGTAGCCCGGCGCACCAGCCCCGGCGTTTCCGTGGTGGCGTAACCGGGCATCTCGGGCGCGGCGTTGGCGATCAGCGTGGCGATGGCCTCCAGCAACTGGCCGTTGTCGGCCTTGTCCAGGACGATGCCCGCCCCGGCGATGACGGCGGCCACCTCTTCCTGCACGGCGGTCAGCCATTCGGCGCTGACTTCCGTGGCGGCGGTGGGGATGGTGGGGTCGCCTTCGGTAAAGCGGTTGTCCGGCGTCGCGCCGGGGGGGTCTATGCGGTGCATGGCGGCTCCTGTCCGTTGCTATCCGTTCCGTAACTATCCGTAGATGAACAGTACGTTGGTGTGCGCCGGGGCAAGCCTGCGCATCACGCATTCCAGAATCTCGTCGCCCCAATGGGCCAGCGGTTCGCCCGCCGCGCTGCGTCCGGCCCGGAACCGGTGGACGGTCTGCGCGGGCGAGGCCACGGCCCAAGCGAATTGCCAGTCGCCGTTGGTCAGGGCGTCACCGGCGCGCGAACGCCCGGCCCGGAAGGGCTGGTATTCCCGCACCGTCACCGTGTAGCCCAGCATGGCCCCCAGCCGGACGTACCACCCGCGCGAGAGGCCGCCGCGCTCCTGCACGGCGATGGCCAGCGCGGTGATGCGCTCTTGCAGGGTGCGGTCGGCACGGGCGCACGGGTCTGGCAGGCCGTAGACGCGCTCCCAATCCTCCAGCCATTCCGTGGCCCGGAAGGGGTTGATGCCCAGCACAGCCCGCACGGACGATGCCAGCGCCGCATCCAGCGCCGCGCCCTCTGCGGTGAGGTGCGCGCCGATGGCCGTGCCGTTGGGGTCATAGCTGACGGGCGGCAGCAGCGTGCGCAGCAGGGTGGCGTGCCCGCTCACATGGCCTCCACGGTGACGGTGCCAAGGCGCGGCCATTCGATGCACGCGGCATCCACCACGGCCTGCACGTTGGCGGTGGGGGTGGCCACCTCGCAGTCGGCCACGCCGGGCAGCCCGGAAATGATGGCGGCGATGCGCGACCGCACCACCAGCCCGCCCGGCTCCAGCGTCAGGAAGTAGGCGGCAAGGGCGGCCTGCACCTGCGCCGCAAGGGTGGCCAGCAGCACGCCGGACAGGCGCACCCGCACCAGCACATCCACGGGCAGCGGCGCGGGCGGCAGCACCAGCGCATCCTTGCAGGCCACCGGGCGCTTGGCATCGATGCTGGCCTGCGCGGCGGCCACCAGTTCCGCCGACGGCAGCCCCCCGGAGGACAGCACGGCCACGTCAACGGTGCCGATGCCCCGGCGCAGCGGGTAGACCCACGCCCCGGTGATGCCCGGCACCTCCATGGCCCAGCGCCGGTAGTCGTAGCGGTTGCCGCCGCCGGGCGGGTTGCGCATGTAGTCCAGCAGGCGGGCCAGCAGTTCCGCGTCGGTTTCCGCGTCGGTGCCGCCGGTAAGGGTCAGCCGGGCCTCGGCCTGTACGCCCGTGGGCGCAGTGACGAACAGCACCGGCTCGTCCGCATAGTCGGGCATGGCCCCGGCGCTGGCCGCCGAGCAGGCGATGATGGCCGTACCGCCCTCGTTCAGGGTGATGGCCGCCGTAGTGGCAAAGGTGGCCCCGGTGGGCACGTGGCGCACCAGGGTGGACGCGGGCACCTCTGCCCCGGCGGTGCCGGTGACGGTCAGCGTGCCCGTGGCCGTGGTGGCCGCCTTGCGGGTGATGCCGCGCAGGGACGCATGCAGTTCAAGGTAGGCGGTATCCGCCGTGTCCGGCAGTATCTGGCGGGCCATCCACGCCTGATGCTGGTACAGGCCCTCCACCGCAGAGGCCACGGACGACGCGCGCACGTAGGCGTCGCTGTCCGTGGTGGTGGCGGCGTCGGGCAGCAGGTTCTTCACGTCGCGGAGCAGGGCCGCACGTATCTGCTCGAAGGTGGGGATGGTAAAGGACATGGCCGCCTCTACGCTACCCGCACGGGGTGGGTGTAGGTTTCGTGGCGGCCCGCCGCGTCGGTGACTTCCACATGCAGCAGGCAGCGCCCGCCGCCGGAATCGTCCCGGCCCAGGCCGCTGACGGTGACGCTGACGGCGCGGGCGCGTCCGTCCGTCACCAGCGGTTGCAGGGCCTGTTCGGCGTACTGGACGGCCAGACGCCGCACCCGCGCCACGTTCTTTTCCCGCTCCAGTTCGTGCAGGCGCGACCCCACGGAAGGGTCCGCCCACCATGTGCCTAAGGGCGTCATCAGGCGCAGGTACACGGCATTGGCTAGACTGGAAATGCGCTCACCGGTATAGTCGCCGGTACGTGTATCAAGTGCGGCATCGGTACCCATGCCGCCACTCTAGTGGCGGCGGGGATGGAAGACAGGGGGAAGGGGTTCAGTGGAACAAATTTGCAAAGAGAATAACCATGCTTAACAACATTGAATGTGCAGATGAATACGATAAAATCGCCCGTGAACTCCTTGAAATGTCAGATAGAGAAGCTGTCGTGTATGGTCTGTCAATGCTAGAAACTGCAATAACAGAATCCCTCGACAAGAGACTTATTCCCTTTGCACTTTCAGGAAACAACTGGATAACAAAACATAACAGCTTTACGATGAAGCTGAAGATTGCATACTCTGTAGGTCTAATCAGCGAACCACTATACAACGATCTTTGCACTATTGCAAAGATACGGAATGTTTTTGCACACAATCCGAGTGCAAACAGTGTAGACCAAGAGCATGTCAGCAAGCATATTTCAGCACTTCTGACATCAATGAACGACATAATTGAAGCCATGAAGCGAAGCGTAGTGGAGAATACAAAAAACAACTTGGGCGTCACATATGAACAAATCTCAAGCACCATGGACGCCAGCTTCACGCTTAGACACGTTATTTCATTATTGTACGGCCTCATTAAATCAGATGCAAAGTATGCAAAAATAATTTCATGCAATGCGTATCATGAATCGAACCAGCTCACACTGCTTCCCCCGTCGTCCCACCCGAATCCCCCGGATGGCGGTGATGGCGCAGACTGATACCCCCGGCGACGTGGTCCCCTTCAGAGGTCACGTCGCCGGTCGTGTTCAGGTCGGCGTCCAGCGTGGCCCGCGCGCGGGTGCCATCCATGCCCCCGAAATCCAGTGACGGCGAGGCGAAGGTGGTCCCCTCGCTGGCCGTGGCCTGCCACTGTTTGGTTTCCATCCGGATGGATTCCTGCGCCGCCACGCGGAAGTGATCGCAATCCACCTCCACGATCTTCTCCTTCTTCAGCGTGATCTTCGCGCCCCACTGGTTGTAGACGCACACCTCGCCCCCTTGCAGGGCCTGCACGCGGAAGGCCCCGTTTTCGGTGGCCACCACCACGGAATGGGCCGTCTTGCCGCCCAGTGGCAGCAGGATGCACTGCGTACCGGCGGGCGGGGCCGCGGCAAGCCCGAGGTCCAGTCCCACCCCGAGTAGGCTGACCAGGAAGAACCGGGCCTCATCCAGGCATTGACGTCCATATGTTCAGCTGCTAAACACTCTTCCATGCCACAGAACACCGCCATAGAGGCTCTCTTCGAGAGCCTGGAAAAGACGCTAGTAACCTATTCGGAAATCGAGCGGAAAGCTTATGATTTCGGGGTGGGGATGCCGCTCTATCCGGCGGAGATGCACATGATTTCCAAAGTGCACAAGCTTGGCGGCGCCAGCATAACCGAGTTGGCCCAGCAGACGGGCGTGACCAAGGGGGCTGTGTCCATGCTTGTTTCAAAGCTGGTGCAGAAGGGGCTGCTTGAAAAGAACGTGGACCCGGACAACCGCTCGCGGGTCGTGGTCTGTACCACCGGTGCCGGCGAGCGGGCCAGCGCCTGCCACGAAGCATTCCATGCCCGTCATGACAAGGAATTCCTTGCCTGGCTGGGCACGCTTGATGATGCCGCTTTCGCCTGCATCAACGAGTTCGGGCGGCGGATGAGCGTGTGGATGCGCGGTTACCTCGACGAGTAAGGCGCACGACGCTCCGTCACCGAGGGTACACGGTACCCTTTTTTGTTATGCAAAGTGTTTAGCTGCTAAACACCTTCAGACGCCACCACTGGCGAAGGAACACAAATGATCGACGCAGCCAGACTCCGCAAGCTGTGGCAGTTGCTGCGCCCCATTCGGGGGCGGTTGCTGGCGGCCTGCGCACTGCAGGCCGTGGCCACGACCTGCGGCATGGTCCCGTTCGTGGCCGTGGTGGAGCTTGCGCGGTTGCTCAGCGGACAAGGACTGGACACGACAAGCGCTTGGAGCGTCACGTCCTTGGTGCTTGGAGCGGTCGTGTTGCGTGTGGTGTGCTCGTTTTCCGCAGGCGCATTGACGCATTTTGCTGATAACGACTTCCAGTATCATATTCGGGCGCGCATGACAGAGGTGCTGCGCCGGGCTCCGCTGGGCTGGTTTTCAGGGCATGCTTCCGGTGCGGTGAAAAAGGCCGTGCAGGATGATGTGACTGCCATGCACCATTTGGTGGCGCACACCTGCCTGGACATCGTGGGGGCGCTGGTGCTGACGGTGCTCATTCTCGGCTACCTCGCCGCGATCAATTGGCCCCTCGCCCTGCTCACCGCTGTGCCGTGCGCCGTCAGCATCGTCGTGTACCTGCGGCAGATGACGGATTTCTCCCGCCATCTCGATGCGTACAATGCCCATCTCGCCGAGATAAACGCCGCCTCCGTGGAGTTCGTCCACGGCATAGAGGTGGTGAAGGTTTTCGGACGGACCCGGCAAGCCCATGGCAGGCTTGCGCGCGCGACACGCGCGTTCCTGGATGCGTTCGGCACCTGGGTGCGCGGGCTCGTGCGGCTTTCCGCCGCCAACGAAGTGCTGCTCTCACCCGGGGGGACGCTGGCATGGACATGCGCAACGGGGCTTCTGTTCGTGGCGTACGGAGGGTTGGTCCCCGTGGATCTGCTGCCCTTCCTGCTGCTGGGCACCGGGCTCGCCGCCCCCCTCGGCACCCTGACCAGCACCGTGCCCAAGTTGCAGGGAGCGGCGGACGCCGCGGACCGCGTGGCCGGGTTGCTGGGGGTTGCGCCTCTGGCCAGCCCGGCCGTACCGCGAACGCCGCAGGGCTCCCACATCCGTTTCGAGGGGGTCAGCTTCAGCTACGACGGCGTGCGAACTGTGCTGCACGACATTACGCTGGACCTGGCGCCCGCCACCATGACCGCGCTGGTTGGCCGCTCCGGATCGGGCAAGTCCACGCTGGCCAACCTGCTGCTGCGTTGCGCGGACCCCGCATCGGGCCGCGTCACGCTTGGCGGCGTGGACCTGCGGGGCATGGATCCCGACGAACTGGGACGGCACATCGGCTTTGTCTTTCAGGAGGTGCAGTTGCTGCGCGCCTCCATCCGCGACAACATCCGCCTCGCCCGGCCGGACGCGCCGCAGGACGAGGTGGAACGCGCGGCTCGGGCAGCACACATCCACGACGTCATCGCCGTGCTGCCGCGCGAATATGACAGTATCGTGGATGAAGACGTCCGCCTTTCCGGTGGCGAGGCCCAGCGCGTGGCCATCGCCCGCGCCCTGCTGGCCGATACCCCGGTGCTGATCCTGGACGAGGCCACGGCCTTCGCCGATCCGGCTTCCGAGGCCGAAGTGCAGCAGGCCCTGGCGACGCTCGTCGCCGGGCGTACCCTGCTGGTCATCGCCCACCGGCTGGATACCATTACCGGCGCGCACCGCATCGTGGTCCTGAACGAAGGACGCATCACGGAAACCGGCACCCACGGCGAACTGCTGGGGAAGGGCGGTGACTATGCCCGGATGTGGGCCGTGCACATGGGAACCGAAGCCGGTGGCGATGCCGACGCGCCGCCAGCGCGTCGGCGCCGGAGTGCCGCCTTGCCGGATATCGGGCATGCCGGGGGCGGGCAATGCGCTGATGCCCCCCGGACTGCCCCAATGCGGGAGGTGGAGGCATGATCCGGGTTCTGCGCAGCGTGTCGGCACATGCCGACCGTGACGTGACCGCCCCCCTGCGCCTTACGGCCATCGCCGCCATTGTTCAGGGTATCGGCTTTGCCTTGCTGGTGCCGTTTACCTCCGCCCTGCTGCAGGGGCGGGTCGATACGGCAGGCTGGTGGCTGGCGGGCATGGTAGGGTTGCTCGGCCTGTACGCACTGTTGCAGTACCGGGCGCAGTTGGCCTGCTACGCGGGCGGCGAGCGGCTGGCGGCAGACCTGTACGAGGTCCTTTCGGTGCACATTTCGCGCCTGCCGCTGGGCTGGTTCGGCGGCGAGCGGGTAGGGCAGGTGGGCCGCCTCATGAGCAAGGGGGTTATCGATGTCATGGGGGTGCCCGCGCACCTGCTGCGGCCCATTGTCGGTGCCTTCATCACCCCGGCGGCCGTCCTTGCCTGCATGTTCCTGTTCGACTGGCGTCTGGCGCTGGCTGCCGCCGTCGGAGCCCCCTGCCTGTGGGGGGCCTACCGTTACGCGGGCTGGCTGGCCGCCCGGGCCGAACACGCGGCGGACGCTGCAGGCAGCGAGGCCAACGGGCGGCTGGTGGAATTCGCGCGCATGCAGGCCGTGCTGCGCGCCTATGACAGGGGAAACAAGGGAATGGCGCTGCTGCATGCCGCGTTGCGGCGGCAGCATGTCACCGGCCACGCCCTGCTGCGTACCGCCGTTCCCGGTCTGATCCTCTTTTCCGTGGTCCTGCAGCTGTGCTTCACCGGCATACTGGGGCAGGGGGTGCTGCTGGTGCGTTCCGGAGCGCTGGGGCTGGCCGAACTGGTGGCGCTGCTGGTGCTGGCGGCCCGGTTCATGGAACCCATGGTCATCGCCGCAGACCTTGGGGCGTCCGTGCGCATCGCGGGCAACACGTTGCAGCGCATGCGCGAGGTTCTGGACACCCCCCCGCTGCCGGAGCCCGGCGTGCCGGAATCCATGGGCGACGATTCCGACATCGAGTTCGACGGGGTGCACTTCTCTTATGGAAACATACCGGTTTTGCGGGGCGTGACCCTGCACGCGAAACCCCGTGCGGTCACCGCGCTGGTGGGCCCGTCCGGAGCGGGCAAGAGCACGCTCCTTCAACTGGCGGCCCGGTTCCGCGACGTGGACGCGGGCCGCGTGCGGGTGGGCGGTACGGATGTGCGCAACGTGCCCGCCGAAGACCTGATGCGTCGTTTCTCCTTCGTGTTCCAGCACGTCTACCTGTACGACGCCACCATCGAGGAGAACCTGCGCATCGGCAACGAGCACGCCACCGACGCGCAACTGGCGGAGGTGATCCGCCTTGCCCGCATAGACGAGATGCTGGAACGCCTGCCTCTGGGCCTCGCCACTCTGGTGGGGGAGGGCGGTACGGCGCTTTCCGGCGGCGAACGCCAGCGCATCGCCATCGGCCGCGCCATGCTGAAGGATGCCCCCATCCTGCAGCTGGACGAAGCCACGGCGGCACTGGACCCGGAGAACCAGCGGGCCGTGCAGCAGGCCATCGACAGCCTGCGCGGTTCGCGCACCATCGTCGTGATAGCCCATCGGCTCCAGACCATTCGCGATGCCGACCACATCGTGGTGCTGGGTGCGCAGGGAACCGTCGTCGATGCCGGAAGGCACGAGGAACTTCTGGAGCGTGGCGGGCTGTATGCCGACTTCTGGCGCCGCCGCGAACAGGCGCAGGGCTGGCGGCTGTAGCGGTACGGCCCGGCTGGCCGGGCGCTTCGTGGATACCGGGCAATGCCTCATCTCGCACGGGTGTGGCCTGCCGTTCGTCACTGAGAACAACTCTGATTATCACCATCAACAAGAGCGAAAGAGGGCCAAGGGATGAAGGCAAAGCGACAGTTGCGAACGCTGGTTCATGCATCGGGAACTGCCGTCCTGTGCATGCTGTTGGCTGGCGGGCCCGGCGGCCTGCCGGGTTTCATCGGCGTCGCCCGCGCCGCGGACGCCAACGCCACCGGGCAGAAGGTCTACGTGCTCGACGAGATCACCGTCAGCGCAGACAAGCGCGAGCAGAGTGTGCAGGAAGTGCCGGTCAGCGTTTCGGTGATCGGCGCCACGCAGGTCGAGGACAAGGGCGTGACGAAGACCGAGGACATCTTTCCGCTGGTGCCCAACATCTACCTGACCAAGACCGGGCCGGCGGCCGCGTTCACCACCTTCGCCACGGTGCGCGGCGTCACCTCGTCCATGGGGGGCAGCCCCGCGCTGGGGTATTACGTGGACGACGTCTACTACCCCGGTCTGGACATGACCCTGCTGGACATCGAGCGCATCGAGGTCCTGCGCGGTCCGCAGGGCACCCTGTACGGCCGGAACACCGAGGCGGGGGTTATCAACATCATCACCAGGCAGCCCGAGAACGACTGGAAGAGCAAGCTGACCATGGACTACGGCAGCTTCAACACCCGGGGCATGCGCGGCACCGCCACCGGTGCGCTGGTGGAGGACACCGTCTTCCTGCGGGCCACGGGCAACTACGAGGCCTCCGACAACTACTTCACCAACAAGTTCGACGATGACGACAGCGTGAACGGCTACGAGAATTTCGACGGCCGGTTCAAGGTCCAGGCCTTGCCGTCCTCAGATCTCGACCTGTCCGTCACCTTCGACGTGCAGAACTACCGCAGCGACGGCTACGCGGAATTCGCGCCCATCGATTCCGCCAGCCTCGCCAAAAGCGTGGACGTGGACTACGCGGGCATGGCCGAGAAGGATGCCTACGGCACGGCGGTGCGCGGCGAATACGACCTCGGCGACATGAAGCTGTTGTCCATCACCTCCGGCAGGCAGGAAAACTACCTGATGGACAACGACATCGACTTCCTGCCCATGGATCTGGTGCGCCTGAAACTGGACAAGGAAGTGGGCCTGCTGAGCCAGGAACTGCGCTTGGTGTCGGACGACAAGACCTCGCCCCTGCAATGGCTGGTGGGGGCCTATGCCTTCTACGAGAAGGACGACCGCGCCTACAGCACCCGCATGAATCTCGAGAACATGGGCATGACCGGTATGGGCACCCAGACCATCCGGCAGGACAGCACTACCGACTCGCTGGGATCGGCCCTGTTCTTCCAGACCACCTACACGCTGTGGGAACGGCTGGAACTGACGGCGGGCCTGCGCTACGACCGCATCGCCAAGGACTTCTCGTACACGCAGAAGGATGGCGACATGCTGGGCTACGCCTCCATGGATGACGACGAGGACAAGACCTTCGATGCGTGGCTGCCCAAGGCGGCCATCAGCTACAGGCTCACCGACGACGTCCGGCCCTACGTCAGCGTATCGCGCGGGTTCCGCAGTGGCGGCTTCAACGACAACGAGGAAATAGGCGAGGCCTACGACGCCGAATACACATGGAACTACGAGGTCGGCGTGAAGACCGAGTGGCTGGACAAGCGGTTGCAGGTCAACCTGGCTCTGTTCCATATCGACTGGACCGACCGTCAGGTGGAGGTGATGTCTGCCGGCGGCAGTTCGTACCACATCGAGAACGCGGGCGAATCCAGCAGCGACGGCGTGGAGATCGAGGCCATCGCCCGCCCCGTGCAGGGCCTGGAACTGACCGGCAGCTTCGGCTACACCCGCGCCGAATACGACGAATACGCCCCTTCCGCCACCGAGGACTACTCCGGCAAGAACGTCATCGACTCCCCGGAGTATACCGCCAGCCTCGGGGCCACCTACCGCTTCCTGGACGGCTGGTTCGCCTCGGCCACCTACCGCCGGGTGGGCAAGGTGTACTTCGACGCGGCCAACTCCGAGTCGCAGGGCGAATACCAGACGGTCAACGCCAGGTTCGGCTACGAACAGGAAGGCTGGGACGTCTACCTGTGGGGCCGCAACATCTTCGACGAGGAATACGTGACCCGCGCGGTGGAAAGCGCCGCCGGTGCGGGCTGGTTCGGCCGTTCGGGCGAACCGCAGGCCTTCGGCGTGTCCGCCAGCCTGTACTTCTAGCATCCGGTGAGCGGCCGGGGCTGGTACCCGGCCGCTCACCGCCGGAGTTTGCGGATGTCTTTCATGTGCACGACGTCCGGGCCTCGCCTGGACATACGGGCAAAACTGGCGGTGGTTGCCATGGCGGGGCTGGTTTCCGTGATCGTTTCGGGAAGGCCGGGCATCCTTGCGCCGCTGGCCATGGCCCTGCCCGTCATGCTGTGGCTGCGCCAGTGGCGGCCGGTGGCGTTGCTGGCGGTGGCCATGCCCCTGTTGTGGGGCGGCTACGTGCTGCTGGCGCAACTGGGCGGCACCGCCGGTGGGCTTGCGGCCTATCTCTGCTATTTCGGCCTGAAGGTGGCGCCGCTGGTGGCCCTTTTCGCGGCCATCGGGGCCACCAGCATGCTGGGCGATCTGCTGGGTGCGCTCACCAGCGCCCGGCTGCCGCGCGACGTGGTGCTTTCCATGGCCGTGACCTGCCGGTTCGTGCCCACCCTGTGCGGCGAGTATGCCTGCATCCGCGACGCCATGGCCGTGCGGGGCGTCCGCACCGGCCTGCACGGCCTGCTCACCCGGCCGCTGAAGCAGGTGGAATACATCCTGCTGCCGCTCATGATGCGCGCCACCCGTCTGGCCGACGAGCTTTCCGCGTCGGCCATGACCCGTGGCGTGGAAGCCCCGGGCAGCCTGCGGCGTGATTTGCCGCCGTGGGGCCGTGCGGAATTCGCAACGGTCTGCTGGGCCGCGGTCGCAGGTGGTTGCTCGATTGCGGTCCAACTGAACGGGCTGCTGTCATGATCCGGCTTGGCGGCGTGACCTGCCGCTTTCCCTCTTCTCCTCGGCCGGTGCTGGAGGATGCAAGCCTGCACGTGCGGCGGGGCGGGTGCACCGTGCTGCTCGGCCGGAGCGGCGGCGGCAAGAGCACTCTGCTCAAGCTGGTTAACGGTGTGGTTCCCGCCATTACCCCTGCCGAAGTGGCCGGTTCGGTGCAGGTGGCCGGGCGCGAGGTGTCCGGGCGTCCCCTGCACGATGTGGGGCGCACCGTGGGCACGGTGTTCCAGGACTGCCGCTCGCAGTTCTTCATGACCCACGTGGCAGAGGAATTGGTGTTCGCCGCCGGAAACTTCGGATTGCCGCCGCACGTCATCCGCGACCGCCTGCAGCGGGCCGTGACTTTGATGGACCTTGGTGACCTGCTGCACAAGAGCGTGTTCCGGCTGTCCAGCGGGCAGCGCCAGCGGGTGGCCATCGCCTCGGTGGCCGTGCACGGTCCGGAAGTGGTGCTGCTGGACGAGCCCTCGTCCAATCTCGACGCCGCGGGGCTGGCACGCCTTGGCGTGCTGCTGCGGACCCTGCGGGAGGAAGGGGCCACCATCCTGGTGGCCGATCATCGGACCGACTACCTGCGTGGCGTGGCGGACGCCGCCGCATGCGTGGAGAATGGCCGGGTCCGGCCGGTGGAAGGTCTGGCCGCAGCCCTTGCCGCGCGGCCAGACATGGCAGTCGCAGCAACGTGGCAAGGGGAGGATGTCTTCGCGGCGTCCCACGGCCCCGGAATGCCCGATTCGCCGCCCCTGCTCGAACTGCGCAAGGTGTCCCTGCGGTTGCGCGGCACGCGCGTGGTGGACGCAGCCGACTGCGCCCTGCGCGCGGGCGAGGTGGTGGCCCTGACCGGTGACAACGGCGCGGGCAAGACCACGCTGCTGCGTGCCCTGTGCGGCCTGCTGCGACCGGCGTCGGGCGGGATCCTCATCAACGGCGTGCGCGCGGGCAGCCGGGCGCGGCGCAGGCGTTGCGCCGTGGTCATGCAGGACCCGGACTACCAGTTGTTCACCGAATCCGTGGAGCACGAACTGCGCTTGGGCAACGAGGGCATGTCCGATCTGGACGCCCGGGTAGCCGCGCAGGCCGGCCGTTTCGGCCTTTCCGGGCTGCTTGACCGGCACCCCGGCGCGCTTTCCATGGGCGAGAAACAGCGAACCCTGATTGCCGCCGCCCTGGCGGGCGACAGGGATATCGTCCTGCTGGACGAACCCACCAGCGGCATGGACCGTGCGCGCATGCTGCAACTGGCAGAGGTGGTGCGCGAACTTGCCGGGCAGGGAAAGCTGGTCTTCGTCGTGACTCACGATGCCGACTTCGCGCAGCGGGCCTGCACGCGCACCCTGTGCCTGCGCGGCGGGCGAATCCTGCCCTGCGAGGTCGACGGCGCGCCGTCGTGCGACGCCCCTCTTCCGGCCGCATTCCCCAACGACGCCTGTAGCGGTTTCAGCCATGACGGCGCGTACCGCGCCCCGAACCATGACGACGCGTACCGCGTCTGGTCCCCCCGCAAGGAAGCACTGCCATGAACAAACGACCCGCCCTCGACGTTCGCGACAGCATCACCCTTGGCATATTCACCGCGCTGGCGCTGATGCTGAACATGCTGCTGCTGGCCGCGCTGCACTTCCTGCCTGGCACCCTCGTGCTGTTCAAGGAAGCGGTGGTGGCGCTGGTCACCGGCCCCGTCTACGTGCTGATGCTGATCAAGGTGCCCCGGCGCGGCGCCTTTACCGCCAACGGGCTGGCCACGGCCGTGGCCTTCATGCTGACCGGGTTCTTCACCGTCTCGCTCATCGTGGCCGTGGGGGGCATCCTTGCGGACACCGTTGCTGCCGCAGGCGATTTCCGCAGGCCGTGGACCAACGTTGCGGCCTACGTGGTCTTCAGGGTGGCGCAGGCCGTGGGCACCTACATTCCCTTCTATCTCTGGGCCGACTCGTTCGTGGGTGAGCTGGCCGCGTCGGGCAAGGTGAACCAGGAATTCCTGGACATCTTCGTGAACAACCTCAGCCCGGCCATGGGCGGGGCCATCCTGCTGGCCAACGTGGCCGCCGCATGCCTCGGCGGCATCATGGGCTACCGCATGCTGGACCGGCACTTCCGCCGGGCGGGCATCGCGTAGCCGCAACAACGGAGAGACGGATACATGGATTCCGGAATGCTGCAACTCGTCGCGCAGGCCACACCCGTGGCCAAGGCGGTATTGTTGATGCTGGTGGTCATGTCGCTGGGCAGTTGGGCCATCATCTGCGCCAAGTGGCGCATGCTGGAACGCACCCGCCGGGGCATCGCCGGGGGCATAGCCGACGCCCTGTCGGCATCCGGCCTTGCCGACCTGCTGCAACGGCTTGAACGCGGCGGACGGGGCTCATCGCCCCTGCGACGCATGGCCCGGTTGGGGGTGGACGAATTCAACCGGCTGGCCAGCACCGGCGATGCCGACCGGCTGCTGGCCGACAACGTGCGCCGCACCCTGCGCCACGGCGTGGGCGAGGAAATCCGGCGACTTTCGCGGGCGCTGCCCCTGCTGGCCACCACCGCCAACACGGCGCCGTTCATCGGGCTGTTCGGCACGGTATGGGGGGTGATGCATTCGTTCCAGGCCATCGGGCAGATGAAGTCCGCATCGCTGGCCACGGTGGCGCCGGGCATCTCCGAGGCGCTCATCGCCACGGCGCTGGGCCTTGCCGTGGCCATACCCGCCGCCATGGCCTACAACGTGCTGCTCGGCAGACTGGCGACGCTGGAAGGGCAATGCATCAGCTTCGCCGGGCTGCTGCTGAACCGCTTGCAGCACGAGGCGGCCACCCATGCCGCCGGACTGACCGCCCCCGGCGGGAGGGGGTGAGCATGGGGGCAAGCACGGGATCGGGTGGCGGCTTCGTGGCCGAGATCAACGTCACGCCCTTTGTGGACGTGATGCTTGTCTTGCTCATCATCTTCATGGTCACCGCGCCCATGATGACCGAGGGGCTCGACGTGGCGCTGCCGCAGACGAAGACGGTGCAGGTGCTGCCTGAAGACGATGGCAGCGTGGTGCTGACCGTGCGGGCCGATGGCGCGCTGTTCGTGGATGACTACCGCACCGACATGGACGGGATGGGGCGGCTGCTTGCCACCCGGGCTGCGGAACGCCCCACAGCCGTGTTCCTGCGGGCCGACCGCGACGTGCCGTACGGCACGGTGGTGGAGGTCATTGGTCTTGTCCGGGCGGCGGGCGTCGAGAAGGTGGGCATGGTGTCGGAGCGCGAAGGGCATGGCCCGCAGGCGCGGAGCTGACATGCGCCTTGCGGACATCCTGTTTTCCTGCGGGGTGCATGTTGCGATGCTGGCCGTGGCGTTCGCCCTGCCGTCGCACGACGTGGGGCCGCCGCAGCAGGTCTACGAGGTGAGCTTGGCGGAGTTCGCACCTCCTGCGCCTGCCGCGCAACCCGAGCCCGCACCCGTGCCGCCCCGGCAGCCCGAACCGGTGGCGCCGGAGCCGCCCGTGCGAACGCAGAAACCCGTGGCCCAAGCCATTACCAAGCCCAAGGTGCAGGCCATCAGTCCCCGCAAGAAGGAACAGGCCACTGCACCGCCGCAACAAGCCGCGCAGGATGTTCCGGCCACTGCTGAGGCGGATCCCGTGCAACCGCCGGTCGCCACAGCCACTGGGTCGACGTCCCCGATGCCCTCGGGGGCAATTGCCCGCCGGTCCGTTCAGGTGGGGGGCATGCAGGCCTATGAGGCGGAGGTGGTGGACGAACGGCCTTCCGTTGTCCGGGGCGTGCGCCCCGAATATCCGGACAGGGCCCGACGGCGGAACATCGAAGGAAAGGTGCTGGTTCGCGTGCTCATCGACACACAGGGCCAGCCGCGCGATTGCGCCGTGCAGAGCGCCGAGCCCGCCGGACTGTTCGAGGACGCGGCCGTGTCCGCCGCCTGCCGCCACCGCTTCCTGCCCGGCAGGATCGACGGGCACAGCGTGATGACGGTGGTTATCCTGCCGTTCTCGTTCGTGCTGCGATAGACTTCGCGCCGCAGGGCTCCCTGCCTTCCCAATGTCCGAGGTTCCGGGTCGGAATCGAACTTCTGTATGGTGCACAGGTTGTTGCGGAACCCGCCGAACAGCATGCTGCGGATTTTGCCTTTCTGGACATCCGGCACGGGCCTGTGGAAATCGTGGATGCGGGCATTGCCATCCACGGTAACGGTGGTTTCGCGCAGTGCCCGGAATCCCCAGGTCACGCAGGCTTCATACTGTCCGCCTCGTGGACGAAGTTTGCCCCCAACTGTGCATGCACAAGCGCGCACAGGAGATCCTGATGGTACTGCAGGACGTTGGGCACCTTTTCATCGTCCGCAAGGTAGCTGCGCAGGTGGGCGACCATCTCCCCGGCCACTGGCCAACTTCCGGGGTACGCTGCACTGATCCGACACTGACGTGATGAGCAACACCGCCTCGGTAGCGGGGTGGGTGTGCACCACATCCAGCAGCGTCATGTCCGGGGTGATGCGGGGGGCGATGCGCGGGGCGCTCATTGGGCCTCTTCGGCAAGGGCAAGGGCGAGCGCCTGCGGAATGCAGGCGATGATCTCGGAGATGCGCGATGCGGGCGTGGGTTGGGCCAGCTTCGCGGCCAGCCGGTTGGTTCGCGCCGCGATGCGGGCAGCGTCGGCGACAGCGCGGCCGGATTCGATCAGGGCGGCCACGGTTCCGGTCAGGGTATCTCCGGTGCCGCCCATGGCTTCCATAGCGGCCTCGTTGGGGCTGTCCACGGTGAACAGCACGCCCGTGCGGTCCGCCACATGGTCCGTGCTCCCCTTGACCAGCAGGCACGCCGCCGCGTTGTCGCCGTCGTAGGCGCGGCGGATCAGGTCCGGGACGCGGTTGTCGTCATGCAGGATGAACCCCCGCGTGTAGAAGGGGTGCGGCGCCTGCTCGTCGGCCAGGAAGGCCAGTTCCCCGGCGTCGGGGGTGAACAGGTCGTAGGCCGTGGCCTGCCCGCTCATCTTGGCCGCGTACATGAACCCTGCGTCGACGATGAGCCTCGGGCGCGGGTGCATCTCGTTCACCGCGAACAGCACCTTGTCATGCCACATGACGTCCGGCAGCAGGTAGTGGAAGGCCAGCGTGGACAGCGAGCGCCGCGGCAGGACGTCCACGAGATGGCGGTACAGTTCGCGGCTGCCGTGGCCCCGCCCTTCGTCCCCCACCAGAAAGGCGAACGGCGCGGGCAGGCCGAGCACGCCGCAGGCCGCGCAGGCCGCGCCGAGCAGGGCGGGGGTGCCCCTGTCCGGAGCTATTTCCAGCCCCCCCACCGAAAGGCCGCCGCGCCCCAACGTCGCCGCCCCCTCGGTCACGGGCATGGCGGGGTCCGGAATGGTGCCGATCACTGCGAGCATCGGCGTTGCATCTCCTCGAAGGCCAGGCCAAGGGCATAGCCGCACAGGGTGTGTCCGATCTCGCGCGGGGAGGGCGCCTCGTCAAGGCGCAGGCCGATCAACCGCGCCGCAAGGTACGGCACGTCCGGGCAGCCGCCCCCGGAAATGTTGACGATCACCCCGGTGGCCTTTTCCACGGTAATCTTCATGTTGGCGGCCCGGACCATGAGGTATTCCCCGAAGTCCTTGACGTGGTACAGGTCCACCGGCGTCAGCAGCGGTCCGGTGACGGGTATGGCGTCCAGCGGGGGCGCGCCTGAATCCGTGAGCAGCCGCAGGATGTTCAGCCCTTCTATAAGCGGGTATTCCACCGCAAGGTCGCAGCCCCTGCGTACCTCCGGCGGCGGGCCGACCACCTTCACCGGAAACCCGGCGGCCTTCAGGGCCTTTTCCGCCCGGATGACCTCACTGGTGTTCTCGAAGATCAAAAGCCCCCTGTCCGCCTTCGAGGCAGGCGGAGCAGAGGGGGCCTTTTTTCGCAACCGGTCAAGAAATCCCATGTCATCCCTTGCTGATGGTGATGCGGTATTCGCCTCCGTCCACGGCGTCCACGGAGTCAAGGGACCAGCCCTTGGCCTGCGCGGCGCGGCAAACGTTTTCGCGCGAGGCTTCGGTATCCACCAGAATCTCGAGGGTTCCCTTTTCCACGGTTGCGACCCTGTTCAGGGTGACCAGAACCGGCTGGGGGCACGACAGCCCCCGGGCGTCGATGATCTCGCTCATGATGGTGTCTCCTTACGCCTTGGCGCGCATGGTCAGGCCGAAGTACAGGCATACGGCAAGCCCCACGACCACGGCGGCGATGCCGTGCGGACCCACGCCGTCGGGCGAACTCGCCAGACCGAAGTTGTGGGCGAAGGCCGCGCCCGTGATCATTCCGAACACGAACACCGCCGCGTCGCCGTCGCCTTCACCGGCAAGGAACAGCTGTCTGCCCGGGCAGCCACCGGCCAGCGCGAAGCACAGGCCCGCCAGCAGCATGCCCATGAAGTTCCACAGGTGCTGGACGTGGGCCACGGGCTGGCCCTCGAAACCGATCTTGACCTGTCCCAGCATGGCGTTGACGGTCACGGCCGCGACGAACAGGGCGATGACCCCGAGCAGCAGGTGGGTCTGCCGGAACAGGATCAGGTCGCGGAACGCGCCCATGGTGCAGAAACGGCTGCGCTGGGCCACCATGCCCACGAAAAGGCCCGCGGCCAGGGAGACGGCAAGGGGCGCGTGCATGGAACCCGGGCCCTTCACGCTGTAGAACAGCACGCCGCTCTGGGCTTCGCCGGAAATCTGGGGGTACAGGAACAGCAGGGCCAGGAAGCCGAGCATCACCAGCGGCATGACCAGCCCGGCGGGGGCGCCGGTCTTGTGGCTGCGGCCAAGGCTGTAGCCCTTGCGGAAGAAGATGGTGCCGATGCCGATGCCCGACACCAGCCCGAGGATGCCGACCACGGCGTTCAGGTCGCCCCCGGCAAGGCGCAGGATGGCCCGCCACGGGCAGCCCAGGAAGACCAGCGCCCCGATCATGGCGAAGGCGCCCAGAATGAACCGGACGGCGGGGGCGGACCCGGCGCGGGGGCGGAAGTCCTTGGCGAAAAGGGCCGCCAGCAGCGAACCGAGCACGAAGCCGATGATCTCCGGCCGCAGGTACTGCACCACGCCGGCCCGGTGCAGGCCCACGGCCCCGGCGATGTCGCGCTCGAAGCAGGCCACGCAGATGCCCATGTTGCCGGGGTTGCCCCAGAACTGCAACAGCGGCGCCAGCACGCCGATGGCCAGCCCCACGGCAATGATGCCGTACGTCGAGGAAAAGAAGTTTTTCATGGCCCCCTCTTTTGTGTTTGGGCGGTTCACCGTTCAAGACAACGGCCCGGTCAGCGCCGTAGCGAGCGGAAACTGACTTCCAGACACAAGTACGAGAGGAACAGGCCAGCGACAAATCGAAATATGCTTGTCATTGTGCATGGATGTATAGATGGATCGGATGAAATGGGGCGTGCCTTCCTGAATCCGGCGGAGCGGCTTCCTTTCGGGCCGTCCAACCCCCATGCCCAGCCCTCATGCCCAGCCCCCATGCCCAACCTCATATCCGGCACGATGGCCGCCCCTCCCGCCCGCGAAATGCAATGGAACAACCCCGCCGGAGCGGGGTTGCCAGGATGCGGATGCGATGGCGGATCGCCGGTGGAAAACGGGCTATGGGGCCGGTTGATCGATCTGTTGCCCAGTATGAACCCAGCCGATCACGCCCTTGAAGTTGACCCTGTACCAGCCGTCTTTGCCGTGTTCCAGGATATCGGCCTCCGCCATGTCGGGCACAAGGCCCAGGACGGGCGAATCCTCGGTCGCCTCGTGATGCATGGAGAGGTCTTCCCGGCTGTCGTTCCGGGCTTCGACGATGCTGTTCAGGGTCAGGAAGACAGGGCTCCGTTTTTCCGCGGGGTTGAGGGCGTGCAGGTCCTTTTTGCCCAGAACGTCGTTGAGCAGGAAGACTCCTTCCTTTCCGTCGGCCTGGGTCCAGTTGCACAGGGCAAGCACGTGGTCGTCAAGGGGAACCGAGACCTGCTGTTGCTGCACGTCCTTCCAGTCCAACTGGCTCCCGATGAGGTCCCAGCTCTCGAAGGACGCGCCGCCCTCGACCGCCGGAACGGACAGCGTGACCGTCGCCCCCTTGGGGTAGATGCGCAGCATGTTGTCGAAGCCGTCGCCGCGGTTCCCCATGTCCCGGGAACAACTGATCACGGCGCCGCCGTTGCTGCCCACGGACCGGACCGTCAGCACGCACTGGTGTTCCGGCGCCGGGGAGGAATCGCAAATGAATTCGAAGAGCAGGCGCTTTATCCTCGGCCTCTTGTCCAGGCTGAGGATGGGGGAATACGCGGCCTTGATGAACAGCTTGGACCAGACCGGAGGCAGCGCCACCTTCTGCCGGATTTTCTCGGAGCCCGGACCGAGGATCAGGTTCAGGATGTCCTCTGCCGCCTGGCTGCGTTCGCTGGCCTTGATTTTTCCGCTGGACATGCAGGTCCAGCTCCACTTGAGCGGGTAATCGCTGAACAGCGAGCACAGCCGTTCTCCCTTGCGCATGGCCCCGGTGTTTCCGGGCTGCACGGAGATGACCAGGTTGACGTTTTCCGGCATTTTCGGCCCTTCGGGGTCGAACTCCAGGGCCTTCAGGCTGATCTTGCTGATTCTGGCCAGATGCTGGTCCGGCAACAGCAGGCCGAATTCCAGGGGATCCACGACGGTGCGCTGCGCCCGGTTCAACTGCTCGATATCCAGCGGAGTCTGGCTTTCGCTCAGCCCCAGTTGCAGGGAGAAGGTGCTTTCATTGAAATTGTACTCCGCCATCAGCTTGCGGCGGACGGTGTTCAGGTTTTCCTCATAGATGGGGAGCAGGGCCTTGGTGTGGGCCTCAAGGGACTTCACGTCGAAGCCGCTGTCGGGCCCGACGAGGTTGATGATCTTGTCCGTCAGTTCGCTGCTTTTCCACTCCAGCGCGATAGGCTCCAGCACCGTGGTCTGGTAGGCCTTGACCATCAGGTAGACGTAGCGGGTCAGGGTCATGCGGGAGCGCTGGTCCATCTGCCTGATGAAGCCTAAGGAATGGTCGTCGATTTTTCCCTGGGTCTTGGCCATGTCCTGGCTCATGGAGACCACGGCCGCCCCGTTGGCGCTGATGCGGGCATAGCATTCGCCCAGCTGTTGCAGTGCGTTGATGGTGGTCGTCAGCAACCCCGTCTTCCTTTCGTTGACCTCCCTGATCTTCTTGGTCAGGGAGGCCCACTCCGCGCTTTCGGCCTCAAGGCGCTGCAATTCGGCCTCCACCGCGGACTGTGGAACCTGCAAGGCCTGCACGCCCTTGGCCACCTCGGCCATGGCCGGTCCCAAACCGGCCCCTACCTGGGCCCACGTGGCAGCCTTGGCTTTGGCCGCCTTCTGGTCCGCCGTGAGGTCCTTGGCTTCCTTTTCCGCGGCCTCCCTGGCCTTCTTGGCCTCCTTGGAGGCGGAACTGGCCTTGTCCAGCACCTTCCCTATTTCGGAGATGGTGTCGGGCACGGCCTTGTCGCCCGTGCCGTCGATGAGCTTGCCGGCTGTGGAGGCAAGGGAGCCCACTGCCCCAAGGGCAGGCTGGCCGACGGGCACCACCTGGCAAATGGCGCTGGCCATGTTGATGCAGAATTTGATCTTGGCCTTGCGGTCCTCGCTTGCCTCGGCCTTCTTGAGCAGTTTGCCGCGCAACGCTCCAAGGTCGTTGCTCAATCCGTTCAGTTCATCCTTGATGACCTTGATCCGGTCGTTGGCGTCGTGGAGTTGCGCTTCCGCCTCGGCCACCTGGGCGGCTGCCTGCGCGGTATCCGTGTTCAGCAGGGCCACGGCTTCGCCAAGGGCCTTGGCCGAGTCCCGGGCCTCCCTGTCCTTGGCGCAGATCCAGCGGGCCAGCAGCAGGCTGCGCAGTGCGCGCTCGGTTTCATCCTTGTACAGCTTCGTCGTGCTTTGCAGCGAGAGAAACGGCGTATACCCGGCGGGGTTGCCGAAATAGTCGAGGTGCCCATGCAGCTTTTGCAGCATGGAGGCAAGCTCCGCCCTGGCGGAGGTCAGTTGGGCCTTTCCGCATTCGTCCTTCCAGTGGGCGTTGCCGGGATCGGTCCCGAAGGCCTGTTCGTAGGAGGAAATCAGCGCGAGCAGGTCGTCGCGCGAACCGGCGAGGAAAAGGTCCCGCATGTAGGTCAAGGCGCATTGCACGCCGAGAGGGTGCAACCAGGCGTTCTGCTCTTTCACGACCTCTGCGGCGGGCGAGTTTCCGTTGTTTTTCGCGGGGGCGGGGGCGGGGGCGTTGCTGCCGTCCCTGGTGGTGCATTCCCCGTTGTTCGTCTTGTCTACAGAGGCGTTCTTGGTGCCGAAGAGATTGTGCCAGAACACGACCTTGTACTTGGCGCTTTTTTGCGGAGTTCCCTTTGCCCCGCCCCGGTAGTCCCGTTCCTTTTCACCGGCGGTTCCGCCCGGATTGCGCAGGCATTTGACCAGTTCCTGCCTGTTGGTTCTGAGTTTGCCGCCGTCGCCCGCGTTGCCCGGCCTTCCCGGGGCGATGGCATTCCCCCCGTCGGTGGGAAAATTGTTGACGCCTTCCGTCGTGCTGAACAGGCAACTGGCGGCCCAGCGCCAGGAAAAGTCGATGTAGATGGCCGGGGGATCGAAGGTTGTGCTCCCATGGCTGGTGGAGATTCCGGAATCATGCATTTCGTTTTTGTACGAGGTCCAGGACCTGCGGCTTTCGCCGTTGGCGCCGTCGAGGCCCCGGCCCGGGGCCTGCCCGCGCCCGCCAGAGGCCAGCAGCCTGCTGTCGCCATTGTCCGCGGGGGACACGCGCGCAACGAATATGCTCAGATTTCCGGCGTTTCTCCCGTGGGCTCCGTCCCGCCCCGGTGTGGTGCCCTGGGCGTCCGCGGCCTTGTCGACGGCCCAGTTCAGCGGGGAGACGTTGATGGCGGCGGAGCGGTCCGCCCAGACCAGTTCCCTGGCATGGATGACGACATCCGCCTCCGGTATGCACAGTTCGCCATGCACTTCCAGCCTGTCGCAGTATATGGAGACGGATTTCGTGGCGTTGCGCGGGTTGCCCGGATCAAGTTTCTGTGTGTTGCGGTCCACATGCAGGGTTTCCCACAGGCGGTTCGGATTGCCTTTTGCCACCACCACATCCACCCCGGTGATGGAATATCCGGCGGAACCATCGGGATTCTTGTCCTGTCTGATATTGAAGTACACGGAATCCGAGGGATTCGGGCGTGGCATGCTTGCATCCATGAAGGATAGTTGGGGGCTCGTCGCGGATACGTCGGACAGGTTTGGCAGGCTCATGGCAATGCTCCTTGCTGGATGAGAACACATGATCATCCAGTTTTGAAGTGCGTAAAAAACGGTATTGCCAACGATTGACGGGAGCAATGCGCAGGGAAATATTCGCCGGATGTCCGCTTTTTACCGGAACGCGCGGCGTCACATTGCCATTGCGATTGCGTTCCATGGTACATAGGGCCGTGCATATTTTCAATTGGTAAAACCGTCGGCAGCGAGCGTTGTGCTCCGGGACCGTCCGTGGCTTGCGGGCTTTCCGGACCGGCACGCACTGCATCGTGCCCCGGCAATGCCGCAAAGGACTGTGTCCCGCGCACCGGCAAACTCTTGAGCGCAGGAAGAACTGGCGCGAACCCGGCATCCGTAGTATGGGGAATCGCCTTGATTTATTTCGGTTCCAGCGTCGGCGGGCAAGAGGGCGCGAAGGCCCGGGCACACGGTTTTCCTTGGCAAGCGTCATCCTGCCGTGGCGAATGTTGATGTGATG
The DNA here is from genome assembly GCF_051133415.1 of Nitratidesulfovibrio sp. D1. Taxonomy (NCBI): domain Bacteria; kingdom Pseudomonadati; phylum Thermodesulfobacteriota; class Desulfovibrionia; order Desulfovibrionales; family Desulfovibrionaceae; genus Nitratidesulfovibrio; species Nitratidesulfovibrio sp. D1. Next base: position 147,148 of record NZ_JBPGNZ010000004.1, on the reverse strand, counting down.
ATGTCGTGAATGAAGGTGTTGCTTTGAAGATTGCCATTTGCACGAAGAAGGATCTGGCGGCCTGCCTTGCCCTCAACAGGTTGCTGGATGGTCTTGCAGGCAGGCACGACGTGTTCGTGGTCCTTTCGGACTACGTGCTGGAGGCGGAAAAGGCCGACGGCCATGCCGCCCGCCTTGTGGCGCATGAGCGGGACATGGTGCTGGACCATGTCTTTCCGTTTCTGGACGGGCTCTATCCGGACGGTTCCTCCGCCGCCTGCGCCACCTACGCGGGGTTGCAGGCGCGGTACGGCGTTTCCATGGAACTCTGGGGACCCATGCGGTTGCCGCAGGCACGCGACGCCATGCGGGACATCGCGCCGGATGTCATCATATCATGCCGTTACGACTATATCTTTCAGGAAGATGTGCTGGCCCTTCCCCGGCTGGGCACCTATGGCCTGCATCCGGGGGCGCTGCCCGCGCTACAGGGGCTGTGCAGCCCGTTCCGCGCCATGCAGCGTGGGGACAGGCGTTCCGGCTGCACGCTGTTCCATCTGGATTCCGGGCTCGACACCGGCCCGGTGGTGGAGATCGGCTGGGCGGACATCACCTACGACCGGTCCGTGCTGTGGAATTTCGTGCAGACCTACTTCGCGGGCATCGACACGCTGATGCGCCACCTGCCCACCCTGGAGCAGAGCCGCAGGCTTCCCGCCAGGGCGCAGGACCCCGCCCGGCGGCAGTACTTCACCTACCCGACGGAAGAGGAGTTCCGCGAGTTCGCGCGGCGCGGAGGCCACCTGGTGCTGCCCGGCGACTATCTGGAACTGCTGTCGTGGTTTCTGCCGGACGGCCTGCGCGACGCGCGGTTTCCGGCACTGGAGAAGCTGGTCAGCTCCGTGGCGCACTAAGCCGCCACGCCGCCTGGAAGGCCAGGGCCAGCGCGCAGACCGTGCCTCCCACCACCAGCAGGACCTGGGTGGTGCCCATGACCACGGTGGCCGCGCCGAACAGCACGGGCCCGGCAACCTGCCCCACCCGTTCCAGCGCCCTGTAGAGGGACGCGGTCTTTTCCCGCCCCAGTTCCCGCGCGGAGCGCAGCGCAAGGATGCACAGCATGGAGGCCGGGGCCGCGATGCACTGCGACAGGCCCAGGGCCACCACCGCGGCCGACGTGCCTGCCAGGCCGGTGGCGTTTGCGGCCAGCAGCAGCGACACGCCCGACAGCAGGCCCGCCAGCGTCAGGAACAGGGGCTTGTCGGCCGTGCGGTCTATCCATTTGCCCAGCAGCGGCCCGGCGGTGATGAAGCACAATCCGTAGAGCATGAACACCCGCCCGATGTCGGACTGGTCCACCCTGGCATTGGCCAGCATCAGCGGCAGCAGGTAGTGCAGGAAGCCCGTGAGGCAGATGGCCACGGGAATGCCCACGAGCAGCAGCATCAGGTGCATGCGCGGGTCCTTCAGCAGCGTCATGCCGCCGGAGAGGATGGGGGTACGCGCCGTTCCCGCCGCACCCTCCGTCATCATGGCATTCGCGGCCGGCGGCGCGCCGTGCGGCGCATGCGCCGTCGCGCGGTCCCTGCCGGTCAGCACGGCGCGCATGGCGAACAGCGTCACCACTCCGCCCACGGTAAGCACCGCCTGGTAGGGCAGGTGCTCCGCCAGCATGGCCCCGGCGGCCGATCCGCAAATGCTGCCGGAAAAGATGCCCGCGAACACGCTGGCCAGCCCGGCCCCGGCGTGCTCGTGCTCCAGCGTGCCGATTTGCGAGGCCATGAGCACCAGCCCGAACCCGAACCCCGCCGTGATCCGCGCCAGGATGAGCATGGGCAGGCCCGTGGCCATTCCCCCCAGCAGCAGCCCCGCGGCCCCGGCCGCCGCCCCCAGCATGTAGATCCTGTGCCATCCGTAGCGCTGCGTGAAACTGCCGGAAACAAGCAGGGCCACGCCCGCGCTGACCATTTCCGCCGAGATGGGCAGGCCGATGACCACCTTTTCGGACAGGCCCCACAGGGGCTGGTACAGGGTGCGCGCCAGCAGCGGGATGAACGAGATGCCCATGTCGTACCCGAGAAAGAACACGAAGCCCCCCACCCGCAGGGCCTGCGCCGCGCGGGGCAGTTGGGGGCGCGCCTGGTCCGGCGGGGGCGTTCCGGCCTCCGCGCCCAGGCTGCGCCGGGCGATGAGGCCCAACAGCTTGGCCAGTTCCAGCAGCAGCAGGAAGCTGATGACCAGCGAGGTGCCCATGTCCACGGCCAGCTTGGTCACGCGCGCGGTGATCACCTGCGGGTCCAGGTCCAGCCGCAGTTCCATGACCTCCTGACGCTGCCGGAAGCGGCTGGGCCAGTACCGGTCCAGGGGTTCGCGCACGGAAAGGGCGGCGTCGGGCGTGCCCGGCGCATCGGGCGCGTACCGCCCGTTCGAAGGGCTGCCCGCCGTGGCCAGCGGCACGCCGTCGGGGGTCAGCAGGGCCGCGCCGCGCAACTCCTCGTTGTCGGCCACCAGTTGCGCCAGCAACTGGTCCTTGCCCTTCAACTGGGCGACGTCCACGCCCTTGTGGATGAGGTATTCGAAATCCCGCCCCACGGACTGCGCGAGGATGGCGGCCTTGGTGCGCACGGCCCGCTCGACGAACCCGTCGAACAGGGCGAGGGTGCCGCAGGAATACGCCAGTTGCGTGCCGCCCACCACGACCAGCAGCAGCCTGCCCAGCGTGGCGTGCAGGCGGGCCCGCGCGTCCGCCGTGCCGGTGAGCAGCCCCAGCCAGCCGGGCAGGATCAGCGCCACAGCAAGGCACGTCGCCAGCATCAGGAAGCCGGACCAGCGCAGGAAGTCGCGCGTGGCCGCGTCCACCTGGGCGCTGGCGACCTCCATGGCCACCCAGCCCGCCAGGCCGTTGTGCTGCAAGGGGACGAGAACGCGATATCCCGTGGGGGTCTTGCGCGCCTTCGGCGGCCCTTCGGCATGCGCGGAGAACTGCTTCAGGTCTTCGGCCCCGGCCCGGAGCGCGTCAACACCGGAATCGGGCCCGGAATTGGGCCGGGCGTACAGCAGTTCCCCCCTGGCGTCGAACAGCTGGACGCTGTCGATGCCCTGCACGCCATGCCGCAGTTCCGCCAGCATGTCGTCCATCCCGGCGTAGGCGTTCAGGAATTTTCCGAAGCGCAACCCCCGCTCCACCCCGCGGGCGAAGTGCTCGCCGCAACTGCGGTAGCCGGAAAGGATGGAGTCGGTGGCCAGGGCGTCCAGCGTCGAGGAGGAGAGCAGCACGTTGAACCCCAGGGTGAGCGCCAGCACCCCCAGGGACAGAAGCAGCGTATTCACGCGCAGCCGTTGTATGGCGCCGATGTGCACGCGGCTTCTCCTACTGCGCGCCGGAGGGCGAGGGACGGGTGATGGTTTCGTGCAGTTCGTCCGCCACCACCAGGACGTCGAAGGGGAATTGGAACCCGATGGCCTTGGCGGTGGCCAGGTTCAGGGCGATGGAAGGCTCCGTCCCGTCCTGCATGGAAAGGCCGCGCGGCGTGGCTCCCTCGAAGATGGCGCGCGCCTGCCGCGCGTGGAATGCGCCGATGGGGCCGAAATCCCAGGTGGAAAAGCCCATCAGCGCCCCGGCCTTGACGTATTCCGAGCCGTCCCGCGCGAAGGTGGGAATCTTCCAGGCGGCCAGGGTGTCCAGCAGCGGGGCAAGGCCGCTGCCCTCGATGTCGAAACAGTTCAGCGGGCCGATGAAGAAGGCGTCCATGCCCTGCCCGCGCAGCGTTTCCAGCCCTTTGCGGCATTCGTCGGCGGTCTCGGCAGAGGACAGCCCCTCGTACCGGACGAGCGAGAACCCCAGTTCGGAGGCGATGGCCTCGGCATCGCCCAGCGCCGCGTACACCCGGCCTTCCGGGGTGTCCGGGTACATGATGCCCATCTTCCGGAAGCGCACCACTTCGTGGAACACCCGGAACATGGAGGACCAGCGGTCCACCGTGACCCGGCAGGTGAAGTTGTCCGCGCCGGAATCCTGCGCGCTTGCGACGATGCCCGCGGCCACGGGGTCGGCCATGCCCATGCCGATGACGGGGATGCGCCCGTCGCTGGCGGCCAGCAGCGCCTTTACCGCCGCCGTGCCCATGCCCGCCACCATGTCCAGGTCCTTGCGTCGCAGCAGTTCCGTGGCCCTTTCGGGCAGGGTGCGCATCTGTTCCGGCTCCCAGCCGGGGCTGAACCGGGCATCGGGCGGATACTCGCAGCGGAAGCCGCCGTCGCGGGCCATGGCGGCGCGAAAGGCGTCCCAGGTCCGCGTGTACAGCCAGAACGGACCGGCCTCCAGGTAGCCGATGCGCTTGACGAGGGGCTGGGCATAGGCAGAGGGCAGGGGGGCGGCGGCCAGCAGCAGGGCGGCGGCCAGCGCCAGCAGGAGGGGGAAGGACGCGGGCGATGCCGCCCGTGCGGGCGCGACCGCGACCGCGCGGAACATATGCGCGGCGCGGTCCCCCGTCACGGCGTCTGTCTGTCCCGTATCTGGCACGTGGCTATTCGTGCCGGACGGGCTTGCCCGAGGCGGCGATGACCAGCAGCAGCCCCACCACCGGGGTAAGCAGCATGCTGGCGAAGAAGTTGCCCCAGAAGCCGAAGCGGGTGTGGATGCCGAACAACCCCACAAGCAGGCTCAAACCGAGGAAAATCGCGAATAGTTGCACGGTCGCCTCTCTTATTGTTTGGGCGTTTTCACCTGAGGCGGGTTCAGCAGGCTTTTGTCCAGCCGCTGGATGTAGTCCATGATGCTCTCGCCGGGTTCCCGCAGGCCAACGCCTTCCGGAACGGGCAGGGGGCCGGGCAGCGGCATGGCCTGGGGGGCGGGCTGCGGCGTCTGCTGCGGTTCCGGCTGCGAAGTCTGCGGCGCGGCCTTGTCCCGCGCGTCGCCTTCGGCGACGGACTTGGCGGGCGTTTTCGCGGCGGGCGCGGGCGCGGCGGCGGGACTGGCCGGAGCGGCGGAAGCGGGCTGGGTTTCGGTGTTCAGGATCAGCGGCAGGCCGTCCCTGCCCCCCACCACCACGATCTTGGCGTTGGGCGACGCGGCCAGGTCGCGGGTGGCCTTGATGCCTTCATAGCGCAGGAAGTCCTGCGTCATGTGGCGGTTCACCAGTTCCTGGTACAGCTGGATTCCCTGGCCCTCGATGGCCTTGCGCTTGGCCTCCTGCGTGGCTTCGAGCAGCAGGTAGTTGTAGCGCAGGTAGTTCTGCTCCGCGACCAGCTTGTCTTCTATGGCCTTGCGCAGCACCTCCGGCAGGGTGATGCTTTTCACCACGAACCCGTGGATCATGATGGGAATGCGGCCCATTTCCTCTATGGCGTCCACCAGCATCTGGTCCTGCAACTCCTGCCGGGCGGTGGAGTACAGGTCGTTGGGCCTGTAGTTGCTGATGGTCTGGCGCACGGCGGAGGTCATGATGGGAATGACGATCTTGTTGCGGTAGTTGGGGCCGATGTTCTGGTGCAGGGTGGGCAGCCTGTCGCGGATCAGCTGGTACCGCAGCGACACCTGGACGTTGATGGGCAGGCCGTCCACCGTCAGCACGTCGATGTTCTGGGTCTCTTCCTGCACGCGCACGTCGTAGACGTACAGGATGTCCCACGGCTGGATGATGTGGATGCCTTCCTCGTAGGTCCTGTCGAGGATGGTGCCGCCGAAGAAGCGCGAATACAGCACGCCGAGTTCGCCGGGCCGGATGGTGATGACCATGCTGGGCCACAGGAAGATGATGACCAGCGCCGTGACGACGCCGATGCACACGAGCCTGACGCGGTTCCGGCGCACCCTGTCGCGCAGATCGGTGAAGAGTCTTTTCATTGATCCAACCGGTAGGTTTGTTGCGTGTACTGGGCGGCGCCGCGCCAGAAGGTATCGAGCGTGTAGTCTATGCACTGCCTTTCGAACAGGATGCAGTGCTCCTTGTCATTTTCCGTCTGTCCCATGCACAGGTTGTGCAATATCGGGCACATGCTCACGTTGTAGGCGAACTCGCCAAGGCTGGGGCGCGAACGGACGGACTCGCGGGCCAGGCGCACGATCTTCTTGGTGTACGCATTGTTGCAGATGTGGATGCGCTGCGAGTATTCGTGGTATTCCTCGTAGCATTTCAGCCTGCTGCGTATGGCTTCCTCGTTGCCTTTCGCGTTCACCACGGAAGGGATGGTGGCGCTGACCTTTCTGTACAGTTCGCGCACGAAATTGATGTTCGAATTGCCCCGCAGGTCCCGCGCGGTTGATGGCAGGACAAAGCAGAGGCAGAGCAGGACCGCCAGTGCGCAGATGCGTGGTCTCATGCCGCCTCACCTCCGGTTCCGGCGGTTTCGCCGGTGGCGGCATCGGGCGCGGCGTCGGCAAAGACGCCCTCGCGCATGGTCAGCACCCTGTCCGCGACGTGGAAGTACCTGTCGTCATGGGAGATGGCCAGGACCGTGCCCCCCTGCCGGGTGATGCCGGGCAGCAGTTCCTCGTAGAAATGGCGGCGGAAGGCGGGGTCGAAGTCCGCCGCCACCTCGTCGAACAGGTACACCTCGCGGCCTTCCAGCAGGGCGCAGGCCAGGGCCAGCCGCTTGCGCTGCCCGGCGGACAGGTCCAGCGTGGAGAACGAACCGTCCTCCAGCAGGTGCACCTTGGTCTCCATGCGCATGGCGCGCAGCACCCCGTGCAGCCGTTCCGCCGAAACGTGCAGCCCCAGCGGGCGCGGGAACAGGTGGTAGTCGGTGGGCACCACGGTGAACAGGTTGCGGTAGGCCTCCATGTGCATGTCCGAAACCAGCGCGCCGTTGAGGTGGATGTCGCCCGTCTGCGGCGCGTACAGGCCCGAGAGCACCTTCATGAACGTGGACTTGCCGGAGCCGTTGCCGCCCCGGATGAACACCAGTTCGCCCTTGTGCAGCGCGAATTCGTCCACCCGGATGCCGAAGACCCGCATGCCGTTGGGGTCGTGGTAGTCGAAGCGGATGTCGCGCATGGCCAGCGATTCGAAGCCCGGCACGTCCGGGTCGGCGTGCTGCCAGCGCGCCTCCACGCCCCGCCGCTCGAAGGGTTCGGTCACGGCGTCCAGCCGGGCCTCCACGCTGGCCAGTTCCTGAAGGTTCATCTCCACCTTGGTCATCAGCGGCACGAAGGTGACCAGGCTGATCAGCGGGCTGAGGCTGAACATGCACAGCACCAGCAGGGTGGAGGTTTCCTCCGGCTCGAGGCCCAGGAAGCCGGGCATGAGGAACAGCACCAGCCCCAGGATCAGCAGGTTGAACATGGCGAAGAACGAGATGCCGAGGGCGTGCCGCTGCTCGGTCCGGGCGCGCGCGTCCGAGGCGGCGTCCAGGCCGGGGATGATCTGGCCGCCGAACAGGTCGGTGGTCTTGGGCTTGTGCACCTTGAGCTGCTGCAACCCTTCGTGCAGGTCGCGCAGGCTGCCGCTGAAGCGCATGTCGGCCTGCATGGCCGGACCCATCTGGGCCTGCACGCTGTTGATCAGCCGCAGGAACACCAGCAGCCCCATGGTCATGAAGGCGAACACCCCCAGCGTGCCCGCCAGGGACACGGTGGCCATCTTGACGCAGGCCACCAGGATCATGACCGTGTTGGCGGCAGAGGCCATGAGCATGCGCGCGGCCTCCACCACCATGTCCCGCCCGTCCAGCAGGGCGGCCTGGATGCGGCCCTTGTCCAGCCGTTCGTATTCCAGCAGCGAGATGCCGCGCAGCTTGGTGGCGATGCGCATGCGCCATTCCATGATGCCGCGCAGGGCGATCTGCGCCGAACGGCCGGTGATGTACCGGAACAGGAAGTAGAACGACCCCAGGCAAAGCAGGAACGCCAGGAAGGTGTGGAAGCGTATGCCGTCGCCGGACAGCTGTTCCAGCCCCTGCAGGACGGTGAACACGGCAAGCCCCTGCATCACCCCCGAGGCCAGGCACGCGGCGACGAGCCTTGCGCCCTCGTCGCCGGCCTGCGTCCAGAGCAGCTTCAGAAAGTGCGATTCCTTCAGTTGCAGCATGAAGTCCGTAAGCCTTGGGGTTCAGGTGCGTGCCGTCCGGCGGGGCGCGGCGAAGGGCTTCGGGCGTTGCGGTTCCGTGGTCCCGGCCTGGCCGGACCATGCGGAAAAGCCACCGGAAGGGCGGGCCGCCCGCCCTTCCGATGCTCTTTCAGAAGTCCGTTCTGAAAAGGCTACGCGGGCGAAGCCGCCTGCTCTTCCGCAGTGGTCGCCCCGGATGCCCCGGTCGCTTCGGCCGCTTCCGGCTGGCCCTTGCCGATCTTCTGCTTCATGCGGCCCACCAGGTTCTTGCCTTCGTCCATCTTGGTCTTGAAGTAGGCCTTGGCTTCCTGCGAGTCGAAGTTCTTCAGCGTGCCGCCGTTGCGGAAGTGGCGGTCGAACACCCAGCCCAGCGCGTAGGTGGAGGCCCCGCCCATGATGCTGATGGTGGCCGCCCCCGCCGTAAGGCCGATGATGGGGATGCTCTTGAACAGCGAGGCCGCCAGCGGCACGCTGGCCGTGGTCAGCACGCCCCCGCACAGCGAGGAGATGATGGACTTGACGCGTTCCTTCCTGAATTCCACGCCGTGCGCCTTGGACAGGGCGTGGATCAGTTCCAACTGCACGGCGGTCAGGCCCGCGAAGTCCACCAGCGGCACGGGGATGAAGCCGATGCCGATGGCCGCGTACACCCGCTTGCGGATGATGGCGTCGATGTCGCATTCCGAGGGGCAGCCGCAGGGGGCGGCTTCCGCCGTTTCGGCCGTTTCGGCGGCTTCCGCAGCAAGGGCTTCCTGCCCTTCAACACCATCAGTCTGGGCATCCATGGTCTTTTTAGCCATTGTCGTCGCCTCGTTGTGATCGGTTGCAGGGTTTGTGGAAAATCTACCGGGGCATGGCCGCGTTGTGCGTGCCGACGAGCGTGGCGTCGAATATCTCATCGGACGAAATGAGCAGCAGCAGGGGAATGTCCATGCCGAGGTTGTTTGCGGTGACGAGATTGAGCGTGATCTTGGGCGTGTAGGCTTCCCGTTCCAGTTGGGCCGTGGGGGGCAGCAGCCCCAGTTGCTGGGCCATGCGGTCGGCGTAGAACCTGCCCAGGGGCACGTAGTCCAGGGTGGAAAGGCCCATCAGCGCCCCGCGCCGCACGTGCACGCTGCCGTCGCGGGCAAAGGTCCTGATGCCGTGGCTGGCCAGGGCGTCGAACATGGGCTGGGGATTTTCCTGCGTCCAGTCGAAGCAGTTGAGCGCGGAAATGTAGAAGGCGTCTATGCCCCGGCCCAGCAGTTCGTTCACCCCCTGGGCGCAGGTGGCGCCGCTTTCCGCCTTGTCCAGGCCGGGGTACTCCACCAGGGTGAAGCCGCGCTCGCGCGCCACTTCGCGCGCCTCGTGCACGTTGGAGTAGGAAAGCCCTTCGGGGCTGTCGTGGTACATGATGCCCAGCCGCTTGAAGGGCAGCGCTTCGTGGAACAGCGCGAAGACCTTGTACCACTTGTCCCTGACGTAATGGATGGTCAGGTTGGGCGCCGTCCGGCCCGTGCGCGCGTCCACGATGCCCGCTCCCACCGGGTCGGCCACGTCGATGGACATGATGGGCGTCCTGCCGTTGTTTTCCGCCAGCAGGGCCTTGGTGGCGGCGGTGCCCATGCCCAGGATCACGTCCACGGACGGGTCCTGCATCAGCCTGCGGGCCGCGTCGCGGTAGGCGTCCTCGGTGGCGTCCCAGCCGGGGCTGATGTGCAGGGCTTCGGGAAAGTCGAAGCGCTCCAGCACCCCCCGTTCCTTCAGCGCCGTGATGATCTGTTCCCGCAGCAGGGAAAATTCCCAGTAGGGACCGGCTTCGAAGTACGCCGCCACCTTCCGGGGCGGCCGGGGGCCGGGCCGCGCGGCGTCCTCCGTGGCGCTGGCGGCGTGCGCCGGCCGGGCGGCCAGGCACAGCAGCAGGGCGCAGCCAAGCGCCGCAACGGCATGGAGAAGGGCACTGATGGTCCTGTTCATGGGCGGATACGGTTTCCGTTGCAGGTGCAGGCCGCGTCTCGCGGGGGGCTGCACGCAGGGTAACAGGATAAAAGCATTATCGTCCATACCCGGCCCCGGCCCCGCGTGGCCGACGGGCGCGGCGGGCCGCTCATGCCGCATCGTCTTCCACCGGATGCACCGCGACGGGCAGATGCGCCGCACGGGCCGCGACGCTGCACTGGTAGCCCGGCCCGGCGTCGATGTCGCGGGTGGTCCATGCCGGGACCGCGCCGTCCCCCGCCTGCGCGTCTTCGCGCGGCAGGGACACCAGCCAGTCCGCGCCGATGGCCCCGGTGTGCACCTGAAAGCCGTGCAGCGGCAGGCTCAGGCCCCTGCCCAGCGCCTTGAGCACGGCCTCCTTCCGGGTCCAGCACCGGTAGAAGGCGGCGGCGCGCTCCGTGGCGGGCAGGGCGCGGATGGCGTCGCGCTCGCACGGGTGCAGCTGTACCACCAGATCGGGCAGATCGGGCAGAACGCGCGTCTCTTCCACGTCGATGCCCACGCATCCGGCCCGGCAGAATGCCGCCCACACCATGGCCCCGGCGTGGGAAATGGAAAAATCGATGACGGCCGGTACGCCGTTCGTGTCCTGTCCGTCCTCGGCGTGGCGGGGGGGACAGACCGGCTTTCCCCACCGGGTGCGCGGAAAGTCCAGGTCCGCCGCCAGCGTGCGGCGGTCCGCCATCAGCGTGCGCCGCACGATGGCCCTGCCCACCAGATGTCTGGCGGCGTCCACGGCGTGCACGAAGCGCCCGGCATGGGCGCGCTCGCGCTCCGTGGTGAAGGGCGCCGCCGCCGCGATCCATTCCGTGGCGTCCCCGTCCAGCCGCACCCCCACGCAGACCAGCGCGGTATCGTCCACCCGCGGCAGGCGGCAGCCGGAAAATGTCCGGGGGGCCGTCATGCGGCCGCCGCGCCGCAGGCGTGGGCGATGCAGGACGCCAGACCTTCCCAGTTGTCCTGCAAATAGAAATGGTTGCCCTGAAAGATGCGGATGCGCAGTTCTTCCGTGGTCAGCCGCTGCCACTGGCGGGCCATGTCGTCGGTGATGACGTCCCGGTGCCCCCTGAACACGGTGACGGGCACGGGCAACGGTTCCATGGGCGCGGGCAGCCAGGCTTCCAGCGCGGTGAAGTCGGCCCGCAGCACCGGTTCCAGATACCGGCGGAATTCGTCCGATGCGGCGATGCCCTGCGGCACGCCGCCGATGCCCACCACGCATTCCCAGAGCTTGCGGGGCGACAGCGACGCCACCGGAGGCACCGGGGGCCGTTCCCGGCAGCCGGGGGGCGAGGCGGCGGAAATGAACAGCGCCCTTGGCAGCGGCATGCCGCTTTCCCGCGCCCGCGCCGCGCACAGCAGCGCCAGCAGCGCGCCCATGCTGTGGCCGAACAGGGCGTAGGGGGCTGTTTGCGCCACGGGCTGGATGTTCCGGAAAAGGTCGTGCGTCAGCGCTTCCATGCTGGTTTGCGGCGCTTCGCGGTGGCGGCGGCCCCTGCCGGGCAGTTCCAGGGGACGGAAGGCCACCGTTTCCGGCAGGCACTGGCCGAGCCTGGCGTAATAGGCGGCGCTGCCCCCGGCGTGGGGAATGCAGAACAGCGTGGTGGCGCCGTGGGGCGCGGGCGCGTCCGCCACGGGAGCCTCCGGCCGCGCGGCGCGGGGCGGGCGGGCGAGGGCGGGTTCCGCCCCGTCGTCCCGCAGGGTGCACGGCCTGCGCCCGGTCACAGGGTCACCCACCCGGCGCTGTCGTCCAGTTCCTGCATGATGATGCGCGAGGCTTGGCCGTCGTGCCCGGAGCGGGCGTGAATCTGCTTGAGCACGATATTGTCGCCGGACATGCCGCAGATTTCGAGTTTTCCGACGTCGTGGCCGATGATGTACTTGAAGCGCTTGCCGTAGCCGTTGAGCCTGGCCCTGGCCCGGTCCACGATGTCGATGCCCTGGCGGAGGGGAATCTGGAAATGGTGGCGCACGCGTGAAACGGGCATGCACTGGTAGAGGTAGTACGGGTTCACCCCGATGCGCAGCAGGCCGTTCATCAGCGCCACGATGCCGTCGGCGGTGTCGTTGACCCCGCGCAGCAGCACCGCCTGATTGTTCACGGTGGCCCCGCAGCCGCGCAGCCGCCGGATGGCTTCCGTGGCGGTGGGGGTTATTTCGCGCGCGTGGTTGAAGTGCGTGGCGATGTACAGGGCCTTGCGGCCGTTGAAGCCGCGCAGCAGGTCGATCAGCCCGTCGTCGAAGAGGCGCAGCGGGTAGGTGACCGGAGTGCGCGAGCCGATGCGCACGAAATCCACGTGGCCGATGTCGGCCAGCCCATCCAGCATGGTGCGCAGGGCCGGGGTGGAAAGCATCAGCGGGTCGCCGCCGGACAGGATGACGTTGTTGATCTCCGGATGATCGGCGATGTACCGCAGCGCGCCGGAAAAGTCGCGCCGCGCGCTGCCGTCGGGCCGCCCCACGATGCGCCTGCGGAAGCAGTGGCGGCAGTACATGGCGCAGCATTCGGTGGCCACGATGAGGGCGGTGTAGTCGTACTTGTGCAGCACGCCGTTGCCCTTGTCGTGCTTGTCGTCGCCGTAGGGGTCGGCCGTGGTCTCCCCCATGGCCCCGGCGACGACCAGTTCTTCGGCGCTGGGAAAGCACATGCGGCGGATGGGATCGTCCGGGTCGGACCTGTCGATGAGGCTCAGGTAGTAGCGGGGGATGTTGACGGGATGGACCTGCGCGACCTCGCGGATGGCCGCCTCCTCATCGGGGGCGAAGGCCGCGTGCTCCAGAAGCTGGTCGATGCTGACGACGCTGTTGGCGAGTTCCCTCTTCCAGTCGAGCTGCGTCCAGTCGATGTCGGCATGCATCATGGATTCCTCGTGTACCGGGCACGTGAGGTCGGCGTCGCGGTGTCGTGGTGGAATATCGGCTTGGGGGAATGTATGGCGCGGTGACGTACCTGTACCGAAGATGTCTGCCGTTGTCTGTCCGGCGGAAGAAGCTCCGGGGCCGGATGGCGCGGCGGAGCGGGACCGGCGCGGACTTGCGGCTGGCGCATGGGGGGCTGCCCCCGTATCCGCTGTGGCGCATGCTCCTGCCGGTAGGGCTTCCTTCCGTGAGCATTCACCTTTTCGTATCGCCGTAGGGATACATCATAGGTGGGAGCAGGTACAGCCCAAAGTGATAGGTTAACCTTGCCAACAAGTTGGGAGGTGGGGTAGTTCTCGCATCATAGAGAGGTTGTTCATGAAAGACGCCGTGATGGATGACGGGCTGGCAGAGATCGTTCCGCTTACCGGTTGCCAGAAGGAACTCTGGCTGGCTTGTCGGACATCACTGTCGGAGTATGCGGAAGTGTCCATCCGGGGCAGTTTTCCCATCGCCAATGCCGTCTGCCCGGAACGGCTGCGCGAGGCCATCCGCATCGTGCTGCGGCACACCCCCCTGCCGGGCGCCACGCTGTGCGCGGACGGCGACGAGCCGCAGTTCATCGTCGGCGGGGCGGAGAACGTGGATTTCCGCTTTCTGGACCTGCGCGGCGCGGCGGACCCGGAACAGGCCGCCGGGGACTACGCGGACGCCTTTTTCGAGGAATCCGTGGACAACCCTCTCATGCGCTATGCACTGCTGCGCACGGGAGAGGCGGAAAGCCTGTACCTGGTCAAGAGTTCGCACCTTGTCCTCGATGGCCTGGGCTTCTTCTACCACACCGCGTTCGTGGCCGAGGTGTACACCGAGCTTGCGCAGGGCCGCACACCGGGGCCGTACGACCGGTGCCCGTGCAGCGAGGAATACCGCGCCGATGCGGAGCACGCCGCCTCGCCCCGCTTCGCCAAGGACATGGAGTTCTGGGAACGGCACCTGGAACGGCTGCCCGAAAAGCGCATCTTCCGGGCGCTGCCGGGCCGCCCCGATGTGCTGGGAAACACCCGGTACAGGAAGTACCTGCTGTCGGAGGAGACCTCGCGCCAGGCCGGGGAGTTGCAGGCCAGATACGGCGTGAGCCCCGCCGGGCTGTTCACGGCGCTGCACGCGCTGGTCCTTTCGTACATGTGCGACGAGAAGGACATCGTGGTGCAGACGCCCCTGGCCTTCGGCGAGCGCAAGGCGTTCCGCAAGCGGCAGGGGGCGCACATCTGCATGCCCCCCACCTGGCTGGACATGCGCCGGCACGAGACGTTCGCCTCGCTGTTGGCCGACGCGGGCGCGCAGAGCGCCGCCTTCTTCCGGCGCGCGCGCACGCCGTTCCAACTGGCCATGCGCAACCTGGGCCACAAGAACCTGGCCCACATCGCCGACACGTTCATCAACTACCTGCCCAACGCCCCGGAAGGCTCGCCGGATTTCCGCATATGCGAAGCCGTGCAGCACCACAGCGTGCACGAGCCGGTCCTGTTCGGCGCGCTGGTCATGGAGGAATGCCACACCCGGCGGCTTTCCCTGACGGTGCGCAGTTGCCGCAACCACCTCAGCGAGCGGGACGTGGACCGGTACGTGCGGCGCGTGGAACATCTGGTGGGCCAGTTGGCCTCCGGCGCGGACCTGCCGCAGCTCGGCTACCTGCTGGAGGAGGAGGCGCGCGAACTGCGCGCCTGGCAGCGCGGTGACGAGCGGCCGTACCCCGTGCGGTCCATGCCCGGCCTGTTCGACGAGAAGGCGCGGGAGTTCGCGCAGCGCGACGCAGTGCGCGACGGGCGCGGGGCGGTGCTGACGTACGCGCAACTGCGCGAAAATTCGCTGCGCTGCGCCGCCTGGCTGGCCGGGCAGGGGGTGGGCAAGGGCGGCGTGGTGGCCGTGCTGGCCCGGCGCACGCTGCGCCTGCCGGAAATCGTCCTGGGCATACAGCGTGTTGGCGCGGTGTACCTGCCCGTGGACCCGGACGCCCCGGCGGAGCGCATCGCCTTCATCATGGCCGACGCGGGGGCCACGCTGACGCTGGACGCGGACGGCGACGCGCACCTCGCGCCGCCGCCGGAAGATTGCCCGGCGGCCCCGGCCACGGAACCGGACCCGCGCGACGGGGCCTACCTCATCTACACTTCCGGGTCCACGGGCAGGCCCAAGGGCGTGCTGGCCCCGCACGGCGGCTTCGTGAACATGATCCTGGGGCAGATCGAGGTCTTCGGCGTGGGGCCGGACGACCGCGTGCTGCAATTCGCGCCGCCCGTGTTCGACGCATCCCTTTCCGAAATGTTCATGGCCCTGTACGCCGGGGCCTGCCTGTACCCGGTCGGCGACGCGTACCGCAACGCGCCGTGGGACCTGAAGGGGTACATGGCGGACAACGGGGTGACCGTCACCACCTTTCCGCCGTCCTACCTGCGCCTGTTCGACGGCGAGCCGTTCCCCGGCCTGCGCGTGCTGATAACGGCAGGGGAGCCGCCCGTGGCCGCCGACGCGCTGCACTATGCGGAGACGTTGCGTTATTTCAACGCCTACGGCCCCACCGAGACCTGCGTGTGCGCCTCCATGAAGCGCGTGACGCCCGGCGAATCCCTGCCCATCAGTTCCGGGCGGCCCGTTCCCAACGCCGCCGCGTACATCCTGGACTCCGGGCTGCGGCCCCGGCCCGCGGGCATGGTGGGCGAACTGTGGGTGGGCGGGGCCAGCGTGGCCCTTGGCTACCACGGCAACCCGGAACTGACCGGGCAGCGTTTCCGCCATCTGCCCGGCCATCCGCCGGGCCTGCTGCCCGGTGAAGACGGCGGCGTGGCCTATGCCACCGGCGACTTGGCCCTGTGGTCCGAAACGGGTGAAATACTGCTGGTGGGGCGTGCCGACGACCAGGTGAAGGTGCGGGGCAACCGGGTGGAGCCGGGCGAGGTGGCCTTTCTGCTGGAGCGCTGCGAGGGCGTGCGCCAGGCATCCGTTCTGGCGGTCAAGGACGGCGACGGGCAGACCGAACTGGCGGCGTTCGTGATGCTGCACCCGGACGCCACGCAGGAGGCCGTGGCCCGCTGGAGCCGGGGCAACCTGCCCCCGTACATGGTGCCGTCCGTCTGGCGGGTGCTGGACGCCATGCCGGTGACCCCCACGGGCAAGGTGGACCGCAACGCGCTGCGCCGCATGGCCGAGGCCCCCGCGCAGGCCCGCCGCCGCGAACGCCCCGTGGACGGGCGGCTGCTGGATGCCTGCCGGCGGACCATGGGCGGCCAATACGACCCGGAAGCCAACTTTTTCGACCAGGGCGGCAACAGCCTGAAGGGCATGCTGCTGCTGCGGGAAATCCGCAAGATCTTCGGGGTGGACGTGGCCTTCCGCGACTTCGTCGCCTGCGAGACCTTGTTCGACGTCGAGGAGGTGTTGCGCGGGCGGGGGGAGCAGGCCGCGCCGCCGCCATCCGATACCGCGCCCCTCAGCCGCGCCCAGTACCGGATATGGGCGTACCAGCAGGCCAATCACGGCACGGTGGACTACAACATGCCCCTTCTGCTGGAGGTGCGCGGAGAGAACGCGCGGCCCTTCACCGATGCGCTGCACCGGGCGCTGGGGGATCAGGAATTGCTGTGCAGCCTTGTCGGGGGCGACATCGACGCCCCGCATCTGGCGCGTGGCGGCGGGGCCATTCCCGTGCGGGAGCAGGCGTTCGCGGACGATGCGGCGGCCATGGCGTTCCTTGACGGGCAGATCCACACCCCCTTCGACCTGCGGCGCGAGGCTCCGGCGCGCATGGCCGTGGCCCGGATCGGGGACCGGTTGCAGGTGCTGGTGGTGGCGCACCACATCGCGGGTGACGGCGAAACTCTGGACATCGTGCTGCGCAACGCGCTGGAATACCTGCGCGGCGGGCAGCCGGAACGGGGAACGCTGGCCGTGCAGGCGCGGTTCTGCCACAGGGAGGCGGAATACCTGCGTTCGGACGCCTGCCGGGATGATGCGGCGTACTGGCAGGCGGTGCTGACCCCGCCGGTTCCGCCAGTGTCCCTGTCCTCGGAACGTGCCGGGGGCGGGGGGCGTACGGGAGCCATGGCCGACGTCGGCCTGCCGCCAGCGCTGGCCGAAGGGCTGGACCGGCTGGCCAGGCGGTCTGGCGCCACGGAACTGACCTGCTTCGTCACGCTGCTGGCGCGCTTCCTGTGCCGGACCTGCGGCAGGCCGGAAATGCTGGTGGCCGTGCCCGTGGGCCTGCGCGAGACGCAGGAGGAGTTCCGCACGGCGGGATTCTTCGTCAACACTGTGCCCCTGCGGTTCGCGCCGTCCCCGGCGGCGAGGATGGAGGAGGACGCACGGGCCACGGCGCGCCAACTGCGCGAGGCCGTGGCGCACGGCCGCTACTGCGACATCCCGGCGGTGCCCGACTTCCTCGCCACCCACGTCCACGCGGAGTCTTTCGAAGGGCCGGGCCTGGCGGTGTGCAGGCTGCCCCTGCAACTGCGGGCCAGCAAGTTCGCGGGCAGCTTCACGCTGGTCACCGGGGAAGAGGCGCGGATCATCCTGGAGCACGACGCGGGCTTCATCAGCGATGGCGCGGCGTTGCTCGCGGCGCTGTTGCGGGACATGGCGTCCGCGCTGGGCGATGGCGACATGGCGGACGCCACGGGCACGGCTGCCTTCTCCCTTGCCGTGTCCCCTGACGCGCTGCAACCGGGCGACGCCGCGCCACGGGCCGCTGCTCCCAACGCCACGGCCGCCACGGCAGCGGACCGGCCCGCACCGTCCTCCCCCCGCCAAGCGCTGGCGCAGGCCTGGGCCTCGATACTGCACGCGGGAGCAGGGGACTCGGCCGATTTCTTCCGGGCGGGCGGCGATTCCATCAAGGCCATCCAGATCACGGGCATGCTGCACCGGAGCGGCGTCACGGCCCTGTCCGCGCCCGATTTCCTGCGTACCCCCCATTTCTCCGACCTGTGCGCGCTGCTGGATGAGGCGGACTCCGGCCAAGCGGGCGCGCAGGGCGCTGCCGATGACGCCGGGTCCGCCGGGGGCGACGGACAGCCGGTCCACCCCCCGCTGGCGGCGGGGCAGGTGGCGGCCTTGCTGCCCATCCAGCAGGCCCTGCTGCGGGACCACCCCGACCACTGGACCTCGTTCCACATGCTGCTGCCGCTGGAACTGGCCCCGTCCATCGCGCCGGAGGCGGTGCAGGCGTGGCTGGACAGCCTGCCCGGCAGGTACGAAGCCCTGCGGCTGGCCTTCACCCCGCGCGGGGCGGAAGTGCTGGCGGTCCCCCGGCCCGTGGCGTTGCGGCGTTTCGACATGCCGCCCGGCGCCACCCGGACGGACGCCCTGCGCCACATGGTCCGGGAGGTCACGGCCGGGCTGGACCCGCAAACGGGGCACACCCTCGGCGCGGGGCTGGCGGACTGCGGCGGGGCGCGGCTGCTGGCGCTGGTGGGGCACCATCTGGTGCTGGACGCCGTCTCGCTGGACATCCTGCTGCGCGACCTGAGGGCCTTCGTCGCCGGGGCGGACGGAGCGCACGCGGGCGAGGGCTGCGGCCTTGCCGCCCGCTCGGCGGCCATGGAACGGCTGGTGGAGGAGGGCGTGTTTCCCGCCGCCGAAGACCGCGAATTCTGGCAGGGCGTGTGCGGAACCCCCGCCGCGCCGCTTGATGCCCTGCGAAAGGATGGCGTTCCCATCGTTCTCGATGACGCCCTGCAAGCGGGCGGCGCGGACACCGCCGCCGAACGCGTGACAGCCCGCGCCAGCGTGCGGGGCTTCCGCCCCGGATACACCCGGTCCGTTCCGGCGGACCTGCTGGCCGCGCTTGCCGCCGCGCTGCACGGGCAGGGGCAGCGCGCCACCGTGTTCGTCACCCTGGAAAGCCACGGCCGCGACAGCGTGGTCCCCGGCTGCGACCTGAGCCGCAGCCTGGGCTGGTTCACCGCCGTCTGCCCCCTGCCGCTGGCGCCCGCCGCCACCGGCTCGCAGGCCCGCCGCCATCTGCTGCCGTGGCTGCGCGAGGTCTTCACCCCCCGCAACTGCAATGCCTACGGCTACCTGCGCCGCGCCGACCCGCAACGCTTCGGGTACGCCGCCCAGATCGGCTTCAACTACCTGGGCGCGGCGGGCGATGCCGGAGAAGGCGCAATCGTTCCGCTGTCGTCGCTGGGCAACCCCGGCGATGTCCCGGAACTGCTGCACCCGCACTACCGGCCGGATGCGCCGCTGGACCTTGCCGCATCGTTCGACGCTGACGGCGAACTGCACCTGATGGCGTGGTTCAGCCCGCAGATGCTGGTCCCGGAATGGGTGGCCAGCCTGCTGCAAGGCTGGACCGCCGCACTGCGGACGCTTCCCGCCTACTGCCCGCCGCTGGAGGACGACACCCGCGCCGCCATCCTGGCTGCCTGCGGCTGCGCGGAAGAGGATGTCGAGCGCATCGAGCGCCCGGATCCCAGCCACGAACCGATGCTGTACCAGCACCTGTCCTCCGGCCACGGGGTATACACCCAGCAGGTGGAATTCCACTTCGACGGCGAGGTGGACGAGTTCCGGCTCATGGCCGCATGGAACCGCGTGGTGGACCGGCACGAGAGTTTGCGTTCGCTGTTTCCCATGGTCCACCACGGGGAATTTCACCGCGTGGCCCTGCGCCGCGCCCGGAGCGGCGCGGAGTACCACGATCTGTCGCACCTGCCCCCGGACGCCGCCCGGGCCGAGGCCGATACCCTGCTGCGCGCGCGGCGGGGCAGGGCGTTCGACCTCGCGCGCGGGCCGTTGCTGCATGCGCAGTTCTTCCGGCTGGATGCGCGTACCGTGGTCATGAGCTGGTGCTTCCACCATCTGCTCATGGATGGCTGGTGCATCGGCGTGCTGTTGCAGGAACTGTTCGACATCTGGCGCGGCCTTTCCGGGCGTCCTGCTGCACCGCTGCCCGCGCCCTTCCCGCTGCCGGAGTACGAACGGTGGCAGGCGGACTTCGACGAAGAGGCGGCGCGGGAATACTGGGCCGCGCTGCTGGAAGGGTATGGCCCGCTGGCCGGGGTGGCCCCCGCCCCCAACGCGCTTTCCGCCGCCCCGCCGTCGGGCGGCGGCGAGCCCGAAACGCTGGAGCTGACGCTGGACGGCCCGCTCAGCGACGCCCTGCGGCAGACCGCCGCGTCGCACGCGGTGACCCTGTCGGCGCTGACGCAGGCGCTGTGGGCCGTGGTGCTGGGCGTGCGCAACGGCCACCGCCGCGACGTGGTGTTCGGCGTGGTCACCTCCGGCAGGCCCGCGGAGGTGGACGGCATGGACCGGGCCGTGGGGCTGTTCATCCGCACGCTGCCCCTGCGGGCGCGCTGGAACGAGGCTGACGGCATCGCCGCCTTGCTGGCCGGACTGCGCGAACAGGGGCTGGGGCAGATGCGGCACGGGTACCTGCCCCTTGCCGCCATGGGCCGTGACCTGCTGGACCACCTGATGGTCTTCGAGAACTATCCCGCCGACGTGTCCTTCGGCGGGCTTGGTCTGCGCCTGCTGGACGTGCGGGGCTACGAGAAGATTCCCTACCCCCTCGGCATCACCGTGATTCCCGGCGCGGAACTGCGCTTCCGTTTCCTGTACGACCCCGCCGTGCTGGGCCGGGCCGACGTGGAAAGCCTGCGGGACAGGCTGCACGCCGCCCTGCGCGCCGTGGGCAGGGACAGGAACATTGCCTGCCAAGCCCTGGAAGCGGTGGTGGCCGCCGTGCCCGCCCCCGGCGTTGCCGCTCCGGCGGGCGCGGAACTGGTGGATACCGGACAGGCGGATACCGGACAGGCGGACGCCCAGCGGGCGTCCTTCGCGCACCCGGACGATGGGCCGGACGACGGCCTGGAGGATGCCATCCGGGACATCTACGCGGAAGCCTTGGGGCGTTCCCCGGTGGAGCCCGACGCGGATTTCTTCCTGCTGGGCGGGCACAGCCTGTCGGCCATGCGCGTCATGGCCTTGCTGGGCAGGCGGCTGGCCGTGAAGGCGGGCATCGACGACATTCTGTCCTACTCCAGCCCCCGGCAACTGGCGGCGCGCATCCGGGCTCTTGCGCACGGCGGGACGCCCCCGGACCACGTGGCGCGCATTCCGCGCGTGGACCCGGAAGGGGCGCACCCCCTGTCCCCGGCCCAGCAGCGCATCTGGTTCCTGCAACGGCTGTACGAAGACGGCAGGATATATCAGATTCCGTTCGCGGCGCGGCTGCCCGGCGACGTGGACGCGGACGCGCTGCAACAGGCCCTGCTGCTGCTGGAAGGCCGCCACGACGCGCTGCGGCTGCGCGTTTCCGCCGATGCGCCGGAACAGCGCCTCGTGCCGCCCGGCGGCCTGAGGCTGGAACTGCGGGACGGGGTCTGCGCGGAACAGGACCTGGAACCGGCCCCCATGGACTTCGGGTTCGACAGGCCGCTGGTGCGGGCGACGCTGTTCCGCGAAGGGGCATCGGGCTGCGTGCTGCTGTGCAGCGTGCACCACATCGTGTTCGACGGCTGGTCGTCGGAAATCCTGCTGCGCGAACTGAACGAAGCCTATGCGGCGGTGCTGCGCGGCTCCCCGCCCGCGTGGCCGCCGCTGGAAACGGACTACCTCAGCCACGTGGCGTGGGAGCGGCAGCGGGAGCCCCAAGGGCTGGACAAACTGAAGGCCGCGCTGCTGCCCCTGCCGGAACGGCTGCGCCTGCCGCTCGATTTTCCCCGGCCCGCCGTGCAGGGGCTTGCGGGCGGCGTGGAGGTCTTCCGGCTGGACGCGGCGCGGGGCCGCGCGCTGAAGGCCCGCGCCCGCGACGCGGGCGTGTCGCTGTTCCCGGTGCTGCTGGCGCTGGTGGGGACCTTCCTGCACCGGCATACCGGGCAGGACGACCTGGTCGTGGGCTGCCCCGCCGCCAACCGGGAACTGGAGCAGACCCAGGGCATGATCGGCCTGTTCGTCAACACCCTGGCCATCCGCATGCCGTTGCGGCCGGACGGGGACTTCGACGAACTGGTCCGCACCGTGGACGCGGCGTTCCGGCGCGCCCTGGCCGCCCAGTCCTGCCCGTTCGACAGGCTGGTGGACGCGTTGGGCGTGGAGCGGGACACCTCGCGCACGCCGCTGTTCGACGTGTTCGTGGCGCTGGAAGACGCCACCTGGCACGACTTTGACCAGGGTCCCCTGTACATGCGGCCCCAGCCGCTGCCGCATCGCAACAGCAAGTTCGACCTCAGCTTCTATTTCCGCGAGACGGAGCCCGATGCCTACGAAGTGCATCTGGAATACCGGACCGACCTGTTCACCGCCGCCACCGCGCGCAACCTGTGCGACCGCCTGTCCACCCTGCTGGAGGCGGTGCTGGGCCGCGACGGCGCGCCCCGAAGCGTCCCCCTGCACGCGCTGGACCTGATGCCGGAGCGAGAACGGGAACTGCTGCGCCGCTTCAACGACACGGCGGAAGCCTTCGACATCGAACGGGACGCGGACGGCCTGTTCCGCGAACAACTGGCGCGCACGCCCGGCCATGTGGCCATCATCGACCCCGCCGGGCGGCCCTGCACCTATGCGGAGTTCGACGCCAGGGTCGCAGCCATGGCCGCCTGGCTGGCCGGGCAGGGGGTGTCGCCGGGCGGCTACGCCTGCGTCTGCTTCGAACGGTCGCTGGAAATGATGGTCTGCATCTTCGCGGTGCTGCGCGTGGGGGCCGTCTACGTGCCCGTTGCGCCGGGCCTGCCCGAAGCGCGCCTGCGCGCCATGCTCGAAGACCTCGGAACGCCCGTGGTCATCTGCGACCCCCGCTTCGCGCCCGCGTTCGAGGGGTGCGGCGGGCGCGTGCTTGCGCCGGACATGTTCGCACCGGACATGTTCGCGCCAGACACGTTCGCACCGGACATGCATGCACTGCCGCCCGCCGGGGCGGCGGCGCGGGGCGGCATCGCGCCGGATTCCCTGGCCTACGTCATCTTCACCTCCGGCTCCACCGGGCGGCCCAAGGGCGTGCAGACGGAGCACCGCAGCCTGTGCAACCGCCTGCTGTGGATGCAGTCGCGCTTTCCCATCGGGCCGGGCGACGTGGTGTTGCAGAAGACCACCGTGTCGTTCGACGTGTCCGTCTGGGAACTCTTCTGGTGGTCGTGGTGCGGGGCCGGGCTTGCGCTGCTGGAACCGGAAGGGGAGAAGGACCCGGCCCGCATCGTGGAGGCCATCCACGCGCACAGGGTCACGGTGCTGCACTTCGTGCCGTCCATGCTGCGGGCTTTCCTGGACTACCTGGAAGCCGTTCCGGACGAAACACCCAGGATTTCGACCCTGCGCCACGTGTTCACCAGCGGAGAGGCGCTTTCCCGCGAACTCGTGAGCCGGTTCAACGCGCTGCTCCCCGACAAGTCGCACAATGGGCTGCACAACCTGTACGGCCCCACGGAAGCCACCATCGACGTCTCGTGGTACCCCTGCGCCGAAACGCCCCCCCACGCGGTGCCCATCGGCAGGCCCGTGGCCAACACCGGGCTGTACGTGCTGGATGCCCGGATGCGCCCGGCGCCGCCCGGCGTCGCCGGAGAGGTATGGATCAGCGGCGTGCAGGTGGCGCGCGGCTACGTGAACCGGCCGGACCTGATGGAGAGCCGCTTCGTGGCGGACCCGTCCGTCCCCGGCGGGCGCATGTACCGCACCGGCGACCTTGGCCGGTGGCTGCCCGACGGAAACATGGAATACCTTGGCCGCAACGACGACCAGGTCAAGATTCGCGGCCACCGCATCGAACTGGGCGAGGTGGAGGCCGCGCTGGCCCGCTGCCCCGGCGTTTCGCAGGCGGTGGCGCGCGCCTGCCGCATCGGCGGGCACGACGCGCTGGAAGCCTTCCTGCTGCCGCACGCCGGAGCGGCCCTGTCGCTCCGCCACATCCGGGCCGCGCTGGCGGACATCCTGCCCGAGTACATGTGCCCGGCTCTGTTCCACACCGTGGACGCCATTCCGCTGACCCCGTCCGGCAAGGCGGACCGGGGGCGGCTGGCGGGCGCGCCGCTGCTGCCCCCCGCGCGTCCCGTCGAAAATCCGGAAGCGGCCTCGCTGCTGGACGAGGTGCGCGCCCTGTGGCGGCAGGCCATGCCGGAAGTGGACGTGCGGGACGCGGACCTCGGCTTTTTCGAGGCCGGGGGCAATTCCCTGCTGCTGCTCCAGTTGCACGGGCTGCTGGACAAGCGCTGGCCGGGCGTGTTCACGCTGGCGGGGCTGTTCTCGGAAAGCACCATCCGGGCGCAGGCGGCGTGCATCGACCAGGCGCGCGGCGTGGCGGTCCGCCGCGAGGCCACGGCCGCGCCCCATGCCCCGGTGGCCATCATCGGCATGGCCGTGCGCCTTGGCGACCATGCGGACACCGAACGGTTCTGGCAGGACCTGGCCAGGGGGGCGGACCTGAACGTGCCGTTGCCGGAAGCGCGGCGGCACGAGGTGCGGCAGGTGTTCGAGGCCGTGGGCTTTCCCTTCGACGAGGCCCGGCTGCGCGAGGCCGCGTACCTTTCCGACGTATCCTCCTTCGATCACAAGCGGTTCGGCCTTGCCCCCGGCGATGCGGCCCTGCTGGAGCCCCGGCAACGCGTGTTCCTGGAAACGGCCATGCGGGCGCTGGACGACGCGGGCTACGGCGGCGCGGCGCTGGAAGGGCGCAACGTGGGCACCTTCGTGGGGGCCAGCCCGTACCGGCTGTTCCAGGACGCGGCGACCAGGGCCTTTCCCGACCAGGCGGAGCAGATCTACCTGCTGAACGTGCCCTCCAACGTGGTGGCGCGCCTCAGCTACCTGAAGGACTGGAACGGCCCGGCGGCCACCGTGGACACGGCCTGCTCCTCGGTGCTCAAGGCCGTGCACGACGCCTGCCGCAGCCTGCGCGCGGGCGAAAGCTGCGTGGCGCTGGCGGGCGGGGTGCACCTCATCGATCTGCCGGTCAAGGCCGACCGCGCGTTCACCATCGAGGCCGCCTCCGGCCTGACGCGCACCTTCGACGCGGCGGCCGACGGCGTGGGCGCTGGCGAG
Organism: Nitratidesulfovibrio sp. D1; assembly: GCF_051133415.1. NCBI lineage: Bacteria > Pseudomonadati > Thermodesulfobacteriota > Desulfovibrionia > Desulfovibrionales > Desulfovibrionaceae > Nitratidesulfovibrio > Nitratidesulfovibrio sp. D1. The sequence continues at coordinate 122,255 of NZ_JBPGNZ010000004.1, read as the reverse complement.
GGCGCGGCGGTGTTCGTGCTCAAGCTGCTGGACGAGGCGTTGCGCGACAACGACGCCATCCATGCCGTCATCGCGGGCAGCGCGGTGAACCAGGACGGTCGGTCGTCCAGCATGGCCGCGCCCAACCCCGGCGCGCAGGCCGAGGTCGTGGCGCTGGCGGCGCGGGGGGCGTCCGTGGCGCTGGAGGACATCAGCTTCTTCGAGGCGCACGGCACGGCCACCGTGCTCGGCGACCCGGTGGAGATCGAGGGCTTGACCCGTGCCTTCGCCCGCGAGGGGGCGCAGCCGCGCGGGAAGATTCCCATCGGCTCGGTAAAGGGCAATCTGGGGCACCTGGACGCCGCAGCCGGTGCAGTGGGGCTGGCCAAGGCCGTGCTGTGCCTGGAAAAGGGCATGGTGGCGCCGCAGCCGCACTTCGAACGGCCCAACCCGCACATCGACTTCGACGCCGCGCCCGTGCGGGTGGCGCAAGCGCTGGAGGCGCTGCCCGAAGCGCACCGGCCGTGGCGGTGCGGGGTGAGTTCCTTCGGCCTCAGCGGGGTGAACACCCATGTCATTCTGGCCGAGCACAGGCCGGCCGAGTCCGGGAAGACCGGGCACGGGGGGGCGGGACCATCCGCGCGGGATGGCGACGGCGCATGGTACTGCGTGCCGTTTTCCGCCCAGGGCGAGGCCGACCTGCGCGCCTACTGCCGCAGCGTGCGGGACGCGGTGGCCCGCAATGCCCGCTGGCCCCTGCACGCCATCGCCGCCACGCTGGCGGCGGGGCGCGACCATCTGGACGTGCGCGCCGCGGTGGTGGCGCGCACGCGGCAGGAACTGCTGGACGCGCTGGACGGCGACATCGCCCCGGCAGCCTGCCAGACGCGGCAGGCGGGGACCGTGGACGCCGTGCACGACACGCCGGAAGCGGCCGACGAAGCCGTGCGGGCGTTCCTGACCGGGCAGCGGCCGATCTGGCCCGCAGGCCGCCCCCTGCACAGGGTGCACCTGCCCGCCACGCCGTTCGCCCGCGTCCCGCTGTGGCCGCGCTTCGCCACGCCGTTCCTGTCGGCCCCGCTGCCCACGCCCTCCGGCAGCGCCTTTGCCGTGGCGCTGGACCGGTCCGACTTCTGGCCCGTGGCGGAGCACCGCCTGAACGGCGTGCCCACGCTGGTGGGTATGGGCATGCTGGACATTATCGGCAAGGCCATCGATTGGGACAGGGCCGTGGACCGCCTGCCGCTGTGCATCGAAAACCTGCGCTGGCGCAGGCCGGTGACCATGTCCGGCGACAGCCGGGCCACCCTGCTGGTGGAGCGGCGCGGCCACGGGCACGCGGTGGAACTGCACCACCTGCGCGACGGGGCGTGGAGCGTGGCGGCCAGCGCCCTGGTGCGGGATGGCGGGGAGTCCGCACCCCCCGCCGCACTGGACGTGGCGGCCCTGCGCGAAGGTCTGCATCCCTTCGAGGCGCAGGGCGAGCAGGCGCTGGTGAGCATCAGCGGGCGCTGGCTGTGCCGCGAGGGGATGTGGATTTCGGACAGGGGCGACCGGCTGCTGGCGCAACTGGCCCTGCCGGACGCATACCGGCACGACCTGCATACCTTCAGGTGGCACCCCGCCATGGCCGACGTGGCCGCCAGCCTGGCCCTGCACGGCGTTTCCGGCTTCGTTCCGGCCAGTTGCGGCACGGTGCGCCTGTACCGCGCCCTGCCCGCCAAGGCCCTTGCCCACGTGAGCATCACTGGGCGGCAGCCGGGCATGATCACAGCCCGCTGCACCGTGGCCGACCGTTCCGGCAACGTGGTGCTGGAGATGGAGGATTTGACCTTCCTGTCCCTGTCCCAGGCCCGGCCCGTGATGGCCGATACCGTCCGGCCGGAGCCGGAACTGTATGCCGTGGAGTGGATACGGGCGGAACTGCCGCCCGCCGCACCGGCGGAGCCCGTGGCGGGCGGCGGCCTGATGCTGCTGGGCGGGAGCGGCGGCCCCCTGCACGACGCGCTGGCCGGGCACGCCGGCCTGCGGTGCGAACTGCCCGCGCGGCTTGAGGAACGGCAGGCCCTGGCCGGGGAAATCCTGGACCGGGACATCCGGCACATCGTCTACCTGCCGTCCCCCGGCGACGAGCACTGGGCGTTTTGCAGCCAGCTTCAGGAACTGTGCCGGGCCCGGCTGCGGCACCCCCTGCGCGTCACGACAGTGGGGGGCGGGGATGCGGCGCCGGATTCCGGCGGCGCGCTTGACCGGGCCCTGCTGCTGGGGCCGCTGCTGTGCCTGCATCAGGAAGAGCCGCTCATCTCCTGCGCCCACGTGGAAGTGGATTCGCCGGAGCCTGCGGCCCTGAGGGCATTGGCGGACAGCCTTGGCCGCATCGACGGGCCGTACCGCATCGACGGGGACGGGCACATTCTGGTGCGGCGGCTCGGCGCGCTGGCCGCGCCTTCCGTCACCGCCTTGCCCGCCATTGCCCCGGAGGGGTGCGTGGTGATCACCGGCGGGCTGGGCGGCATGGGCCTGACCCTTGCCCGCAGCATCGTCGAAACCGGCGAAACCCGCGTGGCGCTGCTGCACCGCAAGCCGGAAATCCCGGCGGATCTTCCCTTCGCCGCCTACCGCTGCGACGTCACGGACGCCGGGCAGGTGGCGGCCGCGTTCGCCGCCATCCGGCGCGAGGTGGGGCCCGTGCAGGGCATCATCCATGCCGCCGGGGTGGCGGGCGACGGCTATCTGCTGACCAGAAGCCGCGAGGCGTACGAGGCGGTGCTGGCCCCCAAGGTGGCCGGAACGTGGAACCTGCACCGCGAAACTCTGGACGATGATCTGCGCTTCTTCGTGCTGGCCTCGTCGCGCACCGCCCTCACGGGCGCGCCGGGGCAGGGCGACTACACGGCGGCCAACGCCTTCCTGAACGCCTTCGCGGGGTACCGCCGGTCCATGGGCCTGCCCGCCCTGTCCATCTGCTGGAACACCTGGTCCGGCGTGGGCATGGCCGCGCGCCACGGGGCGGACAAGGGCGCGTTCACCCTGGCTCCGGAACAGTCCTTCGGCGTGCTGGCGGCGGCGCTTGCCAGCGGTTCGGACCTTGCCGTGGTGGCCATGCCCGGCGAGGGCGCGGCGGAGCATCCGCTGGCCGCCTTTGCCGAGGCGGGGCGGCCCGCCGGGCCGCAGGCCGTTCCCCATGCGCAGCCCGCTCCGGCCGCCCCGGCAAACACCGCCGCAACGGACGATGGCCTGGAAGCGCAACTGCTGGAAATCTTCCGCGACTGCCTGGGCTACGACGCGGAACTGACCCGCGAGGACGATTTCTTCGACCTCGGCGGCGATTCCATTGCCGGAACGCGCATCGTCAGCCGCATGGACCAGACGCTGGGCATCAAGGCCAGCGTGGTGGACCTGCTGGAAAGCGACAGCCTGGGCGACTTCGTGGACCGGGTGCTGGCCGGGTGCGAGCGGGCGGCACCGGCGGCGCGGGGCGTGCAGCCCGCCCCGGCGCGCGACACGTATCCCGTGGGCCGCGAACAGCTGGCCATCCTGTACGCGGACATGCTGAGCGAAGGCCACCTGGGCTTCAACCTTCCGGCCTTCCTGAAGCTGCCGCGCGACCTGGACAGGCGGCGGCTGGAAGAGTCCATCGCCACGCTGGTGCAGCGGCACGACGTGCTGCGGACCTCGTTCCGCGACTTCGAGGCCGAGCATCCCACCATGGTCATCCACCCCTTCGCGGGCTTCACGCTGGAAGAAACGCGCCTGCCGGACCTCGCGCACAAGGACGCCCTGATCACCCCCTTCGACCTCAAGAAGGAACCCGGTTTCCGGGTCCGCCTGCTGACGCTGGACGACGGCGAGCACGTCCTGTTCTACGACATCCACCACGCGCTGGCCGACGGCAGGACCATGTCCCTGCTCAACGCGGAGCTTTACCGCCTGTACCACGGGCTGCCGCTGGAGCCGGTGCGCGCGCAGCAGAAGGATTTCGCGTGGCACCAGTTCACGCAGTCCAACGCCGGGGACAAGGACTACTGGCTGGCGCTGTTCGGGGACGGCCTGCCGAAGCTCGATCTGCCCGCCGCGTACCCGCGCCCCCCGGTGCAGACCAACCGGGGCGGCATGTACGAGTTCGAACTGCCGGACGGACTGGTGGCGGGCATCCGCGACCTGGCCCGGCGCGAAGGCGCGACCAACTACCACGTGGTGCTGGCGGCGTGGAGCCTGCTGGTCCACGCGTACACGGGCGACGAGGACTTCGTCATCGCCATATCCGTGGACAGCCGCGACGGGCACCTGAACACGGCGGGCATGCTGGCCTCGCTGCTGCCCCTGCGGCTGCGCGTGGACGGAGCGAAACCGCTGGGCGCGCTGCTGCGGGACACCCGCACGGCCAGCAACGAGGCGTTGCGCCATCGCGGCTACATCCTCGGCAACCTGCTGGCCGACCTGAAGCCGCCGGTGTGCCTGGACCGGTCGCCGCTGTCGGAAGTGATCCTGTCCTACATGAACTTCGAGTTCGCGGCGGAGGGCGGCCAACTGTTCGAACCGTTGCGGTTCAGCAAGCACGCCAGCAAGACCGATCTGTCCATCTTCGCCAGCGACACGGGCAACGCCATCGGCTTCGCGCTGGAATACTACGCGGACCTGTTCAGCCCGCAGGACATTGAGGACATGGCGCGGGACCTCACGCGCATCCTGCACCTGATGACCACGGGCAGCGCCGACGAACCGGTGGGCTTCACGCATGCGCCGCAGGCGCCGCGCATCGAGGCGCGGGCGCAGGGCGTCACGGGCGCGCTACGGCGGGAGCTGGGCGTGAACCTGTGCGACGGCATCCGGAGCCTGGCGGAGCGCAAGGGCGTCTCCCCGGCCTCGGTCATGCTGGCCACCTACGCGGTGCTGCTCGGCCGGGCCACGGCGCGGCAGGACATCGCGGTGGACGTGACGCCGGGCGGCCCGCTGCGGCTCGCCATCGACGACGAGACGGAGTTCGGCCACCTGCTGGCGCTGGCCCAGGTGCATCTGTCACGCAACGGCCAGGGGGCGCGCAACGGGCAGGAAGCGCCGACGCCGCATGGCGGGGAACCCGGCGGCCCGCCGCGCATGGCCTTTGCCTGGGGGGCGGCGGAAACGGGATCGAGCGCCGATGGGCCGGGACGGTACGCTCTGGTGTGCCGCGCGCTGGACCACGGAGGCCGGGGCAGCCCCATCAGCGTGCGGTTCGAGCATGACCCGCTGGCCATCGACGCCGAAACGGCCGGAACCTGGCTGGAATACTACGAACGCTTTCTGGACGGCGCGGCCGGGGGGAATGGATGATGAAGATAGCTGACTTCAGGTTCGACATGCCCGCCCCGGCGGCCCCGCGCACGGACGCGCCGTATGGGGCGGACGGGGCGGCCACCCTGGAAGCCCTGTTCCGGCAGGCTGTGGACCGCGACCCCGGCGCGGTGGCCCTGACCGACGACGCCGCGTCGCTGACCTTCGCCGGGCTGGACGAGTTCTCCATGGCCGTGGCCGGGTTCATCCTGGCGCGGGGCTACGGGAAAGAGGCGGCCGTGGGCGTCCTGTGCAGGCGGGGGGCGCACTACCTCGCGGCGGCCCTTGGCGTGCTGCGGGCGGGCGCGGTGTACGTGCCGGTGGAGCGCGACCTTTCGCCCGCGCGGCAGGAGGCCATGCTGCGGCCCGTCAGGATGATCGTCACCGACAGCCACTGCCTGCGCGAGGCCGAATACTTCCGCTACCGCAATCCCGGCATCGGGCACGTGCTGTGCATCGACCTGCCGGACACCGGCGGCTTTCTGGAAAAGCCCACCGGGCTTGGCAGCACCGCCTACTGGGAAGGCGTGGCCGGTGCGGGCGGCGACCAGGGCTGGAAAGGCTGGTTCGACGGGCAGCCGCTGCCGGCGGACGTGCTGGAAGGCATGGCGGCCGGCATCCTTGCGGAAACGGGGCTGGCGGACAGGCCCCGCAGGCGGGTGCTGGACGTGGGCAGCGGTTCCGGCACGGTGGCGGCGGCGCTGGCCGGTGCGGCGGAGCGGTACACCGCCGTGGACCTTGCGCGCAACGAACTGGACCGGGCCGGACGCCTGGGGCCGCCCTCCGTGGTGCGGGTGCACCAGATGGAGGCCGTGGATATCTGCTTCCTGGCCGGAGAGGAATACGACCTCGTCTGCCTGAACGGGGTGGTGGAGAACTTTCCCGGCTACAACTACCTGCGCCGGGCGCTTGACCATGCCGTGCGGCTGCTGGCCGACGGCGGCACGCTCTTCGTGGGCGCGGTGCGCGACCTGGACCGCAGGGACGCCTTCCGGGCGGCGCTGGTGGAACACGCCGGGCGCACCGGCGAGAGCGCCGGGCTGCTGCGGCTGGACTCCGGGCAGGAACTGTTCGTCCCCGAGCGGTTCTTTGCCGAATGGGCGGCGGAAAGCCCGGTGGGGGTACAGGTTTCCATTTCCCGGCGCGGCGCGGCGCACCGGGATTTCGCCCACTGCTACGACGTGGTAGTCCGCAGGGCCGACCACAGGACCGACCGGGCGGCCCCGCCCGTGGAGCGCGGCCTTTACGGCATGGCGCACGCGCGGGAACTGCCACGGCCGCAACTGCCCGCCTGCGCGCCGGAGCAGGCCGCGTACATCGTGTACACCAGCGGTTCCACCGGGATGCCCAAGGGCGTGGTGGTGGAGCACCGCAACCTGCTGCACATCATCGCGGCGCTGCGGGAATATTCCGACGGCTGCCGCAAGGCGGCGCTGGTGGCCCCGCTGTCGTTCGACGCCTCCATCCAGCAGTTGGCGGTGTCGCTGTTCTGCGGCAAGCCGCTGCACGTCATGTCCGACGCGGCCCGCAAGAGCCCGGAACAGTTCTGCGAAAGCGTGCGCAGGCACGGGGCGGACCTGTGCGACATGACCCCGGCCTTCTTCAACGTGCTGGCGGACCACCTGCACGCCCGGCGCGAACCGTTGCCGATGGCGCGGCTGCTGCTGGCGGGCGAGGTGCTGCGCCCCGACGCCATCCGCAAGTTCTACGCCATTCCCGGCAACGAGGGCGTGGTGCTGTTCAACGTGTACGGTCCCACGGAATGCACGGTGGACAGCAGCGCGTTCCGCATCGATATCGGCAACCATGCCGCGTATTCCGCCTATCCCATCGGCAGACCGCTGGCGGGGGTCGAGGTGACCATCCGCGACCGGGACGGCAACCCGCTGCCGGATTCCGTGACCGGCGAACTGTGGATTGCCGGGGCCGGAGTTTCGCGCGGCTACCTGAACGGGGAAAGCCCCGGAGCCTTCGCCATGGCCGAAGGGCGGCCCTGCTACCGCACCGGCGACTACGGCCACGCCCGCGACGGGCTGCTGCACTACGCCGGGCGCGAGGACCAGCAGGTGAAGATACGCGGCAACCGCGTGGAAATCGGCGAGGTGGAGAACGCCATCGCCGGTTTTCCGGGGGTGCGGCAGGTGGCGGTGGTGGCCGACACCTTCAGCGCCCAGGAGGGCAGGAGCCTTGCGGCCTACGTGGTGGGCGGCGTGGACGCGGCCGCGCTGCGCGTCTACCTGGAAGGGCAGCTGCCCCCGTACTGCGTGCCGGCCCATTACGTGCCCATGGTGGAACTGCCCTTTTCCGTCAACCGCAAGGTGGACAGAAGGGCGCTGCCGTCGCCGCTCGCCGTCAGGCGGACCGTGGAAGGGCGCAGGCCGGAGGGCGCCGTGGAGGAAAAGCTGGCGGTCATCTGGAAACGCCTGCTGGGCGTGGACGTGGCCGATGCCGACGCCAGTTTCTTCACCTTGGGCGGCAACAGCATCATGGCCATCCGCCTCGTGGCCATGGTGGAAAAGGAACTGGGCGTCCACGTGGCCGTCAGCGAGCTGTTCACGCATCCCAGCATCGCGGGGCTGGCCGGGTTCATCGCGGGCAAGGGCGGCGCGCAGGACGGCCCGGTGATCCGGCTGTGCCGCCGCGAGGGGGGAAAGAACCTGTTCCTGTTCCACCCGGTGGGCGGCAGCGTGTTCTGCTACAGCCACCTCGCGGAAATGCTGGGCGGCGTCTGCTCGGTCTACGCCGTGGAGGCGGCGGGGTTCCGGGCGGAACGGACGGCGCTGAACACCGAACTGCACCGGGTGGAAGACCTTGCCGAATACTACCTGGGGGAAATCCTGAAGGTGGAGAGCAGGGACATCATCTTCGGCGGGTGGAGCTTCGGCGGGCTGCTGGCCTACGAGGCCACATGCCGGTACGCGGCCATGGGCAACGATCCGGGGCCGGTGCTGGCGCTGGATTCCGTGGCGGACAACAGCCGGGCCAGGCGCATCGCGGCCAGGGACGACGTGGAACTGCTGAAGATTCTGCTGCGGGACGCCCTGGCCTTCGACGAGGACGTGTTGCGGTCGCTCCCGCGCGAGGGAAAGCTGTCCTACCTCGTCCAGTGCGGCGAGCGCACCGGGCTGCTGCCCGCCGGGTTCAGCGCCGTGCAGATGGACAACCTGTTGCAGACCTACCGGGGCAATGCCATCGCCACGGCGCGGTATGACCGGCCCACGCCGTCGGACCTGCGGGTGCTGCTGGTGCGGGCCCTTGATTTCGCGGGCAATCCGCAGATCGTGCCCGATGACGAATACCAGGGCTGGAGCCGCTTCCTGCGGCGGGAAAACATCACGCTGCGCTGGACCGAGGGGACGCACGAAAGCATGCTTTCTCCCGGCCTTGCGGGCAGTGTGGCCAGACACATACTGGAGTATCTCGGCCATGCGTAGCGTTCCGAAATCCCGTGGCGTTCCCGCCCCGGCGCTTGTTCTGGCGCTTGTTCTGGCGCTGTGCGCGGCGTGCGGCAGCGCCCATGCCCGCCATGACGCGGAACGCCTGCGCCGGGTTGTCACGGAACTGGGCGGCAGGGCCGCCGCCGACCCCGCCATTCCCGGCCTGTCCATAGCGGTGCTGCAAAAGGGCGGGGACGACCCGGTGGCGGTGGCCTTCGGCGTCGCGTGCATCGAGAACGCCACCCCCATGACCACGCAGTCCCGCTTCAAGATCGGGTCGGTCACCAAAGTGTTCACCGGTGCGCTGGTCCATCGGTTCATCGAGGAAGGCAGGCTGTCCTACGACACGGCCATCGACCGGTTTTTCCCCGGTTTTCCCGACGGCGGGGCCATAACCGTGCGCCACCTGCTGGAACACACCTCCGGCATCCTCGACATGTTCGGGCTTGCGGAGGTGCTCGCCAATCCGGCCCGGCAATGGACCCCGGAAGAACTGGTGGCCCTGGTGGAAAAGCAGCCCCTGGCGTTCCGGCCCGGCACGCGGCAGTCCTACTCCAATACCGGGTTCCTCATGCTTGCCGTCATCTGCGAGCGCGTTTCCGGCAGGACGTACGAGGACCTGGTGCGAGAGACGTTCGCCGAAGGGCTGGGCATGAAATCCCTGCTGCCGGGCAACGACACCGCCATCGTCCCCCGTCTGTCGTGCGGCTATGCCGGCGGCCCTGACAACGCGGACAAGGGGGAGTTGCGGCTTCCCGTGCCGGCCAGCCTGACCACGGCAAAGGGCACGGGCAACCTTCAGGCGGCCCCGGCCGACGTGGTGCGGCTGGTCAACCTGGACCGGCTGCTGCGGAACGACGTGCTGGATACCGTGGCGCTGGAACCGCTGCGCTTGCCGGATGGGCAGGTTGCCCTGAAGCCCGATCGGAGCGGGGCCTTCAGCCTGGGTGAACTGGACGGCTGCTCGCTGCTGCTGTTCCGCGAACCTGAAATGGCGCTGGTGGGCAAGCTGGGCCTGTTTCCGGGGTTCGGCACGGCATATCTCTACGACCGCCGGACCCGGATCGCCGTGGCCATCAGCGTGAACAACGAGGGGGCCATGACCGGCATCGTGGAGCTTGGGGCGGCGATACTGAACGCGCTGCGGGACTGACCGTCCGCGTTCAGGCGGCGCGGCTACGGCTCCTGCTTGACGGCCAGCGGAGTGCCCGCCTGCCCGGCGTAGAAGACGATGATCTCGGCGGGCTCGCTGCCGGGGTTGAAGCCTTGATGCGGGGTGTCCACCACCTCCACGATGGGATCGCCCGCCGCGAGGCGCAGTTCCCTGCCGTCTTCCGTGACCACCACCAGTTGCCCGCGCGTCAGCACCCCGGCGTTGATCACCGGATGGCGGTGCAGCGGCAGGCGCGCCCCGGCCGGAATGGTGATGCGCAGGATGGTGACCTGCGGCTGCTCCTGCGGATAGGCGGGCAGCATGACGCCGTCCCAACTGCGTTCCGACTGGACCAACTGGACGGTGCGCACGGCCTGGTAACCGGCCTGCTGACCGGTCTGGACGGCGGCGGGAGATGATTGTGCGTTGGTCTGATGTGCCGCGCAGCCGCCGGTCAACAGCAGGGCGGTCAGCATCAGGGTGGCCAGCATCGGGGTGGAAAGGACGACGGGGCCAGGGAAGGAAGCGTGGGGAGTACGCATGCTGCTCCCGGAAGTACGTTCAGGTGCTGGCCCGGAGCGTGGAACCGGCGGACGGCCGCCTGCCACGCCGGAGCCGTGAAGCCGCCAGGACCGCCCCGGAGGCGGTCAGGCGGCGGTCGCGTCCGCCTTGAGGTGCTTCTGCCGTTTGCGGTCGTACATCAGCGTGTCGCACCGCTTCAACAGGGCATCGACGTCTTCGCCGTCGCGCGAGCAGGCCAGCCCGTAGCTGAAGGCCACGCGGTACGGCCTGCCGGAGGCCGCATCCTGCGCCGCCAGGGTGCTTTCAAGGGCGCAGAGCTTCTCGCAGAGCGCGGTGGGGTCGTTGTCGAACTGGACCACGGCAAACTCGTCGCCGCCGAAGCGCATCACGCGGAACCCTTCACCGAAGGTTGTCCGCAGTCCTTCCGCAAGCGTCAGCAGCGCCAGGTCCCCGGCCGCATGCCCGTACCTGTCGTTGATGGATTTCAGGCCGTCCATGTCCAGCAGGGCCACGCACATCTTCAGTTCCCGCATGCGGCGGGCCTTTGCGATGGCGTTGCGGTACGCTGTCCGGTTGGCCAGCTTGGTCAGTTCGTCGCGCTCGGATGAATTGATGAAGACGGTCACCAGCAGGATGATGCACGAGATGGCCCAGCTGCTCCACATGGTAAGAACTATGAAATATTCCAGCTGGAAGGTCGCCGTGATGGCGGGCAGGGCCAGGGCCGTGGCGAACAGGACCGTTTCTTCCGTCCTCAACCGGTTGCGCTGGCGGATCAGGAAGCCCGCCGCCAGGGCCAGGTAGCCGTAGAACATGGCCGGGGACACGGCGAACCACGGCCCGCGCGAGTAGGTGTTGTCGGGGGCGATGGAGAACAGGAGGCCCGCGTCGTAGCTGAGCACGGCCAGCACCGCGTTGCACGCGAGGGGAAGCGCCCAGGGCAGGGCGGACGACGCGGCAAGGCGCACGCCGGTCCAGTGGTGCAGGAACGTCCACGTCAGGAAGGCGGGCACGGGCACCAGCAGAAAGCCGATGCTGTTCACCAGCTTGCCGAAGGGGACAAGCCGCGCGCTGTCGCGGATCGTGTCGTTGAAGTTGGAATCCAGGACGACACTGGAAACTTCAAGCACCAGCAGCGTGAGGACGCTGGTCATGACCGCAACGAGATGCCTGTGCGCGGAGATGCTTCCGTCAAGTTTCAGGATCGCCACCGCAAGGGCGGGCAGCAACGCGAGGCACATCAGGATATCAACGTGGATCGTGGTCAGGTACGTCATGGAGTGTGTGCCTGTTGTGCGTACGGGGCCAGGTTCCGTTTGCGGGGCCGGATGTTCGTCGCGGAAGGGGCGGCCTTGCTGGCGCTGGTCACCCCGCAAGACCTTGGGTTCCGGAGTGCCGGCTTCTTCCGGCATGTGCGCCCCTGTTACACCCGCACCTTCTTTTCGTAGAGGTCGGGCAGGTCGTTCTCCAGCAGCACGGCGTCGCCGGGGCCGATGTTGGCGGCCAGCCAGGCGCGGGCGGCGGCGAAGTCGGCGCATTCCACCACCAGTTGGTCCGGCCCGGCGGCGGCGCGGAAGGACTCCACCAGGGTGGGAATGCGGGCCGGGGCCACGGCCAGCAGCACGTCGGCGCAGGCCGCGGCGCGCGCGCCCAGTTCCGCGTGGGCGCTGTCGTGCAGGGCGCCCAGTTCCACCATGCCGGGGGTCACCAGCACGCCGCGCCGCCCGGCCTTGCGATATAAATCCAGCAGGTCGAGGGCGGAGGCGAAGCCCGAGGGGTTGGAGTTGTAGGCGTCGTCGATGAGCACGGAGCCGTCGGGCTGGGGCTTCACCTCCAGCCGGTGGGCGATCTGCGGCAGGCTGCGCAGGGCGCTGACCACCCGCTGCGGCTCCACGCCCACCCCGCACGCGGCGGCAAAGGCCAGGGCCACGTTGTCCACGTGGTGCATGCCGTGGATGGGCGCGCGCACCTCGTATTCCTGATCCCGGTACAGCAGGCGGGCGTGGATGCCGGAAAGGTCCTGCCCGGCCTCCAGCACGCGCACTGAGGGTTCACCGCCCACCGTGGCGGGTGCGGTCACGTCCGTTCCCGCGCACAGCAGCACCGCGCCCGCGTTGGCGGCGGCGAAGTCGCGCGCGTGGTCGTATTCCAGCAGGGCGGCGGGCAGCACCACCCGGCCGCCACGGGCCACGGTGGCGTGCGCCAGTTCGAACTTGGCCCGCACCACGGTGGTCAGGTCCTTGAAGCGTTCGTAGTGCGCCGGGCCCACGTTGGTGATGATGGCGAAATCGGGCGGGGCCAGCCTGCACAGCCGTTCGATGGAGCCGATGCCGTAGGCCCCCATTTCCGCGATGAAGAAGCGGTGCGCGTCGGTCAGCTTTTCCCGGATGATGCGCGAGATGCCCATGGGCGTGTTGATGCTGCCCGGCGTCATCAGCGTGGGGTGGTAGCAGCCCAGCACGTGGGCCAGGATGTGCTTCACGCTGGTCTTGCCGTACGAGCCGGTGACCGCCACGACCGTGGGCGCGAGGCGCAGCAGCTTTTGGTGGGCCTCGTTCCAGAAGCCCTGCTGGATGCGCGCCTCCACCGGGGCCAGCGATGCGTTGGCCGCCACCAGCGCCACCGGCAGCGCCTGCACCCCCATGATCCAGAACGGCAGCAGCGCAGCGGGGGAGGCCGGGCACAGGGCCAGGGCCACGGCGTACGCCGCCGTCAGCGCCAGCGCCACGGACAGGATGCGCTTGACCCGCGCGGTGAGCACCAGCTTCTTCTTGGCCGCCCGTAGCGGGTTGTCCTCCACGGCGGCAACGCCCAGCAGGACGAGCCCCGCAGCCCATGCGGCGTAGGCGGCGTGCTCGGGGGCGGCCAGCGCCGCGCCCCAGCAGGCCAGCAGGGGCAGGGTGGCGCGCTTGTCGAAGGCGCGGGCGGCGGCCATCCAGCGGAAGAAGCGCGGGCCGTCGTATTCTTCCTGCTGGAAGATGTGCAGGTAGGTCAGGCAGCGCCGCACGGCGAACACCAGGAACGCCGCGCCGAGAAACAGGGAGCTAGCCACCGAAGGTTTCCTCGCAGAAGGTGTCCAGGGCGTACACGGCCTGATGGCCGCCCGCCGTGAGAATGTCCAGATGCCCGAAGCGCGGCAGCACCTGCAACCGTGCGTGCGGCAGCAGCCGGACGAAGTCTTGCCCCATGGAGGGCGGGGTTTCCGTGTCGTTTTCGCCGTACAGCAGGTGCACGGGGCAGGCCACGCGCGCGGCCACGCCGGACAGGTTTTCGTTGACCACGCTGACGAACACCGGGCGCAGTTCCCCGGCGCTGGCGTAGTCCGCACTGCCGAAGAACCGGCGCACCCGCTCCGCGCCAAAGCCCAGCCAGTGCAGGCGCTTCAGCGTCTTGAACGCGGCGATGCGGCACCCCCGCGTGAACCGTTCCATGGGCGTGCGGCGGCGGGGCAGCCCGGCGGCGGCCATCAGGAACAGCCCGTCCACCAGGTCCGGGTGGCGGGCCGCCAGTTGCAGGCCCACCCGGCAGCCGAAGGAATGCCCCACCCATACCCGCCTGCCGCGCGGCAGGGTGCGCAGCCATACGGCGGCGTGGTCGGCGTAGTCCTGCGTGCCCCAGGTGGCGGGCGGCATGCCGGAGCGGCCGAAGCCGGGCATGTCCAGCAGGTAGTTGTCGCGCCCGTGGGTGCAGGTGGCGGCCAGCGGCAGCAGGTTGGCGTGGGTGTGCATCCAGCCGTGCGCCCAAATGATCTGGGGGGCGATTTGCGGGGCGACGGGTGCGGCGGCCCCGGCGTCCGCGTCGCCGCCGTTGGCCGGTTTATGGCGGACGGGCGCGGCATTGGGCAGGTGCACCACGTGCATGTACGGCCCCGTGGCGGCGGAAGGGGCGGATTGCGGGGTGGCGGTCTGGGGGGCGGAATCCATGCTGGCCTCGGGTGGTGTGTTCGGCGTGGCGCGCCCCGTGGTGTACACCGGGGGCGCGCGAAGGGGCAAGGGGCGGGCGGGCAAGCGAAACGCGCGCCGCCCGGTGGGGACGGCGCGCGCTGCATGCGGGTGAAGGCAGGGGGACACGTATGCCCCAGGCAGTGGCTATTGCCAGAGCGTCAGCTTGTTCGTTGGCAAGGAAAACGAGCCTGCCATGAGGGAGTGCCTCAGCCGTTAGGCGAGCGCGTAGCGCGAGTCTTACGGATGAGGACCGCAGAGCGCGGCAGCCGTTATGCGAGTCTTCGAGCATTACGGATGGCGACCGCAGAGCGTACTCTTATCGTATTCGACCGAGCCTTAGCCGTTAGGTGAGCTTGCGAACCTTACGGATAAGGACAGCAAAGCTATGGCAGGCGAAGCTTGACGTAGCCAACGGGCAAGCTGACGCTCGGCTACCGGCGGGGGAACAGCCGTGCGGCCTCGGGGGTCGGATCCTCCGGGCAGGCGGTGTGGCGGGCCATGGCCCGCGCCTCGTCGATCATCAGCGAGAGCAGCCGGGTGAAGCGCACCGGGGTTTCCGCCGCCTCCCACAGGAAGAAGGCGAACGAGCCGGGGATGGGGTTCACCTCGTTCAGCCACACCTCGTCGCGGGCGGCGTCGTACATGAAGTCCATGCGCGGCACGCCGGTGCCGTCGAAGGCCGCGTAGGTGCGCACGGCAAGGTCGCGGATGCGGCCTTCCAGGTCGGCGGGCAGGTCGGGGTTGATCTCGCGCGTCAGCGAAAGCATGCCCGCGCTGCCGGAATCGCCCGCGCTCTTGGCGCCGCCGCCCGCCTTGCCGCCGGTTTTTCCGCCGGACGACAGGTACTTCTGGCGAAAGTCCAGCAGTTCGCTGTCGCGCTTGGGCCGCTCGATGGCCGAGGTCGCGTGGCCCTCGCCGTCGCGCCGCACCGAAATGTTGTATTCCACGCAGCCGTCCAGGTACGGCTCCACGATGGCCACGGTGTCGTTTTTGAACAGGCCGGGCAGCACCGCCTCGATTTCCTCGATGGAATTCACCTTGGCCACGCCGATGCTGCTGCCGAGGTGCGCGGGCTTCAGGCAGCCGGGCAGGGTGACGCCCGCCAGCGCGGCCTCGATTTCGGCGCGCGGGGGCAGCAGGCCGCCCACCGGTTTGCGCAGCACCGCGCAGGGCAGCATGGGGATGCCCGTGCCGGAAAGGGCCTGCTTGGTGGCCGCCTTGTCCATGAAGATGGCGGAGGCCAGTACGCGCATGCCGGTGTAGGGAATGCCCGCGGCCTCGAACAGGCCCTGCATGCCGCCGTCTTCGCCGTAGGGGCCGTGGAAGGCGGGGATGGCCACGTCGAAGGGGATGCGCCTGGGCTTGCCGAACAGCCTGGACGTCTGCTCCACCAGCATGCCGCCCTTGCCGGGGGCGATTTCCAGCGACACGGCGGGCAGGCCGTCGGCGTCGCGGGCGGGGATGTAGGTGGCGCGGTCCAGCAGCCTTTCGCCGGTGCGCCAGACGCCGCAGCGGTCCACGTAGACGGGCACGGGTTCGTAGAGCGCGGCGTCCAGGGCCTGGATGACCTGCAACCCGGTGACGATGCTGACGTCATGCTCGGGCGAACGCCCGCCGAAGAAGACCGCGACGCGGATTTTGCCGTTGGACATGATGGCTTCCTGTATGGTTTGCGGGCGCGGCGCGTGGCCGGGCGGCCCGCCATGTGGATGATGACGATGATGACAATGGCGGCGGTGATGCGCGGCGCGCGGGACAGCACGGCCGCCGTCATGGTTGTAGCGCCGGGACGCTCCCTTCACAAGGGGATGGCGCATCCCGGACGGGTGGGGGAGGACGGCTGCGGGGCGGACGGCGGTAAGGAGAGGGCGGTTACGCGGGGCACGGGGCCGCTTGCCCCGCCGGGCGGGCTGTGCCATGAACGGGACTGCGGACGCGCGGGCAGGGCGCGCCCATTCCGGCCTTCGGGCCGCCATCCGGGGTTGCGCCACGGGATGGAAACGACATGAACCGCACATCAGTCCGTGCGAGCGGCGCTATTTCGGGGCGTGCTTCCGGCCATGAGCACGGCAAGACCTCCGGCGAGAAACGCATCATCACCAGTTGCACCCGCGACTGCCCCAACAGCTGCGGCCTTGTCGCCACCGTGCGCGATGGCCGCCTGGTCAGGCTGGCGGGCGACCCGGACCACCCGCTGACGCGGGGCAGGGCCTGCGTCAAGGCGCAGCGCTACGTGAAGCGGGTGTACAGCCCGGAACGCATCGTCCATCCGCTGCTGCGCGACCACCGCCACCAGCCCTGGCGTCGCGCCGCGTGGGACGAGGCGCTGGACCGCATCGCCGCGCGCATGGCCGCCATCCGCGACGAATCGGGCACGGAAGCCATCCTGTACTACCAGGGCTACGGCGAACGCACCGCGCTCAAGCTGCTGAACCGCTACTTCTTCAACCTGTTCGGCGGGGTGACCACCCTGCGCGGCTCGTTGTGCGGCGGGACGGGGCAGGGCGCGCAAAACCTCGACTTCGGCCAGCGCGTCTCGCACGACCCGCTGGACCACCACAACAGCAAGTCGCTCATCCTGTGGGGCCGCAACCCGGCGTCCACCCAGATCAGCCTGGTGCCCATCCTGCGCGATATCCGCAAAAGGGGGGCCACGGTGGTGCTGGTGGACCCGGCCCGCAACCGCTCGGCCCCGCTGGCCGACCGGCACATCGCCCCCCGCGCGGGGGCCGACGCCTTTCTGGCCATGGCCGTGACCAGGCTGATCCTGCGCGCCGGGGGCGAGGACCGCGCGTTCATGGAACGCCATGCCGAGGGCGCGGCCGAATACCTGCGCATTCTCGAACGGTACCCGGTGGACGACCTGTGCGCCCGCTGCGGCGTACCCGTGGCCGACGCGGAATTTCTGGCGGACATGATGCTGCGCCAGCGCCCCACGGCCATTCTGCTGGGCTGGGGCATGCACCGGCACGAGGCGGCGCACCTGTCCATCCGCGCCGTGGATGCGCTGGGGGCCATCAGCGGCAACATCGGCGTGCCGGGCGGCGGCGTCAGCCAGGGCTTCGAGGAATACGGCCCCTACGACCAGCAGTACTGGGGCGACGGGCTGAACCCGCCCCGGCGCACCCTGTTGCTGCCCGAGATAGGCCGCGAGATCCTTGCGGCGCGCGATCCGGAAATCCGCATGATCATGGTCACGGCGGGCAATCCGGCCTGCATGGCGGCCGATGCCGGGGCCGTGGCCCGGGCCTTCCGCAAGGCGGAATTCGTGGTCTATTCCGGCCACTTCATGGACGACACGGCGGACCTGTCCCACGTGTTCCTGCCCGCCACGACCTTTGTGGAAGAGGACGACGTCATGGCCAGCTACGGCCACAACTACGTGGGGCCGGTGAACAGGGCCATCGAGCCGGTGGGCGAGTGCCGCCCGGAATTCATGATGTTTCATGACCTCGCGGCGCGCTTTCCCTTTGCCGACAGGTTCCGGCGCGGCGTGGACGAATGGCTGCGCGACCTGTGCGCGCCCATATGGGCACAGGGCTGCACGCCGGAGGCGTTGCGCGGGGGGGCCTTCCGGCTGGATGCGCCCATGGCGCCCTACGCGGACAGGACCTTTTCCACGCCGTCCGGCAAGTTCCGGTTCATGACCGGCTTCGACCCCGCCGGGCTCGGCGCGGTGGACCCGGACTACCCCTACCGCCTGCTGACCATCGCCCCGCACGGGCACATCTGCTCCGAGCGCACCATGGCCGGGCACGACGCCCTGCCCGAGGTTGTGCTGGCCACGTCCGAGGCCGCCCGCCTGGGCTTGGCCGACGGCGCGGTGGTGCGGGTGGAAAGCGGGGTGGGCGCGGTGAAGGCCGTCCTGCGCACCGGGGACGGCCAGCGGCCGGACATCCTGGTGGCCGAGCGGGGCGGCTGGAACAAGGCCGGGCACGGGCTGAACCTGCTCACCCGCGCCCTGTCCAGCAGGGTGGGGCGCGGCACGCCGTACTACGAGACCTGCGTGCGGGTGGCCCCGTGGCCCGACGACGGGCTGACCGGCCTGCGCGTGCTGGAGGTGCTGCACAGCGACGACGCCCCCGGCGGCAACTTCCGCAAGGAACTGGTGCGCTGCGGCGCGGTGTTGACCACCCTGCGACCGGGACAGGGTGATGTCTTGCCTGCGGCGGGCGACACGCTGCCGTCTCTCGACGAAGCCCTGGCCGGGTACGACGCGCTGGTGGTCCTGGGCGGCCCGCAGCACTGCTGGGACGACGCAGGCTCGCCCCATTTCCCGCACCTGATGGACATGCTGCGCGCCTTCGACGCTGCGGGCAGGCCGGTGGCGGGCATCTGCCTGGGGGCGCAGTTGCTGGCGCGCGCCCACGGCGGCAGGCCGTGGACCATGGACGCGCCGGAGTTCGGCTTCGTGGCCTTCAGCCCCACCGGAGCGGGCCTGGCCGACCCTGTGCTGTCTGGCGCGCTGCCCCTGCCGCGCCTGATGTCCTTCCACGAGGACACCTTCGACCTGCCGACAGGGGCCACCCTGCTGGTGCGGGGCGACCGGTGCCGCAACCAGTGCTTCCGCGTGGGCAACGCCTCCTACGGGTTCCAGTTCCATCTGGAGGCGGATTCCGCCATCGTGGAGAACTGGGTGGACGTCTTTCAAAAAGGGCGCAAGGAGCGCAGGGGGGAATACGCCGCCTGCCGGGAAACGTTCGACGACGCGTACTTCGAGGACTTGGCCCACGACATGCCCCTGCTGGTGGAGCGAGCAGAGGCGTTCTGCCGCAAGGTGGCGGCGGCGTGGCTGGCCCTTGCCCGCGCATGACGTACAAGGCCCCCGGCTGACGCCGGGGGCCTTTCCGCGTGGCCGTGCAGGGTGGCCCGCGGGACAGGAGGATGCATCAAGGAACGGATGCATCACGGATACTCCGGCCGGCATTCCGCCGGGCGCGGGATGCAGCCTGCGCCGCCGGACCGCCGGGCCTCCGGAGCCATGGTGCGCGCCCGGCCGATGGGGCCGGGCGGCCTGCGCGCTACATCTTCAGGCCCAGGGCCTTGGCCACGCCCGCGCCGTAGGCCGGGTCGGCCTTGGCGCAGTTGCCCACGTGGCGGCGCTTGATCTCTTCCGGCGCGTCGCCCATGGCGCGGGCGGTGTTCTGGAACAGGGCGTCCTGCTGTTCCGGGGTCATCAGGCGGAACAGGCGGCCCGGCTGGTCGTAGTAGTCGGCGTCGTCCTCGCGGTAGTTCCAGTGCGCGGCGTCGCCCTTGATGGCCAGGGGCGGCTCGGCGAAGTCGGGCTGCTCCTGCCATTCGCCGTAGCTGTTGGGCTCGTAGGCCAGGGTGCTGCCGTGGTTGCCGTCCACGCGCATCATCCCGTCGCGGTGGTAGCTGTGCACCGGGCAGCGCGCGGAGTTGACCGGGATCAGGTGGTGGTTGACGCCCAGGCGGTAGCGGTGCGCGTCACCATAGGAGAACAGGCGGCCCTGCAACATCTTGTCGGGCGAAAAGCTGATGCCCGGCACCACGTTGGCGGGGTTGAACGCGGCCTGCTCCACTTCGGCGAAGTAGTTTTCGGGGTTGCGGTTCAGTTCCAGCACGCCCACCTCGATGAGCGGGTAGTCCTTGTGGAACCACACCTTGGTCAGGTCGAAGGGGTGGTAGGGGCAGGTGTCCGCGTCCTTTTCGGGCATGACCTGCACGTACATGGTCCAGCGCGGGAAGTCGCCGCGCTCGATGCTGTCGTACAGGTCGCGCTGGTGGCTTTCGCGGTCCTTGGCCACGATGGCCTCGGCCTCGGCGTCGGTCAGGTTCTTGATGCCCTGCTGGGTGCGCAGGTGGAACTTCACCCAGTAGCGCTTGTTGTCCGGGCTGATGAAGCTGAAGGTGTGGCTGCCGAAGCCGTGCATGTGCCGGTAGGTGGCGGGAATGCCCCGGTCGCTCATGACCACGGTGACCTGGTGCAGCGCTTCGGGCAGCGAGGACCAGAAGTCCCAGTTGTTTTTGGCGCTGCGCATGTTGGTGCGCGGGTCGCGCTTCACGGCGTGGTTCAGGTCGGGGAACTTCAGCGGGTCGCGCAGGAAGAAGACCGGGGTGTTGTTGCCCACCAGGTCCCAGTTGCCCTGTTCGGTGTAGAACTTGACGGCGAACCCGCGGATGTCGCGTTCCGCGTCGGCCGCGCCGCGTTCGCCCGCCACGGTGGAAAAGCGCACGAACAGGTCGGTCTTCTTGCCGATTTTCGAGAACAGGGCGGCCTTGGTGTACTTGGTGATGTCGTGGGTGACGGTGAAGGTGCCGTACGCGCCGGACCCCTTGGCGTGCATGCGCCGCTCGGGGATCACCTCGCGGTCGAAGTGGGCCAGCTTTTCCAGGAACCACACGTCCTGGAGCAGCATGGGGCCGCGCGGCCCGGCGGTCATGGCGTTCTGGTTGTCGGGTACCGGGGCGCCCGCATTGGTGGTGAGCTTTTGCTTTGTCATGGAATCCTCCTGTTGGGGGCCTGTTGGGGGGAAGTGTGCTGTGATTGATGATAAAAATACTTTTGTAATAATCATTATCCACGAGAGAGGGAATCTGTCAACGAAAATGCAAAGGCCCGGCGAGACCGGGCCTGATTTTTTGTGAAAGAGCACGGAAAATGTATGGATGTTGCCTGGATGTACGGCGCGGGCTGGCGGTCAGCAGGGGCGGTGGTGCCCCGCGCAGGGGGCGGCGGCCCTCGTTTCATCCCGTGCCCTGTCCCGTGCCTCGCCGGGGGACTGCCCGGCGGCGGCGCGGCAGGCCGGGCACAGCCCGAACATGTCGAAGCGGTGGGTGTCCACGGAAAAGCCGGTTTCCGCAGCCATGCGCGCCACCAGTTCGTCCAGCCCCTGCGGCGAATAGTCGGCTATGACGCCGCAGCGGGTGCAGATCAGATGGGGGTGGGGCTCCGGGTGCCTGCCGTCGTAGCGGCTGCCCAGTTCCCCAAAGCCCAGTTCCAGCACCTCGCCGTCCTCCTTGAGCATGGCGATGGTCTTGTACACCGTGGCCAGGCTGGTTGTGGGAAAATCCGACAGGATGGCCTGGTGCAGCTGTTCCACCGTGGGGTGCCCGTCGTGCTCCACCAGGGCGCGGATGATGGCCACGCGCTGGGGGGTGAGCCGGTGCCCGTTGTCGCGCAGGCGGTCCAGCAGGGTGGCGAGGCGGGTGTGGTTGTCCATGCGGGGCTTCCAGGTATTGCGGTGCCGGGCGGGGCCTAGCCCGTAGCGGTTCGCCAAAGGGAAAATGGTTGTTTGCGGATAAAAGATATTCCCGGGCGGTGAGGCTGTCAACGCAGGCATGCGGGCGGGGCGGAAGCAATGGCGGAAGGCGAGCCGCCATCTCATTGCGCAATGTTTTGCACCATGCGGGCAAAAAACGCATTTTGTCTTGCGTGACAGGGCGTCCCGGACTATAGCGCTAGCAACGGGGACCGTATTGCGCTGGCGGGCGTCCTGTGCGCCGCGCCTCGCCACCTTCAACCGTCGCAGAAGGATGTCCGTTCGATGAGGTACTTGTTGCTGGCCATCATCATTCTCACCTCGGCCCTGTTCACTTTCGTCCATGCGCAGAACGAGGTGGCGCGCGGCGCCGCCGCATCCGCGCCCTTCGCGGCCACGCAGGATCGCTGAGCCAGCCGGCGTCCCACGCCGGGCGTGCGCGCCGATTGGCCATGGGGCCGGTCGGCGCGTTCCGTTTTTTCCGGGACGGGGACGCTGCATCGCCGGGCAGGTGTACTGCGCGCCCATCCGAACGCAAGATAATTCATGCTGTTGTGCGAAACCGGCGCGGAACGGCGCGACGCCGGAAAAACGTTGCGCACCGGGACTTGCATTGCCCGCAGGATGATGTATATTGAAACCGTTGCGTCCGAAAAATTTTCTTCGTGAAGCAGACGCACTTCGTCACCAGCAGATGAACAAGGAAGCTCCCATGCGTTTTGTCACCCTTTCCGTCCGCGCCACCGCATTCACCGGCTCCGACCGGTCTTTTGCCCGTGGTGAACGCGTCACCGGGACAGGGGGGGGCGCATAGCGGCAGCATTCCGCACGCACACGCGACACGCGGCCCCGTCCACCACCTGGTAGACGGGGCCTTTTCTTTCACCCCACTTACCCCATTTACCCAACTGGCCCCAAGGGGCATCCGGCGCATGGCCGCCCCCCGCGCACCGCGCGGGCAGGGCCGGGCCGCGCCGAAGGAGGACCGAGATGCGCGAAGAAACCATTGCCGTGGTACGGCGCAGGCTGAAGCAGGAAATCCGCGACCTGCGCGAAGCCCTGGACCGCTGGCGCGGCCTGCAGGGCGTGGAGGACGCCAGCGACCCCGAAGGGCTGCCCGATGTGGAAGGCATGACCTACCGTTCGTGGAAGCAGCGCACCGAGGCGCGCCTGCAGGTGCTGCGCGCTACGCTGGAACGGCTGGACGACGAGGACTTCGGCTATTGCGACGACTGCGGGAACGAGATTCCCGCCGCACGGCTGCTGGCCGTGCCCACCACCACCCGCTGCGTGCACTGCATGTCCGCGCGCGAAGAGCGCGGCGCGCAGGCCCGCCCCGTGGTGTTCTGATAGGGGCTCCGCGCATGCGGAGCCCCCGCCGGGGGCATTGTTGCGAGGGGTTCCGCCATGGCGGAACCCCTTTTGCGTGGGCGGCGGCCTGCCCGCCCGTCCCGTCTTTCCTGCCCGTTCGGCGTTGCCTCGCCGCCCCGCCCCCTGTTACAGCGGAACCACGGCATCTCCGCGCTTCCGCCATCCCTCCCCTTCCCGCCCCTTCAGGAGGCCTCATGCTCGACGCCATCATGTTCCTGTCCGGCACCATGGTCATGGTGCTCGAAATGGTGGGGGCGCGCCTGCTGGCCCCGCACTTGGGCACCTCGGTCATCGTCTGGACCAGCCTCATCGGCGTGGTGCTGGCCAGCCTGAGCGCGGGCTACTGGCTGGGCGGCCGCCTGGCCGACCGCACCCTGTCGCGGCGCACCCTGTCGCGCATCCTGGCCGGGGCCGCGCTTTCCGTGCTGGCCGTGGCCCTGGCGCACGGCAGGGTCGTGGGCTGGGTGGCCGGGGGGCTGGATTCGCTGTACGTGGCCGCCGTGGTGGCCGCCGTGGTGTTGTTCGCCGTGCCGGGCGTGCTGTGCGGCATGGTGTCGCCCTACGTGGTGCGGCTGGCCCTGTCGGACATGGACACCTCCGGCGCGGTGGTGGGGCGGCTGTACGCCGTGTCCACGGCGGGCAGCATCCTGGGCACCTTTCTGGGCGGCATGGTGCTGGTCTCGTGGTTCGGCAGCACGCTGATCCTGCACGGGGTGGCGGCCTGCCTGCTGGGGGCCTCGCTGTTGGCCCACCCCCGCGCGCCGCTGGCCCGGCTGGCCCTGCTGGCCGGGGTGGGCGCGCTGGCCTGGGCCTCGCACGCCTACGCCGCCTTTGCCGAGCGCTATTACGGCGTGCGGGTGACCGAGACCCCGTACAACCACATCCGCGTCTACGACGCCACCCAGGCCGGGCGGCCCCTGCGTCTGCTGGCCACGGATCCCGGCCGCTACCAGTCCGCCGCCTACCCCGACGACATGGCCGAACTGGCCCTGCCGTATACCCGGTTCTACGCCCTGGGACCGGCGCTGGTGCCCGGCGCGCAACGGGTGCTCATGCTGGGCGGCGGCGGGTATTCCGTGCCCAAGTGGCTGCTGTCGGGCCGGGCGGGGCTGGATGCCGGGGGGCTGCGGGTGGACGTGGTGGAACTGGACCCCGGCATGACCGAGGTGGCCCGCCGCCACTTCGGCCTTGCGGACGACGCGCGGCTGCGCATCTTCCACGAGGACGCGCGGGCCTTCCTGAACCGGCGGGCGGCGCGGATCGGGGCGGGAGCAAGCGGAAAAGAGGCCGGCGATGGCCGCTACGACCTGATCTTCACCGACATCTTCAACTCGTACTACTCCGTGCCCTTCCACGTGGGCACGGTGGAGGCGGCCCGCCACATGCGCGCGCTGCTGGCCGACGACGGGGCCGTGGTCATGAACATCATCTCCGCCGCCGGGGGCGAGGACGGGCGGTTGTTCCGGGCCATTCGCGCGGCCTTTGCCGCCTCGTTCGCGGACGTGCGGGTGTACGCCGTGGCCACGGCCGATTCGCAGGACTACGTGCAGAACCTGATGCTGGTGGCGCGCCCGGCGGCGGGGCTGCCGGAGGTGCCCGCCGCGTTCCTGGCGCCGGAGGTGCGCGAAATGCTGGCCCGCCGCCTGAATCTCACCGATGCGGCAAACAACGGCGTGCCGCCCCTGACCGACGAGTACGCTCCGGTGGAGCGGTATGCGCTTGGGCTGGTGCGCTGGCGGTAGGGATACCTTGCATCGTCCGCGCGATGCGTTATCCTGAAAGCTGGTTGCGTTCACCCGACGTCACGAAGCCCAAGGAGCACCGCCATGCACCCCCGTATCCGCACCGTCCGCCCCCGCGCCGTGGCCATTGCCGCCACCCGCGACGACAATGTTTCCGCTTTCCTGCCTGCCTTCATCGTCCTGCTTCTGCTGCTGGGCATGCTGGCGCTGGCCGCGCCCGCGCGCGCCGACGACAGCGAGGTGGGCTGCGTGACCACCGAATGGAAGCTGCTGGGCGCCAACCATCAGGTGTGCGTCTTCGCCTTCCAGGACCCGCGCATTCCCGGCGTGTCGTGCTTCATCAGCCAGGCCAAGACCGGCGGCATCAGCGGCAGCCTGGGCCTGGCCGAGGACCCCTCCAACTTCTCCGTCTCGTGCAGCCAGACCGGGTCCATCGTCATTCCCGACAAGCTGCCCGCCAAGGAAAACGTGTTCAAGGAATCGACCTCGGTGTTCTTCAAGGCCACCCGGGTCACCCGGCTGTGGGACAAGGAGCGCAACACCCTGGTCTACCTGGCGGTAAGCCGCAAGATCATCGACGGCTCGCCGTACAACTCCGTCTCCACGGTGCCCGTGCGGCCGTAGCGCCGTAGCGCCTTGTCCGGCCATACCCGCGAAAAAAAGCCCGTCGCGCAAGCGGCGGGCTTTCATCGTCCAGGGCGGGGAACAGGCAGGCGGGAAGGTTTCTAGCGGGCTTCCATCACCAGGATGCGCGTGCGCCCGGTGTCGGACTCGCGCACGGTGATCTCCACGGTGCGGGCGTTGTTCCTCACGGCGTCCACCATCAGCGTGGCCGTCTCCTTGGTGTCGCAGTCGTACACGTCGATGATCTCGCCGCGCATGGGCACGGCATCCACATCGACTTCCACGAGATGGCCCGATTCGGTGTCGAAACCGTCCCACGCCATGGCGGCGCAGGGCAGGGCAAGGGACAGCAGCGCGGTGAGGACGAGCGGGCGGATGGTGTGCTTCATCCGGCCCGTGTAGCAGAGCCGGAACGGGGCGGCAAGCGCCTATTGTCCCACGCGGTTACGGAAGCATTTTGAGGAAATCCCCGTATCCCTCGGCCTGCATGGCCTCTCGCGGGACGAACCGTAGCGCGGCCGAGTTCATGCAATAGCGCAGTCCCGTGGGGGCGGGGCCGTCGGTGAACACGTGCCCCAGATGCGACCCGGCGATGCGGCTGCGCACCTCGGTGCGCACCATCCACAGGGTGCGGTCCACGTGCTCGGTCACCGCGTCCCGGTCCACGGGCCGGGTGAAGCTGGGCCAGCCGGTGCCCGAATCGTACTTGTCGGACGAAAGGAACAACGGCTCGCCGGATACCACGTCCACGTAGATGCCCTCGCGCTTTTCGTCCCAGTATTCGTTGCGGAAGGCGGGTTCGGTGCCTTCCTGCTGGGTGACCTCGTATTGCAGCGGGGTAAGGCGGGCGTGCAGTTCCTTGTCCGCGGGTTTGGCAAAACCTTGCCATGGTGCGGGTGCGGTCATGGCGGTATCTCCCGTGGCCCCTGGCGCGCCGGGGGCGGCGGAGCCTTGCGTCTGGAGGGTTGCGGCGACGGTGCCCGATGTGGCTGATGCGCCGGATGCACCGGACGCGTCCGGACCGGCAAGGGTCGGCTGCCCGGCCAGCAGGGCGAACAGCAGCACGGCCAGCACCAGCCACAGCAGGTCCGGCAGGCCGTCGCGCCCGCGAATGCGGCGGTATCCGGCGCGGGGTGCGGGCGGGGCCGCCGGTTCCGGATGTTCGGGGCGGGGCCGCCGGGCACGCGGCAATCGGGCGGCAACACGCGAGAGCAGGCGGGGCAGGGCGCCCGGCGTGCGGCACACGCGACCCGCCGCCGAGCGGCAAACGCGAAGCGCACTGACACGTGGAATGGGCATGACGGCCTCCCGGCGGCGCGTCCGCGCCGTCTCCGGATGCCCGCGCGCGAACCGGTGATGTATTCCCGAACCGGTGACGTATTCCCAACGCGGCGGGCCTCTCCGAAACAGGTAGAGCTTGCCGGGGGCGTGTCAAGACGGGCAGGCGGACTGGCTGGTTCGGGCGGGAAATACGCCGGGATGGTTCACAGGGGCGCGGAACATGGTTACCGTAACCTTCCGGACCGGAGACGGACCACCCGGAGCGGAGCCGGTCCGGTGCAAGACCTTGCGCAGGAACCCCGGTCATTGAAGGGGGACGCCAAGGGCGCTAGGGTGATTTCCAACGGGTGCACCGCCTGCCGGCACCGCACCCCGTTCACGTTCCACTCAGGAGAACGCATGACCGCCGATTTCGACCGCGAACTGCAACGCCTTGAGGGCAAGCTGAAGGCCCTGCGCAGCAAGGAATACATCCCCGACGCCCTGCTGGAGATCGTGGCGCGCACCGCCGCCATCCAGTTGGAGGCGCGCGCCGCTGCCCAGGCGGACCAGCCCGCCGTTTCTTCCACCGAACTGGCCGCCGGGCTGGCCACGCCGGAAGCCCACGCCCAGGGCGCGCCGCTGCTCCCGCGCGACGCCTTCACCTACGACCGGGCGCGCACGGCGGCCACCTTCGGCCGCCTGCTGGCCATGATGCGCGCCGCCGGGGGCAGCCTGGGGGCCGCCGCCGAAGTGGTGCGCGAGGCCATGGAAAAGGGCGAACTGGCTGTGGAGGACGCCTGCGACGCGGCCCTGCGCGACGACGTGGCCTGGTTCGACGCCTGGGCCCTGCGCCTGAACGACGCGCCCAGCCTGGTCCGCTTCCTGGCCATGGGCAGCGTGGTGCCTTCGGTGGAGGCGCTGGCCTTGGCGGTGGCGGCGGAACACGCCCGCCGTACGGGCGCGGACCAGCCGGGAGCCACCCCGGTGGTCTGGCAGCACGGCCACTGTCCGGTGTGCGGCAGCGCGCCGCTGGTTGGGCGGCTGGTGGGCAAGGAAGGGGCGCTGCACCACACCTGCTCGTTCTGCCGCCACGAATACCGCGCCAAGCGGTTGCAGTGTCCGTTCTGCCTGGAGAACGAGTCGAAGAACCTCGAATACTTCACCGCCGACGGCGAGCCCGGCTTCCAGGTGCACGTCTGCAAATCGTGCAAGGGCTACATCAAGGTGGCGGACTTCCGCGAGTTCGACCGCATTTCCATCCCGGTGCTGGACGACCTGGAGTCGCTGGCGCTGGATATCGTGGCGCGCCGGCAGGGCTACGCGCGGCCCACGGCGTCGGCCTGGGGGTTCTAGATGGCCGGGCGCGACGCGACCCAATTGCCTGAAGGGGCCATCCCGCGCCAGGTTTCCGTGCGCCGCTACAAGGACGCGGCCTGGGGCGACGTGGACGACGTGCTGAGCCGCGAGGTGCCGGTGCGCGTGGAATGGCATCCCGAACCGGACGCGGCGGGCATCGCCGCCGGGGCCACCCGGCTGTGGGCCTGGCCGCACGGTCTGGCCGACCTGGCCCTGGGCCACGTGCTGCTGGACCGGGTGCACCCCGCCGTCACCGGGCAGGAGCCGGGGGCGTGGGGCATCCGCCACGCGGGCACGGTGACTGAGGTGAGCCCCGACGTGAACCCGGACATGAGCACGGCCGGAGGGCTTGCCTTCCACGTGGCCCTGCACGCGTCGCCTCCCGCCTCCGCGCCGCAGCCGCCCATGCCCATGCGGGCCGCCGTCCTGCTGGACGCCATGCGCGCCTTCATGGGCGAGGAAGGACTGTGGGACGGCACCGGCTGTTTCCACCGCGCGGGCGTGTACGACCCCGTGCAGGGCCGCCTGCTGCGCCGGGCCGAGGACATCGGCCGCCACAACTGCATCGACCGCCTGGCCGGCTGGGCCGCGCGCGAAGGGGTGGACCTGGCCCCCCGGCTGCTGCTGGTTTCCGCGCGGGTGACGGCCAGCCTGTTCGCCAAGGCGCGCAGGGCGGGCTTTTCGTTCATCGTCAGCCGTTCGGCCGTGACCACCGCCTCGGTGGACATGGCCACGGAGCAGGGAGTGACCCTGGTGGGCTTCGCGCGGGACCGCGAGGAGCGCTTCACCGTGTTTGCCGATGCCGGGGGCAGGGTGCTGGAATGAGCCGCCACCGGGGCACGGAGCACGCGCCGGGCATGCCGGAGGAAGGGGCGGACGCCGCTCCCGGCGCGCCTGCGGACGTGGCCGTGGCCGAAGCCCCCGCAGCCCCCGCAGCCTCCGCAGCTCCCGCAGACCCCGATGACGCCGCGCACGGCGTCATCGGCGTGGTGCTGGCGGGGGGGCTGTCCACCCGGCTGGGGCAGGACAAGACCCGGCTGCATCTGCACGGCGAGACCGCGCCGGGCCTGCTGGCCCGCACGGCGAAGCTGCTGCGCTCCGTCACCGGCGAAGTCTGGATATCCTGTCGGAGCGGCCGCCCCTGCCCGGTGGCCGAAACGGGCGTGGATGGCCCCTGCTACCGCCTCAACGACGAGGTGGAGGGCATGGGCCCGTTCGGCGGGGTGATCACCGCCCTGCGCGTGGCGCAGGGGCCGGTGCTGGTGCTGTCGTGCGACCTGCCGTTCATGGAGCGCGCCGTGCTGGAACGGTTGCTGGCCCACCGGGCCGCACGGCGGCCGGGCACGGTGATGACCACCTTCCGGCAGGTGGAGACCGGGTTCATCGAATCGCTGGTGGCCGTGTACGAATTCGAAGCCCTGCCGCTGTTCCGGCAGGCGCTGGAGGACGGAGAACGCAAGCTGAGCAGGGTGGTGCCGCCGGACCTGCGCGAGCACATTCCCTACTCGGTGCGCGAAGCCTTGCCGTTCTTCAACATCAACTATCCCGCCGACCTCGAGATGGCCCGGCGGATCATCGGCGCGCCGTAACCGGTGCGCCGTCCGGGCAGGGGGCGCCGCACGGGCCTTCCCCGGCAAACGTCATGCACGGCAACGCCGTGACCGGAAATGCCATGACCAGAACCCCCGTGATGACCAGAGACGCCGACGCCCCCTCCGGTATCGCCGCGCCCGGCTCCGCTCGGGACGCGGCGGCGGACCGCGCCAGCCTGACCGACGCGCACGGCCGCAGGGTGCGCTATCTGCGCCTGTCCGTCACCGACCGCTGCAACCTGCGCTGCTCGTACTGTTGGGGCTGCGCCGAAATGCGCTTCATCCCCCACGACGACGTGTTGCGCTACGAGGAAATGGCGCGCATCGTGGACGTGGCCGTGGAAGAGGGCGTGGAAAAGGTGCGCCTGACCGGGGGCGAGCCCTTCGTGCGCAAGGGGCTGACCGGGTTCGTGGCCATGCTGCACCAGCGCCACCCGGCGCTGGACATCCGCATCACCACCAACGGCACCCTGCTGGCCCCGCACGTCGCCGCACTGCGCGGCCTTGGCGTGAGCACTGTGAACATCTCGCTGGACACCTTCCGGCGCGACCGCTTCGCCGCCACCACCGGGCGCGACATGCTGCCCCTGGTGCTGGAGGGCATCCACGCCGCGCTGGACGCGGGCCTGGCCGTGAAGATCAACGCCGTGGCCCTGAAGGGCGTCAACGACGACGAACTGGCGGCCTTTCTCGACTTCGCGCGCCGGAATCCCGTTGACGTGCGGTTCATCGAGTTCATGCCCATGGGCGGCGGCACCAGTTGGACCGAAGACCAGTTCTGGGGCGCGCCGGACATCCTGTCGGCGGCGGAACGGCTGGCGGACCTGGTGCCCCTGGCCCCCGGCGAGCGGCGCAAGGGCCCGGCCAAACTGTGGGGCATCGCTGGGGGGCTGGGCCGCTTCGGGCTCATCACGCCCCTGTCCGACCACTTCTGCGGCGACTGCAACCGCCTGCGCGTGACCCCCGACGGGCGGCTGCGCACCTGCCTGTTCTCCGACCGCGAATACCGCCTGCGCCCGCTGCTGCGCCACCCCAAACTCGGCGTGGACGCGGTGCGCACGGTGCTGCGCCTGGCCAACCGCCGCAAGCCCCTGGGCTACCAGTTGCTGGCCAGGGTGCGCGCGGGCCAGCTGGCCGAACTGCGGGGCGAACCGTCCGGGGTGGCCAACGCCCCGTGCGAGGGCGGCACCGCCGTGGCCAACCGCCGCATGAGCGCCATCGGCGGGTAGACCTCCGGGAGCCGGGCCGCTGCACGCCCCTCCGCCACCACGTTTCCCCGGCGCAACGATGCGAGGCCGGAACCCCGAAGGGTTCCGGCCTCGTCGTGTCTTCGGACCGCTGTAGGGTGCGGCGCGCGGGCTGCCCCGCGCGCCGCGGATTTGCGGTTATTCCGTCACCACTTCCAGCACTTCGTCGCCGTCCTCGTCGGTCACGGTCTGCTGGATGGCCAGCAGCTGCATCCAGCGCTTCACCGTGCCCACGATGACCACGGCCATCAGGCACATGACGATGATGGCCAGCGTGGCGAGCAGGTACAGCCCCTTGGGCAGGTAGTTGTTCATCACGTTCAGGTAGCCGGCCCAGAAGGTGATGCCCACCATGGACAGGCCGGGCACGGCGGTCATCCATGCGTACCTGGCCTTGTTCATGCGGATGATCATGGTGGTGCCGATCAGAAGGCCCACGGCCGCCAGCAACTGGTTGGACATGCCGAACAGGGGCCAGATGGTCGAGATGTCGCCGGTGTACACCAGGTAGCCCCACGACGCCGTGAACAGGCCGCTGGTGATCAGGATGCCGGGCATCCAGCGCTTTTCCGCGAACCTGGGAATCACCGTGCCGATCATTTCCTGCAGGAAGAAGCGGCCCACGCGGGTGCCGGTGTCCACGGCGGTGAGGATGAACACCGCCTCGAACATGATGGCGAAGTGGTACCAGTACGACATCAGGTGTTCCATGAACGGGATGGACGAGAAGATGTGCGCCATGCCCACGGCCAGCGACACCGCGCCGCCGGGACGGCCCTGGATGTTTTCGCCCACGGCCTGGGCCAGGTAGGGCAGGTCCACGGGGGTCATGCCAAGCTTGGCGAACACGGCGGGGGCGGTGTTGATGGCGAAGTAGTCGGCGGGCACCAGCACGCAGGCGGCGATCAGGGCCATGATGGCCACGAAGCCTTCGGTGAGCATGGCGCCGTAGCCCACGAACAGCAGGTCGCGTTCGCTGCCGATCATCTTGGGGGTGGTGCCGGTGGCGATGATGGCGTGGAAGCCGGACAGCGCGCCGCAGGCGATGGTGATGAACAGGAACGGGAACACCGCGCCGGGGATGATGGGGCCGCCGCCGCTCACGAACGGGCTGATGGCTTCCATCTGCAGGGTGGGATGCACCCAGAAGATGCCCACGGCCAGCGCCACGATGGTGCCGATCTTCAGGTAGGTGGACAGGTAGTCGCGCGGGCACAGCAGCAGCCACACGGGCAGCACCGACGCGGCGAAGCCGTACACCGGGATGGACAGCGCGATGGTGTGGCGCGACATGTTGAACCACGAGGACAGCACCGGGTGCTCGACCACGTACGGACCGGCCAGGATGGCCAGGGCCAGCAGCACCACGCCGATGATGGACGCGCCCTTCACGTCGCCGTCGCGCCACACGTGCAGGTACACGCCCATCAGCAGCGCGATGGGAATGGTGGCGAACACGGTGAAGGTGCCCCAGGCGCTGTCGTGCATGGCGTTGACCACGGCGATGGACAGGCCCGCCAGGGTCAGGATGAGGATGAACAGCACCGCGAACGAGGCCACCGAACCGGTGAACTTGTCGATCTCCTTGCCCGCGATGTAGGCGAGGCTCTGGCCCTTGTGGCGGATGGAGGCGAACAGCACCACGGTGTCGTGCACCGCGCCCGCCACCACACAGCCCACCAGGATCCACAGCGTGCCCGGCAGGTAGCCGAACTGCGCGGCCAGCACAGGGCCAAGCAGCGGGCCCGCGGCCGCGATGGCCGCGAAATGGTGCCCGAACAGCACGTATTTGTTGGTTTCCACGTAGTCGTGGCCATCGGCCATGCGCACCGCCGGGGTCGGCCGGCCGGGCTTCACGCCCAGGACCGTACGGGTCAGGAACAGCCCGTAGAAGCGGTAGGCGATGGCGAAGACGCACAGTGCCGCGAAGACCAGCGTCAAAGCGTTCATCGTTTCCTCCGTGTGATGCGGTTGATTCGCCCGTGGCGCCCGTGACGCCCGTGGTCGATGTTCCGGGGGCGCGCCTTGCGCGCAGTCCCCGCGCCCGGCCCCATATTCGGAGAAAAACGGCGTGTTGCAATGCGGGTGGCGGCAACGGGTACCTTTTGCGGAGCGAGCGGTAGGAAAACGGTCCCGAAATGCAGGGGGTGCGTGACGGGGTGCGGCGGAGGCGGTCCGGGTGGAGGAACCGGGGGCCGAAGCGCACGCGCAAGGGGGCGGATGCGGGGACGCCGGGCGCGGAAAAGCGCCGGCCCGTTCCCTGCGGCGTGCGCGGAACGGGCCGGATTTTCCGCTCTTTTCCGGCGGGTGGCGGCGAGGCGGGGGCTACTGCAACTGCTGGCGGGGAATGCGGAACGAGATGCGCGTGCCCCGGCCGGGTTCGCTGTCGATGCGCATGGCGTACGAGGGGCCGTAGAGTTGCACCAGACGCTGGTTGCAGTTGCGCGCGCCGATGCCGTCGTTCAGGCTCTCGCCCGTGACGTCGGCGCAGGTCTGGAGGTGGGGGCCGGGGTGCGGGCCGAGGTGTGAGTCGGGCTGGGGCGCGGGGGGCGCGTAGGGCGAAAGGTCGCTGGCGGCGGGGGCCAGGATGGCGTTGCGGGTGTCGTCGTCCATGCCCGCGCCGTCGTCCTCCACGGTCACCAGCAGGTGGTCGTCCTCGGCGTGGGCGGACAGGCGCACCAGCCCGCCCTCCTCGCGGGCCAGGATGCCGTGGCGCACGCTGTTTTCCACCAGGGGCTGGATGAGCAGGGGCGGGACCAGCCAGTCGGCCGTGCCGGGGGCCAGGTCGATGTCGGCGCGGATGCGGTCGCCGAAGCGGGCCTGCTCGATGACCAGGTACGAGCGCACCTGTTCCAGTTCTTCGGACAGGCGGATGGCCCCCCGGCTGGAATCGAGGTTGCGGCGCATGTACCGGGCCAGGTCCAGGATCAGGTCGCGCGCCTGGCCGGGTGCGGTGCGGCAGAACGAGGCCACCGTGTTCAGCGAGTTGAACAGGAAGTGCGGGTTGATCTGGGCCTGCAACCGCCGGATTTCCGCGCGGGCGATGAGCTGGTTCTTGATGCCGATCTCCTCCAGCTCGATCTGGGTGGAGAACAGGTCGGCCAGCCCCTTGGCCAGTTCGAAGCGGGTCTGGTCCAGCGGGCGGTTCTTGACGCCGTACAGCTTGAGGCAGCCGAGGATGTCCCCGCCCTTGCGCAGGGGCACGATGATGGCGTCGGTCAGCGGGCAGCCGGGCTGGCGGCAGCCGATGGATTCGCGGTCGCGCACGAAGAGCGGTTCGCCCGTTTCCGCCACCTTGCGGGTGGCCATGGTGCGCACGTGGAACCCGGCCAGGTGGTGGTCGGACCCGGCGCCCACGTGGGCCAGCACCATGTCGCCCCCGGTCAGGGCCACGGCGGCCACGTGGGTCTCGTCCAGGATGATTTCCGCCGTGGCCTGCGCGGACGAGCGCGTGAGGCCCGAGCGCAGGTGGGTCAGGGTCTGGTTGGCGATGGACAGGATCTGCCGGGCCTGGGTGGAGTCGCGCAGGTCGCGGAAGTGCAGTTGCAGGCGCAGGGCCTGCACGAACAGCGCGGCGCCCATGGCGTTGATGAGGATCATGGGCAGGCTGATCACCCGCACCAGTTCCACGGCCTCGGTGAAGGGCACGGCCAGCCACAGCACAAGGCCCATGTGGTAGGTTTCGCCCACCAGCCCCAGGGCCAGCGCCGTGGCCCAGTCCAGCCGCCGGTCCGGAAAGCGCCACGCCACCAGCCCCGCCAGCACCCCTTCGCTGAGCGTGGCCAGGCCGCACGGCAGCGCGCTGAACCCGCCCACGTCGATGAGGTAGCGGTGCCCGGCGGCGATGAGCCCCGCCCCCGCGCCCACCACCGGCCCGCCGAACAGCCCGGCGGTGATCACGCCCATGGCGCGCAGGTTGGCGAACGACTGGAACACGAAGTTGCCGGTGTAGGTGCCGAGAATGCCGAACAGGCCGAACATGACCACCAGCAGGGCCGTGGCCCACAGCGGGCGCGAACGGCCCGGCCCCACCTTGTCCAGCGGGGCGAAGGTCATGATGGCGAAGCCCCCGGCCAGCAGCAGGCCGAAGCGCTGGGTAAGGGTGATGAACAGTTCCGGAACGTGCGGGGAAAGTATCGGGTCCATGCGGCCCCCCTGCTAGACGCCCAGCCGGGCGCGGAAGTCCCGCGCGCGGTTGCGGCTGACGGTGACCTCGGTACGGTCCGCGTCGTTCATGACCAGATGGTACTTGCCGTTGATCCACGGCGAAAACTCGGCGATGCGCTCCAGATTCACCAGCACGGCCCGGTTCACCCGGAAGAACGGCAGCCCGGCCAGGCGTTCTTCCGCGCGGGCCAGGGTGTTCATGTTGTGGCAGGGCAGGCGGCCTTCGCCGGTGACGGCCACGATGCGCTTTTCCTCGGCCTCGATCATCACCACGTCGCGCGTGGGGATGAGGCTGATGCGCCCGCCGTGCTCGACAGCCAGACGTTCCACCGGCTTGGAGTGCCCCAGCGCGCCCAGCAGGGTGGCCACGGCGTTCTGCAACGGCCGGGCGCCGTCGGTGGCCAGGCGACCGCGCACCCGGTCCAGGCAACGGGCCAGCCGGGCCGGGGCCACGGGTTTCAGCAGGTAGTCCAGGGCGTTTTCCTCGAAGGCGCGGATGGCGTGCTCGTCGAAGGCGGTGACGAAGACGAACAGCGGCGCGGCCTCGCCCGGCTGGGCCTGGGATTGGGCCTCGCGCATGACGTGGAAGCCGTCGTGCCCCGGCATCTGGATGTCCTGGAAGACCAGGTCGAACCTCTCGTCGGCCAGCTTGCGCAACGCCTCGCCAGCCGATGCGGCCTCGGCGGCCTCCACGTCGGGGTAGGCCGAGAGCAGGTAGGCCAGTTCGTCCCTGGCGGGGCGTTCGTCATCGACGATGAGGGCGCGGATGGTCATGGTGAACCTTTCCGTGGGGGCGAGCTTTCCGTGGGGCGGACTTCCGTGGGGCGTGCGGGCCTGCGCCAGGCCGCAACGCCCATGGCCGCCGGAGCGCGTGGCGCGGCGGCGGTGGCCCTTTGCGCCTATCTAGCGCCGGGGAGGGGGCATGTCCAGAGGGGTGCCGGGCGCGCGCCGTGGCCCGCCCGCTGTCGCTTATTCGAGGGGGCTGGCCGCCTCCACCGTGGCGTTGTGGGCAATGCCCACCACGTCGAACACGGTGGACAGGTTGGCGGATACCCCGGTGATGCGCACCGCGCGCCCCAGGGTGCGGGCGTGGCGCACCAGTTCTGCCAGCACGGCGATGCCCGCGCCGTTCACCGACACGGACGGCTCGAAGTCCAGCACCACCGTGGGCGCGCCGGTCAGCAGCGCTTCTTCGAACACGTGGCGCAGCACCGGTTCCGCCGGGCTGTTCACCGTGCCGCGGATGCGCACCACGGCGGCCCCGTCCTGTGCCGCGTCTTTTATGGCATCCGGCCCCGCATCCACCCCCGGCCCGGCCACCAGACGGATTTCCTCCTCCTTGGCGCGCTTCAGGCGGATGCGTTCCTCGGCCCGCGACAGGGCGTGCTCCAGCGCTTCGCGCCGCACCGGCTTGTTGATGAAGTCGGTGGCGTCCAGGTGCAGGGCCTCTATGGCCAGTTCGGTGTCGCCGTGGCCGGTGATGACGATGACCTCGATGCGGGGGTCCGCTTCCTTCAGGGCGCGCAGCACGTCCATGCCGTCGATGCCGGGCATCTTGATGTCGGTCAGCACCACGTCGGGGCGTTCCCGGTCGAAGCTGATCAGCCCTTCCTCGCCCGATTCGGCGGTGACGGGCGCATGGCCCAGCGCTTCCAGCAGCAGGCCGAACATCTTCAGGGTGGGCACCTCGTCGTCAATCACCAGGATGCGCATGGCTGTCGTCCTTTTTTCCGCCGTGGGGCGGGGTATCGCGGTGGGCGGGCAGGCGCACGTGGAACGCGGTGCCCTTGCCCTCGGTGCTTTCGATGCGGATGTCGCCGCCGTAGTCGCGCACGATGCCGTACACGATGGACAGCCCCAGGCCCATGCCCTGGCCCGTGACCTTCGTGGTGAAGAACGGCTGGAATATCTGCTCGCGCAACGCCTCGGGGATGCCCGCGCCGTTGTCGGCCACGGTGGCCACCACGGTGTCGCCCTCGGCCCGGGTGGAGATGGTGATCACCCCGCGCAGGCCGCCGTCGGTGCGGGCGCGGTCCAGGATGGCGTCGCGGGCGTTGGTCACCAGGTTGAAGAACACCTGCTGCAACCGGTTCTCGTGGGCGCGCACCGGGGGCAGTCCTTCGGCCAGATCCAGCTTCACCTCCACGTTCTGGAGCAGGAACTGGCGTTCCACCAGCGGCAGCACGGCCCGGGTGGGCCGGTTGACGTCCAGCGGTTCGATGACCGCGTCGGACTTGCGGCCGAACGAGCGCAGGGTGTTGATGATTTCCGTGGCGCGGTCCACCTGGGCGCAGATGTCGCGGGCCACCTCGTGCAGGCGCGACTGCGGCACCGGCAGCCCCTGCTCGATGACCAGCGACAGGAAGTCGCTGCCCATGCGGATGGCGTTGAGCGGCTGGTTCAGTTCGTGGGCCACCCCGGCGGACATTTCGCCCAGCGACTTCATCTTGGCCGCCTGGATGATCTGGGCGTCCTTGTCCATCATTTCCGTGATGTCGGTGGTGGACACGATGATGGCGGGCCGCCCGCGATAGCTGATGGGGCAGGCGTGCAGGTTGACGTGGAACACGCTGCCGTCCTTGCGCACCTGCATGGCCTTGGGAATGTTCAGGCAGCCGCCCGCCGCGTCGCCGCCGTCGAACACGGTGTCGAACACGGCGCTGCATTCGCGTACGGTGTCGCCGCCCAGCACGGTGAGCGGCAGGCCGTCCAGTTCCGCGCGGGTGTAGCCGTACATCTCCACGGCGCGCGGGTTGGCGTCCAGGATGCGCAGGTCGGTGCAGTCCACCACGAAGATGGGGTCCGGCCCGCTGTCGAACAGCGAGCGGTACTTGCCCTCCGATTCCTGCAACCGCTTGCGGTACAGGCGGATGGACCACACCATGTTGCGGAACGAGTCGGCCAGCTGGATCACCTCGTCCCCGCCGCGCTTGCGGTAGAACACGCAGGTGGCGCAGCGGTGCAGCTTTTCCGGCGTCTGCCGCGCCCCCCGAAGCTGCTCGTCGAAGTGCCAGCACGGCAGGTCGGTGTCGCTGTAGGCCGGACAGTCGTGGATGTCCCATCCGGCGTGGGGCACGTCGAGGTCCACTGCGGTGTTGAAGTTGCCGCGCGAAAGATCGTCGGAGATGCGCGTCAGCCGCGTGACCGGCGCGGTGATGTACCGGGCGAGGTAGTGGCTGATGAAGAAGGTGATCACCACCACCGCCGTGATGAACCCCAGGAAGGTCACCCGCAGCTTGCCCACCAGGCTGTCCATGTGGTCCTTGCTCAGGCCCACGTGCACGTCGCCGATGCGGTACAGCCCTTCCTTCACCGGCACGGCGATGTCGTAGGCCGACATGCCCATCACGTCCACCAGTTCCACGCTCTTGGCCACGCCGTCGGGCAGGGGGTTGGCCATGCGCAGGTATTCGGGGAAGGGCTTGATGAAGGTGTGGGCCAGCACCGTGCCCTGGGGGTCGGTGACGAAGATGTAGGCGATGAACTGGTGCCGCTCGCGCAGCTGGGCCTCGTCGAAGATCAGCCCCACGAGCTGCGGCACGTCGTTGTCCAGGATGTAGCCCGCCCCGCGCGCGGCCACGCTGTGGGCGATGGCCGCCCCGCGCAGTTCCAGTTCCGCCGTCAGGCCGGAGACCAGGATCCACCGGGCCAGCAGTGCGATGGTGCCGCTGATGGCCATGATCACCACCAGGATGGTGATGAAGAACTTCTGTTGCAGCCCCAGGCGCTGGAAGCGGCGCAGGATCATGGCAGCGCCTCCGCGTCGGGGTGGGCGGGGGGAGCGGAGTGGACGGAGGACAGCGCGGCGGCGGGCTTGCCGGGCGTCAGCGCAGGGGCGGGGGCAGGGGCGGGCGCGGGCAGGGGGCGCACCTCGCGGAAGTCGCGGATCAGCTCGAACTGCTCGTCATGCAGCCGGGTGAAGTACACCTGGTTCATGCCCTGCCTGCTCTCGGGCGAAAAGGACACGTAGGTGCTGCCGCCCAGCGGATAGTCGCGCAGCGATTCCAGGGCCTGCACGAAGCTCTCGCGGGTCAGGTCGCGCCCGGCGCGGCGCAGCCCTTCCACCAGGATGCGCGCGTTGACGTATCCTTCAAGCCCGATGGTGTTGGGCGTCTCGTCGGGAAAGTAGCGGTGCAGCAGCTGCACGTAGTCCGCGGCGGCGGCCAGCAGGTCGGGGGTTTCCTTGGCGCGGGGCGGCGGCACCACCTGCGACATGGTCACCGGGTTCACCGGCGAATCGCCCAGCAGGCGGGCCAGTTCTTCCGCCCCGGTGAACGACAGGCAGTGGAACACCGCGTGCAGGCCCGCCTGTTCCGCCAGGCGGATGAACCGGGCCGAGGGCTCGTAGGTGCCCACCATGACCACGGCCTGGGCGTCGGCCGCCAGGATGCGGCGCAGCCCTTCCTCCACCTTGGTGGTGCCGCGCACGTACGATCCGCGCGCCACCGGGGCCAGCCCCAGTTCGCGCAGGGCGATTTCCGTGCCGGTCAGCCCGTCGAAGCCGTAGGCGTCGTACTGGTAGAACACGGCGATGCGCGTTAGCCCCAGGTCGCGCACCAGGTGACGCACGGCGGCGGCCGTCTCCTGGTAGTACGAGGCACGCACGTTGAACACGTAGCGGTTGAAGGGCTCGCGCAGGCCGTTGGCCCCGGTGAACATGCCCACCAGCGGGATGCGCGCCTCTTCCACCAGCGGCAGCACGCGCATGGTGGTGGGCGTGCCCACGTAGCTGAACAGGGCGAACACGTCGCCGTCGATGAGAAAGCGCTGGGTGTTGGCCAGGCAGCGGGGCGGGTCGTAGCCGTCGTCGGCGGCGGTGAGCATGATGCGCCGCCCGTGCACGCCGCCGGTATCGTTGACGTGGTTGATGTACGACAGCGCGCCGCGCAGGGTCTGCACGCCCAGGTAGCTGGCATGCCCGGTAAGGGCCAGGGACGAGGCGAGGTGGATGGCCTCGTCGGTGACGCCCGGCGCGGCCGCGTCTTCCGGCTGGCGGGGACTGTCCGTGCCGCAGGCGGCCAGCAGGAGGGCCAACGCCAGCAGCACCAGCACGGGCAGGCGGCGCCACGCGGGGCGGCGGCAGGCCGGATGCCGGGCGGCGGCGCGCGATGCTGCGGTGCGCGTGGTCACACTTGCTCTCCCTGCTCTCGGGGCGTTGTCCCGCGGAGTCCCGCGCGGAATCTGGGGCGGAATCCGGGACGGATGCGCGCGGCGGCGCCGCGCCGTGCGGACTGTAGCCCGACGATGGCGGAAAGTTCAAGGGTGCGCGAGACCGGAAGAAAAGGGGGCGGCATGACGCCGAAACGGCCGCGCTGGCGCGGAAAGCGGCGCGGCTGGCCGGTCTCCGGGCGGAGGGCGCGCCGGTGCCCCGTTGTCAGAACTGCGGAGCGTGGCTACACTTTTTAAAGGTGTCACGAAACGCGGCCCCACACCATCCTCCACCTGCCGCGTCGCACATGGGAGTCCGGATGACGTCGTTTTTTTCGCGCATGGCCGTGAGAGTTCGCCCGTGCGGCCTGCTGGCGGCGGTCTGTCTGCTGGCGTTCGCCGTATTTCCGGCCCATGCCGTCCATGCGGAACAGGGTGCGGCACCGGCGGAACAGGCGGGCGTGGCGGAGGACGGTCTGGCGAATGTCTGGCCCGCCGGGGCGCGTTTTCCGGACATTCCCCTGGCCTCCCCTTCGCCCGAAACCGGCTGGGGCGGCGGCCCGGACGTGGCCATGCCCGCGCCCGTGGCTGGCGAACCGTTGCCGGACCGCCTTTCCGGCCTGCGCGGCCAGGTGTTCATCGTGAACATGTACAGCTGGTTCTGCGCCCCCTGCCAGGAAGAGGCCCCGGCCCTGCGCGCCCTGTACGCGCGGATATCGTCCGCCGGTTCGGGCAGTTCAGGCAGCCTGGCCGGGCGGGTGCGCATCGTGGGCATTGCCGCCGGTGACGGCTGGAACCTGGTGCAGTCCTTCCGCCAGCGGCACGGGCTGGTCTTTCCCCTGTTCGCCGACCCGGAACTGACGGTGCACGAACAATTGGGCGGCCTGCCGGTGCCGTTCACCTGGGTGCTGCGGCGCGAGGCCGACGGGTTCCGGGTGCTGTTCACCCATGCCGGGGCGCTTGCGGGTACCCCGGCCGAGTTCCTGGACCGCGTGCTGGCGGCGGCGGGGCCGTTGCCATGAGCACCAGGGAGGCCATGCGCCGGGTGGTGCGCGCCGGTCAGACTGAGGGGGCGGGGGGTGCATTGCGCGCACCGGGCGAGTTGGGCTACCAGACTGTCATGGATGCATTTCCGGAAGAGCCGTGCCTTGCCTCGGAAGAGGCGGCCCTTGCCCATCTGCTGGAACATTGCTGGCCGGGCGGGCGCAGCTTCTGTCCGCGTTGCGGCGGCGGACGGCTGTACGAATTGTCGGCCGGGCGCTGGCGCTGCGCGGGCTGCAAGTACACCTTCCATCCCTTTTCCGGCCGCTGGATCAACAACGGCAACCTCACGCCGCTGACCTGGCTGCGCCTGCTGCACCTGTACGCGGGCGAGGCCACGGTGCACACCCTGGCCGCCGAACTGGGCCTTTCGTACAACGCCGCCTACAAGGCCGTGACCACGGCGCGCTTCGCCATCCTGGCCCACGCCCCCGACGCCCGGCAATTGCTGGGGCCGGAAACCGGCCTTGGCAGCTACCTGAAGGGCAAGAAGCTGACCGGAGAGCCCAAGGGCGGGGGAGGGCAGGTGCCCATTCCCGTGTTCGGCATCCTGGAGCGCAACGGGTGGGTGTTCATCGACCTCGTGTCCGGCCTGTCCGCCGAGACGGTGTTCCACTTCAACCACAATTTCCACCTGCGCATCGAGCGGGCGGGCAACCTGGTGCACACCGCGCCCTACCGCCACTACGACGCGCTGGTGCTATGCGGCGACGATTCGCTGCCCTACGAGTACATCCGGCGGCGGGCCGACGGCCCGGCGGAACCGCAGAGCGAGTTCTGGAAATTCGCCGGGGGGCGGCTGCGCGCCTTCAAGGGCGTGTCGCCCCAGCGCTTTCCGCTGTACCTCAAGGAACTGGAATTCCGCTTCAACCACCGGCGCGAAAACCTGTTCGCCACGCTGGTGCGCTACCTGTGCGACATGGTGCCGGACGTGCCGGAGCTGGACGAATCCCGCCCGTAGGGGGGCTGGATTGTCTTTTCGCCCGTTGGCGGCGTCAAACTTCTCCTGCCATAGCTTTGCTGTCCTTATCCGTAAGACTCGCGCTGCGCGCTCGCCTAACGGCTAAGGCTCGGTTGAATACGATAAGAGTATGCGTTGCGGTCGCCATCCGTAAGGCTCGCAAGCTCGCCTAACGGCTGCCGCGCTCTGCGGTCCTCATCCGTAAGACTCGCGCTGCGCGCTCGCCTAACGGCTGAGGCACTCCCTCATGGCAGGCTCGTTTTCCTTGCCAACGAACGAAAATCCTAATCCAGAAACACCCCTTGGAAATGCCCGCCAGCCCCCATCACGCCGGGGTGCCCGACCTCCTCCACTGACGATTCGTCACCGTTTCGCACCTGATTCGTGATTTTTCGGCCCGTGCCCGGTTTTCCGGGTGTGGGTCTTATCTTTTGTATTCCGGTATGTTGCTGAAAACACGCAGGCTCCCGGTGCGATACGGCTTGGTGCCAAACCGTTATTATATGCTTTCTGACATCATGTAACGGGTGCGAATGATGGCACAAAAAAATCCGCGCCAGTGCAGGAACGTGCGCAGGAAACAGGCCGTTGCCGCCGTGCATGGTCGCGTCTAACACCCTGCTGTAACAGGAAAGATGTCTCGTTTGCGCCGCCGGGAACGGCGCGGAGGGGGCAGGGGCC
The DNA here is from genome assembly GCF_051133415.1 of Nitratidesulfovibrio sp. D1. Taxonomy (NCBI): domain Bacteria; kingdom Pseudomonadati; phylum Thermodesulfobacteriota; class Desulfovibrionia; order Desulfovibrionales; family Desulfovibrionaceae; genus Nitratidesulfovibrio; species Nitratidesulfovibrio sp. D1. The sequence continues at coordinate 79,491 of NZ_JBPGNZ010000004.1, read as the reverse complement.
CGGCATGGTGCCGGGACCACAGGGAAAGGGGACGACCATGTTCGCATGCCCTGCAACACATGAGGTGCCGGGGGATACCCCGCTGCCGTTCTCGGGCCTGGGACACGACCTGGCGCTCGCGGCGTCGCGCGCCCGCCTGCTGGCATGGATTCCCGTGCGGCGGATGCGCGATGCCCGGCCGCACGCGGCGTGGCGGCGCGGCGTGGAACGCGCGCCCCGCCGCGCGGGCTATGCGCTGCTGGTGGAACTGGGACGGGAAATCAGGGGGCGCTGAACGCGGAGCGCCACCGGCGCATCCGCATCCAGGCGCCCTGCGGCAACGGTGTATCCGGTACGCAAGGAGGCAAGATGACTGTCAATCGCAGACAATTTCTCAAGCTGGGCGCGTCGGCCACCCTGGTCAGCGCGTTCGGCGGGCTGGGGATCAGCCTTGCGCCCTCGGTGGCGCGGGCCGAACTCCAGAAACTTCAGTGGGCGAAGCAGACCACCTCGATCTGCTGCTACTGTGCGGTGGGCTGCGGGCTCATCGTCCACACCGCCAAGAATGGCGAGGGCCGCGCCGTCAACGTGGAAGGCGACCCGGACCATCCCATCAACGAAGGCTCCCTGTGTCCCAAGGGCGCGTCCATCTTTCAGCTGGGCGAAAACAACGCCCGCTCGCCCAAGCCCCTGTACCGCGCGCCGAACAGCGGCGAGTGGAAGGAAGTGGAATGGGATTGGGCGCTGACCGAAATCGCCAGGCGCGTCAAGAAGACCCGCGACGAATCCTTCCAGCTGGCCAACGCGGCCGGTGAAACGGTGAACCGGACCGAGGCCATCGCCTCGTTCGGCTCCGCCGCCATGGACAACGAGGAATGCTGGGCCTACCAGGTCATCCTCAGAAGCCTCGGCCTGGTGTTCATCGAACACCAGGCGCGGATCTGACACAGCCCCACTGTACCGGCTCTGGCAGAGTCGTTCGGTCGCGGCGCGATGACGAATCACTGGAACGATCTTGCGAACAGTGATTGTGTGTTGATCATGGGCAGCAACGCTGCCGAAAACCATCCCATTTCCTTCAAGTGGGTGCTGCGCGCGCAGGACAGGGGCGCAACGCTGGTCCACGTGGACCCGCGTTTCACGCGTACTTCCGCAAAGTGCGACATCTACGCCCCCATCCGTTCGGGCGCGGACATCCCCTTCCTTGGCGGGCTCATCAAGTACATCCTCGAAAACAAGCTGTATTTCGAGGAGTACGTGCGCGAGTACACCAACGCCTCGCTCATCGTGGGCGAGAAATTCTCGTTCAAGGACGGCCTGTTCAGCGGCTACGACGCGGACAAGCGCAAGTACGACAAGTCGCAGTGGGCCTTTGAACTGGACGAGAACGGCGTGCCCAGGCGCGATCCGTCGCTGAAGCACCCCCGGTGCGTGTTCAACCTGCTGAAGAAGCACTACGAGCGCTACACCGTGGACAAGGTGGCCGACATCACCGGCACGCCCAAGGACCTGCTGCTGAAGGTCTACAAGGCCTACGCGGCCACGGGCAAGCCGGACAAGGCGGGCACCATCATGTACGCCATGGGCTGGACGCAGCATTCCGTGGGCGTGCAGAACATCCGCGCCATGGCCATGGTGCAGTTGCTGCTGGGCAACATCGGCGTGGCGGGCGGCGGGGTCAACGCGCTGCGCGGCGAATCCAACGTGCAGGGCTCCACCGACCAGGGCCTGCTGGCCCACATCTGGCCCGGCTACAACCCCACGCCCACCACGAAGCAGGCCACGCTCGACGCCTACAACGCGGCCACCCCGCAGTCCAAGGACCCCATGAGCGTGAACTGGTGGCAGAACCGGCCCAAGTACATGGCCAGCTACCTGAAGGCCCTGTACCCGGACCTGGCCCCGGCCGACGCCTACGGCATCATGCCCAAGCTCGATGCGTCCAAGCCCGCCACCTACTACTTCTGGCTGAACATCTTCGACAAGATGGACAAGGGCGACGTGAAGGGCTGCTTCGCGTGGGGCATGAACCCCGCCTGCGGCGGCGCCAACGCCAACAAGAACCGGCGCGCCCTGGGCAAGCTGGACTGGCTGGTGAACGTGAACCTCTTCGAGAACGAGACCTCGTCGTTCTGGAAGGGGCCGGGCATGAAGCCCGAGGAAATCGGCACGGAAGTGTTCTTCCTGCCGTGCGCCGTGTCCATCGAGAAGGAAGGTTCCGTGGCCAACTCCGGCCGCTGGATGCAGTGGCGCTATCGCGGGCCCAAGCCGTGGGGCGAAACCAAGCCCGACGGCGACATCATGCTGGAGATGATGCACAAGATCCGCGACCTGTACGCCAAGGAAGGCGGCGTGCACGCCGACCCCATCCTGAAGCTGAACATCAAAGACTGGGAAGAACACAACGAGTTCTCGCCGGTCAAGACCGCCAAACTGATGAACGGCTACTTCCTGAAGGACACGGAAGTGGGCGGCAAGCAGTTCAAGGCCGGGCAGCAGGTGCCCTCGTTCGCCTTCCTGACGGCGGACGGCTCCACCTGTTCCGGGAACTGGCTGCACGCCGGGTCGTTCACCGACGCGGGCAACCAGATGGCCCGCCGCGACACCGCGCAGACGCCGGAGCAGGCGCGCATCGGCCTGTTCCCCAACTGGTCGTTCTGCTGGCCGGTGAACCGGCGCATCATCTACAACCGCGCCTCGGTGGACAAGACCGGCAAGCCGTGGAACCCGGACAAGGCCGTCATCGAATGGAAGGACGGCAAGTGGGTGGGCGACGTGGTGGACGGCGGCGGCGACCCCGGCGCCAGGCACCCGTTCATCATGCAGACGCACGGCTTCGGCGCGCTGTACGGCCCCGGCCGCGAGGAAGGCCCCTTCCCCGAGCACTACGAACCGCTGGAGTGCCCGGTTTCCAAGAACCCGTTCTCGAAGCAGCTGCACAACCCGGTGGCCTTCAAGATCGAGGGCGAAAAGGCGGCGGTGTGCGATCCGAAGTTCCCCTTCATCGGCACCACCTACCGCGTCACCGAACACTGGCAGACCGGCCTGATGACCCGCCGCTGCGCCTGGCTGGTGGAGGCGGAGCCCGAGATCTTCGCCGAGATCAGCAAGGAACTGGCCAAGCTGCGCGGCATCGGGAACGGCGACCGCGTCAAGGTTTCGAGCCTGCGCGGCTCGCTTGAGGCCGTGGCCATCGTCACCGAACGCATCAGGCCGTACAAGGTCATGGGCGCCGAAATCCATATGGTGGGCCTGCCCTGGCACTATGGCTGGATGGTGCCGCGCAACGGCGGCGACACGGCCAATCTGCTCACGCCGTCGGCGGGCGACCCGAACACCGGCATCCCCGAGACCAAGGCGTTCATGGTCGATATCCGCAAGGTGGGAGGCAAGTAGTCATGGGAAAGATGTTCTTCATCGACCTTACCCGGTGCACCGGCTGCCGTGGCTGCCAGATAGCCTGCAAGCAGTGGAAGAACCTGCCCGCCGAGGAAACCCGCAACACCGGCTCGCACCAGAACCCGCCGGACCTCTCGTACGTCACCCTGAAGACGGTGCGCTTCGAGGAGGGCGTGTTCGACAAGAAGATGGACTGGCTGTTCTTTCCGGAACAGTGCCGTCACTGTGTCGAGCCCCCCTGCAAGGGCCAGGCGGACGTTGACCTTGAAGGCGCGGTGCTCAAGGACGAGGAGACCGGAGCCGTCATCTTCACCGAACTCACCGCCAAGGTGGACGGCGAGATGGTGCGCGCGGCCTGTCCGTACGACATTCCGCGCCGCGACGAGGCCACCGGCCTGCTGTCCAAGTGCGACATGTGCAACGACCGCGTGCAGAACGGCCTGCTGCCCGCCTGCGTGAAGACCTGCCCCACCGGGTGCATGAACTTCGGCGACGAGGCGGACATCATGGCCATGGCGGAACAGCGCCTGGCCGAGGTGAAGAAGAAGCACCCCAACGCCGTCCTTGGCGACCCCGACGACGTGCGCGTGGTGTACCTGTTCCAGCGCGATCCCAAGAGCTACTTCACGCACGCCGTGGCGGAGCTTGAATCCGGCCCGCTTACCCGCAAGCAGCTGTTCGCCAAGCTGTTCCGGGCGCGCGCGTAGCCCGGCGGACATACCCCGGCCCGCCGCGCCGCGTTTTCGGCAAGGCGCGGCGGGCCGATGTTTCCCGTATCATCCCTGCCTCCTTCGGGTGGCGGGGACGGTTCCCGCCTGTCCCCGCCGCGCAACGAGGCACCCTGCGCCGTCCGCCGCGTCCGTGTTCCCCTGCCGGGAAAACGGGCGCGCGGGCGGCGCTCCTTTTTCCGGGACCGGCTTGTGCCGGAACCGGGGCGACGCTAGGATGGAAACCAAAGAGACCACACGCGGAACGGCGCGCGGGACCGCGCGTTGGCCACACCAGTCATACGGAGGACGCCGTGAAGGCAGTGAGCATCATCGGGTTCAAGAATTCGGGCAAGACCACCTGCACCGCGCTGCTGGCCGACGCGCTGGAGGCGCGCGGACTGACCGTGGCCGTTGCCAAGCACACCCACCACAGCCTGGACAAGGCGGAAACCGACACCGCCCGGCTGATGAAGCCGGGGCGCACGGTCATCGGCATCGCCGAGGGCGAGTGCGCGGTGTTCTGGTCCACCCGGCGGCACCTGGCCGACCTGCTGCCGCTGGTGCGGGCCGACGTGCTGCTGGTGGAGGGCGGCAAGAGCCTTGGCTGGCTGCCGCGCGTGCTGTGCCTGCGCGAGGCGGGCGAGGCCCAGGCCCTGGACAGGGGGCTGGCGCTGGCCACCTTCGGCCCGGTGGGCGCGGAAGGGCTGCCCCGGTTCGACGCGGCCAGCGTGGACGCGCTGGCGGAACTGGTGGCCGAACGCGGCTTCGTGCTGCCGGGGCTGGATTGCGGCGCCTGCGGGCAGCAGGACTGTGCCGGGCTCGCCCGCATGGTGGTGGCCCATCAGGCCGCGCCGGGCGACTGCTGTTCCGTGGACGGGCCTCTGTCGGTGACGGTGAACGGGCACCAGTTGGGGCTGAACCCCTTCGTGGCGCGCATCGTGTCCGGCGCGCTGAAGGGCATGCTGGCGGAACTGAAGGGCTATTCGCCGGGGTCGGAAGTGGTCATCCGTCTTGCGGAGTAGGAATTGCCGCCAACGCATGTGCCCACTGCCGGGAGCGTCAGGGGGGGGGTAATATGCCGGGATGATTTGCTAAAAAAATCACGAAAAGCTACGGCGAAATGCTGGACTCCTGCCAGGAACTCGACTAAGCAGGAATTGTGTCTGGTTGGTCGCACAGTTTGCGGGCTGGCCGGTTGTACGTCCCGGCTGCCATGCGCAGCCATGGCGCAGAGAAACGAGAGTACCCGCGTCCCCAACGGCGGGCCGCCGCCCTGCCGGGGACGATTTGAGAGACGAGAACAACGGGGCCAATGCTCCCGGCTCCGCCGATCATGCCTGTCCGGTTCTCCCTCTTGCCCCGAGGGGCCAGGGACGCCCACATCCCTGGCCCCCCCCCTCTTCTCCCCGCCGCCCCTTTCGTGACGGCGCGAAGTTCCGAATCGCCCTGCCTCCACACGGCGAATCCGCCCTTCGCCCGGCCCGGCATGTCGGCAGTCCCGGACCGGTTCGCGACAGGCGGTGCGCGTCCGCCGCTTCCCGGTTTCGCTCCGGCGGAACAGGCGAGACGACGCAGGACAGGCCCGGCGCTCAACGCGCCGGGCCTGTTGCCTTTTCCGGATCCCGGTAGCGGGTGCCGCGTGCGCCCGATATCAGCGCTTGCTTCCGTCCATCTGCTGGATGATGGTGCGCAGCCGCCCGGCCATGGCGGCCAGGGCGCGCACGGCCTCGCTGGCCGCCTCCATGCCCCGCGCCGATTCGGCGGCCACGTCGTTGACCTCGGTGACGGCGCGGCTGATCTGGTCCGACGCGGCCGACTGCTCTTCGCTGGCGGCGGCGATGGACTGCACCTGCCCGGCGGTGTTGTCCGCGAACTCCACGATGCGCCGCAGCGCCCCGCCCGATTCGTCGGCCAGCCCGGTGGCGTCGCCCACGGCCTGGGTGGCCGTGTCCATGTTGCTCACGTTGCGCTGGGCGGCGGTCTGGATGGCCGAGATGCGCGTTTCCACTTCCTTGGTGGCGTTGGTGGTCTTTTCGGCCAGCTTGCGCACCTCGTCGGCGACCACGGCGAATCCCCGTCCGGCGTCGCCCGCGCGGGCCGCCTCGATGGCCGCGTTCAGCGCCAGCAGGTTGGTCTGGTCCGCGATTTCGTTGATGACGTTGATGACCTCGCCGATGGATTCGGCGTCGCGCCCCAGCGACTGCATGTCCGCGCGCAGGCGGGTGGCTATCTCGTGCACGCGCGAAATGGACCGCCCGGCGTTTTCCACCACCTGCGCGCCCTTCTGGGCCTCTTCGCGGGTGGACCTGGAGGCGTCGGCGGCCAGGGTGGCGTTGCGGGCGATTTCCATGACCGTGGCGTTCATCTGGTCCATGGCGGTGGCGGTCTCGGCCATGCGGGCGCGCTGCACCTCGGCCCCGGCGCTGACCTGCTGGGTCTGGGCGGCCAGTTCCTGCGAGGCGTCGGTAAGGTCGCCCGCGATGGCGGCGGCCTCTCCGGCCACGCGGCGCATGGTTTCCACCAGCGCGCTCACTTCCTGCTCGCGCGCGGTGGCCGCCTGCATGGCGGTGCGGGCCTGCTCGGCCTGGTGGCTGGCCTCCTGGCCCTTGGCGGAACAGTCGTTCAGGGTTTCCTTCAACCGGCCGACCATGGCGGTCAGGTCGTCGCGCAGCAGGCCGAACTCGCCCGCCAGGTTGCCGCTGGCCGTGGCGTCCAGCCTGCCTGCCGCCACCTCGCGCGAGAAGGACTGCAAGGCGGCCAGCGAACGGGTGATGCCCGAGATCACGGCCAGCACGAACAGGGTGATCAGCACGCCCATGCCCGCCTCGATGACCGTGTTCACCGTCTTGACCAGGCCGGAAATCTCGTCGGCCTTTTCCTCGTAGGCCTTGCGGATGTCGGCCAGCGCCGGTTCCACGGACCGCCCGGCCTGGATCATGGCGTCGGTTTCGGTCACCGTGCGGAACACCTCGTCCAGAGAGGCGTTGTAGCGGGCCAGGGTGGACCGGCCCTTGTCGCACATGGCCGCGTTGCCGGGGTCGGCCGCCGCGATGCGTTGCAGCAGCGAATCCACCGTGGTGATGTGCTTGCGGGTCTTGTCCGCCCACTGCTGTTCCTTGCGCATGAGGAAGTTCTTTTCCTGCCGGCGGGCCTGCAACAGCTCCGTGTTGGCGTCCACGGCCAGGGCCCGCAGTTCCAGGGCCCGCTCGACCTTGGCCGAGCCCACCCAACTGGCGGCCACGATGGCGGCCAGGGCCACGAGAACGGAAGCGAGCAGCAGGTACAGTCTGGTCTTGATCCCCATGAAGGTGCTCCTCATTTGAAAACGGCGTCGACGGCGGCACTGCCCCCTGCGGTGTGCGCTCGCGGTGCGTCGGTTCAGGATCAGGGCAGGAGCAAGCTTCGTTCCATAATTCACATATCGTTGTAGCCCTGTTATTTCAATATGTTGTATGTTTTATGCAAGGTCCTGCTTGCTCCGGTGCGGTGAATGGGCTAGCCTTGTGAAAGATTTTGCAACGTTTTGCATCGTTGTTGTTTCGCACACCGGCCAGGGTGGGGAGCGGGGCAACGGACCCCAAGGGAACGGGAGCGGTGATGGCCGAGGGAGCGGGGCAGGGCATGGGCGCGGCGCTGGTGCCGCTGTTGCAGGGGCTGTTCGACCAGCCGGTGGCGGCGCGCACCCTGCTGGATCGCATTCCCCTGCCGCTGGCGCTGGTTTCGGCCGAGCGGCGGGTGATATTCCTGAACCAGGCCGCCTGCGCCCTTACGGCCATGTCGCGCGAGCGGGCCCAGAACCTGCCGTGCCGCTACGTGTTTCGGTGCAGCCTGTGCACCGGCGGCTGCCCGCTGGACGTGGTGGACAAGTCGCCCCCGGCCGCCGTGGCCCCGGTGGCGCGCGAGGCGGACATCGTCAACGCCGACCGGGCGCGCATCCCCGTGCGGGTGACCTGCGGCGCGCTGACCGCCCCCGACGGCAGCCGGGTGGGCTATTTCGAAACGCTGGAGGATCTGCGCCTGTTCCGCCCGGCCGAGGCCCGGCCCGAATGGCCGCAGGGCTTCGGCGACATGCTGGGGCACAGCCCCGAGATGGAGCGGGTGTTCCGGCTGCTGCCCGGCATCGCCCAGACCGATTCCTCGGTGCTGGTCACCGGAGAGACGGGCACCGGCAAGGACCTGCTGGCCGAGGCGGTGCACAACGCCTCCAGCCGGGCCAAGGGGCCGTTCGTCAAGGTGAACTGCGGCGCGCTGCCGGAAAGCCTGCTGGAATCGGAACTGTTCGGGCACCAGAAGGGCGCCTTTACCGGGGCGTCGGAGAACAAGCCCGGCCGGTTCCGGCTGGCCCACAACGGCACGCTGTTCCTCACCGAGGTGGGCGACCTGCCCCTGCCGTTGCAGGTCAAGCTGCTGACCTTTCTGGACGACAAGATCATCCACCCGCTGGGCTCCACGCGCGGGGTGCACGTGGACGTGCGCATCATCGCCGCCACCCACCGCGACCTGCGCCACATGGTGCGCGAGGGGCGCTTTCGGGAAGACCTGCTGTACCGCCTGAACGTCGTCCGGTTCCACCTGCCGCCCCTGCGCGAGCGGGGCGACGACGTGTCCCTGTTCCTGGCGCACTACCTCAAGGTGTACGCGGGCATGTTCGGCAAGCGGCTGGCCGGGTTCACCCCGGCGGCGGAGCGGGCGCTGCTGCGCCACGCCTACCCCGGCAACGTACGCGAGGTGCGCAACATCGTGGAATACTGCGTCAATGTCTGCCAGGACACCCATGTGGACCTGCCGCACCTGCCCCGCTACCTGCTGGAGGAAACCGGCGAGCCCGATGGCCCCGATCACGGGGGCGGCCAGGACGGCACGGGCGGCGCCGGGCCGGTGGGCAAGGGCGGGGGCGCGGTTGCGTCTCCGGAATTCCCGGCCGTGGACGATGATGCGCGGGCCGACGCCACGTGGGCCGAGGCGGAGCGCCGCCTGATCATGGATGCCCTGGTGCGGGCGCGCGGGCGGCGTGGCGCGGCGGCGGCGGAACTGGGCTGGGCCCGCACCACGCTGTGGCGCAAGATGCGCCAGTACGGGCTGGACAGATGAGCGGCGCCACGGGCAACGCAACGCCGCCAAGGGCGGCCGCCAGGGAGAACGCCATGCGCGGCAACGTGCTCGTGGCCCTGCACCGCGATGCGGTGGCCCCCCGGTTCGACCGGGCCACCGAGGCGTGGCTGGGCCGCATCGACGGCGAGGGCGGGCTGGCCCGCTCGCGCACCATGGTGCTGGCCAGCGCCACGGCCGAGGAATTGTGCCGGATCATCCTGACCGAGAACGTCACCACCGTGGTCTGCTGCGGCATCGAGCAGGAATTCCACGACTATCTCACCTGGAAGCGCATCACCGTGCTGGACGGTGTGGTGGGCGGGCGCGACGCGGTCATCGGGGCGCTGCTGGCGGGCACCCTGAAGGCCGACGCCGTTCTGGGCGGGGTGTAGCGCCCGCGCCGGGGCGTGTTCTTCAGTTTCTTCACGCGTTCCTTTTCTCCACGTGCTCCTTTCGCGTGCGTTCCCTGCGCCGCGCCGATGATGCAAAGTGTTGCATAATGATGCGTGGCGCGCTCTTTCGGGCGCGCATCCGCCGCAGGCGGGCAGGCCAACGCGAAGTATGCGGTCGCCAACATGCCGCGACAATGCGGGAAATGCAGCTGGAACGAGCCTTGCTATCGTTTTCACGAGGCATTGCCGTATGCGCGCGTGAGCACTGTCTTCAACCTGCAACCCCCGCCCGGCGACGGGCGACGACATGTCCGGGCCGGATGTCGCTTCCGGCCGGGACAACGGGACAAGGGCCGGTGCATCATGTGGATGACCTCGGTGCTGGTGTTCGATACCGATACCGCCTTCGCCCGGCACGTGGCCGAACTGCTGGGCGGCGGCGGCAGCGCCTGCGTGGTGGCGGCGGAGCCCGACGACGCCCGCCGCCTGCTGGCCACGGGCGGGTTCAGCGTCTTCGTGTTCGGCTGCGCCGAAGGGCCGCCCTGCCCGCTGGGCCTGCTGGATTCGGCGCGGCGGCTGGCCCCGCACATGGGGGTCATCCTGATGGTCCGCCCCGACCAGGTGCGGCTTTCCATCCAGTGCATGAAGCGGGGCATCGACGACGACATCCTGATTCCCTTCGACATGGACTCCATGCTGCGCAAGGTGGCCTCGGTGGCGCAGCGCCGCCGTCTGGCGCCCGCGCCGCAGGCCACGGGGCGCGGCGCGCCCGGCCCGCGCGACGCATCCTGAGGGCGGTGTTGCGGCCCTGCGGCGGCATTGTCCCGCTCCGGCGTATAGACTCGCGGATGGGGCCGCATCGGCGCGTTTTCCTGCATTCGCTTGCGTCTGCGGGCCCTGCGGCGTAGGGTGTGACGCCCGGCGTCGCCGGGTATCACAGGAGAACGCGACGAAATATGAACCCACGTGTACTTGTGGCCCTCAGGAAATTTCTGAAGATTGCCGATCATACTCCCGGCAGGCTGCGGCTCAAGGTGGACCTCGCCGTCCTCCGGCATCCGGCCGCCGCGCAGTTGCGCGCCCTGACGCCCGAAACGTGGCCGGGCCTGCGCGGGACACGCTTCGACGTGTTCACCTCCACGCTCACGCTGGACTACGATCCGGGGGTGCTGCCGGGGGAACTGTTCGAGGAACTGCTGGCCACGGCCGACGAGGACCGGGCCGCGCTGCTTGCGGAAAGGCTGTGCGGCGCCACGTCCGCCTGACCGCAACGGGGAAAATCATGTCGCGCAAGCGGGGGCATGACTAGGCTGGACAGGCTGCGTGGGCTGCCTGGGCAGAACGGGGCTGGGGTTGGTTGCAGTGGGCCGGATTGGGCACCGTGCCCGCCAGCGTGCGGAATGGGCGGGGCTGCCGGCCCGTGACGCCGTGACGTCAACGTTCCGGACGGGAGAAGACACATGACGCTCGCCAAGAAGCTGATTCTGGGATTCGGTCTTGTTCTTGTGCTGCTGGTGGCGATGGGAGCCATTTCCTACAAGGCGCTGTCGGACGCCACCTTCGGCTTCACGGACTACCGGCGCACGGCACGCGGTTCGCTCATGAGCGGGGGCATCATGACCCACATGCTGCAAATGCGCCTTGGCGTGCTGAGCTACATGAACACCTCGTCCGAGGCGGCCCTGCGCACCTACGAGGAAGCCCGCGCGGAACTGGCCAAGGGCCTGGACGAGGCCGACAAGACCATCAGGAATCCCGACCGCCGCAAGCATCTGGCCACCGTGGCCGAGGCCCTTGCCCAGTACACCGACGGCATGGCCGAACTGCGCAAGCACGACCAGGCGCGCCTGGTGGAAATCAGCGCCCTGAACGCCATGGGCCCGCAACGCGTGCAGGCCCTTGCCCAACTGGCGGAAGCGGCCCAGCGCGAAGGCGACACGGTGGGCGCCGCACGGGCCGAGGCGGTCATCCGCGCCATGCTGGAACTGCGCGTGACCGTGGTCAAGATGATGGCCGACACCGACGTCAAATGGCTGGAACAGGCCAAGCAGGATGCCGTGCAGGTGGGCGAGTCCTTCAACCGGCTGGTGGCGGACGTGCGCAACCCCGTGCTGCGTGACCGGGCGCGCGAGTTGCACCAGCAGCGCACCGACTATTTTTCGGCGTTCGAGCGCATGTCCGCCGCGGCCCTGAAGCGCGACGCCGTGTTCAACGACCGCCTGGTCAAGCTGGGCCCGGCCATCGCCCAGGCTTGCGACGCCATCCAGAGCAGCTACGAAACGGAACAGCGCGAGATCGGGCCGCGCGTGCAGGCGGCCAACGAGCAGGCCCAGTTGCTGACCGGGGGCATCGCCGTGGTGGCCGTGGTTGCGGGCGTGTTCATCTCGTGGCTGCTGATCCGGGTGGTCATGGCCCAACTGGGCGCGGACCCGGCGGCGCTGGGCGCCGTCACCCGGCGCATCGCCGCCGGCGACCTGGACGTGTCCTTCGACGCGGGCGGCGGCAGGCTGCGCGGCGTGTACGCCGACATGAAGGAGATGGTGGACGGCCTCGTCTCGGTGATCACCGAGGTGCGCTCGGGCGCGGAAAACGTGGCCTCGGGCAGCGAAGAGCTTTCCGCCTCGGCCGAAACCCTGTCGCAGGGCGCTACGGAACAGGCCGCATCCATAGAAGAGATATCCTCGTCCATGGAAGAGATGGCGTCCAACATCCGCCAGAACATGGAAAACGCCCGCCAGACCGAGACCATCGCCGTGCAGGCCGCCAACGACGCCGAAGGGGGCGGCAAGGCCGTGGGCGATACCGTGGGCGCCATGCGCGAGATCGCGGCCAAGATATCCATCATCGAGGAAATCGCCCGCCAGACCAACCTGCTGGCGCTGAACGCGGCCATCGAGGCGGCCCGCGCCGGTGAACACGGCAAGGGCTTTGCCGTGGTGGCGGCCGAGGTGCGCAAGCTGGCCGAACGCAGCGGCGAGGCGGCGGCCGAGATCAGCGAGCTTTCGTCGTCCAGCGTGGCCGTGGCCGAGCATGCCGGAGAAATGCTGACCAAGATGGTGCCGGGCATCCGCCGCACCGCCGAACTGGTGCAGGAGATCGCCGCCGCCAGCAACGAGCAGAACGTGGGCGCGGAACAGGTCAACAAGGCCATCGCCCAGCTCGACCAGGTCATCCAGCAGAACGCCTCGGCCTCGGAGGAAATGGCCTCCACGTCCGAAGAACTTTCCAGCCAGGCCGAGCAGTTGCAGGCCACCGTCTCGCGCTTCCGCGTGGCCTCGCTGGACGGGGGCGTGACGCGCGCGCCGCGCCGGACCCAGTCCCCGGGGGCCCAGCGCGCCGTGGCGGCCCAGGCGCCGCGCAAGGCGGTGTCCGGCAAGGGCGGCAACATCGCCCTGGACATGGGCGCGGATGCGGACGACAGCGAGTTCGAGCGCTTCTAGGGGCTGTTTCTAACTTAGGATTTTCGTTCGTTGGCAAGGAAAACAAGCCTGCCATGAGGGAGCATGCCTCAGCCGTTAGGCGAGCTTGCGAGTCTTACGGATGAGGACCGCAGCGCGCTCTTATCGTATTTGACCGAAAGGGCAGACGAAGTTTGACCGCGTTGCGCTCGATGCCCGTAACACTCGCAAGCTCGCGTAACGGGCACGCTTCGCGCCCTTCGGGTCGGTCAGCCAACGGGCGAAAGGACAATTTAGAAACAGCCCCTAGCGCTTGGCACTTTCAGGAGGCAGCATCATGTACGAGACCAGCCAGTATCTTACCTTCACCCTTGGTGAAGAGGTGTTCGCGCTGGACATAAGCACCGTGCGCGAAGTGCTGGAACTGACCGCCATCACGCGCATTCCCCGCACGCCGGAATTCATGCGCGGGGTCATCAACCTGCGCGGGCGCGCCGTGCCCGTGCTGGAGTTGCGGCGCAAGTTCGGCATGGAGCCGGTGGCCGACACCGTGAGCACGTGCATCATCATCGTGGAGGCCGAACTGGAAGGCGAGGGGGCCGTCATCGGCGCGCTGGTGGATTCGGTGCGCGAGGTCATCGAGATCCCGGCCGAGGCCATCGAGCCCGCGCCGCGCATGGGCACCGCCGTGCGCCAGGACTTCATCAGGGGCATGGGCCACCGCAACGACGGCTTCGTGATCATCCTGGACGGCAACCGCATCTTCTCGGTGGAGGAATTGGCCGCCACCGGGGCGCTGCCGGGCGAGGACGCGGCCCCCGTGGCCGCCACGGCCGGTGGCGACGGCGCGCCCCTGTAGCACGCCGGAACGGCGCACACGCGGGATACACAACGGGCCGGACGCATGCGTCCGGCCCGTTTTTTGTCTGGCCTATTTTTTCGTTTGGCCGCGCTTCCGTGCCGCATGGGTCGGGTGCCGCCGGGATGGCCTTGCGTCGCCCCGGTGTTCCGGGTAGCCTTGCGTACACCCGCAACGGGCGGCACGCCGCCACAGGAGTCAGCAACCGGTGAGCGCCACAGACGCCACGCAATCCACCAGTTCCGGTGCAGGTTCCCGCCCCGGACGCACCAGCGCCCGCAAGGCCGACTGCGCGCCCGGTGCCGATTTCGACGACGCCCCGGTATGCCAGCAACACTGCGAGCATGCCGACGTCATCGCGCGGGTGCGCGCCCGGCTGGCCCCGGACGAGGACATGGCCGAACTGGCCGCCACCTTCCGGCTGCTGGGCGACCGCACCCGGGTGCGCATCCTGGAGGCGTTGGCCTGCGACGAGTTGTGCGTGTGCGACCTGGCCGCCGTGGTGGGGCACAGCCAGTCCGCCGTCTCGCACCAGTTGCGCCTGCTGCGCGCGGCCAAACTGGTGCGCGTGCGCCGCGACGGCAAGAACGCCTTCTACACCCTGGACGACGACCACGTGCGCGACCTGTTCCGCCAGGCGCTGGATCACGTGCAGGAAAGCCGCTGACCCGGCGGGGCAAGGAGCATTTTTCCATGTCCCAGTTGTCCCAGCTGTCCCGGACATTCCGCCCCGCCGTGCCCCGGCCCTCGGCCGCCCGCCCGCGCGGGCTTGCCCTGCGCGTGGCCGCCTGCCTTGCGCTGTGCTGCGGCCTTGCCGCGCTGCCCGTGCCCGCGCGGTACCTGCCGACGCCGGCTCCGTCCATCCTGCCCGGCGAGGCCCGGGCGGAGATGAACGTGGGCCAGACCATCTACGTGCCGGTATATTCCTCGGTGGTGTACGGCAACCGGGGTCGCGCCCTGAACGTCACCGCCATGCTCTCGGTGCGCAACACCGACCAGCGCGTGCCCATCACCCTGATGGAGGTGCGCTACGTGGACGAGCACGGCCAGACGGTGCGCAACTACCTGGACGGGCCGCGCCAACTGCCCCCGCTGGGTTCCGCCCGGTTCGTGGTGGAGGAATTGGACACCCTGGGCGGTTCAGGCCCCGCCTTCCTCGTGGTGTGGCGCGCCGCCGCGCCGGTGTCGCAGCCCCTGGCCCAGGGGGTGATGCTTGGCGCCATGTCGTCGCAGGGCATTTCATTCATTACCGAGGGGAAGGTGGTCGGCGGCGTGAGGTGACCGTCGGCGCAAGGGGCTTTTTGTTTCTGGCTACGTCATAACGATTTTTCATTCCGGTCACGTACCAAAGAAGTACGCGTTGCTGTCGCCATCCGTAACATTCGCGCTGCGCGCTCATGTAACGGCTGCCGCGTTCCCTCCATGAAAAAAAACGTTCTTCCTTGCCAGAGAACAAAAATCCCTCTTGCGCCGCGAGACCAATCTGGCGCGGTTTTGCCCTAGAGGTGGGAGTGCATATTTTTGGTGAATCGCGCGGTCCTTCGGGGCCGCGCGTTTCGTTTTTCACTCGCGCAACCGCACCGAACCACACCGCAACCGCGCTGTATCGCCCGCCGTGCTCCGTCCGGCGCGGATTTTCGTTGACAGCGGGGGCACGTTCGGGTGAATTGGTTCAACCAGTGAATGGTTGTACCAATTTTCCGGCCATTCGCGCATCCCACTGCCCCGGGAGGGCCGTTGCGTGAAAGCGCAGATGACCCCCGCCTTCAAGCCCGCGCGCCGCATCCGCCTGCACGAGGAAATCGTGGGGCAGATCCGCGACCTCATCGAGAAGGGCGAACTGAAATCCGGCGACAAGCTGCCCCCCGAACGCCGCCTGGCCGAGCTGTTCGGGGTGTCGCGGCATTGCGTGCGCGAGGCCATCCGGTCGCTGGAGCAGCAGCGCATCGTCACCAGCCGCCTCGGCGACGGCACCTACGTGCTGGACGACACCGAAGAGACGCTCATCGAACCCCTGGCCGCCATCATCGAACAGCGCCGCGCCAAGCTGCGCGAGGTGCTGGAATTCCGCCGCCTGCTCGAACCGCAAATCGCCGCGCTGGCCGCGGCCCACGTCAGCGACGGCGACCTCGCGGCCCTGCGCCGCGCCCTGGACGCCCAGATCGCCGAGATAGACGGTGGCAACACCGGGTCCGACGCCGACGTGGAATTCCACATGATCATCGCCCGCGCCACCCGCAACACGGTGGTGCAGGAAGTGCTGACGCGCCTGCACGACATCCTCAGCGACAGCCGCGACTTCACCTTGCAGACCGAAGACCGCCGCCAGTGGGCCGTTTCGACCCACGCCAACATCCTCGCCGCCATGGAGGCGCGCGACCCCCAGGCGGCCTTCCGGGCCATGCACGAACATATTCTGCACGTCGAGGAGATAGCCCTCGAATGGTCGGGGGAATGACCCCCCATGGGCAACCAGGCATGACCACGCAGGCGGCACTACCACTCAACGCGCGCTCCGGCGCATCCGGCGCACCCGGAGTTTCCGGCGCGCATCACGCCAACGACGTCCGGGGCGAAGCATGCCCGGTGCGAGCCAGGCCCGCGCCGCCCATGTTCGCCTGGCAACGGAGGGACATGATGAAGGAAGTTCGCGACAAGGCACGCCAACTGATGAAGGGCTACTGTCGGGTCTGTCCGGTGTGCAACGGCAAGGCATGCTCGGGCGAGGTGCCCGGCATGGGCGGCCTGGGCACCGGCGCCACGTTCGCCGCCAACCTTGAAGCGTTGGCCGCCGTGCGCCTGAACATGCGCCTGGTGCACGACGTGAACGAGCCCGACACGTCCGCCACCGTGTGCGGCATCGCGCTGGACATGCCGGTGCTGGCCGCGCCCATCGGCGGGGTGTCCTTCAACATGGGCGGCGGTGTGAGCGAGGAAGACTACGCGGCCGCCGTGGTGGGCGGCTGCGCCGAGCGCGGCATCATCGGCTGCACCGGCGACGGCGTGCCCCCGTTCATCATCGACGCGGGCTTCGCGGCCATCACCGGCGCGGGCGGGCGGGGCATCCCGTTCATCAAGCCGTGGGACGGCGCGGAACTGGACGAAAAGCTGGACCGCGCGCTGGAACTGGGCTGTCCGGCCCTGGGCATGGACATCGACGCGGCGGGCCTCGTCACCCTGCGCAAGATGGGCCGCCCCGTGGGACCCAAGACCCCGGCCGAACTTTCGCGCATCGTGGCCAAGGTCAAGGCCAGAGGCCTGGCGTTCATCCTCAAGGGCATCATGACCACCACCGACGCCAGCCTGGCCGTGGAGGTGGGGGTTGACGGCATCGTGGTGTCCAACCACGGCGGCCGCGTGCTCGACCACGCGCCAGGCACCGCCGAAGTGCTGCCCGAAATCGCCGACGCGGTGAAGGGCCGCATCGCCATTCTGGCCGACGGCGGCGTGCGCGACGGCGTGGACGTGTTCAAGATGCTGGCCCTGGGGGCCGACGCCGTGATGCTGGGCCGTCCCTTCTCCATCGCCGCCGTGGGCGGCCTGAAGGACGGGGTGACCATGCTGGTCGATTCCATCAAGGGCCAGCTGGTGCAGGCCATGGTGCTGACCGGCAGCGCCAACGTGGCGTCCATCGGTAGGCACGCCCTGCGCATGTAATTGCAAATGGTCTTTTCGCTTGTTGGCTTTGTCAAACTTCACCTGCCATAGCTTTGCTGTCCTTATCCGTAAGGTTCGCTTCGCTCACCTAACGGCTAAGGCTCGGTCAAATACGATAAGAGTATGCGTTGCGGTCGCCATCCGTAAGGCTCGCAAGCTCGCCTAACGGCTGCCGCACTCCCTCATGGCAGGCTCGTTTTCCGCGCCAACAAGCGAAAATCCTCATTTGCAACCCTGACGGATATCCGGTCCGGCGGCCGCCCGAGCGGCGGGCCGCCGGACCATCAGCCCCGCGCCACGGCGGGAACCACGCGGGCCGCGCAGTGCCCGCAACGCGGAGAGCCTTTCATGATCCTCACCCTCGCGCTCTACCTCCTCGTCGGCGCCATCGCGGGCATCCTTGCCGGGCTGCTCGGCGTGGGCGGCGGACTGGTCATCGTGCCCATGCTCAACTTCGCCTTCGCGTTGCAGTCCATTCCGAACGAATACATGCAGCATCTGGCGCTGGGCACGTCCATGGCCAGCATCATGTTCACCTCCATCTCCAGCTTCCGGGCGCACCACAAGCGCGGCGCGGTGCTGTGGAACGTGGTGTGGCGCATCACCCCCGGCATCATCACCGGCACGCTCGTCGGCACGTGGGTGGTGGCCCAGCTTTCCACCAATTTCCTCAAGGGCTTCTTCGTCTGCTTCCTGTACTGGGTGGCGGCGCAGATGCTGCTGAACCTCAAGCCCAAGCCCTCGCGCGAACTGCCCGGCGCCATGGGCATGTTCGGCATGGGCAACCTCATCGGCGGGGTGTCCAGCCTCGTGGGCATCGGCGGCGGCACGCTGTCGGTGCCGTTCATGGCGTGGTGCAACGTGGCCATGCATACGGCCATCGGCACCTCTGCCGCCATCGGCTTTCCCATCGCGGTGTCCGGCACCGTGGGCTACATAGTTAACGGGCTGGCTACCCAGGGCCTGCCCGCGAACACCTTCGGTTTCGTTTACCTCCCCGCTCTGGTCGGCATCGTCTGCGCCAGCGTGCTCACGGCCCCCCTTGGCGCCCGGCTGGCGCACAGCCTGCCGGTGACCAGGCTCAAGCGCATCTTCGCCGTGCTGCTCATCGTCATGGCCACGCGAATGCTGATCGGCCTTTTGTAGACGGGTCTCTCTCCCACCGAAGGTATTCTCACGCACGGCCCCCGGCACCCCTACGCCGGGGGCCGCCGCGTTGGCGGGGGAATCTCCGGGCGGTTGCGCGCGGCGGGGGTTGCATTCGCCGGGCCGGGCATATAGAGGGGCGGAATGCCATCATCCCTTTACAAAACTTTACATTCGCCGCGCGTGGGTGCGGCGGGCGTGCCCGGCGTGGCCCGTCGCGGGACGTGGGGCCCTGCCCCGGCCGCGTGGTTGCCAGTCGCGTGGGCGCCAGCCGCGTGGATACTGGTCGCGTGCCTGCTGTTGTCCGGCCCCGAGGCGCGGGCGGCGGACAGCACGCCGGGGCAGAGCGCCAACGCCGTGGAACGGTTCATCCGCGCTGGCGTGGAGCTTGCCGACGCCTACGCCGCCGGGCCGGTGTGCGGCCGCATCGACGGGGACGTGGAGCGGGTGCGGGGCGCGCGCGCCGGATCCGAGGCGGCCATGAAGTGGCTGCTGCTGGTGGAGAACGACCCCAGGCAGGAAATGCTGCGCGGCGCGTTCCGCCGCGCCAACGAGTCCGCCTTGCGGCTGGAGCGCACCCTGGACGGCGCCGGGGCCGTGTGCCGCCAGGGGGGCGATGCGCGCATGGACGCCACGGGCTACCGCCTGCGCCTGGAAAACGAAGCGCTGTTCCTGGCCGAGAACGGCCGCACCCTGTGCCGCACCCTGCGGGCGGAGGTGCCCGGCATGGTCTGGCCCGATTGCGACCGGCCCTGACCGGTCCTGCCGGTCCTGCCCATATCTGACAGGTCCTGGCAGGTCCTGACAGGTCCTACTGGTCCCGGTCACGCGCTTGACGCTCCGCTTCATTCCCCCGCGCGGGGCGGGCCGGGCACAACATCTCCCCGCCGCGCCCGGTGTCATCTGGCCGCGCCGCCACCCTTGCCCGCGCGGCGCATCCGGGGTAGAGGCACGGCCAACGCGGTCCCCCGGCTTCACGGCCCCGGCGGCGCGCGGTGATCCGGGCGCGCCGCCGCATGGCGGGCGTGCCCCGTTTTTTCATGTCGGTCCGCGTGCGCTCCGGGTGCGGGGCCGGGCAGGGAGGTTGTGCATGTTCACCCGCAAGGAACTGGCCTATTCGGTTCGCTGGAACCTGCTGCTGCTCACCGTGGGCTCGGCGCTGTTCGCCCTGGGGGCGCAGGGCATCGTGGCCCGGCACGGGTTTCTCACCGGCGGCATCTACGGCATCGCGCTGCTGTCGTGGTACCACACCCACCTGCTGTCCCCGGCGGCGTGGTACCTGCTGTGCAACATCCCGCTGTTCGTGCTGGGGTGGCTGCACGTGGGGCGGCGGTTCCTGCTCTACAGCCTGTACGGCATGCTGGCCACCACCCTGTTCGCGGAGGTGTTCAAGGCCGTGGACCTCGGCGTGCACGACCAGTTATACGCCGCCGTGGCCTCGGGGGTGATCTGCGGGGCGGGCAGCGGCATCATGCTGCGCTCGCTGGGGTCCGGCGGCGGGCTGGACGTGGCGGCCATCATCCTGCACCAGAGATTCGGCCTCGGCATCGGGCGGTTCGGGTTCTGCTTCAACGTCGTGCTGTTCGCGGCCAGCCTGGCCGCCATGCCGGTGGACACGGTGATCGCCTCGCTGATCCAGGTGTTCATCGCGGCGGTGACGCTGGAATACGTGCTGGCCCTGTTCAACCAGCGCAAGGTGGTGTTCGTCATTTCCGAGCACAGCCGGCGCATCGGGCACGACCTGGTCACCGAACTGGGGCAGGGGGCCACCTTCCTCCAGGGGCGGGGCGGCTATTCCGGTGACGACCGGGAAATCGTCATGACCGTGACCAACAACGTGCAGCTGAAGCGCATGGAGGAGTTGGTGTTCACCGTGGACCCCGACGCGCTGTTCATCGTGGAGAACACCTTTACCGTGCTCGGCGGCCAGTTTGCTCGAAGAAAGGTGTACTGACGCAGGCGGTTGTGTCATACTGGAAGACACGCAAGCGCCGCTTCGACATCGCCTTGGGGGAGGCTGCATGACCGACATGGTTCCGCGTATCCGGACCGCGCGCCGCGTGGGCCTGCTGGCCTGCGTGGCGCTGTGCGCGCTGCTGGCCGCCGCCGTGCCTTGGGCGCGGGCGCAGGACGCCGCCCCCACGCCGGGCGTGCCGGTGCTGCGCATCTCCGTGGAGAACGGCCCCACGCATTTTCAGGTCAAGGCCCTGCGCCGGTTCGCGGAGGACGTGCGGCAGCGTCTGGCCGGGCGGCTGCGGGTGGAGGTGTACGACAACGCCAGCCTGTACCGCGACCGCGACGTGTTGCAGGCGCTGAATCTCGGCCGCGTGGAAATGGCCCTGCCCGGCACGTGGGTGCTGCATTCGGCGGTGCCCGACTGCGGGGTGTTCATGCTGCCCGCCCTTTACGGCGCTCCGGCCCGCGCCAGCCTGGCCGTGGCCGACGGGCCTCCGGGGCGCATCATCGACGCGCGCATCGAGCGCAACCTGCGCGTCGCCGTGCTTGGCCGCTGGCTGGAACTGGGGCACGCCAACCTGTACCTGGTGGACCGTGCCGTGCACCGGCACGAGGACCTCGCGGGGCTGCGCATCCGCGTGGCGGGCGGACCCGCCAACGAGCTGCGCCTGGCGGCCATGGGGGCAAGGCCCCTGGTGGTGCCCTGGCCCGACCTGCCGCACTGGTTGCAGGGCGGCAACCTGGACGGGCTGATGACCACCCACGAGACGGCCGTGTCCGGCCAGTTGTGGCGCTACGGGGTGTCGCACGTGTTCGAGGACCACGCCTACTTCGCCATGTACGTGCCGCTGGTCAGCCGGATGTTCTGGGAACGCCTGTCCGGGGACATGCGTGACGCGCTGCGCGACGCCTGGGAAGCCCACGTGGACGAGGCGCGCGCCCTGGCCGCCGAAGCCCAGGCCGAGGCCCGCGAGACGCTGCGGGCGCGGGGGCTGGTGTTCGCCGTGCCCGACGAGGCCGTGCTGCGCCGCTGGCGCGAACGGCTGCGCCTTGGCGAGCGGGAGGTCGTGGATTTCGTGGGGGTGGACCCCACATTGTACGAGACCGTGAAGACGGCGGCGTGGCAAGCGGAGCAGGCATCGCCGGACTAGCGGCCGGGATGCCGGTGTGTTGCGCGGGTAGCGCGCGGGCATGCGCCCGCAGCGGGACGAAGCCGCAATGGCGGAATGCAGGGGCCGCTCCCTTCGGGGGGCGGCCCTTTCGCGTGGGCGGGAAACGGCGGGGAGGGGCGGTGTGATGCGCGGCGGAATGCCGTTCCGGCCGGTTGGCCGGAACTACTCTTGGCCGCCGTACTCGCGGGCATGCCATGCGCGCAGCCCGCGCGGCTTGTCGCGCAGGTAGCCGGAAACCAGGTGGTCCAGCAGGTTGCGGGCCGCGCGTTCGGACAGCAGCAGCAGGGGGGTGTCGGCCCCCTGTGCCTCGAGCAGCAGCAGGCTGGCGTCCAGGGTGCAGCGGAAGCGCTGGCCATGGCCGCGCGTGCGCAGGGCAAGGCACAGGTCGCACAGGTCCTGCTCGCTCAGGGGCGAGAGGGAGGCGAGCCAGGACATGGCGTCGGTGGTGGCGTTGGTGTAATCGAGCATAACGTATTGCCCGGTGTATTGCGCGGCCGGGGGCGCGTCAAGCGTGCGCGCCCGCGCACTCTCCACGGTTCCGGGGAAAATATAAATGACCGGCGCGAACGGCGCTTGCTAGTCTGTTGCGGGTGCCGGCGCTTTGCGCGCACGGCGTCTAGTTCCTACAACGGGGTTCGCAACGTGAAGCATGACATCGATGGTCTACTGGGTAACGTGGGCAAGGAACTGACGGGCCTTTCCGTATCGCTTGACGGGCTGGAGCGCACACCGGACGGCGCGTACATCGTTCCGGCATCGGTGCTGATCTCCATGGTTCATTCCGTGCAGCAGATACTTTCCCTGTGGAAGAAGGCCCATTCGACGTTCAGCATCGCCATGGCGTCGAGCGTCCTGTGCCGCGAAGAGGCGTTGAACACCCTGTTCGACGCCGCGGAGGACGGCACGGAACATTGATTCCGGCCAGCCTTCCCCGCCTGCAACCACGCTTCGCCGTACGAAGCCCGCAACCGGCGCGCCCGAACTGGCCGGGCGCGCCACCGAAAGCCGGAAAGGGCGGGAACGCGAGTTCCCGCCCTTTCCGCGTCCGGGCGGAAGCCGCCCTGGGGCCATGCGAACGAAAAGGGCGGGAGCACAAGCTCCCGCCCTTTCAGTGAACAA
The DNA here is from genome assembly GCF_051133415.1 of Nitratidesulfovibrio sp. D1. Classification (NCBI taxonomy): domain Bacteria; kingdom Pseudomonadati; phylum Thermodesulfobacteriota; class Desulfovibrionia; order Desulfovibrionales; family Desulfovibrionaceae; genus Nitratidesulfovibrio; species Nitratidesulfovibrio sp. D1. The sequence continues at coordinate 56,613 of NZ_JBPGNZ010000004.1, read as the reverse complement.
TGGGCCGTATGGACTACACGCAGCCGGTGGGCTTGGGCAGACCGGCCATCTTGCAGGCGCCCTTGCCGGGGCCGGAGGGGAACAGTTCGTAGATCTCCTTCAGCTTGAAGCCGGTGTTCTTGGAGAGGATACGAACCATCGGGGCGATGCCGTTCTTCTTGTAGTAGTCCTGCAGGAAGTCGATGATCTTCTGGTGATCGGGGGTGATGTCCGCGATACCTTCGGATTCCTTCACGAATTCAACCCACTCGGTGCTCCAGTCATCAAAGCGAAGAAGGAAGCCGTCTTCATCGACTTCGAAGCTCTTGCCCTTGTAAGTGACTTCAGCCATGCGTGTCCTCCTTGGACAGGTTCTTGGCAGTGAAAGGGATGCACGACAAACGCCTGACCTTCGCATCGTGCGGCGATGCGCCGGCCGATGATAAGCAGCGATCCGCTGCCTCTATCCGAATGATGGTCGGCCCGTGGCAGATACTGCCCGCTGGATAAACCGGGGCCACCCGGCGTGTCAACGATGGCCTCGTGCCGAGGCCCTCTCGCCGGTAACCCCGTGGCGCGCCCCGAGGGATGCACCCATGGGTACCGGAGAACCGAATCGCACGGGTTTTTCCGGGTTCCAGACATGCGGACGAGGCACAAGATGCCACAATGTCATGAAAAATTCAAGGCAGGTGTGGGTGTTTTTTCGGCAAGCATTACAGCCCCCTACGGGTGAGCGTGTAAACAATTGCTCACTCGCCGCGCCACGCCCGGCGGAATGGGCGCGATGCGGGCCGTATGGGGCATAGTGTGGGGAACAGGTGAAGCGATGCATGCGGCGATGCATTTCCGCTCCCCCGGTAACAACGCCACTGTAGTGTGTTGCCAGTGGCGTGTCAATGCATGTGAAATAATGCGCAAGATATAAAAGGGCACAACGTGCCGCGCGCAGTGGTTTGGGCGCGTGGGCCGGAAAATGGATGATGGCAGTCGGTTTTTGTCATTATGCTGAAATGATGAATGTTATTTTGATTTTTGGGGCGTTTGCGAGTCGCAATAGTGATTTTATTCACAAGTATCAGCCCAATCCGGTCCAAACAGCCACGGGGCGTCCCGCCGCACGGCCCGGCCGGGATTTCCCGCCGCCGCACGGGCGTTGCCGGGGCGGGCGCGCGCCCGCGCATGTCCCCGTCAACCTTGACAGCCCCCACCCCCGTTGTTACCCGTTTGTGCTACTGCAAGAACTGCATCCTCGTGATGCCGGAGCCTTCATGCCCAGCCTCGGACAGCGCGAAACCCAGGTGCTTGCCACCATCATCGAAAGCTACATCGCCTCGGCCTCGCCCGTGGGGTCTCGCGCCGTGGCCGAATGCTCGGGCCTGCACCTTTCCCCGGCCAGCATGCGGGCCACCATGTCCGACCTGACCGACCTCGGCTACCTGGAGCAGCCGCACACGTCCGCAGGACGGGTTCCGACGGCGCGCGCCTTCCGGCTGTACGTGGACAGCCTGCTGCGCCTGCGCCCGCTGGGCAGCGTCGAGCGCGAGGCCATCGCCGACGAGCTTTTCCGGCAGGAACTGGAGATTTCCGGCATCCTGCGCCGCGCCGCCAACCTGCTGTCCGGCCATGCCCGGCAACTGGGCATGGTGGTGGCCCCCAGCGAGGACGAGGCCCGCTGGCGCAGCATCGAGTTCGCTCCGGCGGCGGAAGGGCTGGTGCTGGCCGTGCTGATGCTGGAAGGCGGCCTGGTGCGCACCCGCACCGTGCGCGTGGACGGGCGCTACGGCCAGGACGAACTGGTGCGCTTCGGCAACTACCTCAACGAACATTTCCGGGGCCTGCCCCTGTCCGAGGCGCGCAACCGCATCGGCCGCGAACTGGCCCGCGCGGGCTCGCGGCTGGAAGAGATGTGCATGCGCGCCCTGGACCTGTCGCGGCGCGCCGTGGAGCACATGGGCGACGACCGCGAACTTATCGTCAACGGCACGCTGAACATGCTGGACCACGCGGAGTTCACCGACGTGGGCCGCATGCGCGACCTTCTGGCCGCCATCGAGGAACGCTCGCGCCTGCTGGAACTGCTGGACCGCACCCTGTCCGAAGAGGACGTGCGCATCACCTTCTGTCAGGACGTGCCGGAAGGCGCGCCGGACGGGCTGCGCGGGTGCAGCGTGGTCAGCGCGGCCTACGGCGGCGACACGCCGCGCGGCGTGGTCAGCGTGGTGGGCCCGCTGCGCATGGACTACGCCAAGATCGTGCCGGTGGTGCAGTGCGTGTCGCGCGCGCTCACCCAGCTGCTGCGCGAACGCTTCGCCGCGCCGCCCTCCCTGCTGCCGTAGTCCGGGCCATTTTCATCCGTTTTAGGACGCATGCAACCCGCCCCCCGGCGGGAGATGTTCAACGACGACTTCACGCATCAGGATTTCAAGGAGACTCAGGAACATGCCCCCCAGCAACGTGTTCAAGGACAATGTGGAGATCAGCCCCGAGGCCGAGGCCGACGCGCCTTCGCGGAACCCGGCCCCGGCGGCCCCCGGCGCCATGCCCGCCGTGATGGACGATGACGATCTGCGCGAGCAGTGCGCGGCCCGGCTGTGCCCGGAATGTCCCGTACGGGCCGAGGCCGATGAACAGCGCCTGCGCGCCCTGGCGGAAATGGACAATTTCAAGAAGCGCCTGCAACGCGAAAAGGACGACCAGGTGCGCTACGCCGCCGAGGTAGTGCTGGCGGACCTGCTGCCCACCCTGGACAACCTGGACCTGGCCCTGCAATACGGGCGCGGCAACGCGGCCTGCAAGGACATGCTGATGGGCGTGGAAATGACCCAAAAGCTGCTGCTGGACGCGCTGAAGCGCCACGGCCTGGAGCCGGTGGGCGAGGCGGGCGAACCGTTCAGCCCGGAAATCCACGAGGCCATCGGCGCCGAGGTGCGGCCCGACCTGCCGGAGAACACCGTGTGCGTGATGATGCAGCGCGGCTACCGGCTGAAGGAACGCCTGCTGCGGCCCGCCAAGGTCACGGTGAGCCGGACGGAATAGCGGCGCGCGGACAGCGCGCCCAAGCATCCCGCCAGACATCGCGCCCAGGCATCGCGCCAGACATCGCGGACATGCGGCGGCACGTCCCCCGGCGGGGCGTGCCGCCCTTGCGTTGCGGCCCGCATTTGCGCTTCCCCCGGCTTCGCAGTATGGGGGGCCGCATGAGTACACACTACTCCCCCTGCCTTGATCTGGGAGGGCTGCTGCGCGTTGCCGGGGGCGGCGTGCTGATCAGCTTTTCCGGCCTGTTCGTGAAGCTGGCGCACGTGGGGCCCAGCCAATCGGCCTTCTACCGCATGTTCCTCGGCGGGGTTGCGCTGCTGTTCGTGGCCCTGGCGCGCCGCGAGCGGCTGCGGGCGCGGCGCGGCGTGTGGGCGGTGATGGTCGCGGCGGCGGTGTTCTTCGCGCTGGACCTGGAGTGCTGGCACCGCAGCATCCTGCTCATAGGGCCGGGGCTGGCCACCATCATCGGCAACTTTCAGGTGTTCTTCATCGCCATCGCCGGGGCGGTGCTGCTGCGGGAACGGCTTTCCGTCCGGCACATGGCGGCCATTCCGCTGGCCCTGGCCGGGCTGTGGTGGCTGCTGGGCGTGAGCCCGGCGGAACTGCTGCCCGTGGCCGCCGACGGCGGTCTGGCGGTGGGCGATGCGCTGGCCGGGGTGGCCTACGGCTTCGCCACGGCGCTGTTCTACACCGGGTTCATCCTGCTGCTGCGGCATTCGCAGGGTATGGGCGGCATGCTCACGCCGGTGGCCAACATGGCCCTGGTTTCGCTGGTCTGCGCGGCGCTGATCGGGGCGGGCATCCTGGCGCGCGGCGGGGCGTTCGCCATCGGCGATGCGCCCAGCCTCGGCTATCTCGTCACCTACGGGATACTGTGCCAGGCGGCGGGCTGGGCGCTGCTGTCCACGGGGCTGCCGCGCCTGCCCGCCTCGCTGGCGGGGCTGGTGATGGTGGTGCAGCCCGCGCTGGCGTTCGTGTGGGATATCCTGCTGTTCGACCGGCCCACGGATGGCTGGGGCATGGCCGGGGCGGGCCTTTCGCTGTTCGCCATCTGGCTGGGCCTGTCGGGCGCGTCGGGCGGTTCGGGCGGCTCGGGCGCGCGGGTGTGCCGTCCGGGCGATCTGGAGGCGGCCCCGGATGCAGTGGCCGCGGGGGAATCCCCCAGCGGGGCGGACAGGGATTCCGACGCCGCATGACCGTACGCGACAACCAGGGCGCGCCGCGCCGCAACCGGGTGGGGGGACGATGATGAAGGTTCTGGGACTGATATTCGTGGCCGCCGTGGCCGGGGTGATCGGGTGGCTGTTGCTGCGCGGGCTGCTGGCCGCCGCCGGGTGCGTGCTGCGTCTGGTGCTGGGCCTGCTGCTGCTGGCCCTGCTGGGGGCCACGTGGACCATGGTGTCCTTCCTGTTCACCGGCGGGGCGGGCTGGTAGGCGCACGGCGGCCGCCGTTCCTTGGGGGCGCGGAAAGGGGTTGAAGGCGGGAGGAGCGGCTATTCCTCTGGCGGCAGCCCGGCAATCCAGCCTTCCACGTCCAGTTGCGCGGCGGTGACGCCGTGAGGAAGAGCGGAGGGTTCCGGCAGCCCGTAGCCGGGCCGCAGGACGGAGCCTGCGGCCAGCACGGCGCACAGCAGGGCATCCAGCAGGTCCGCTTCCGCATCGTCCAGCATGCGGGCCGCGTGGTCCGCGTTCCAGCGGATGAGCAGAGGCGGCAAGCCGGTGGGGTTCGCCGGTCCGTCAAGTTCCGCAAGACCATGCAGCAGGGCCGCGCGCATCCCGCGCCGGGCGGCCCGGTTCGTGGCCTCGCCGCCCTTGTACGGGGCGCGCCCGATCAACCGGCGGGCCAGCCAGCCGGGGTAGGTTTCCAGCGCCACGCGGTCCGCGCCGGGCAGGGGGCGCAAGAGGGGCACGTGCACCGCGTGCGCGGCCAGACGGGGGGCCACGGCGTGGAACATCAGGGCCACGGGCGGGCGCACCGTGTTCATGGGGCTGGCGGCCCCGGCGCGGCGGCAGCAGGCCCGGTACAGGTACTTGTGCCCGGCGGGCCGGGCGGCGGACACGCCACGCAGCAGATCGCGGAATCCGGCGCGGCTCATCCCGCCGCACAGGGCCGCGTATCCGGCCCAGTCGCGCGGCCAGCCCAACTGTTCCACCAGTTCCAGCGGCTGGGCCAGCGCGGCGTCGATGCCCAGCACCCAGCCAGCGTCGGGCGGATCATCGCCCCCCGCCAACCCCGCGTCCAACAGCCCGGCAAACAGCCGGTCCAGATCGTCCAGCGCGTGCAGTTCGCGCAGTTCGCGCAATGTGAGCACGAACGGCGCGTCCGGCATGTGGTTGCCCGGCGCGAGGTCGCACACGGCCAACGTCAGCGGCTTGCGCGGGCCGGGCGTGGCCGTGACGTCGAGCCCCAGCACCCGCACGGGCAGGGCGCGGGCGGGCGAGGGGGCGGCGGGTGGAATGTGATGGTCGCGGGTCTTCATGGCTGGCCGTCAACGCGCTGCGGCCCCGCGTGGTGTTCGCGGGGCCGCCGTGCGTTACATGCTGAAGAATTCCAGTTCCGGCGCGGCGGGTATTTCGCCCGCCTCGGCCAGCCGGTGGTAGAACAGGCGCAGCCCTTCCATTTCCGGAAAGCCCATGTGGAAGACCAGGCCGTGGTAGTACTGGCGCAGTTCGTCGCGCGACAGGGGGCAACCCTGCAAGGTCAGGTCGAGGATCACGTCCATGTGGCGTTCGCCCCAGTTGCGGGCGCGCTGCAACAGCTCGCACGGGTCGCTGGCGAAGCAGCCGGAGGCCGCCGCCGCGCGGCTGACCACCCACACCCCGAACACGAAGGGCAGGCCGGTCCACTGCCGCCACGCCTCGCCAAGGTCCAGCCGGTAGGGGAATTCCGGGTGGTTGCGCAGGCGCAGGGCTTCGTCGCCGATGGCCAGGAACGCCTCCGGCGGGTTGCCCGCCGCGATGCGCCCGGTGGCCGACCCCACCTCGTAGCGCACCGGAAACCTGTAGTAGTCGCGGAACAGCAGGCGCAGCAGCGCGGCCGAGGTGTGCGTCTCCGCGCTGACCAGCACCGGCTGGTCGGCCAAGTCTTCCACCGGGCGGCGCGATAGCAGCAGCACGCTCTGCACCGGCCCCCGGCTGCCGATGGCCAGGTCCGGCACCAGTAGGTAGTTTTTCCAGCGGTGCGCGTACTCCACCGACGAGTTGGCCGACACGTGCAGGTCGCCCCGCGCCATCATGTTGTTCAGCACAGCGGGCGGCCCGGCCACCAGTTCGTACTCGTGCGGGATGATGCCCGTCTCCAGCGGATGGTAGATGGGCAGCACGTTCAGGTACCCGATGCGGCCCAGCCGCAGCGGGCGGGCGCATGACGACGGTGTGGTGTTGTTGTTGCTCATTGGGGGGTTCCGTTTTGCATGCTCTGGCGGGGGACAGTTTTTTTGTACGCCTCCGGCGGGCAGGGGGCTACTGCCCCCTGCACCCCCCATCTCCCCCAACTAGAAGGTTTTGGGGGGAGGGGTCCGGGGAGGGAGACCTTTTTTAAAAGGTCCCCTCCCCGGAAAATCTTCCTGCTTTTTATATTTCCCCTTCCACCACGGGCTGGGGCGACACGGGGGTGTAGTCCATGGAGCGTTGCACGGGGATGAACCCGGCGGCGCGGATGCAGTTGTGGATCTCGCGGCGCGAGAGGCTGAAGCTGACCCCGGCGGCGGCCACCACGTTCTCCTCGATCATGAGCGAGCCGAAGTCGTTGGCGCCGAAGTACAGGGCCAGTTGGGCCACCTGCGGTCCCATGGTCACCCACGAGGCTTGCAGGTTGTCCACGTTGTCGAGCACCAGGCGCGACAGGGCCAGCAGGCGCAGGTAGGCGGGCGCGGGTTCGGGGTCGCGGTGGATGTTGGTGTGCGCGGGCTGGAAGGTCCAGGGGATGAACGCGGTGAACCCGTGGGTGCGGTCCTGCACCTCGCGCACGGCGAACAGGTGGTCCAGGCGGTGGCGGGGCTGTTCCTCGTGGCCGAACATCATGGTGGCGGTGGTGCGCAGGCCCTGGATGTGGGCCTCTTCCATGACGCCCAGCCAGCGCGACGCGGAACACTTGTTGGGCGATACCTGCGTGCGCACCTCGTCCACCAGGATTTCCGCGCCGCCGCCGGGGATGGAGTGCAGCCCGGCGGCGCGCAGCCGCGCGATGACCTCGGCCACGGTGATCTTTTCGAGTTCCGCGAAAAAGACGATCTCGGGCGGCGAGAAGGCGTGAATGTGGATGGCGGGGTAGGTGTCGCGGATCCAGCCGATCATGCCCTCGTAGAAGGACAGGGGTAGGTCGGGGTGGTGGCCGCCCTGAAGCAGGATCTGGGTGCCACCGAGGGCCAGGGTTTCCTCGATCTTCTTGCCGAGTTCCTCGCGCGTCAGCACGTAGCCCTCGGGGTGGCCGGGGGCGCGGAAAAAGGCGCAGAAGCGGCAGGCGCACACGCAGACGTTGGAATAGTTGATGTTCCTGTCGGCCACGTAGGTGACCACGGGTTGCGGATGCTTGCGCAGCCGCACCGCGTGGGCCAGGCGTCCCAGGGTGTGCAGCCCGGCGCGGTCGTACAGCAGGTCGGCATCGGCGCGGGTCAGGCGCTGGCCGTTCAGCACCCTGGCGGCCACGGCGCGCACGTCGGCGGGTTCGCCAATGGACGAGCCGCCGGGCATGATGGGGGCGGTGGCGGCGGAAGTGGCGGCGCTCATGCCCGGACCTCCGGAGTGACGGCGTGGCCCGTATCGCATCCGGTATCGAGCCCGGTGTCGTTCAGGATGGCGTCCGGGTCGGCCACGGGGTTGAAGTGCGAATCGCGGCGCACCGGGGTGAAGCCGGAGCGGCGGATCATCAGTTCCAGTTCGGGCACGGTGAGCGCCTGGGCGGAATCGGCCCCGGCGTCGTGGCCGATGCGTTCCTCGACGATGGTGCCGTCCAGGTCGTCGGCCCCGAAGTACAGGGCGGTCTGGGCCATCTTCACGCCCATCATCACCCAGTAGGCCTTCACGTGGGGCACGTTGTCCAGCATCAGGCGGCTGACGGCCACGGTGCGCAGCCGGTCCAGGCCCACGTGCTCGCCCACCCGTTCGGGCGGGAGCTTGAGCAGGCTGTTTTCCGTCAGGAAGGGCAGGGGGATGAAGCAGGTGAACCCGCCGGAGCGGTCCTGCTGCTCGCGCAGGCGGCACAGGTGGTCGATGCGGTGCTCGAAGGTTTCGATGTGCCCGTAAAGCATGGAACAGTTGGTGCGGATGCCCAGGGAATGCGCCTCGCCCGCCACGCGTAGCCATTCGTCGGCCGTGGCCTTGCGCGGGCAGATGCGGGTGCGCACCTCGGGCGCGAAGATTTCGGCCCCGCCGCCGGGCATCATGGCCAGGCCCGCGTCGCGCAGGCGGCGCAGCACGTCCAGGGTGGAGATGCCCTCCATGGCGGCGAAGTGGGCGATTTCCACCCCGGTGAACGCCTTGACGATGCTCTGCGGACGGGCCGCGCGAATCCGCCTGATGACGTCCTCGAACCAGGCCAGGTTCAGGTCCGGGTGGCAGCCGCCCACGATGTGCACCTCGGAGAACGGGGTGCCCCGGTCGTCCAGCACGCGGTGCAGGATGTCGTCGGGCGTCAGGGCGAAGGCCCCGGCCTGCCCGCGCTCGCGCTGAAAGGCGCAGAACAGGCAGCCGTTGACGCAGATGTTGGTGTAATTGACGTGCCGGTTGAGCACGTAATAGGTTCTGTCGCCGTGCAGGCGGGTGCGCGCGTGGTGGGCCAGGGCGCCCACGGCGGTGATGTCGGGGCAGTTGAACAGCGCCAGGCCCTCTTCGGGCGAAAGGCGCGCGCCTTCCATTACCTTTTCGAAGGCGGTCCCAAGGCCCAGGCGGGCGTAATGGGCTGCGTCGAGCATGTGTCCTCCGTGCTGACGGGGGGATTGGCGGCAGGCCGCCAGCGGCCGGACAAGGCCGTCCGGCGGAAGGGGGAGTATCGACCCGGCGTGCCCCGGTGTCAACACCGTCCGCCCGTCCCGGAACACCCAGCCCGCGCCACCCCGTCCCGACCCGAACCCCAACCCGCCCGGCAATCCGGACGGCGCAGCAAGGTCGCTTCCATGTCCTCGCGGAACCAGCATAGGCCGACGGTTTCCCTGTCCCCTTCGCGTATCCTGTCGCTGGGCATCTCGCCCTGTCCCAACGACACCTACATCTTCCACGCCCTGGCCAAGGGCTGCATCGACCTGCCCTGCGGGTTCGACCTGTTCATGGCCGACGTGGAAGTGTTGAACGGCCGCGCCCGCGAGGGCTCGCTGGAGGTGACCAAGCTGTCGCTGGCGGCCATGGTCCACGTGCTGGACGAGTACGTGCTGCTCAATGCCGGGGCGGCGCTGGGGCGCGGCTGCGGCCCGCTGCTGGTGGCGCGCGAGCCCTTGTCCCCGGCGGACCTGGCCGGGGCGCGGGTGGCCATTCCCGGCCGCATGACCACGGCCAACCTGCTGCTGTCGCTGCACGGCGCGCTGCACGGCCCGCGCGAGGAAATGGTGTTTGACCAGGTCATGCCCGCCGTGGCCGCCGGAAAGGCCGACTGCGGGCTGGTCATCCACGAGGGGCGCTTCACCTACGGCGGCTACGGCCTGCATTGCGTGCTGGACCTTGGCCGGTGGTGGGAATCCGCCTACGGGCTGCCCCTGCCGCTGGGGGCCATCGCGGCGCGGCGCGACCTGGGCGGGGACGCCATCCTGGCCGTGCAGGACGCCATCCGCCGCAGCCTGGAATACGCCAACGCCAACCCGGCGGCCTCGCGGGGGTGGATACGCGAACACGCCCAGGAGATGTCCGACGAGGTCACGGACAGCCACATCCGGACCTTCGTGAACGATTTCAGCCTGGACCTGCGCGACGAGGGCCGCGCCGCCATCCGCGCGCTGCTGGAAAAGGCCGCCGCCATATCCTGCCAGTCCTGCCAATCCGGCCAATCCGGCCAGTCCGGCCAGTCCGGCCAGTCTGGGCGGGGGCTGCCCGCGCTGCCCTTGTTCGCCTGAGGGGGCAGTGCATTGACAATCCTTCCGGGGCGTCATAGCTCAAGATAATGTTGGGCGAACACTCAGCGGCGGCGCCGCCGGGAACGCCCGGAGGGTTCGGCGCGCCCGTCCCCGTGAGGGACGGGCGCGAGTGGAATCCTGCCACCGAAAACGCGCATGGCGGGGCAATCGCCAGGGCGTTTCCCATCTCGCCGGGGGGACCCATGCCGCGTCCATGGGGCATACTGCTGCACCTGTCCATGACGGTCCTGCGCATGGCCGTGGTGACGGCGCTGGCGCTGCTGGTGCATCCGGCGGCGGGCAGGGCCGCGACTCCCGTGGTGCTGTGCAACGACGAGCACTTTCCCCTTTCCTACCGTGACGACGCGGGCAAGCCCGCCGGACTGTATCCGGAAATCCTGCGTGAGGCCGCGCGCCGCTCGGGCGTGCAGCTGGACATTCGCGTGGCCCCGTGGACGCGGGCCCTGCGCGCCCTGGAAACGGGCGAGGCAGCCCTTGGCGGGGCCTTTTCCACCACCCGTGCGCGCGGGCAGTGGCGGGTCAGCCTGCCCCTGCACCTGGAGCGCATCGTGGCCGTGCTGCCCGTGGAAAGCGCCTTGCAGGCCAGCCGCGTGGCCGACCTGAAGCCGCACCGCACCTGCATCGTGGAGGGCTGGAACTACGGCCCGCCCCTGGACGGCGCCCTTGCGGACGGGGCCTGGAACCTGGACCCCGCGCCCAGCGAGGCGCTGTGCCTGCGCAAGCTGGAGGCGGGCCGGGTGCAGGTGGCGCTGGTGGGCGAGGCAGGCGCCCTGCGCCTGCTGAACCCCGCCGAGCCTTCGCGCATGCGCACGGCGCCGGTGGGACTGGAACTGCCGGTGCACGTCTTCTGGCCGCTCACCGTGCCGGACGAGACGGTGCGCCGCATGGACGTGGCCCTGCGCCACATGGACGAGGACGGCACCCTGCGCCGCATCGTGCGGCGCCACGTGGAGCCGTGACCGGGCTGGCCAAAGGCCACGGGGCTACCGCCCCTGCCGCCCTTGGAACCCCATGTGAAAAGCCCGGCCTTGCGGCCGGGCTTTCTTCGGTTCTGCGGGGGGTGTGCGGCGGGGCCGCGCGGGCTATTTGGCGAAGCCCACGGCGCGGCGTTCGCGGATGACCGTGACCCGGATCTGGCCGGGGTAGGTCAGGTTCTTTTCGATCTTGCCCGCGATGTCCTTGCACAGCATGTAGGTCTGGTCGTCGTCCACGTTGTCGGAGTTGACCATGACCCGGATCTCGCGGCCCGCCTGGATGGCGTAGGCCTTGGCCACGCCCTCGAAGCCGGTGGCGATGTTCTCCAGGTCTTCCAGCCGCTTCACGTAGTTTTCCAGCAGTTCCTTGCGCGCGCCGGGGCGGGCGCCGGACAGGCCGTCGGCGGCCTGCACCAGCACGGCCAGGGCGGACTTGGGCGGGATGTCCTCGTGGTGGGCGGCGATGGCGTGGATGATTTCCTTGCTTTCGTTGTACTTCTTGGCGATGTCCGAGCCGATGATGGCGTGCGGCCCCTCCACCTCGTGGTCCACGGCCTTGCCGATGTCGTGCAGCAGGCCCGCGCGCTTGGCCTTCTTGATGTCCATGCCCAGTTCGGCGGCCATCATGCCACACAGGGCGGCCACTTCCAGCGAGTGTTGCAGCACGTTCTGCGAGAAGCTGGTGCGGTACCTGAGCTGGCCCAGCAGGCGCACGATGTCCGGGTGGATGCCGTGTACGCCCGCGTCGAAGGTGGCCTGTTCGCCCACCTCGCGGATCTGCACCTCAAGCTCCTGCTCGCACTTGCGCACGATGTCCTCGATGCGCGCCGGGTGGATGCGCCCGTCCTGGATCAGCCGTTCCAGGGCCATCTTGGCCACCTGGCGGCGCAGCGGGCTGTAGGCGGAAAGGATGACCGTCTCGGGGGTGTCGTCGATGATCAGGTCCACGCCGGTGGCCGCTTCCAGCGCGCGGATGTTGCGCCCCTCGCGGCCGATGATGCGGCCCTTCATGTCCTCGCTGGGCAGGGTCACGGCCGTCACCGTCTGCTCGCCCACGTAGTCGCCCGCGTAGCGCTGGATGGCGTTGGCGATGATTTCCTTGGCCTTGCGGTCGGCGGTTTCCTTGGACTCGGTCTCGATGAGCCGGATCATCTTGGCGGCTTCGTGGCGGGTGCGCGCCTCGATGTCTTCGAAAAGACGCGATTTCGCCTCTTCGGCGGTCAGGCCCGATATTTCCTGCAGGCGGCGTTCCTGTTCCTCGATGCGGCTGGAAATCTGCTCCTCCATGTCGGCCAGGCGGCGTTCGCGGCGGGTCAGTTCCTTTTCCGCGGCGAGCACCTCATGCTCCTTCTCGGTGGCCTTTTCCAGCTTTTCCTCAAGGCGTTCGCCCTGTTCCTGCATCTTGCGGTCACGGGCCTTCAGCTCGCGCTCGCGCTCCTTGATTTCGTGTTCCAGTTCGCGCTTCTGGTGAAAGATTTCGTCCTGGCCCTGGAGCAGGATTTCCTTTTTCTGGGCCTGCGCTTCCTTGCGGGCTTCCTCGACGATGCGCTTGGCGAGTTCGTTGGCATCGGCGATGCGCTTGGAGCTGACGTAGCGGTGCAGGGCATAGCCCGATGCCGCGCCGATGATCGCTCCCACGACGACGTAGATGATTTCCATGAGCCCCATACTGCAACTCCCGTTATGGTGTCGGACCAGCGTCCGATGTCGCGTCCGGCAAGCGGGCCTGGCGCGCCTTCCGGGCCGTGCGCGGGCCGCCCCAGCGGGGCGGCGGGCAGTGCCACGGCGTGAAGACACGCCAAATCACCGTGCCGATTCCATGAGCACGGGGAAGACGGGAGCTCGGGCAAGGAGGGGACGGACGGCCGCGTCGCCGGGGTCCGCGCACTCTTGTGCTAAACGCGGATGCCCCGCCGGGCGGGCCTTGTTGGGGGCGAGGGGGCATGGACGAAGCCCCGGAGCGCCGTGTGACGTGCCAAAGCAGGACCTGACTATGTCAGGGTGGGGACCTCGGGCGGGCCTTCAGGCTCCCCGGCGCGGGGCCGGGTCTGCACACCGGTCCGCCGTACAGGTCCCCTGTTTTTTTCTTGTGAGGTCAGCGATGGCAGGTCAATCACGCACACTCCAGGGATCGTTATGCATCGGCGCAACGGGAGTTACGCAGATTCCTCTATTTTCGCCAGCAGGGCTTCCATGCGGTTACGCATGTCGTCCCTCTGCCGGGTAGACTGCAACAGGTCGTCCGCCAGTCCCAGAACCAGAAAGGTCAGCAGCTTCTCCTTGCTGAGCTGTCTTCCGTGGAACTTCAGCCTGTCGAACCGTTCTTCCACCAGGGCCTTGGCGGTTTCGACCCTTGCGGGGTCGGCCTCGGCCTTGAAGGAAACCTCAAGCCCCAGGACGGTGAGGTTGTAGGTGCGCATGGGGCCTCGACGCGCCTAGGCGTCGCCGGTTTGGTCCTTGAGGCGGAGCAGCAGCGCGTCGATGCGCGTAAGCACCGCATCCTTCACGGTGCGCTCCTCGTCAAGGGCTTCCTTGAGGGTCCGGTTCTCTTCCGCCAGCGCCGAAAGGCCGCCTTCGACCTCTTCCCGAAGGCGACGGTTCTCCTCGCGCAGGGTTTCGAGCTGCGACAGGAGCGCCGTGACGCGGGTTTCAAGCAGGTCAATCAGTTCCATGTCTGTTAAATAGCCGTTTCACGGCGTGAAATCAAGGGTTCCCGCGGCGCGGCATGGTCGTTTGGCGGCCCCGTGCGATGGCCAGCGAATCGTCCGGAACATCCTTTGTTATCACGGAACCTGCGCCCACCAGGCTGCGGGCGCCTATGGTCACCGGGGCCACCAGCGCGCTGTTGCTGCCGATGAACGCCCCCTCGCCGATGACGGTCTGGTGCTTGTGCAGGCCGTCGTAGTTGCAGGTGATGGTGCCCGCGCCGATGTTGGCGCCGGGGCCCACCTCCGCGTCGCCGAGGTAGGTCAGGTGGTTGGCCTTGGCCCCCTTGCACAGGCGGGCCTTTTTCATTTCCACGAAGTTGCCAACCCGCGCGCCTTCCTCCATCACCGCGCCGGGGCGCAGGCGGGCGTAGGGGCCCACCACGCAGCCGGGGCCGATTTCGGCCTTTTCCACGTGGCTGAAGGGGTGCACGGTGGCGCCTTCGGCCACCACGGCGTCGCGCAGCCAGCAGTGCGAATGGACAACGGCTGCGCGGGCAATGCGCGACGCGCCGTACACCTCGCACGGGCCGTAGAGTTCCGCGCCCGGTTCCAGCACCGCGCGCGGGCTGATGCGCACGGTTTCCGGCGCATGGATGAGCACGCGCTTCTCGATCCAGTTCAGGGCGATGCGCGCGCGCACCAAGGCCTCCGAGCGGATCAGCTCCGCCGGGTCGTTGACGCCCAGCAGGTTGGGGTCCTGCCCGCATTCCACGCCGATGACGTCCATGCGCTCGGCCACGGCCAGCCCCACCAGGTCGGTGATGTAGTATTCGCCGCTCTTGTTGGCGTTGGTCAGGCGCGGCAGCAGCTTTTCCACCGCGTCCATGCGCAGGCAGTAGATGCCTGCGTTGATCTCGTCCGGTTCCGGGCCGTACAGGGTTTCGTCGTAGTCCTTGGCCTCGACGATGGCCACCACGCGGCGGTTGTGGCGCACCACGCGGCCGTACGCGCCGGGATCGGGCAGGGTCAGGGTCATGAAGGCCACGTCCGCGTCCATGGCTTCCTTGAGGAAGGTGGCCACGGTGGACGTGGGCAGCAGCGGGGTGTCGCCGTTGACCACCACCACGCGGTCCAGCCCGGCGGCCTTCAGTTCGTCCCAGGCGGCCTGGAGGGCGTGCCCGGTGCCCAGTTGCCGTTCCTGCACCACGAAGCGGTGGTCCTCGCCCTTGAACGCCGCGCGCACCATGTCGGCCTGGTGGCCGATGACGGTCCACACGTTGTCGCCGAACAGCGGTTCCAGCGCGTCGTACACGAAGCGCAGCATGGGTTCGCCCAGAATGGACTGCAATACCTTGGGCTTGTCGGAATGCATGCGGGTGCCCTTGCCCGCTGCCAGTATGAGAGCGCCGGTGATGGACGCCATGGTTCCTCCGCCGCGAAGGGGTGTTTTTCGGGTGTGCGCGCCGGGGAGGCGGCGCGTCGTCCGGTTTCTAGCCCCCCGTGCGGGGGCTGTCCAGTGGGAAGGGACCGTACCCCCGGCCGTGCGCCGGTGGGGGGCTGAACCGGCGCGGCGCGGCGGGACATTCCGACCGGGCGGGTCCGCACGCGTTGCCACCCCCGGCGCAACCGGATACAGGGACGGAGCGCGCACCGCGCGGGTGGCGACAGCGGGGAGGGGCCGCACGCATGCCATGGTTCCCGCCGGAAAGGGACGCGCAACCGGGGTAGGCCGACATGCTCAGACTGGAGATTCCGGGCCGCGAGGTCCTTGAACTGGACCATCTGGTCCTTGACTACAACGGCACCATCGCGTCCTCGGGCGCGCTGGTGGACGGCGTTGCCGAACGCATCACCCGGCTGGCCGGGGAACTGACCGTGCACGTGGTCACGGCCGACACCTTCGGCACCGTGGCCTCGGCGCTGGCCGGGCTGCCGGTGCGCCTGCACGTGCTGCCGCCCGGCATGCAGGACGAGGCCAAGCGCCGCTACGTGGCCGACCTTGGCTCGTTGCGCACCGTGGCCATGGGCAACGGCCGCAACGACCTGCTCATGCTGCTGGAGGCGGGGCTTTCGGTGGCGGTGATGGGCGACGAGGGCGCTTCGGTGCAGGCGCTGTGCGCCGCCGACGTGGCCGTGCGCCATATTTGCAATGGGCTGGACCTCTTGCTGCACCCGCTACGGCTGGTGGCCACGCTGCGAAGATAGGAAAATCCGGCGGTTCCGCCGCGCCTTGGCTACTGCCCGTCCTGCCCGTCCAGGGCGCGCTCCACGATGCGGGCGTAGGTGCCGTCGGCCCGCATGTCGCGGATGGCCGCGTCGAAGGCGCGCAGCAGTTCGCGCTGCCCGGCCTGCCTGCGGAAGGCCAGGTGCACCGGCAGCACCGCCAGCGGCAGCGGGGCCACCACCACGAGGCGGGTCAGCCCCAGCCGTTCCTGCAACCACATGGCCCCTTCGCGGGTGATGATGGCGCCGTCCAGCCGTCCGCCCGCCACCTTCAGCATGTTCTGGGCCTCGCTGCCCGCTTCCTCTGCGACGAACGCGCCCGCCGTACGTGCGGCGTCCAGGGTGTCGCCGTAGCTCCAGCCGCGCACCACGCCCAGCCGCATGCCCCGCAGCGCGGCCAGGGGCTCGCCGTCCGGCCCGGCAAGGGCTTCGGGCATGTCCGAGCCCACGGGAACCACCAGATGCAGGCGCTCTTCGAACAGCGGAGAGGAGAAGTCGTGCAGCAGCAGGCGCTGGCCGGTGGAGTACAGGCCGCACACCCCGGCGCGTCCGGCGTCCAGTTCCGCCATGGCGCGCGCCCATGGCGTCGGCTCCAGGGCCGTCCTCAGCCCCAGGCGGTGGAACGCCTCGGCCGTCAGCTCCGGATAGATGCCGCGCGCGCGGTGCGCCTCGCCCGAAAGCCGGTAGGCATACGGCGGCAGGTCTTCGTCGAACAGCACCCGCGACGGCGGGAGGGACGCCGGTCGGGCGGAGTGGACCGATCTGGCCGGAGGCGCGCCGTCGGCGCAGTGTCCGGGGAACGGAAGCGTCAGGCCCGCAGCCAGGACGGCCAGGACGGTCAGGACGGCGAGCACGGCCACGGCCAGCGGCAGCCACCGGAACACGCGGCGCGGCGGCCGCCGGGCGCATGGCCCGGCGGGCTTCTCCTCCGGTCCCCCGGCGCTCCCCGCGGCATCCTCGCCGCCCGCGCTACGGCACGGCAACATCCTGAACCATCCCGTCGTCCAGGCATTCCAGCATGCGCGAATACAGCGCGGCGCGCTGCTGGCCGTCCGGGCCGTCGCGAAAATCCACCAGCACCTTCACCGTCTCGCCGGGCCAGACCAGCACCGTATCCTTGATGCCGGTGTCGGGGGCGGCGCGGCCCGCCGGGTCCACGGCCAGGGCCGCCACGTGGGCGGGGCTGCCGCTCCGCTCCAGCACGCGCAGCTGGTAGCCGGACAGGTGCAGGGCGTGGGGGATGGAGACCGCGTCGTTGGACAGTTCCCAGACCTCGGGCTTGCGTTCCGCCACGCGCTGCGCCGGAAAATCGTCGGGCAGGTCCACCCGCGTGTCGTGGCGCATGGCGAAGGGCTGGCCGTTCAGCAGCCATGCGGGGCGGCCCATGACCTCGCCGCGCGACACGTGCAGGCGGCGCGGCGGCCCCTGCGGCATCGGGGGAGCGGCGGGGAAGTCGCACAGCCGCACGGGCAGGGGCAGGTCGTAGGCCACGCGCTGCACGACCCGCAGCCGCAGCAGCCGCGCGGCCTCGCCCTCGCCGGGCGATCCGGCCCCGCCGGAGGCGGCCCCCGCGCGGCGCATGGGGTCGAAGGGCAGGTTGACCACGTACCATTCGTCGCCCGGACTCGCCGCGCGCAGGTCCACCAGGATGTCCGCCCGCTCGCCGGGACCCAGGAACAGCCGCTGCGCGGGCAGCGGGCGTTCCAGCATGCCGCCGTCGGTGCCCATGAGCAGGAAGGGCAGCGGCGCGCCGTTGGCACGGGCCAGCCCCGCGTGCAGGATGCGCGCGTTGCACATGTTCGCCAGCCGCAGGCGGTACATGCGGGTGACCACGTCCAGCCGGGGGCCGGGCACGCCGTTGACGGTGAGCACGTCGCCCACGAGGCCGGAGACCCGGTCGTCCAGGGAGGGCGCGTAGACCGGCACGCCGTTGCGGTCCAGCCGCCGGTCCTGGATCAGCAGGGGAATGTCCGAGGGCCCCATGCCGGGACTGCCGGGACTGGGCAGGGCGGCCTGGAAGGCCCCGGTGCCCGAGGCCCCCAGCGGTTCGATGTCCATGGCGGCCAGGGCGGCGCGTTCCTCCTCGTCGTCCACGATGCACAGCCCGGCCATGCCCTGGTGGGTCTGGCGGCCCGAAAAGCCCGGCGCGATGGCGTGGTACGGGTAGACGCCCGCCCGGTTGCGCACGGTGACGCGGTATTCGAAGCTGGCGCCGGGCAGCAGCATCATCACCGGATGGCCGCCCATGCGCCAGTCGGCCAGCAGGCCATGCCAGCGCAGCAGGGTGGGGGCGTCCAGCCGGTTGACCAGGCGCACCCGCAGCGAGGCCCCGCGCTGGAGGAGCAGGGTGGGATTCCAGCAGGGATGCCGGTCGTGTTCGGTTTCGAAGCACAGCGGCGGCGCGGGCGGGATGTCGTCGGTGGGCAGCAGCGGGGCGGAGGTGGCGGAAAGTTCGATGCGCGCCCCGCCGTCCATGAGGCCCATGAACGAATGGTCGCCGGGCAGGGGCAGGGGGGTGTCGAACGTGGCGGCGGAGTGCAGCCCGGCCAGGGGGCGCGGCGGGGGAAGCGGGACGCTGACCGGGCGCAGGGCGGGGTCGGCCTGGGCCGCCAGGGCGGCGGGGCAGGCGGCGCCGGTGAGCGCGGTGATGCCGGCCAGTTTCAGGAAGCGTCGTCTGCCGATGCGCCGCATGGTTGCTCCTGCGTTTCCGGTGGGTTGCGCTTCAAGGGAAGAGGCCGGGGCCGGGAGAGGCGGCCCGATCCGGTTTGGTCCGGCTTGGTCCGGTATGGTCATGTCGCGTGGGTCTGCGGAAGGCCGCAGGTATTTCCGGACGCGCATATCCCGAAATGATTCTGGGACGATAGCCCGGCTGGCCGCGAAAGTGAAGCGGGTGCGGTATCGCGCTGCGGCGCGCCCTTGCCGCCGGAGCCGGAGAGTCCGGGAGACGGCTACCCCGGCGTGCGGGCGTTGCCGCTGGCGGTACGGAGCCCGCGTTGTTCCGGTGTGGCCGGGTCTGGGGCCAGACCTGACCGAGCCAAATTGGGCCGGGACAGGTCCGGATGATCCAGAGCCACCGGGGCCGTGTCGCCGGGCAGCACCAGCGGGGCGGGCTTGCCCGGCGACAGCACCAGGTGCAGGGCCTTGCCGGGACAGCGCAGTTCGCACACCCCGCAGCCCATGCACGCGGCGGCGTCGATGACGGGGAGGACGGCCGGGCGGGCGGCGGGAGGGGGCGCGTCCGGTGAAGACGTTTCCGGCGCGGGGCCATGGGCCATGCCCACCGCGCCGAAGGGGCAGACGCGCGCGCACAGGCCGCAGCCGGTGCAGGCGGCCGCGTCCACGCGGGCCACGTAGCCCGAGGAAACCAGCATGGGCGTGCCCTCGCGGTGGGCCTGCATGGCCCCGCAGCAGCAGGTGCAGCAGTTGCAGATGGCGTAGTAGCGGCCCAGCACCGCCTCCTTGAAGAAGGCGTGCGAGACGTGGCCGCGCCGGTTCTCCGCCTCCACCACGCGGATGGCCTCTGCGGGCGTGACGCGGCGGGCCATGTCCGGGTGATGCTCCAGCACGAAGTCCACCACCGGGCCGCCGGCCAGGATGCATACGTCCACGGGGGTGCAGTGATCCTCCCTGGTAAGGCGGCAGGGGCAGTCCAGCAGGGCAAGGGCGTCGGCGTTGTCGAGGATGATGTCGCGCGCCATGCGGAAGGGCAGCACGGTTTCCGGCACCGTGGTGGACACGGGCCGCTCCACCGCGATGAGCCGGGGCAGCGTGCCCGGCGGCATGACCTTGCCGTGGTAGGTCTGGGCGAATTCCGGCCCGAACTCCTCGGCCTTGCCCCACACCCCCAGCAGGCCGCCCAGCCGGGCCAGCGGCGCGGCCAGCCAGCGGGCCAGCGGGTGCCGTCCGGTGCCCACGCCGATGTAGAACAGCGGCCAGCGCAGGTAGATGTAGCCGTGCAGGGCCTCCATGAAGCTGCCGTGCGGGCGGTCGAGGGCGGCGCGCCAGAAGGCGCGGGCCGAGGGGCGCAGCGGCGCGAGCAGCAGGCGGCGCAGGCCGCGCGACAGGGAATGCAGGATATCCGAGGGGCGCATGGGACGGACCTCCCGTTGGCGGACGGGGGAGCGGGGACGCTGCCGCCATGATGCCCGGATCCGGAAGGCGATGCAACCGTGTGCGCCATTGTCACGCAAAGTTCACGGGGCGAGCCCGGCGTCAGTCCTTGCTGTCGTGAGGATGCGGGGCATCGTCCCCGTCTTCGCGGATGTCGCGCCAGCCATGGGCGAAGTCGGCCGCGTACAGACGCGACGCGGTATCCCCCGCCGCCTCGCCGGGCAGCACCAGGAATACCGTCTGGCGCGAAAATCCGCGCGACCGCACGGTTTCGGCCAGCCCGCCCGCCGTGGTCCAGGCCAGGGACTGGTCGGGCCAGCTCACCCTGTGGGCCGCCAGCACCGGCGTGCACGGGTCCACGCCCGCCGCCGCCAGTTCCTCTTCCAGCCGTTCCGGGGCGGCGGCGGAAAGGTACACCGCCATGGCGCTGCCGTGGCGGGCCAGTTCGCGCAGCCGTTCCGCGCCGGGCACGGGGGTGCGCCCTTCCAGCCGGGTGATGACCAGCGACTGGGTGACCTCCGGCGCGGTGAACGACACCCCGGCGGCGGCCGCGGCGGCAAAGGCCGCCGTCACCCCCGGCACCACCGAACAGGCGATGCCCTCGGCATGCAGCAGGCGCATCTGCTCGCGCACGGTGCCGTACAGCGAAGGGTCGCCGGTGTGCACCCGCGCGGCCATGCCCCCCGCAAGGGCCGTCTCGCGCAGCAGGGCGTGGGTTTGCTCCAGCGTGAGCGGGGCGGAATCGACCACCCGCGCGCCAGGGCGGGCGCAGGCCACCACCTGCGGCGGCACCAGCGAGCCCGCGTACAGGACAAGGTCCGCCGTCCCGATGATCCGCCGGGCCTTCAGGGTGAGCAGTTCCGGGTCGCCGGGGCCCGCCCCCACGAACCACACGTGGCCCCCTGTCGGCGGGGAGGTCGCTGGGGAGGGCGCGGGAGATGCCTCGGCGGCGGGTGTCCCGCCGGGCCGGTCATTGTTCTTGATGGGCATGCAGGGTCCTGTCGGCCTCGGCCAGTATGCGCGCGTATTCGCCGCTGGCGCGCATCCGCCCCAGGGCGCTGTCGAAATCCGCCGTCAGCGAAGCGTTGGCGGCGGTGAGGGCAAACGCCATGTAGGCGGAAACGTAGTCGAAGGCGGGGAACATGAACACCGGTTCCCTGCCGGGGGCAAGGCGGCGCAGCAACGCCCGCAGGGTGGGCTCGGTGCCGGGCACGGCCGCCACCTCGTGGCGCAGCAGGGCCTGCACGCCTTCCTGCAACGAGTAGAAGGACGAGGTGCGGATCAGCCCCTTGCGGGCCAGCAGGAGGTCCATGGTGGGGCCGTAGCTGTAGCCCAGGGCCAGGGCCACGGGCTTTTCGCCGTACAGGATGGCGTCGCGCCCGGTGCCGCCCGTGTCGGCGGCCAGGTGGCGGTCGCCGGGGTGCACCATCAGGATGACGTCCTCGTCGTAGATGGGCACCGTGGTGTAGTGCAGGAGCTTTTCGCGTTCGGGGGTGCGGTAGACCGCCAGGGCCGCGTCCAGCTTGCCCTGCATGACCAGCGAAAGGCCACGGTTGAAGGGCGTGACCACGAATTCCACCTCGCGCCCCAGGCGGTGCAGCACGGCCCGGGCCACCTCCACGGCGGCGCCGTACGGCTGGCCTTCGTGCAGATAGCTCCATGGCGGCTGGTCGAGGATGAACACGCGTAGCGGCGCGGCGGAATCGCCGGTTTCGATGGCTGCGGCCGCCCGCGACGGGATTGCCAGCAGCAGGAGCAGCAGCAGGGGCAGCCACGGCGACGTCCGCATCGCTCGTGTGGTCCGTGTCGCCCGCGTCATCCGCGTCATCCGCGTCATCCGCGTCATCCGCAATGGGGCCTGCGGGATGCCGGTGCGCGGGGTCATGCTGCGTCACCTTCGGGCCGGGTGGCCGCCACGATGAATACGGGGTTCATGGCCGCAAGGCGCAGGTCGCCCAGCAGGGGCACGGCTTCGCTGGCCTGGATGCAGGCCACTTCGGAGGGCCAGCCGTGCCGGGCAAGCGCGGCGCGCACCCGCTCCAGCGTGCCCAGCAGCACGCAGTGCGCCACCAGGCGTCCTCCGGGGGGCAGGCGGCGGCACACTTCATCCAGCAGCGGGTCCTCGTGGGGGGAATGGCCGTCGCCTCCCAAGCCTGCGCCCCCAAGTCCGCCGCCCCCTCCAAGCCCACCGCCGATGAACACCCGGTCCGGGCCGGGCAGGCCGTCGAGGCAGCCCGGCAATTCGCCATGGACAACGTGCAGGTTGGGCGTGCGGAAGCGGCGGCGGTTCTCCTTGATCAGGGCCACGCGGGCAGGGTCGCGCTCCACGGCCACCACCAGCCCGTGGCGGGCCAGGGCGGCGGCCTCCACCGAAACGGCCCCGCTGCCCGCGCCCAGGTCCCACACGGTGTGGCCGGGGGCGATGCGCAGGGCCGCGAGCCCGGCGGCGCGCACCGGCCATTTGGTGATCAGCCGGGCCTGCACGGCGAAGTCGCCGTCGGGGATGCCCAGCACGAGCGGGGGAGGGGGCGCGGACAGGGAGGGGGCCGCATCGGGCACCAGCAGGACCGTGCAGTTGCCGCCCAGGGAGTCCAGTTCCCGAAGCCGCGCGGCGGCGTCTTCCGGGGCGGGCGCATCGCCCGCGTCATCCGGGGACAGGGGAAAATGGGGCAGGTCGAACACCGCGTGACGCTCGCCGGGGCTGCCCATGTCGGCAAGGGCGTGCAGGCGCAGCCCGCCGACCCCGCGGGACAACAGGAACCGGGCGATGGCCCCCGGCGTGTTGCACCCGTCGGTCAGCACGCACACCGGTCCGCCGGTATGTCCGGCGTCGCGCAGGGCCGCCGTGAGCGGCCGGAAGTCGTCCCGGCCGTGCAGGGACACGCAGCGGGCCTCCTGCCACGGCAGGGCCAGCCGGGCGGCGGCCTGTTGCAGGCTGGACGCGGCGGGCAGCACCCGCAGCGCGCCGGGGCCGAAGGCTGCGGCCAGCCGCGCGCCGATGCCGAAGAACAGCGGGTCGCCGTCGGCCAGCACGGCCACGCGCAGGCCGCGCGCCCGGCACTGCCCGATGGCGTCCAGCGCCTCGTCCAGCGCCCCGCCGATGACGATGCGCTGGCCGGGATGGCCGGGAAAGGCATCCAGCAGGCGCGCCCCGCCCGCCACCACCTGGGCCTGCGCCAGGGCGGCGGCGTGGCCGGGCGGCAGGGGGGCGCCGCGCAGGCCGCAGCCGATGACCGTCACGGGATGGGGCGTGGGGGGGGGCGTGCGCGTCATGCCGTCACCAGACATCTGCCGTCCATGTGGAAAAGGTGCACCGTCACCGTGACGTGTTCCGCCCCGTCTGTCCAGCCATGAGCGGCGTCGCGGGCCCGTTGGGCCACGGCCCGCAGCACGGCGGGGTGGGCCGGGTCGGCCAGCAGGAGTTCCAGGGCCTGCCCGGCGGTGTTGGCGGCGGCCACCGCCGCGCACGCTTCCGCCTCCGCTCCGGCGTCGGCGGCCCACCGGGCCAGCAGGGGCAGGTCCAGCGGCGCGGTGTGGGCGTGGGTGTGCGGCAGCCCCTGCGCCAGCTTGACCAGCTTGCCGAAAAAGCAGCCCCAGGCCACCCGGATGAAGCCGCGCCGCGCGGCGGCCGCCAGCGAGAAGGCCGCGAAATCCGCCGCCTGCACGAAGGCCAGCGGCGGCAGGGCCGGGTAGGCGCGCATGAGCAGGGTTTCGCTGCGCCGCCCGGTGGACAGGCAGACCTCGCGCAGCCCGGCGGCCCTGGCCACGTCCAGCCCCTGGGCCACGGCGGCCTGCCACGCTTCGTGGCTGTAGGGGCGCACCGTGCCCCGCGTGCCGAGGATGGAAATGCCGTCGACGATGCCCAGGCGTTGGTTCAGGGTGTGCCGGGCGATGCGCGGACCCTCGGGCACCCGCGCGGTGACGCGCACCGTGCCGCGCCAGCCCGCCGCCGCGCACTCGCGGCGCACGGCGAAGGCCAGTTGCCTGCGCGGCTCGGGGTTGATGGCCGGTTCGCCCACGGCCACCGGCAGGCCGGGCAGGGTGACCCGGCCCACGCCCGTGCCGCCGCGCAGCAGCACGGCGACCCCGCCGCCACGGGGAAAGGGCAGGACCAGGTCCGGCGAGTCCGGCCTGTCTGGCCTGTCTGGCGAGTCCGGCCCATCCGGTAGGGACATGCCGTCCTTGGGCAGGGACGTGCCTTCGGGGGCGCACTCCACCAGCGCTTCGATGCGCGCCCCGTGGGTGGCGTCCGGGTCGTCGCCGCCGTCCTTGACCACCACGCCCAGCGCCGTTCCGCCGCCCGCCTGTGCGGGGACCATCAGCACGGCCTCGGCCACGGGCACGTCCAGCCAGCCCGCCGGGGAGGTGTCGTCCCCGTCGCCGGTGAACGGCGGCAGCGGCACGGACACCGTGTCCGGCCGCATGCCGCGCAGCAGCAGGCGCAGGGCGGCCGTGGCCGCCGCGGCCAGGGCGGAGCCGGTGGTGAACCCCTCGCGCAGGCCGACCCCGTCCGGCGGGGGAGCGTCCTGTTCCGGCGAACCGTCACGCGGGGGCGGGGAAGCGGGCGGTGTGGAGGAGAAACGGTCGTTCATGCGGCTCTTTCATGTGCGGCGGGTGCGGCAATCAACCTGGCGCGTGAACGGGAAGTCCATGCGGCGGGCCATGCTATCAGGAAACGCCCCGGCATGCAGCAGCGCCGGGGGCGGGGTTCCCCGGCGGGCTTCGGGCCGCCGCGCCCGGCAGTGACCGTGTTTTCTCCCGTTTCCTACACCAGCAGCACCGTGGACCCGGTGGTCCTGCGCGATTCCAGCGCGCGGTGCGCGTCGGCCGCCTGCGCCAGCGGGAAGGTCTGGTTCACCTGCACCTGCACGATGCCCGCGCGCACCACGTCGAACAGGTCGCGCGCGTGGGCCAGCAGGTCGGGCCGCTGCGCCGTGTAGTGCATCAGGCTGGGCCGGGTGAGGAACAGCGAGCCCTTGGCCGCCAGCAGGCCGGGGTTGAACGGCTCCACGCTGCCGGACGACTGCCCGAACGAGACCATGGTGCCCATGGGGCGCAGGCAGTCCAGCGAGGCCATGAACGTGGCCTGCCCCACCGAATCGTACACCACGTCCACGCCGCGCCCGTCGGTGAGTTCGCGCACCCTGGCCGCCACGTCCTCCTGCCGGTACAGGATGACGTGCTGGCAGCCGTTGGCCCGCGCGCGTTCCGCCTTGGCCTCGTCGCCCGCCGTGCCGATGACCGTGGCCCCCAGATGCCGCGCCCACGGCACCACCAGCGAACCCACGCCGCCCGCGGCCGCATGCACCAGCATGGCGGTGCCCTCGGCCACCGGGTAGCAGCCGCGCAGCAGGTAGCGCGCGGTCATGCCCCGCAGCATCATGCCCGCCGCCGTGACGAAGTCGATGTCGTCCGGCAGGACCACCAGGCGGTGGGCGGGGATCAGGCGGCGTTCGGCATAGGCCCCCACCGGGTTGCCCGCATAGGCCACCCGGTCGCCGGGGCGCACCTCTGTCACGCCGTCGCCCACGGCCTCCACGGTGCCCGCGCCCTCCATGCCGGGGATGGCGGGCAGCGAGGGCAGCGGGTACAGCCCGGTGCGGTGGTACACGTCGATGAAGTTGAGCCCCACGGCCCCGTGGCGCACCAGCGCTTCGCCGGGGCCGGGCGCGCCGGGGTCGTGGTCTTCCCAGCGCAGCACTTCCGGCCCGCCGGTTTCATGGAAGAAGATGGCCTTTGACGTTCCGGATGTGCTGGGCATGTGCGCCTCCCGCGCGGGGGAAAGCCGCGCCGTTGCCGGGTGCGATTCCCGATGGGCCGCTCCGTTGCGTTGTCGCCCCCGCCGCCGTGCCGCTGAAAAGGGACCGGCGTCCGGCGCGGGGCCGGGGCGGATGTTTACCCTGTATGGTAGGTCAGCTTGGCGGTTCGCACAAGAAGGTCCGGAAAAGTAACCGGGTTCCCGTGCGGGAACGGAGCCGTGCGGAAGGCGGCGGCCACGCAAAGGGAAAGCCCCGCCGAAGCGGGGCCAGTGGGGCGAGCAAAGGCGGACAAGCCGCGGCTCGCGCGGCCTGTATGGCACGAAAGCGCGGGCCGGGCAAGGGCGCGGGGGGCGTGCGGCCGCCCGGTCACACCGGCGAGGCCACCCGGTTGCCCACCGTGTCCACGCCGGTAAGCCGCGACATGGCCGTCAGGTATTCCACGTTGCGGTCCAGGTAGAAGGCCAGGGGCTTGGAGAAGTTCTTGCCCACGATGCCGTCCACGAACAGCTGGCTCACTTCGCGTTCGCGGGTCAGCACCATCTGCGAGCGGGCCAGGATGGCCTTTTCCTCTGGCGACATGTCGCGCACCAGCAGCGAGAGCACGTTGCGCGCGCGCGGCTGGTACATCCAGAAGTACATCAGGTCCAGGGCGTTGATGATGATGGTCCGTTCCAGGTCCTCGGCCTCCGCCTCCACGGCCCGGATGAACTGCTTGGGCTGCGAGAGCAGTTCCAGCACGTCCTCTTCGGGGAACAGCAGTTCCAGCTTCGAGAAGGAGTCGAACAGCTGGTGCAGCTTGCTGTCGTAGTCCCAGCGGCGGATGCGGATGTTGTTGTTGCGGTCCGCGTAGCCTTCCACGGCCCCGGCGATGGTGTCGGACGCCATCTTGGAGATGACCGCCGCATAGGGCTGGATGAGCAGGGCGGGGTTGGGCACGTGCATCAGCACCAGCAGTTCCAGCAGCAGTTCGCCGTAGAGCACGGAGGTGGGGATGGCCAGCACGCTGCGGAAGATGTTGCCGAGCACCGCCTCCTTGGGCAGGCCCCGGTAGATGTTGTGCGCGGCGATGTACGCGCCGTTGGCCGCCGAGATGACGGCGTAGACCAGCGCCGGGTTGTTGCTCACCGTCAGGCCG
This sequence comes from Nitratidesulfovibrio sp. D1, assembly GCF_051133415.1. Lineage (NCBI taxonomy): Bacteria > Pseudomonadati > Thermodesulfobacteriota > Desulfovibrionia > Desulfovibrionales > Desulfovibrionaceae > Nitratidesulfovibrio > Nitratidesulfovibrio sp. D1. The sequence goes on along the minus strand of NZ_JBPGNZ010000004.1, from coordinate 29,682 downwards.
AAGCCCTCTTCCAGCAGCAGCACGCGGATGACGTTTTCCAGCAGCGGCACGGAAATGCCCGTGAACAGCAGCGAATCGCTGATCCTGCTCCAGCTCACGTAGTCGTTCCAGCGCAGCAGCGGGGTGCGGCCCATGCCGCCGCCGCCCGTCACGGCCTGGATGACGTTGCGCACTCCGGTGATGCCGAACCACACGGTGGTCCACAGCATGGCCGTGAGCAGGCTGTCCTGCGTCTGCAGGAACGAGAGCACGGCGGGGATGAACCCGGCCAGCACCTTCAGGGCGTTGGACACGCCGGTGTTCAGGTAGCGCATGCCCATCCAGCGCGTGCAGACCGCCCCGCCGCGCGGGTGCAGCGAAAGGCCGTTGCCCGCGCTGCGGGCAAAGCCGCCCAGGGTGGCGATGTTGCCGTACGGGGTGACGCGCGAGGTGTCGGTGCGCACCACCCATTCGCGCACCCGGCGGAAACCGAAGCGCGAACATCCCGGCAGCCGCCGCACCATGCTCACCATGGTGGTGCTGGGCAGCACGGGGGTGCGCCGTTCCAGCATGCTTTCGCGCAGGTACACCTCGGTGTGCACGGGAATGATCTGGCGCATGGTGTCGCGCGGGTCGTCGACCTGCTTCTGGGCGCGCGGGGGCAGGGTTTCGCGGAACACCAGGCCCATGCCGTGCACCCGGTGCGACCGGCTGGTGGAATCGCTGCCGATGCGCGACTTCAACTGCACCGACTTGTAGAAGCTCTGCAACCTAGGGATGTTGCGCAGGATGCGGCGGAACTTTTCGCAGCGTTCGCAGGCATCCGCCGCGCCCGAGTCGGAGTAGTCGCGGATCAGCGTGCGGATGAACCGCTTCAGCCGGGGCGCGCTGCCGCTGTTGATGGCCAGTTGCAGTTCGTTGATGGCCCGGATGCTGGCCACGTGCGCGTCGTCGCCCTCTGCCCAGTCCTTGAGGTTGAACAGTTCGAGGTGGGTGATCAACCCCTCGCAGTCCCACAGCAGCTCGAGCACGTCGGCCACGGTGAGTTCCGAGAGGTTCAGGGTGATGCGGTAGCCGCTGTGCAGGCTGGTCAGCCAGTCCAGCAGGGCGCGCGGCGGGGTGCGCAGGATGTCGGGCACGTCGGCCCCTTCGCGGGGCACGAAGGCCGAGGGGATGTCGGGGTTGCATGCCGGGGCCAGCCACAGGTCGTGCACCGTCTCGGCGTCCAGCCCGTCCAGCCGCCGCACAAGGGCCTCGATGGCCTCGCGCTCGGGCTGGGTGGCCATGGCCCATTCGTCGCGCAACTCCTCCACCCGGCCCTGCAGGGCGGGCACCAGCCGCTTGTGGATGAATTCCGCCAGGTGCAGCAGCGAGGGCTGCCCCGTGCCCACGAAGGCCAGGAATTCGTCGCGGTGCAGCGGTTCCAGGGTCAGCCCGAATTCGTCGTTGATGGCGCGGCGGTGGCGCTCGTTGTAGCGGCGCAGCACCTGCAACACGTATTCCGCAAGATATTGCGAAGCCTTGCGGCCTTCCTGCATCAGGTGCTGGGTGGGCGTTTCCGCCAGGAAGGACAGGAAGCCCTGCGAATCGGAAAAGCCGCGCGGCACCCAGATGAGTTCCGCGTACTTGTTGCGCGCGGGCACCCGGAATTCCACCCCGATGCGGACGGAAACCCCCATGATGTCGGCGGCCTGCATCAGTTCGCTGGCGGCGGCCGATTCCACGAAGTTGTAGTAGATCACCGTAAGGTGCCGGATGCCCTTGATCCACGCGTCCATGATCAGGTGGGTGGGGTTCTTGCGGCCCTTGGTGTTGGCGTCGTGCACGTGGTTGTCGAAGGCCAGTTGGTTCCACTCTTCTGGCATTTCCAGCAGGTGGTAGTGGGCCAGCAGGGCGCGCACGATGCGCGGCTTGCCCGAGGCGGCGCGGCGGAAATCGTGCGCCAGCTTGAGCTGGCGGCAGGTGTCGCCGTGGGCGCGCACCAGGTCCTTCATGATCTGGATGAGCACGCGCGCCGTGTTGCGGCGCAGGCCCGTCTGCGCGCTGTACAGCACTTCGTCGCGCAGGGTCTGGAGGGCCAGCAGGCGGTCTTCCGCCAGGCCCGCCTCCAGCGAGTCCAGCAGGTTGATCACCGCGTAGGCCACGCGCAGTTCGCGCGAGACGGAAAGCTCCTTGATGCCGTGCGGGTGCAGGCTGGCGTCGAACAGCTTGCGCACGAAGGGGCTGGGGGTGTGGGTCTTCTCCAGCACCTTGTTGACCATGAGCAACAGCTCGTGGTCCTGCTGGTCGAAGAAAAGCGTGCGAAATGCCATGGATGTGTCGCAGTGACGGCGGGCGTCCGTGAAGGGTGCGGGGAGCCCCGGCAAGGGCTCCGTGGCGATGCCGGGAAATGTTGCGGGAGCACCCGTGATTTCGGGAGGTTCCCGTGCATGCATTGTTACGGAAAGGTTACGGCGCCGTCAATTGGGACCGCGGCGGAAGCCGCGGCAGACGTGCGGCAATATACCGCCGATGCAGGAAAAGGCGCGTGAGCGGCGGGGCCGGAAGGGCGGCGGCCGTGCGGAAACAGGGGACTAGGTCTGCGGGTCGCCGTGGAGATAGGCGGTGCCGCTGGCCACGTGGCGCACGGTGCCGCCTATCCAGGCCTCGGGCGTCACGCCGTCGCGGCGGCTTACCGAAACGCGGATGGTTGCCCCGCTGGGCTGGCGCACCGCCAGGGATATCTCGCCTTCGGCCATGTCGGCGCGGTGCAGGCCGTAGGCCAGCGAGCCGGAACCGCAGGCCGATTCCAGGATGATGCTGCCGGTGTCCCGCACCCGGACCACCGGGGTGATGGCGGGGGCGGCCAGGGAGCCGTGGCACCAGATGCACCCGGCGGCCGGTTCGTCGTCCAGGCCGTGGCGGGTGATGAGCGTGCGCGCGTGGTCGCGCCAGTCGTCCGGAAAGGGATGCACCGAGGCGTCCAGCAGCAGATGGGCGATGCCCGGCAGGCGGACCAGCACCAGCCCGTCGGCCACGGGCAGCGCCAGCCGGGGCGGGGCGGGTTGTACGTCACGGGGAGAGGCCCCGTGCGCCGGGTCCGCGTTTCCGGCGGCAGGCGGCAGGGGCATGCGCACGGCGGCGTCCGGGCCGTGCGGGGTGTGCACCACCCGCACCGGCAGGACGCCGGACACGCCGGAACTCTCGATCTCGCCGGACATGAGCCCCCCCGGCCCGGCGTGCAGCACCCGTTTCAGCGCCAGCAGGGCGGCCAGCGAGCGGCAGGCGTTGCCGCAGAATTCGCCGCCCATCATGTCGATGCGCGGGCGAGGTCCGGCCAGCGTGACGAAGCCCACCTGCTCGGCGTGCACGTGGTCCTCGCCCATCAGTTCCGCCGCCACGGCGGCGCGCAGGGGCGCGGGCACCGGGTCGGTGACCAGGATGGTGGTGTTGCCGCCGGGGCTGAACTTGTGGAAGCGCAGGGCGCTCTGGTGGTGCATGGCGCGGGATGGGTTGAATGAACAATCTTGTCGTGTCAAGCGGACGCCACCCGAACGGGCCGGGGCGCTCGCCGACGCGAAAAGGTCGCCGGAACCTCGGAACATGCCGCAACCTTGCGGATTACCACATCAAGGGGCGTCAGCCCTGCCGCGAGGGCATGCTGCGGCCCCTGCCGCGCGGCATCTTGCGCATGATGCCCGATGGTTAGCTAACTGTCCAGTATGACGGCACAAAATCCGATGACAAAATGGTTAAATTTTATTTATGTGAAATATTTGAAGATTTACAAAAAAGACATTATTGAAGAAACCGGTTCCCTTCATGGCCTGATTACGATACTAAACCGCTATCAAAAACCCTAGTTTCCCTGCGAGGAGGCAAAGATGAAGAAGACAGTATTGCTCGTGCTGGCACTTCTGCTGGTGCTGTCGGGCCAGGCGTTCGCCGCCGACACCATCAAGCTCGGCTTCGTCATCCCCATGACCGGCGACATCCCCAAGGTGGGCGAGGCATCGAAGTTCGCCGCCGAAATGCTGCGCGAAGAAATCAACGCCAAGGGCGGCCTGGACGTGGGCGGCAAGAAGTACAAGCTCGAATTCGTGTTCGAGGACAACGAAGCCAAGCCCGAATCCGCCGTCAACGCCATGCTGAAGGTCATCGAGCGCGACCAGGTCCTGGCCGTGGTGGGCCCGCAGTCGTCCAAGCAGGCCGTGCCCGCGGGCGGCGTCGCCAACGACAACGAAACCCCGATGATCTCGCCGTGGTCCACCAACCCGGACACCACCAAGGGCCGTCCGTGGGTGTTCCGCGCCGCCTTCCTCGACCCCTTCCAGGCGCCCGTGGTGACCAACTTCGCCACCAAGCAGTTCAACGCCAAGAAGGCCGCCGTGCTGTTCGACATCTCCAACGACTACTCGAAGGGCCTTGCCGAGTTCTTCAAGGCGGACTGGGAGAAGAAGCACGGCGCCGGTTCCGTGGTGGGCATGGAATCGCACGGCACCAAGGACCAGGACTTCTCGGCCCAGCTGACCAAGGTCATCGCGGTCAAGCCCGACTTCATCTTCCTGCCTGAAAACTACAACATCGTCGCCCTGATCGTGAAGCAGGCGCGCGACCTTGGCTACAAGGGGCCGTTCATGGGCTCCGACGCCTGGGGTTCGGCCGAACTGATGGACCTGTGCGGCAAGGAATGCGTGGGCCAGTACTTCTCGACCCACTACGCCGCCGCGGGCGCCACCGGCGCCACCAAGGAATTCATCGACAAGTACAACAACAAGTACGGCTACATCCCCGACGACGTGGCCGCCCTGACCTGGGACGCCACCCGCCTTGTGCTGCAGGCCGTCCAGAGCGTGGGCAAGGTCGATACGGACGTGCGCAAGATGCGCAAGGCCGTGCGCGACGCCATGGTCAACATCAAGAGCTTCGACGGCATCACCGGCAAGATGAGCTTCGACGAGAACCGCGACCCCATCAAGTGCGCCGTTGTCGTCAAGATCAGCGAGAAGGGCGAATTTACCTTCGCCGAATCGGTCTGCCCCAACTAGTACACGAAGCCCCGCGCGGCCCCCGGGCCGCGCGGGGCCTTTCCTGCCGCACGCACGTCGCGGCTTCCGCTTCCGTCACGCGCCGCCCGCGGCGGCGCGCCGGGTTGCCGCCCGGCCAAGGTGCCGCCCTGCGCGGGTTCCCACCCGGAACCCGGCACCTGCGAAGCGGAACATACGAATCATCGTTCACGGACGGCGCGCACGACGCGCCGCCCGTGTTCTGCCCCCCTGCCGCGCGTACGGCGCGCGCCAAGGGGCAAACCGTTCCACGGAGGGTTTCGGGACTGTGGAAATCTTCATCCAGAACCTGTTCAACGCGCTGCAGTGGGGCAGCTTCTACGCGCTGATCGCCCTGGGCTACACCCTGGTGTACGGCGTGCTGCTGCTCATCAACTTCGCCCATGGCGACATCTTCATGGTGGGCGCGTACATCGCATTTTTCGTCTCCTCGCTGCTGCTGGGCGACCTGCTGGGCGTGTTCGCCCTGCCGGGCTGGGCCGCGCTGGCGCTGACCATTCCGCTGACCATGCTGCTCACCGCCGGGGTGGGCGTGACGCTGGAGCGCATCGCCTACCGCCCCCTGCGCCGCAAGGGCGCGCACCGGCTGTACGTGGTCATCACCGCGCTGATGTGCGGCCTGGTCCTCGAGAACGGCAACCTGGCCCTGCTGGGCGCCAGCCGCCGCAAGCTGCCCGACATGGTGGACAAGGTGGTGTACACCTTCGGCTCCGTGTCCGTGACCAACCTGAAGGTGTGGGTCATCATCGCGGCGTTCCTGGTGTTCTTCCTGCTGCAATTCATCGTCACGCGCACCCGCATCGGCATGGCCATGCGCGCCGTGTCGTGGGACAAGTTCGCGTTGCCGCTGATGGGCATTCCGCTGGATTCCATCATCGTGTTCACCTTCGTGCTGGGGTCGGGCTTCGCGGGCCTTGCCGGGCTGCTCTTCGCCATGTCCTACCCCATCCTCGACCCCTACATGGGCGCCATGGTGGGCTGGAAGGCATTCATCGCGGCGGTGGTGGGCGGCATCGGCGACATTCGCGGGGCGTTCATCGGCGGGTTCCTGCTGGCGTTCATCGAGATCATGGTGGCGGCGTTCCTGCCCTCCACGTTCAGGGACCTGTTCGCCTTCTCCATCCTGCTGATGATCCTGTGGCAACGGCCCACCGGGCTCTTCGGCGTGGCAAAGACCACCAAGATCTAACCCGCGACGCACGCCAGAGGATACGCGAACATGCAGAAATACGCCCTCAACGCCGCGCTGGCGGCGCTGTGCCTTGGCCTTGTGCTGCTGGCGCAGTTCAACCTGATAGACCAGTACACCCAGACGGTGCTCATGTTCATGGGCATCAACATCATCTTCGCCGCCAGCCTGAACGTGGTGAACGGCTACATGGGCGAGTTCTCGTGCGGGCACGCCGGGTTCATGTGCGTGGGCGCCTATGCCTCGTCCGTGCTCTCGGTGGTGCTGTTCACCTCCAACAAGCTGGTGGGCGACGCGCTGCTGCCGCCGGAACTGGCCCCCATGCTGTTCCCGGTGGTGCTGATCGTGGCCGGGCTCGTTGCCTCGGTGTTCGGCCTGCTGGTGGCGCTGCCCTCGTTCCGCACGCGCGGCGACTACCTGGCCATCATCACCATCGCGGCCAACTACATCGTCATCTCGGTCATCGAGAACCTGGACATCATCGGCGGCCCGCGCGGCTTTCACGGCATGAAGCGGGTCATCAACGGCATGCGCGACATGGTGGACATTCCCTGGATGTTCATCTGGGTCATCCTGGGCACGGTGTTCTCGGTGTGGATCCTGCGCCGCCTGGTCAACTCCACCTACGGCAAGGGCATTTCCGCCGTGTGTCAGGACGAGGTGGCCGCCGAGATCATGAGCGTGGACACCAACCACGTGAAGCTGGTGGCGTTCATGGTGTCCTCGGGCCTGGCCGGCGTGGCCGGGGCGCTGTACGCCCACGTGTACGGCTACGTGAACCCGCAGGCCTTCAACATCCTGAAGTCCACGGAAGGGCTGGTCATGGTCTACCTTGGCGGCATGGCCTCGCTGTCCGGCTCGGTCATGGCGGCCATCCTGTTCACGCTGCTGCTCGAATCGCTGCGCTTCGTCATTCCCGGCATCGATGCGGCCCTGCACGCGGTCAACCTGTTGCCCGCCGGATACGAGCTGAGCCAGGTGTGGAAGTGGGTGCTCATCCCGTTGATCCTCATCCTGCTCATGCAGTTCCGGCCGGAGGGCATCATGGGCAACCGCGAGCTTTCGGATGTTTTCCCGAAGCTGCGCCGCTTCTACACGTTCAAATAGGGGAACGAGGACATGCCGCTGCTTGAAATGAAAGGCGTGACGCAACGCTTCGGCGGGTTGCAGGCCGTTTCCGACTTCAACATATCGGTGGAGGAGCGCAAGCTCATCGCGCTCATCGGCCCCAACGGCGCGGGCAAGACCACGGTGTTCAACCTGGTCTCCGGGTTCTACCAGCCCACCGAGGGGCAGATCGTGTTCAACGGCCAGCCCACCGCGGGCCTGCGGCCCCACCAGGTCACGGCGCGGGGCATCGCCCGCACCTTCCAGAACATCCGGCTGTGGCACGAGATGAGCGTGCTGGACAATATCCGCATCGCCCAGCACCACCGCCTGGGCTACACCATCTGGGACGCCTTTCTGCGCACCGGCCGCTTCACCCGCAGCGAGGGCAACATCGACGCCATCGCCTGGGAAATGCTGGAGGCCATGGACCTGAAGGACGCCGCGCACGAACGGCCCCGCAACCTGCCCTACGGGTTGCAGCGCCGGGTGGAGATTGCCCGGGCCATGTCCATCAGGCCGAAGCTGCTGCTGCTGGACGAACCGGCGGCGGGCCTGAACTCGGCCGACGTGGACGGGCTGATCAAGCTCATCCGCTGGATTCACGACGAGTTCGACATCGCCATCTGGATGATCGAACACCAGATGAAGGTGGTCATGAGCCTGTGCGAATGGATCAAGGTCATCGATTTCGGTAGCACCATTGCCGAAGGGACGCCCGAGGAGATTCAGTCCAACCCGGTCGTCATCAAGGCATACCTGGGAGACGATACGATCTGATGCTGCTCTCCATCGAGAATCTCTACGTAAAGTACGGCAATATCGAGGCGTTGCACGGCCTTTCGTTCCACGTGGACGAAGGGGAGATCGTCACCCTCATCGGGGCCAACGGCGCGGGCAAGTCCACCACGCTGAAGTCCATCATGCGCCTGCCCCCGCCGGAGGCGCCCAAAGTCAGCGGCGGGGACATCCTGTTCAAGGGCAGGTCGCTGCTGAACGTGGAACCGCACGACGTGGTCAGCAAGCTGCACATCGCGCTGGTGCCCGAGGGGCGGCACATCTTCGGCAACCTGACGGTGATGGAAAACCTGATGCTGGCCACCTACGCCCGCAAGAACGACCCGGCCATCGGGCGCGACCTGGAACGGATCTTCGACCTGTTCCCCCGCCTGGCCGAGCGGCGCACCCAGCGCAGCGACACCCTGTCCGGCGGCGAACAGCAGATGCTGGCCGTGGGCCGCGCGCTGATGACCAGCTGCGAGGTGCTGCTGCTGGATGAACCGTCCATGGGCCTGGCCCCGCTGCTGATGTACGAGATGTTCCGCACCCTGAAGGAACTGAACCGCGAGGGGCTGACCATCATCGTGGTGGAACAGAACGCCCGCCTCGCCTTGCAGGTCGCCAGCCGTGGCTACGTGCTGGACACCGGCGAGATCGTGGCGCAGGGGCCGTCCGATTCGCTGCTCAACGACCCGGAAGTGAAGAAAGCCTACCTCGGGGGGTAGCCTCTGGTGACACACGGCCCTGGGACATCCCCAGGCCGGTCAGGACAGAAAATGAAGCGGGCCGCCCCGGAAGGGGCGGCCCGCTGTCTGTTGTCGGTCATGCGTTCGGGTGTCGGATGGCTGGCCAGATACCGCTGGGGCCATGCACCGTTGCGCCAGCTAACGTTTGCGTTAGGTGCCGCTGGGCGAGGTGGTGCTGACGGTCTGCTGGATGAGCAGTTGCACCTGCTGTTCATCGCCCGGCGTGCCCGCCGTGGCGGTGTACACGTTGTAGTCCACGTTGCCCACGGTGGCTGTGCCGCCATGAGCCCATTCCGAGCCTAGGATGACGGAATCGTGTCCGTCGCCCGTGATGGCCAGCGAGTGGTCGGCCGCGCCGCTCATGTCCAGCACGTCCTGCGCGGAAAGCGCCACGTGCTGCGCGCCGTCGGCGGTGAGGTCGATGGCCTCGATGCCGGTGACTGTGCCCGCCGTGATGCGGCTGAAGTCCAGGGTCACGTCCTCGCCTTGCACCAGCAGGGTATCGTAGCCGTCGCCGCCGTGCAGCCCGCCGAAGTCGTGGCTGTCGAGGTAGCCATCCGCCACGTCCGCCGTGCCGCCGGTGTCGCGCACCACCAGGGTGTCGTCGCCCGCTCCGCCGTACAGGGTGTTCACCCCCGCGCCGCCGTCCAGAAGGTCGTTGCCGTCGCCTCCGTGCAGCACGTCATTGCCGTCGCCGCCGTGCAGCACGTCGTTTCCGGCCCCGCCGTGCAGGGTGTCGTCGCCCGCGCCGCCATACAGGTGGTCATTGCCGCCGCCGCCGGTGATGGTGTCGCCCTGGCCGGACCCCACCACCACCTGCGCATGGGTGACGGACGAACCGTCGTAGTCGTGGCCCGGCAACCCACCTTCCCCGCCCGTTTCCGTGGCCTGCACGGTGACGTGCAGCGTCGCGGTATCCTTGTCGTTGGCGTCGCCTGCGTCGGCGGCGGTGTAGGTGTACTGGCGGTTGCCTTCGGTAAGCCCCGACAGGGTGATGTTGCCGCTGCCGGCATCCGCAACCCCAAGCCCTGCTGCAATGCCGAACACCATGCCTTCGGCATGCGCGCTGGGGTCCGTGGCGGCGCTCAGGAGAACGCTTTCCGGCAGGGTGACGCCGGAGGCGGCATCGCCCAGCACCACGAGGTGCAGGTCTTCGGCGGCGATGGGCTGCGTGGTGTCCACGATTTCCACCACCGCCGCCCCGAGCACGATGGACCCGCTGATGGACGTATTGGCGCGGTTGGCCGTGCTGTTGGTGTCCACGAAGGTGACGGTTATCGCCGCGCCGACGGCGCCCGCCCCTTGCGCCATGCTGACGGCCAGCTTGCCGCCCGCAAGCGAGAGCGACAGGGGAGCCGCGTTGTCAGGGCCATTGGCGAAGCCGCCCGTGCCGTCGGCAGTGTAGGTGACGCCGTCGAGCTTGAAGCCGGTTACGGCGCCGCTCACGTCGTCAATGATGATGTTGCTGATGGTGGCGCTGCCCACCTTGATGGACGCCACATCGGCGGCAGCGGCCACGCCGTGCAGGGTGTAGGTGACCGTGGACGTGGCGTTGGTGGCGGCGTTGGCGGTGACGTTGTAGGTCACGTAGCCGGTGCCTTCCTCCACGTAGGTGCTGGTCATGGAGGGCGCGCCGCCCACGCTGGCCTCGCCGCCCGCGACGGAAACCAGTTCCACCGAAAGGGGCGTGTTGCCGCCCACGGCGCCGGTGGTGTCCTTCGTCTGGAAGCTGACCGTCACGTCGCCCGCGGGGGTGCCTTCGGGCACGGTGAAGCTGAGGGTGCCGTCGGCTGCGATGTCGACGTCCTGCGGGGAGCCGCCGATGGTCACCGTGGCCTTGGAGCCCGGTTCCAGCGTATCGATGTCCACCTTCATGGTGACGGTGACGTCTTCTCCCTGCACGTCCTTCGAGAACGCCAGCGTGATGTCCGCGCTGTCGCCTTCGTTCACCGTGGCGGGCGCGCTCATGGTCACCGCCGGGCCGTCGAGGCTGTCGGTGATTTTGACGTCAATGGGCGTGTCGTCCGCAAGGGTCACCTCGCCCTTCAGGTCTCCCGCATTGGAGATGGACACGGTGAAGGTCTCGTCGCCTTCGGACAGGCGGTCGTTGACGGCGTCCACGCTGAACGACGCGCCGGAACCGCCCTTGCCCACGGTAAGGTGCAACTGCCAGCCGGTTACGTTGCCGCCGTCGGTGACTTCGGTGACCCTGCCGGAGCCATCCCCCGGATAGTAGGTAACCCCGCCCACGGTGATGCCCTTGAGGTCGTCACCGCTCATGCCGTCCTTGAACGTCACGTCCACGACGAACTCGACGGGCTCTTCCACCGCCTTGTCCATGGTCAGGCGGAAGGCGGCGCTGCCGTCGTCTTCGGACACGGTGGTGCTGCCCGCAACCAGTGTGGCCGTGGGACCGTTATCGCTGGTCTCGATGATGGTCAGGGGCGTTTCCGTGGTGCCGGATATGCCCTCAAGGGTGTTGCCGTAGTCGTTGTACGGGTCGTTGGCCTTGATGGTGGCCGTCACGCTCAGGGTCTTGTCGCCGTCGGAGATGTAGTCATCCGGCAGCGCCACGCTGACCGTGGCCTTGCCGCCCTCGCCGGGCTGGATGGTCACGGTGGTGGTGTAGGGCACGAAGTCGGTTCCGCGCGTGGCGTCGCCGCCGAAGGTCAGTTCAAGGGTAATGGGGCCATTGGCGGGGTCGAGCGGCTCGTTGGTAACGGGGTCCACAAGGCTGACGGTGACGGTGATGGGGGTCTGGCCTTCGTGGGCGTTGCCGTCGTCATCGAGCCCGCCGGTCACTTCCACCTTCACCTTCGGCGTGTCGTCGTCCACGATGGTGGTTTTGGCCATGCCGCCGTCGCTGCCGGAGACGGTGGCGTTGGAACTGATGCCGGTGATGATGGTGGTGAAGGTCTCGTCGCCTTCCACGTGGTTGTCGTCATTGGCCTTGGGCAGGTCGCCCGTCACCTTGATGGCCCCCGGCAGGATCGGGGTGAAGGGGTTGCCGTTGCTGTCGTAAATGGTGGGGACGATATTGCCGTTCCCGTCGTCGGTGAGCTTCAGCGTGAAGTCGCCGCCCTCGAAGTACTTGATGCGGGCCAGCAGTTCCGCGCTCAGGGTCACGGTCACTTCGCCTTCCGAGTAGTCCGCGCCCTGGGCGGCGCTGTTGCCGTAGGTCTTCAGGGTGAAGGTGACGTCGCCGTTCAGCAGCGGCATGTAGTTGTCGGGCAGGTGCCCGGTGATGGTGTAGCCGGCCACGCCGCCGTTCTCGGCGATGGAGTCCGACGCATCGAGGGACAGTTCCAGCCGCCCGTTGAAGGGGCCGGAGCCGCCGCCGTTGCCGACGTCCACGAAGCGGAAGCCGTCGTCGAACCGGGTTTCGCCGCCGGTGCTGCCCACGATGCGCACGTGGTAGTAGTCGGTGTTCGGAACGGGCAGCGTCAGGTTGCCGGCGGACTGTCCGGCCGGAATGGTCACGGTATGATCGTGCACGCTGCCGTCGCTGTACACCATCTGCACGGTGACGGTGACGTTCTCGTTGACGGCGACGCCGCCGGGCAGGCCCACGGAAATGGTGGTGGTGCCGTCGGAGGTGTTCTGCGTGACGTCCAGGTCGGTAATGGACACCACCGGCCCGCGCATGTCGTCGGCGATGGCATCGCCGGTGCTGGCGGGGTCGGTCTTGTCGTACACCACTTCGCTGCCCTGCATGTCCACGATGGTCCACGACACGGTGTCCGTGCCCGCGTCCACGCCGTGGCCGTCACCGGCGGTGTCGTGGTCGTGCAGGATGTTCACTTCGAAAGAGGCGGAGGCGGAACCGGCGGGGATGATCACGTAGTAGTAGGGGCCGTCGCCAGTGGGTGCGTTGGCGTAGTGGTAGCCGGAAAGGTCCGTTTCGCCCGGCTTGTACAACTGGATGCCGTCGCCGGTGCGGAAGTCGGTGCCGAGGCCCTTCGAATCGAGTTGCAGCCACACCACGACGTCTTCCGCCGCCACATCGGTGAGGATGATGGTGTAGGCGACCGTGTTGGTCTCGTTGGTAGTGTTGTTGCCGTTCTCGTCGAACTGGGCGGATTCTCCGGGGGCCACCGGCTCGCGCACCAGGGTTTCCGGGCCGAAGTATTGCAATTCCGGTCCGTCCAGAATGTCCGTAGGAGGATTCTCGGTGCCCGGAGCAGGGGGAAGCGATGCGTCGTCGGTAATGGTAACGATGGCGGAACCGTCACCAAGCACACCCGCCTCATGACCGGAAACGCCGGTGATCTTGACTTCGAACGTTTCCTCGCCTTCGCTCAGCCGGTCGTCGGCAAGCTGCACGGGAATGATGGCCCTGTAGTAGCTGACGGGATTGCCGTTGCCGTCAGTGGTATGCACCAGTTCCCACTTGTCGTGGGGTATGGTGTAGGAATCGGTTTCGAAGTAGTCGGCGTCGGCCTTGGCGCTGCCCTCCGTGAAGGCCAGCCTGACGGTCACGTCCTGCACCGGCTTGTCGCCGGCGTAGTAGCCGCCGTCGCCCGAGTTGACGTACAGGCGCACTTCCACGCCCGCGTCCTTGCCGCTCTCCTGCACGGAACTGTCCACCAGCCCCAGCAGGAAGCCGTCGCGGCCTTCGTCGTTGCCTTCATCGTGGATGGTGGTGTCGGCCTTGTTCTTGGTGATGGCCACGTCGAACGAGCCGGGCGTGTCGTCGGCAAGCGTCAGGTTGCCCACCACGACGCTGTACTTTTCGCCGTTGTCGCCCACCATGTCGTCCACGGCCTGGATGGCAAGGGGCAGGTCCTTCAGCGGCGCGCCGTCGCGCACGGTGAAGGTGAGCTTGAGGGCGGAATCCATCTCCACAGTGACATAGGCGTTACCGGCGCTGTCCGTGCCGTAGTACGCCTTCAGCGCCTCGTTCAGGGCGCTTGCGAGGTCGGCCGTGGACGTGGCCGTCCAGCCGGTGATGTTGCCCGCCCCGTCCACCGTGGGCACCATCCAGACGATGTCGCCGGCCTGGCTGATGTTGCCGCTGGCCCCGCCGTTGTCCGAAAGGTCGTTGTCGTAATAGACGGAGGACGGGTTGATGTCGGACGGGTCGGTGGGCAGTTCGGAAACGCCCTTCAGCGTCACGTCGAAGCTGAAGGTGCCGCTGGCCTTGTCCGCCGCCGCGTCGCCATGCCCGGCGTAGTCCATGGCGATGGTGTAGTGCGCGATGTTGGACATGCCGGCACTGTTGCCGGGGTCTTCGTGCACCGAAGGATCACCGGTGATGGAAAGCTCCAGCCGGGACGCGGGGGTGACATTGATGGTCAGCGTCGAGGATGCGGTATCGCCGTCGCTGTCCGCGCTGGTGGTGTAGTTGACCTTGATCTGGAACTTGTCGGCAATGTCCTGCCCTTCGGCACGGGTGAAGCTGTACGAGCCATCCGCACCGAGCGTCAGCGTGCCCGCGAATTCCTTGGTGGTGTCGTCGTAGATGTAGTAGGTGCCGGGGGCGATGGTGCCGGAACCGGCGGGGCCGGTCGGTGAACCGTCTGCGTCCATGCCCGTGTACACCCGGTAGGTGTGCGCGGGGGTGGAGCCGTCCGCGTCGGTGACGCGGACGTTGTTCCAGCGCGCAACCGAGGGGCCGCCATCGGCCCAGCCGTCCACGCCGGGCGCGTCATTGGCCAGCACGTTGCCGCTGACAGCCGCGTCCGTGGCTTCGTTGTAGGCATTGCTGTCCGCGGTGGCCTTGGGGCCGTCGTCGTGCACGTTCACCCGCACCGTGGCGTCGATGGCGTCGCCTTCGTCGTCGGTGACGGTGAAGGTGAAGGGCAGATCCTTGATGTCGTCGCCATTGTTCGCCACATCGTGGTGCAAGGGCATGTACTGGACAAAGGTGACGGTGGCCGTGTTCGAGCCGTTGGCGAGCACGCCGTCGTTGTCGGCAAGGATGACCACGCAGGCCGTCTTGCCGCCGCTCGTGCCCACCAGCACGTCGTGGCCGTCCACGGTCTGTACGCTCCACGTGATGGCGGAGCCGTCGGCGGTCTTCAGCCCGGCAAGGTCGGATGCGATCTTGTCAAGGTTCCACGCCAGCGAAAGCTGGCTGTCGGAGGCCGGATTGGGGTCGCCCGCGCCGTCCGTGCCGAGGTTGTACGTCACCTGGCCGTCGGAGGCGGAAAGGGGCGCGTCCGCAAGGCCAAGAGCGCCCAGGATTCCTTGCGCGGTGGTGGACAGGGCCGACAGGGCCTTGTCGCCGTGCTGCGTCCCCGCCGATTCATCCACGGTCAGCACGAGGGCCTTGCCGTCGGTTACGGTGATGGCAGGCATGTCTTCCGCGCGGGAAACGACGATGGTGGCGGCGTCGGACGTGGCGGTGTCGTTGTCCGTCCGCTCGCCGGGCACGGCGTTTTCCTGCGCGATGGCGGTAACGGTCAGTTCCGCCGCGCCGTGGGTGTTCTCCGTGCCGTCGTTCAGCCGGGCGTCGGACCAGTCGTGCGGGTTGAATTCCAGCGACGCCGAAACCGCGCCGTCGTTGTTCGCCGCCGCTTCGGTCACCTCGAAGCGCAGGGTGGACAGGCCGTCTTCGGTGACGGTGGAAACCAGCGTCCAGCCCTCGGGCAGGCTGTCCATGTCCAGCGTCCAGTCCTTGGGCACGCCGTCGATTTCGACGTAGTGGCGTTCCGAGCCGTCAAGGTCGTGGAAGGTGGCGGAGACGGGAATGGTGACCAGCGCCTCTTCGGAAGCGTTGGTGTCTCCTCCGGGGGCTGCAAGGTCCGGCCGGTCGGCCACGGCGTCGATGACGATGGTGAAGCTGCCGCCGATGGTGGCCGACAACCCGGAATCGGGGTCGGTGATGGTTGCGGTGACCTTGATGTTCATGTCCGCCGAGCTGTCCTGCGGCGGGCGCAGGTAGATGCCCGAGGCAAGCTGCGCGGCGGTCAGGGTGATGGCCTGGCCGGAACCGGTGACCACGATGTCGCCCGCATCGTCGAAGTCCGCGTCGCCGATGCTGATGCGCGTGCCGGGGGTGAACCCGGTGAGGGTGATTTGGCCGAGCACCTCGTTGTCCGCGGGGGTGAAGACAAGGACGAATTGCAGCGGCTGTTCCGTGCCGTTGCCCGCGTGGGCGTCCACGGAGCCGTCGTTGGCGCCGGGCAGGTATTGGCCGGGCTGGTTGTCCTCGTAACCGTACAAGGTGCCGACCAGGGAGCCGTCAGGCCCCACCAGTTGCAGGGAAGAGCCAAGGGAACCCGATGCCGGGTCCAGCGGGCCTTCGGCCTCAAGGGTGGGTTCCACTTCGCTGGACCAGAAGAAGGGCGTCAGCGGGTCCAGGCGGTCAATGCCCGCGATGAGGCTGCCGGGGTCGTCGCTGTAGTCGCCCACGCCGCCGCCTGCAACGCCCGCGCCCGCGCCGGGACCGGCGGCGGGCAGCAGGTCGGGTTCCAGGGCGGCCAGAAAATCGTGGCCGGAAACGGCGCCGCCGTCAGGAAGGTTGAATTCCGGCAGCAGATCGGCGTTGTTGCCTTCGAAGAACCCGGACAGCACGATGCGGCCGCCATCGGGAAAGCTGAACACCAGATCGTCGCCGCTGCGGTCAAGGTGGCGGCGTCGGTGGGAAAGCCCAGGGCAAAGCGGGAGTCGGGGCTGGCGTCGAAATGAATCTCCTGCCCGGCGGTGGGCAGGAGCAGCGTAATGGGGTCGGTGGCACCCTGCGTGGAACGGGTCATCGCTACCTCGTGGTATCGGCGCGCCGTACGGGCGCGGGTTGCGTGGGCAGGGGGGGCTGCCCGGTGTCGTCGAACCTGTGTGCGGACTTCCGCATCGCGTTTTCGCGCAGGCGATGCGCATTGCACCGTACGCAGGGGGGAGACGTGGAAGACCAAGGTCCATCATATATGCACTTTGGTGAACTTTCGCAAGAAAATATGCGCCTGCGTAGTGAAAAATGGGGGATTCATGGTGGCGCATGCGGTAATATGAACGGAAATATGCAGTGATTTCCGATGGGCTTGCAATGGTGGCGCGACACATTGTAATGGCGCACAATTTTCGATGGGGAAATGGTGAAATGCATGGAGCGGAATGGTCGGGTTTTTCCCTATGCCGCAATGGGGAGGATGCAGACAGTGTTGTTGTCTGGTGCGGAGAATCCGGCTTTTCCGGACTGTCGTGCCGTGCGGGAAATGCCCCGGCGTGGCAGGGAATTCCCTACCTTGGAATGCTGCGCGGCGATGATGGTCACGGCGGTGCTCCGCCTGGCATGCGGCCGGGGCAGGGAGCGGGGAAGAGCGCCATAATCCGGTTGCGCGGCAGGGGCCCCGCGCGTATACGATAAAATGTCCGGAAAGGGGGGATGGTTGCCGTCCCCTCGCCGCGCCGTTGGTCATCCACCTCACGAGGGGTTCCGCCGTGACAGACAAACCTTCCTCCCCGCCCTCCTCCCGCCCCGACGCCACGCAACCCGGCAAGGAGCCGGACAAGGTGCCGGACAACGCGCCGGACAAGACGGCGGGCAAGCCCGCCGCGCCCGCTCCGGAGCGTACCGCCGCCCGCGTGCCGGAGCCCGCGCCAGACAGGCTTGGTGACAAGCCTGGTGACAGGCCCGGAGACAGGGCCGGAGACAGGCCCCCCCGGCCGTCGTACGGATTTTCCGGGCGTCCGGGCACCGGCGGCGAGCCGGGCAAGGCAGTCGCCGGCGAGGGCGTGAAGCCCGTCACGGTGACGCCCCCCACCGTCACGGCCAAGCCTTCCGTCGCCGCGCCCGCGTCAAGGCCGACCGCGCCGACCGCGCCCGTATCAAGACCGGCCGAAATCGGGGCGAGACCGGCCGGGTCCGGCGACAAGCCTGCCGATGCGGGGGCCAGACCGGCCAGCGGCGCTCCGGCCCATCCCCCGCTGCACGCCACGGTGACGCCGGGCAGGCCCGCCACCGGACCCACCACCGGACCCGCCACTCCGGCCGCCTCCGCTACTCCGGCCGCCTCCGCCACGCCGGGGGCTTCGGCCTCCGTGCCGCGTCCGGCGCCGCGTCCGGCCATGACGCCGGACCCGGACCGGGCCGCCGCCTTCGCGCCGGAAGAACCCATCCCCGCCGTGGGCGCGCCGCGCCCGGTGCCGCCTCCGCCGCCCTCGGCCATCCCGCGCGAGGCAGCGGCCGCCACGGCCGCCGCGCTGGAAGGGCCGCAACTCGACGCCGCGCTGGAACCCCCGGTGCCGCAGGGCGGCATTCCCGACATGCGCGGGCTGGACCCGGCCGACGTGGACTACACGCCGCCGCTCATCGAATGCATGGCCTTCCTGTTCCGGCTGCACGGCAAGCCGGTGTCCACGCGGTTCCTGGTGGCCGGGCTGCCCATGTCCGACGGGCCGGTGCAGCCTTCGGCCTGCATCCGCGCCGCGCGCACGGCGGGCATGGCCTCCAGCGTGGTGTACCGCCCCACGCTGGACCGCATCTCTTCGCTGACCCTGCCGTGCATCCTGCTGCTGCGCCAGGAAAAGGCCTGCGTGCTGCTGTCGCTGCAAGGGGACAAGGCCGAAGTGCTGTTCCCGGAGACGGGCATGGAGCCGCGCAGCGTGCCGGTGGACGAACTGACCAAGGAATACACCGGCTACGCCATGTTCGCCCGGCTGGAAGGCAAGCTGGACCGCCGGGCCAGCGAGATAAAGCTGCTGAAGGCCAAGCGCTGGTTCTGGGACACGCTGCTGCACTTCCTGCCCATCTACAAGCACGTGCTGTTCGCCAGCGTGGTGGTGAACCTGCTGACCATCGTCAGCCCGCTGTTCTTCATGAACGTGTACGACCGCGTGGTGCCCAACAGCGCCACGGAAACGCTGTGGGTGCTGGCCATCGGCATCGGCATCGCCTACGTGTTCGACTTTCTGCTGCGCAACCTGCGCAGCTACTTCGTGGACGTGGCGGGCCGCAACGCGGACATCGTGCTGGCCAGCCGCCTGATGAACCAGTTGATGAGCCTGCGCCTGGACGCCAAGCCGGACTCCACCGGCTCGCTGGCCAACAACCTGCGCGAGTTCGAATCGCTGCGCGAGTTCTTCGGCTCCACCACGTTGCTGGCGCTGGTGGACCTGCCCTTCCTGGTGCTGTTCGTGCTCATCGTGTGCTTCATCGGTGGACCCATCGGCGTGGTGCCCATGCTGGCGGTGCCCATCGTGGTGGGCATCGGCATGCTGCTCCAGTTGCCGTTCCAGCGGGTGGCCGAGGCGGGCTACAAGGAAGGCATGCAGAAGAACGCCCTGCTGGTGGAGATCATCAACGGGCTGGAAACGGTGAAGTCGTCGCTGGCCGAAGGCCGCATGCAGCACGCCTGGGAAAAGGTGGTGGGCATGAGCGCCTCGTCCAACGCCCAGTCCAAGGGGCTGGCCAACATCTCGGTGACCATGTCCATCCTGTTCACCCAGCTGGTCAGCGTGACGGTGATCATCTGGGGCGTGTACCGCATTTCCGACGGCCTGCTGACCATGGGCGGGCTCATCGCCTGCAACATGCTGGCCTCGCGCGCCATGGCCCCGCTGAGCCAGGTGGCGGCCATGCTGGCGCGGCTGCAACAGTCGCGCATGGCCCTGAAGTCGCTGGACATGCTCATGAACCTGCCCACCGAGCGGCCGGAAGACAGGCCGTACGTGGATTTCGGCCCGCTGGAACATTCCCTGGTCTTCGAAAGCGTGTCCTTCGCCTACCCCGGCTCGGAACGGCTGGCGCTGGAGAACGTCAACACCACCATCCGCCCCGGCGAGCGGGTGGGCATCATCGGGCGCATGGGCTCGGGCAAGTCCACCCTCGGGCGGCTGGCCATCGGCCTGTACCAGCCGCGCGACGGCGCAGTGCGCTTCGGCGGGGTGGACATCCGCCAGATGGACATGGCCGACCTGCGCTCGCGCGTGGGCTACCTTGCCCAGGACAACTACCTGTTCTACGGCTCTGTGCGCGACAACATCGCCATCGGCGTGCCCAACGCCGACGACCGGATGATCCTGCGCGCCGCCACCATCGCCGGGGTGGTCGATTTCGTGCGCGGGCACCCGGCGGGCTTCGGCATGCCGGTGGGCGAGCGGGGCATGGCCCTTTCGGGCGGGCAGCGCCAGGCCGTGGCCCTGGCGCGGTCGCTGCTGCACGACCCGGACGTGCTGATACTGGACGAGCCGTCCAGCAACATGGACAATTCGTCGGAAATGGCGCTGAAGCGCCGCCTTGCGGAAATACTGGACAAGAAGACGCTGATCCTGGTCACCCACCGGGTGAGCATGCTGGACCTGGTGGACCGGCTGGTGGTGCTCGACCATGGCCGGGTGGTGGCCGACGGCCCCAAGCAGGCCGTCCTTGCCGCGTTGCGCGGCGATCAGGTGCGCGCGGCGGGCGCCGCGCGCTTCACGGGCGCGCCCGCCCCCAGACCCGCTCAACAGGGCTGATGCGCGGCGCGCCAGCGGAGCATGAACATGGAAAATGACAAGACCACATCCGGCGCGCCGGAATCCGCCACGCCCCCCGTTGCGCCGGGGGCTGCTTCGGGCATGCCTCCCGGCATGCCTCCGGGCATGGGCGGCCACGGCGCGTCGAGCCTGGGAGAACGCCTTGCCGGAGCCGCGCGCGGCGGGGCGCTGGGCGGCGGGGCCGCCAACGGCGTGCGCCGCGACGACCTGGAATTCATGAGCGAGGTGGACGCGGCCCTGCACCGCAAGGGCCACCCGCTGGCCTTCCTGCTGTCCGCCTCGCTGGGGGTGTTCTTTCTGGTGTTCATCCTCTGGTCGGCCTTCGCGCCGCTGGACGAGGTGACGCGCGGCCAGGCCCAGGTCATTCCCTCGCAGCGAGTGCAGGAAATCCAGAACCTGGAAGGCGGCATCATCAGCGAGATATTCGTGCGCGAAGGGCAGATTGTGGAAAAGGGCACGGTGCTGGTGCGCCTGGACAACGAATCGGCCGCCAGCTTCTTCCGCGACGCGGTGTCCAAATCGTACGAGCACATGGCCGCCATCGCCCGCCTGGAGGCGGAACTGGAGGGCAAGGACCCGGTGTATCCCCCCGAGGTGGTCCAGAAGGCCCCGCAGGTGGTGGCCGACCAGACCTCCATCCACAACGCGCGCAAGCGCCAGTTGGAGCTGGAACTGAGCGTGCTGGAAAGCCAGCTTGTCCAGAAGCGCCAGGAAGTGGACGAAATGGTGGGGCGGCAGGGCCAGCTGGGCGCCAGCCTGCGCGTGGCGCAGGAACAGCGCGACATCGCCCGGCCGCTGGTGGAGAAGCAGATATACTCCAAGGTGGACTACCTGAGCCTTGAGCAGCGCGTCATCCAACTGCGCGGCGACATCAGTTCGCTGGCCGTGAACATCCCCAAGGCCCGCAGCGCGGTGCACGAGGTGGAACAGCGCCTGTCGCACCGCAAGGCCGAGGTGCGCTCGCAGGCGGTGGAGGAGATCAACAAGCGCCGCGTGGAGCTGAACTCGCTGCGCGAAACCCTGTCCGCCGGTGAGGACCGGGTGACCCGTACCGACCTGCGCGCCCCGGTGCGCGGCACGGTGAAGCGCATCATCATCAATACCCAGGGCGGGGTGGTGAAGCCGGGCGAATCGATCCTCGAACTGGTGCCGCTGGACGACACCCTGCTGGTGGAAGCGCGCATCCGTCCGGCGGACATCGCCTTCCTGCATCCGGGCCAGAAGGCCATCGTCAAGGTCACCGCCTACGACTTCTCCATCTACGGCGGTCTGGAGGCGGGGCTGGAACAGATCAGCGCGGACACCATAGAGGACCGCAAGGGCGAGTTCTACTACCTGGTCAAGCTGCGCACCAGGAAGAACGCCATCACCTACCGGGGCGAAAACCTGCCCATCATGCCGGGCATGACCGCCACGGTGGACATCCTTACCGGCAAGAAGACGGTGCTCGACTATCTGCTGAAGCCCATCCTGAAGGCGCAGCAGAATGCCCTGCGGGAGCGTTGATGCGGCAGAGGGCCACGGGCGAGGGAAACGGCGCGGGGCACGCGCCGTGCCATCCCGGCCGGCCGGTTGCGGCGGGCGGGGCCGGGGGGGCGCGTTCGCGCCGTGAACCCGGCCCGGATGGCCCCTGCGCGGATGGTCCCTGCCCGAATGGTCCCTGCCCGGATGAGCCCTGCGCGCGTGGTCTGATGCAGGTGCTTTTCCGCCGACGTGGCCGGGCGCTGTCCGCCCTGCTGGCCCTGGTTGCCTTGCTTGCCATGCCGCTGGCGGTGGAAACCGGCGTGTGGCGCGGCACGGCCGTGGCGGGCGGTTCCACTCCCAAGGCCGCCCCCATGCAGGCGCAGGATGCGGGCAGCACCGCCGAGAGGACCGGTCCGCCCGCCACCCCCGAGGTGCGCGGGGCGGTGGCCGGACCCGCGCCGGATGCCGCCGATACGCCGGAAGAGCGGGCCAAGCAGGCGGGACGGCAGGAAGCCGCCCCCGATGCGGTGCCCGACGCCGCCGGTGATGACGCCGCCGGAAAGGATGATGACGGAGAGGACGCGGACAAGGCCACGGCGGACGTGCCCGATGCGCCCCTTGTGGCGCAGGCGGAGCAGCCCCAGCCATCCCGGCCAGACCGGCAGGCAGTCGGGCAGGGCCAGCCGTCACGACCCGGCCAGACCGTGCAGTCCGGCCAGGCCGCGCAGTCCGGCCAGACCGCCGAGCCCAGGCAGGCCGCCCCGGCCCCCGCGCGTCCCACCGGCATCCGGCTGTTCAACACCATCGAGTTCCGGGGGCCGCTGAAAAACCTGCCCAAGTGGGACCGGGTGCTGAACGTGGACCGCAAGACGCCGGGGCTGATTCCGGAACGGGCCCTGGGCGGGCGCAACGCCCTGTGGGGCGAACTGCGGTCCGAATGGCGCGGCCTGTCCACCATGGACAAGTTGCGCAACGTGAATTCCCTGTTCAACCAGTGGCCCTACCGGCTGGACAGCGAAGTGTGGGGAGTGGTGGACTACTGGGCGGCGCCCGTCGAATTCCTGCGCAAGTCGGGCGACTGCGAGGACTACGCCATCGTCAAGTATTTCGCCCTGAAGCAGCTTGGCGTGCCCGTTTCGGACATGCGCATCGTCATCCTGATGGACTCCATCCGCAGGCTGGCCCACGCCATACTGGTGGTCTACACCGGGGGCGACGCCTACGTGCTGGACAATCTTTCCAATGTCGTGCTGTCGCACCAGCGTTACGGACACTACGTGCCGCAGTACTCCATAAACGAAGAATACCGGTGGGCGCACATCCCTATCAAGGGCGGCCCCGGCACCAGAAGAATGCAATAGCTCGCGGAGGACCCATGGCAGAGAACAGCGCATCGACAGGTACGCCGGACCGCGACAGACCCGCCGGCCGTTCACGGCTTCTGTGGTTCGGCATCGTGGTGCTTGCGGTCACCGTGGCGGCGGCCACGGTGGGGGCCTACTGGAACATCTCCGACGCACGGCACAAGCTGGAGACGGACATCGCCCAGCGGCAGGCGGTGCTCACGCTGGCCCGCGTGGAATCCGTGCATCTGTGGCTGGCTTCCATGACCGAGCAGGGGGCGCGGCTGATCAACGCCGACCTGTTCCGGCTGTTCGCCTCGGAGGTGAACCAGCTGGAAGGCGACGTGGGCCTGCTGCTGAACAAACCAGGACAGGGGCCAGGACAGGGGCCAGGACAGGGGCCGGGTCAGGGGCCGGGTCAGGACGCGAACAAGGCGGGCAAGCCGGGCGCGGGGCAGGGCGACGACGACATCTCGCAACTGGCCGCGCAACTGCCGCTGATGCGCAACCTGCTGCGCGAGTTCGTCACCTATTCCGACTTCGTGTCCGGGCGCATCGTGAACACCCGCGCCCAGACCTACATCTCCACGGACGCCACCCCCGTGCCGCTGGGCGAAGACCAGCAGGCCGCCATCCGCGCGGTGCTGGAAACGGGGCAGATGCGCTTCTCGCACGCCCGTTCCACCCAGACCGGGCTGGTGCTGGACCTGTTCATGCCCATCCTGCCGCCCCAGTTCGAGGCGGCCACCGGCGCGCGGCCCGTGGCGGTGCTGATGCTGTCCAAGATCATCTCCGGCAAGGTGGGCGAATTCCTGGCCGCCTCGCCGCTGGTGGAGAAGGGGCAGGTGTCGCGCCTTGTGCAGCGCACCCCGCGCGGCTTCGAGGAAATCGCCCCCTCGGCCCAGGAAGGGTTGAAGAACGTGCCCCCGCCCGCCTTTGCCGAAACCGGCGACCTGCCCTTCATGCGGCGCGTCTCGGTGGATGGCGGCACGCAGGTGTACTCCACCGGGCGCAAGGTGCAGGACATCGAATGGTGGACCGTGGAGGAGATTCCCGCCGACCTCGCCCTGGCCCGCCTGGCCGAGCGCGAGCGCACCGTGGTGGGGCTGGCCGTGCTGTGCACCCTGCTGCTGGTGGTCATGCTGGCCTCGCTGTGGTGGTGGCTGGTGGGCCGCGAGCAGCGCGAGATAGCGCGGGACTTCAAGGCGCTGTTCGAGGTCATCGACGACCAGAAGCAGCTTCTGGACGGCATCAACTCGGCCATGACGCATCCGGTCTCGCTCACCGACGACCAGAGCGTGTTCCAGTACGTGAACCGGGCCTTCGCCCGCGCCGTGGGCCGCACCCCCGAAGAACTGCTGGGCATGGACATGCAGGCGGTGTTCGGGTTCGACACCGCCCGGCGCATCACCGCGCCCGACGCCCAGGTGCTCATGGGCGGCGACCCGGCCACGGTGAACGAGGTGGTGTACCTGCAATCGCGCAAGCGCCACTTCCAGATCGCCAAGGCCCCGCTGTTCGGCCCCGACGGCAGGCAGGTGCGCGGCGTGGTTTCGGTGTTCCACGACATCACCGACCTGGTGGAGGCGCAGGAACGCAACCGCCGGGTGGTGCAGCAGACCATCGACGCACTGGTGCGCGCCATCGAGCAGACCGACCCGTATCTGGCGGGCCATTCGCGGCTGATGGGCCTTGCGGCCAGCCTGACCGCGCGGGCTCTGGGCCTTGGCGACCGCGACGCGGCCACGGTGGAGGCGGCGGCCAACCTTTCGCAGGTGGGCAAGATGTTCGTGCCGCGCGACATCCTGAACAAGCCCGGCAAGCTCACGGCCGAGGAAAAGCAGGAGATGGAACGCCACGTGGAATACGCGCGCGACGTGCTGTCCTCCATCGAGTTCGACCTGCCCGTGCTGCCCGCCATCATCCAGATGAACGAGCGGCAGGACGGCAAGGGCTACCCCGAGGGCCTTTCCGGCGACCGGATATCCACCCACGCGCGCATCCTGGCCGTGGCCAACGCCTTCTGCGCCATGCTGCGGCCGCGCTCGTACCGCCCGGCCCTGCCGCTGGACAAGGTGCTGGACGCCCTGGAAAGCCAGACCGACAGCTACGACGTGGACGTGGTGCACGCCCTGCGCGACGTGCTGGACACCCCGGCGGGCGAACGGCTGCTGGGCCAGATCGGCGGGACCGCCACAGGCGGGGCGGGCACAGGCGGAGCCGACGGCGCGGCGTAGCCGGATCGGGAGCCGCCGCCCGCGCGGCGGACGGAAACAGCAAAGGGGGGACGCCGCATGGCGTCCCCCCGTCGTTTCAGCGGGATATCCCGCTGCCCGGTGTGGTGCCGGGCGCTGTCCGCTGGGTGCTTCCCGGTCAGGCGCGCATCTCGGCGGTGAGGCGGCGCAGGTCGCCCGCCAGCCCGGCCAGTTCGTTCACGGCCGTGGCCGAGCGGGACATGATCTGCGCCGTGTCCTGGGCGATCATGTTCACTTCCTCGGTGGACCGGCTGATCTGTTCGCTGGCGGCGGACTGCTCTTCCGAGGCGGTGGCGATGGAGCGCACCTGGTCGGCGGTCTGGTCCACCATGGTCACGATTTCCTTCAGCGCGCCGCCGGAGCGTTCGGTAAGCTCGGTGGAGCGCATCACCGCATCCACGGCCGCCGCCGTGGCCTGCACGTTGTCGCGCGCGCCGGACTGGATGGAGGCGATGGCCTGGCCCACCTCGCGGGTGGCGTTCATGGTCTTTTCGGCCAGCTTGCGCACCTCGTCGGCCACCACGGCGAACCCGCGCCCGGCGTCACCGGCCCTTGCGGCCTCGATGGCGGCGTTGAGCGCCAGCAGGTTGGTCTGGTCGGCGATGTCCTCGATGACCTGCATCACCCGGCCGATGTCCTCCGCCTGGCGGCCCAGGCCTTCCATGTTGGCGCGCAGGTCCACGGCCAGGTCGCGCACGCCGGTGATGGCCTGCACCACCCCGGCCACCAGCTGTTCGCCTTCGTCGGCCTTGGCCCGCGCGCCCTCGGCGTTGCCCGCCGCCTGCGAGGCGTTGTGGGCCACCTCCAGCATGCTGGCGTTCATCTGTTCCATGGCCGTCGCCGTCTCCGCCGTGCGGGCGCGCTGCCGGTCGGTGCCGCCGTTGGCCTCGTCCACCTGGCGGGCCAGTTCCTCGGCCGCCGTGGCCAGTTGCCGCGCGATGTCGTCGGCCTGTTCGGCCACGCGGGTGATGGCCGCGTGCTGGGCCTCCACGCGGGTCTGCTGGGTGCGCAGGCCGGTGACGTCGGCGTAGATGGTGAAGGCCCCGATGAGGGTGCCGTCCAGGTCGTACAGCGGGGCCACGTCCACCTGGGCATGCACGGGCTTGCCCGTCTCGGTGGTCAGGTCCACGCTCAGGTTGCATTCGGCCCCGCCGCTTTGCAGACACCGGCGGGTGGCCATGTCGTCCATGGCGCGGCCGTACACGAAGCGGTCCAGCGGCTTGCCCACCCAGTCCTGCGGGGTGCCGGGGCGCTCCAGCATGTCAATCAGCGCCGCGTTGGTGAACACCACCTTCTCGTCGGGAGAACTGATGGCGAAGGGCACGGTCATGCCGTTCAGCACGCCCTGGGTGAAGCCGAGCTTGTTCTTCATCTCGGCCACCATGGCGTTGACGGCGGCAATGGTGTCGCCCACCGCGTCGCGCGCCTCGTAGCGCATGGCGGCGGAAAAATCGCCGGAGGCCACGGTGCGGGCATAGGCGGCCAGTTGCCCCATGGGCTTCATCAGTTCGCGCACCAGCACCCACACGAAGAGCACCGCCAGCGCCAGCGCGGCCACGCCGCCGCCCGCGGTCCAGCGCAGCATGTCGGTATCCGCGCCCTGGAGCATCTCGTCGCGGGTCATGGCCACGGCCAGGTACAGGTCCCACGGTTCGAAATAGCGCACGAAGCCCACCTTGAGCCCGTCATACTCCCATTCCAGGAAGCCGTTGCGGGTTTCCAGCATCTGCCTGCCGTAGCTGTCCTGCAGGATGTTGGTGCCGGTGCGGGTGGGGTGCAGCAGGCGGGTGCCGTCGGGCGTGAAGATGAAGGTGTAGCCGCGCCCGCCCACCTTGGCTTGCCCGAACATGGTGCGGAAGGCCTCGCCGAGCAGGGGTTCGCCCACGAACAGCGCGCCGATGACCGCGCCGTAGGCGTCCTTCACCGGGCGGTAGTGGGTGCGGAATGCCTTGCCCATGACCATGGCCCGGCCGGTGTAGTCCTTGCCTGCCGCCATGGCCTGGTACACCGGGCTGGATTCGGGGATGTAGGTGTCGATGGCGCGCTTGCCCTGCGCATCGGTGATGGTGGTGGCCACGCGCAGCAGCTTGCCGGGCAGCAGCACGAACAGGGTGGCGTCGGAACCCACGGTGCGCTTGTGGCGTTCCACCAGGGCGTTGGGCGAAAAGGGCAGGGGCATGCCGTCGCCGGTCAGTTCGAAATCCGGCACCGATACCGTGGACGTGGCCCCGGTGGACTGGTCCGCCACCTGATGCGGGGCGGCGTTGGAGGCGTTGAGGCGCAACTCGCCCTGGCCCAGCAGCGAACCGGACAACGCCTCCAGGCTGTTGTGCAGGGCCTCGCCGCCGATGCTGTCCTGCATGGCGGCCACGTCGCACATGGCGTCCATGAACCCGGCAAGGTTGTCGTGCCCCATCCGGTCCAGCGTGCCCTGGATGCGCCAGGCCACGATGCCGGACAGGAATACGATGGTGCACAACACCACCATGATGACCCCGGAATACATCTTGGTGGTGATCCTGAGTGTATCCAGCCGCATTGTAGCCACCTCCCGTCGGCATTTTCCATGGTACGTAAGTCCCCACTTCCTTGGCCGGGTGGTTGCACTATTTTTCACAAGAGGTCAATCGATTTCTCCATATATGGCCGTGTTAGCCGCTGCGTTGCATCGCGGAACGGAAAGCGGCGCCATGCGGATGCCGCCGCGCGGCACTGGAGTCGCACCCGTGGCGACGCAATGGAAAAGGCCCGGCGTGGTGGCCGGGCCTTCGGGAATTGTCGACGGGTGGGGGAGGGCCGCCGGTCAGTCCGTGCGTTCGCCGTCCGGCTTGGGAGTCGCGGTCCCGGCCAGGGCGGCCATGCGCTTCACCTGGCGGCACACGCCCATGACCATGTCGAATTCGTGGCGGCGCAGCCGGGTGCGGCCCAGAAAGCGGCGCACCGGCATCATGAAGTAGTCCGGGTTGTCGGCGCGCAGGTAGTCGATGGCCAGCAGGGTGTCGCGCAGGGTGTCGTGCAGCAGTTCCAGTTCCGCATGGTTGGCCAGCCGCGAATCCGGGGCGGGGCCGGGCCGGAACGGGTGCGCCGACGCGCCCTTCAGGCATTCGTACAGCACCACCAGCACCGCCTGGGCCAGGTTCAGGGACGAGGCGTCCGGCGCGGTGGGGATGGTCAGCAGCCGGTGGCAGTGTTCTATCTCGTCGTTGGTCAGGCCCCGGTCCTCCGGCCCGAACACCACGGCCACCCGGTCGCCCCCGGCCAGCACCGGGCAGGCTTCCGCCGCCGTGCGCTCCGGCGAGAGCAGTTCGCGCCGCCACCCGCCCGTGCGCGCCGTGGTGCCGAACACCAGCGCGCAGTCCGCCACCGCCTCGGCCAGCGTCGCCGCCACCCGCACCCCGGACAGGATGTCCTGCCCCTTGAGCGTGGCCAGCGGCGCGGCCTTGGCCGGATCGCCGTCCGCTTCGCTCCAGCGCTCCGGGTCCACCAGCACGATGTCGCGCGCGCCCATGTTGGCGCACGCCCGGGCCACCATGCCCACGTTTTCCGGGAACCGGGTCTTTACCAGGACGACAGACAGGTTGTGCAGCATTGTCGTATGGGGAAGAAGTGTTAGGGGAAAGGAGGGAGGGAATCGGGGGCAGGGGCCTACGCGGGCCAGACCTGCCCCGCGCCCATGACTGCCACCACGGCACCGGCGGCGAACTTGAGGGACAGCCCCAGGAACTTGCCCACGAACGCGCCCCAGGCGGCCTGGCGGGCCGCGTCGCGCGGGCGGCCATGGCTCAGTTCCGCGAGGTAGCAGCCGAACCACGCCCCGGCCAGCGCGCCGGGCAGCGCGCCCAGGCCGAACAGGAAGGGCGCGCCCAGAATGGCCCCGGCAATGGCCCCCACGATGCCGCCCAGGTTGCCCCGTCCGGTGGAGCCGTGGCGCTTGCCGCCCAGCATCTGCACGCCGAATTCCAGCACCTCGCCCACGGCGGCGGCCCCGATGACCGTGGCGAAGAACCAGGTGTCCATGCCGGGCGCGGCGGGGGCCAGCAGCTTCCACAGCGCCAGCACGCCCACGGCCAGCCAGTTGCCCGGCAGCCCGAACACGTTGAGCCCGATCAGGCCGAACAGCACGATGATGCACAGGGTGGCGAGGATGTATTCCATAAAAATGATTCGGTTGTTGAAGTAAGAGATTGGGGCTATCGGCAAACCATGCCGCTATCAATGCGCCCCAATTGAAACGTTTTGAAGGAGGGGTGGGGGTGCGGGGGGGGGGGGGCGGGAATATGTTTAATATTGAAACCACACCCCCCCCCCATTAAAATACCAGTCGAAACCACAAAAAAACGCCGGGCGGGCCGCGGA